>CAYYTU010000012.1:30768-64678 GCA_964474655.1 uncultured Anaerolineales bacterium
GACGTGTGAGAGACGACGTGTGAGAGACGACGCGTGAGGAAATACAGATCTGAGGTCAAAGCAAGCACGTCAGCTGTGTTCGGTCCGCCGAATCTGCCGAAGGTGTAACTGGGGCCCCTGGGATGAGCTCGGAGACCGACCACAGCAGCGCTCGCAAATTGCCTCTGGCGAGAGCCTATTGTTGGTTATCCACCTCTTGCTTCAGCAGTGAGAAGACGATGCTGCCCAGGTCATCGACGTTGTAACCTTCGACGTGCCTGGTAGTCTCGCCGCCCGGTTCGGATTCGGATGCGTCTTCATAGGTCAGGAATACAAACTGACCGCCGGTGAAGACAGCTATCTCTCGCCAAGCCAGCTCGCCGCGATCTCTCATCCCGCTGGCCGAGATCGTGTGTAGCCTTATGCCTTGCTGCATAGCTGTCTGAGATAGGTCCAGGTAACGATCCCAGGGGTCGTCCTGGTAGTCGTGTGGCGCGGCGTCGCCGACCAGGACGATTATCTTGATTGCGTCCTCGCGCCAGTCCATCTGCAGCGCGTCCTCCAGGCCAGCGTTGACCGATTCTGGCTTGTCCCCTCCGCCGTCGGCGTAGAACTGGCGAAAGTGTTGCGCGAAACCCCGTGGGGCGTCGAAGTCGATCACCCTGGTCACAAAGGCATCGCCGCGGTCTCGGTAGAGCACTCCACCGACGCGGATCATCTCAGGGGATTGTCCGTATGTTTCTTCAAGCATCTCCATCACGCGCTCGGTCGTGGCCTGGAGCTGCGACATCTCATCCTGCATCGATCCGGTCACGTCGTGCAGGTAAACGACATCCAGCAAGACCTGATCGGGCCGAGCACATCCTAACTCAACGGTCATCTCCTCGCCGTACTGGTCTTGTTGGGGAGATGCTTCCGAGCCGTCTTGCAACGGGATACCCGCCTCGGGGCATTGTACCCGGGCCCGGATCGGGGCCTCCACGCCGTAGAGCGAGGGGAACAGGTAGGCTTTCCCGTCCGAACCGGTACGGAGCAGAATTTCTCTTTGCCCCTCAATGCTGACGACAGCGTCGTGGACAGGGGATCCGTCTTCTCGTTCCACGCGAATGATGACGCGGTCTTCTATCAGGTCAAGGTGGGCTGGATATACCTCATCGATGAACTGTTTGAACGCGTCGAAGCGGAGGTTATCATCGGATTGACCGGCCTGCAATGCCTCGATCTCGTGGATTTCGATCTCCGGGGCTAGCGCCGGCGTCGCTTGAGCTGCACGGCCTCCGCCGTCCGATCCCTCGGCGACCGGCGCTTCGCTTTCCTCGCCGATCGATGGGGATTCCCCGTCCTTTTCAACAGGTTCTTCTACGTATTCCTCGCCAACCGCGCCTTCGTCTGCCGTGCCACTGGTCACGGGGGTTGGTTCAGGCGTGCCGCAAGCAGCAAGCAGCACGACGGATGCGACGATAAGCGGAGCCAGCAACGTCTTGCTAAGTCTCATCATTCTCCTCCTCGTGTCTAATAGCGGGCTTGGTCTCAACATCATGACGGCGTGAGGAGGGATTTTGTTCCCGATGTCGGTGGTATGGGCCCGACATAGGTACTGGGGAAGGGACAATCAGTGGGAGCAGACCTGGTATCAATGGAGGAAAAGGCAAGTATGATGGGAGGTATGTGTGGTGGGTGATGCTCCTTCCTGGTGCGGGGGCACGGAGCGCTTGGCAGTTAGAAACTCGGTATCAGTTCAGTTTGGTGAGTGCTGCTCGGGCCGGTCGCCGAAGGCGCGACCGTACCCGGGGGTGGCGCGGTCAGGAGAGCGGTCACAGCTCTGAGCGGTTTTCTGTTGCTTCAGATCCTCTAGAAGCGCCAGAGCGGGAATTGCTCACAAGACTGAAATGTTACGAAACTCGGTTTCCCTGACCTGGCGACAAGTGGGAGGTGGTCGTTACTTGAGAGGTAAGAAAAAAGTGCCGAGGCCCAGATTCGAACTGGGGACACCCTGATTTTCAGTCAAGTGCTCTACCAGGCTGAGCTACCTCGGCACCTCGCCGCTAATTCTACCCCAACGTGCAAATTTGTCAAGCCCAATTCGCCAGCGCGGGGAGTGTCAGCCATCCATCTTCCGCTCCAGCCGATCCAGGCGGTGGCGGAGCTCGTCGCGGTGGGTGCTGGCGGGCGCGTCCTCGACAGCGCGCAGCGCGGCCCGGGTCCACGCGGCGGCCAGCGCCAGATCCTCGACGTACCACTCGAAGTACTTGGCCAGCTCGACGTGGGCCAGGACGCGCTTCCGCTGGTCAGCGGCTTCCAGCGCCAGCTGCTGCCAGTAGGCAAAGGCCTCGGTTCGGCGCTCGTCGCGCTTGAGCAGATACGCCAGCTCACGGAGTACCCGCGTGCGCAGCTCAGGCGCGAGCTCATCCGCCAGCGCCGTCCGATACGCGCGTTCTGCGTCGCCTCTCCGTTCCTCATCCGTGTACCAGCGTCCCAGCCCGTAGAGCTCGGCGCCGGATAGGCTCGCGCTATCGCCATCGGCCCCGTGCTCAAAAGCCCGGCACAACCGCGCCGCCAGCGTGACCAGGCTCAAAATGTCGATCTGGTTGTGGTAGAGCACGCGCTCCATCTCGCGGGCGTCGCCCGTGCGCAGATAGTCCCGGTAGAGGTAGGGGATCACGCCGCTGGGCACGTCGGCCTGCTCGCGCCGCACGCCCAACACCTCCCGCTCCAGCGCGGTCAGGGCGCACGACGAAAGCCCATAGCGCCAGACCCGTCGCGCCGGATGAAGCAGATCGAGGTGAGGCGCCTCCAGCGTGTGAGGCGGCGTGCGGGCCAAGATAAAGCGATTCTGGATGATCGGAACGTCGAAGGCGCGACCGTTGAACGAGACCAACGCCTCGAAGGTGGGCAGCTGTTCGGCCAGCGCCTCGATCATCGCCGACTCGTCGCCGGGATCACGCAAGAAGTACTGCTGGACGCGGAAACGCTCGGGCTCGTCATCGGCGACCGGCTCGAAGAAGCCCAAGCCGACGACGAAGGCCATCGTGCCGGTGCCGCCAGAAAGCCCCGTCGTCTCCGTATCCAGGAAGCACGCCCGCCGCAGATCCACCTCGCGCAGCGCCTCGTCGCCCTCCACCTGCGCGACGAGGTCCGGCGACAGCCCCAGGAACGCGCCAAGCGGCAGATCGCCGTGGGCGTGGTCGAGGGGATAAGTCTCCTCGGCGACGAAGCATCGCCCGCGCGAAGTGGCGTGGAAGTGACCAGTGACAAGGTCCTCGATGGCGACCTCGCGTCGCGAGGGCTGCTCCGCCAGCTCGCGGACGCCCTTCACGACGCCCAGCTCACGCAGACGCTGCCTCAGATCAGCATCAGCATGCATCGTTCAGCTCACTCACGGTGCGATCAGAGTGATACGCCTTCCAGCCGCAGAAGGCGCTCCTTCACGTCCAACCCAGACCCGTAGCCGGTCAGCGAGCCGTCGGCGCCGATCACGCGGTGGCAGGGGATGATGATGGGCAGGGGATTGGCGCCGACCGCGGCCCCCACCGCACGCGCGGCCCGGGGCTTCCCGACGCGCTGGGCGATCTCACCGTAGGAGGCCGTCTCGCCGTAGGGGATACGGGCGACCGCCTCCCACACCGCTCGCTGGAACGCGGTGCCGCGCACGTCCAGCGAAAGATCGAAGGCACGGCGGACGCGGGAGAAGTATTCGCGCAACTGAGTCAACGCGGGCTTCATCGCCTCGGCATCCTCCTGCGGCTGCTTTTGGCCGACGTGCTCGGCCAGCCAATCGAAGAGAGCGTCGGGCTGCGCATCGCCCAGCGTTACCGCGCACAGCCCCGTCTCGGTCGACGCCACCCAGATCGGCCCCACCGGCGATGTCATCCACGCGTAGACGATTTCCGTATCCATCGCTTCATCTCCCTCCTTGCAGCACCGCCGGCAGCCGGGCGATATGCTCCAGCACCACGTGAGCGCCGGATCGTTCCAGCTCTTTCCGCTCGCCGAAGCCACACAGCACGGCCACCGCCCAGGCCCCGGCGCGCCGGGCGGACTTGACGTCGACCGTCGTGTCGCCCACCATCGCGCACCGGTCGACGGGCACGCCGAGCCGCTGCGCCGCGTGCCGGATCGGCGCGGGATGCGGCTTGAGCCGCCAGGTGCTCTCGCGGGTCACCACCACCTCGAAGTAGTGACCGAGATCGTGCTGACGCAGGAACCCTTCGGCGTCGCGTCGTCCTCGTGTCGTGACCACGCCCAGCTGGTATTGCCCATCCAACGTGGCAAGCATCTCCTCCACGCCGTCGATGATCCAGAAATCCGGCTGCGTGGACAGCCCGCGCAGCCGCCGCAGGCGATCTGTCAGCTTCATCAATACCGCATCCAGGCCAAAGACGTCCAACACAGTGAGAAACGCATTGGCCGGCGTCTCCGCGAGCATCAGCAGCCGCCGGGCCAGCCGATAGGGGCGCGGCACGTGCCAGCGCTGCAGCCGCAGCGCGATTTTCTCTACCGTCTGATCGTCGGTGTCCATCAACGTTCCATCCAGGTCGAAAAACAAAGCCTCGACAGCATCTCGGTCTAGCATAGTCCTCCTTCGTTGCCATACGCTGAGCACTATACAATGAGACGATACGACTGTCAACGTACCTTGCTCCTGGCCCGATCACGGCTTATAATCGCACCTATGGCCACCCTATCCGAGGTGTTGGATGCTTTCCGGCAAGATCCCAAGTTTATGCGCTGTGTGACCGCCTGGCAGCGCGTGCCAGCGCGCCACGCTCGCACCGCACCCTGGCCAGATACGCTCGATCCCCGCCTCGTCGCCGCCGTTCAGGCCCAGGGCGTCGACCGGCCTTACGTCCACCAGGCCCAGGCCATCGAGGCCGCCCTGAACGGCGAAAACGTCGTGCTGTCCACGTCGACCGCCTCCGGCAAGACCCTGGCTTACAACGTGCCGGTCCTCGACGCACTGCTCAACGATCCGAAGGCTTGCGCGCTCTACATCTTCCCGGCCAAGGCGCTGGCCCACGACCAGCTGACCAACCTCAAAACCCTGATCCCCGATTTCGACATCACGCTGCGGGCCTACGACGGCGATACGCCGACCGCCCAGCGCTCGACCATCCGCAACGAGGCCCAGCTGCTGGTCACCAACCCGGATATGCTCCACGTCGGCATCCTGCCGCATCATACCCGCTGGATGCGCTTCTTCAGTAACCTGCGCTACGTTGTGCTCGACGAAATGCACACCTACCGCGGCATCTTCGGCGGGCACGTGGCGAACGTGCTGCGACGCCTGCAGCGGGTCTGCCGCTTCTATGGCGCCGATCCGCGCTTCATCTGCGCCTCGGCTACCATCGCCAACCCGCGCGAGCTGGCGAAGCGGCTGATCGAGGCGCCGGTCACGCTGGTGGACGACGACGGGGCGCCGCGGGGCGAGAAGCACATCGTCTTCTACAACCCGCCGCTGGTCGATGAGCAGCTGGGCATCCGGCGCAGCGCCACGCTGGTCGCCAAGGACATCGCGGCGCGCTTCCTGGAGGCCGACGTGCAGACGATCGTCTTCGCCCGCGCCCGCTTGACCACCGAGGTCTTGCTCGGCTACCTGCGCGACGCCGTCACGGCCAGCGGCGGCGATCGGCAGGCGATCGAGGGCTACCGCGGCGGCTATCTCCCCAACGAGCGGCGCGCCATCGAGCGCGGTCTGCGCGAGGGCGCGGTGCGCGGCGTGGTCACGACCAACGCGCTGGAGCTGGGCATCGACATCGGTCAGCTGAGCGCCTGCGTGATGACGGGGTATCCCGGCACCATCGCCAGCACTTGGCAGCAGGCCGGGCGGGCCGGACGCCGGGCCGGGCTTTCCAGCGCAATGTTGGTCGCCAGCGCGCTGCCGCTCGATCAGTACCTGATCACGCATCCCGACTATTTCTTCGGCCAGCCGGTGGAGCACGCGCTGCTCGACCCCGATAATCTGTCCGTGCTGGCCAACCACGTCGCCTGCGCGGCCTTCGAGCTGCCCTTTGAGCCAGGGGAGTCGTTTGGCCGCTTCGAGGACGTCGAAGAGATCCTGGACGCGCTGGCTGACGAGGATCTGCTCCACCGCCACAACGGCAACTACACCTGGATCGGCGAGGGGTATCCGGCCGCGCGGCTTTCGCTGCGTACCAGCTCGCCCGATACCGTCGTCATCCAGGCCACGAGCGGCGATACGAAAGATGCCTCTGAACCGGAGGTGATCGGCGAGATGGATCGTCCCAGCGCCCCGACGCTGATCCACGAGGGCGCGGTCTACCTGCACGCGAGCGAGACCTATGTGGTCGATGCGTTGGATTGGGACGAGGGCATCGCGCAAGTCCAGCCGGCCGAGCTCGACTATTACACCCGCGCCAGCGCCACCACCGAGGTCGAGGTGCTGGAGGTGCTCCGCTCTACCGATCAGGCCGCTCAGGAGCAGGCCGACGAGCAACCGCAGGTCACGCATACTTACGGCGAGCTGCTGATCACGACGCAGGCGACCGGCTACCGGCGGATCAAGCGCTACTCGCACGAGACGCTGGGCTGGGCCCCGATCGATCTGCCGGAGCAGACGATGCGCACCATCGGCTACCGGCTGACGCTCTCTAGGGAGCTGACAAAAGCACTGGAAAAGGCCGGCGTGCTGAAGCCCCGGCTCGATTACGGGCCCAACTGGCCTGCTCAGCGGGACGCCGCCCGCGCTCGCGATGATCATCGCTGCCGTCGCTGTGGCGCGCCAGAGCGCGGCGACCGCCAGCACGACGTGCACCATCTGACGCCGTTCCGCGCCTTTGGCTACGTGCCAGGCCAGAACGATCGCTACAAGCTCGCCAATCGACTGGAGAACCTGATCACGCTCTGCCCGTCCTGTCATCGGCAGGCCGAACGGGCCCGCGGCACCCGCGGGGCGCTGGGTGGCCTGGCTTACCTGCTGCGAAACCTGGCGCCGCTGCACCTGATGTGCGCCCCGGGGGATCTGGGATCGGCGGTGGAGGCCCGGGCGCGGACGAGGGCGGGCGAGGTGGCGCCCGCCGTGACGCTCTACGACAGCGCGCCGGGCGGCGCCGGGTTGAGCGCACGGCTCTACGAGATCCGTGAGGAGCTGCTGGCGGCGGCGGTGGATCGGGTGCGCGAGTGCTCCTGCGCCGACGGCTGCCCCGCTTGCGTCGGCCCCGTCGGCGACGTTGCGCCGGGCGTTAAGGCGCTCACCCAAAAGCTGCTGGAGGCGATTGTATGTTCACTCCTGATTTGACTTGACAAGCTCACATTACAATTTATAATTCGTGACCGCGGTCAACTTTATAGTCTAGGAACCGATTGGGAGGGATGATGAAGCGAAGTACCATCTACATCGTTATCGCCGTCGCCATCGCGGCGAGCGCTGGCGCGCTCCTATGGCGTCCCTGGGCGTCGGAGCAGGAGACGCAGACGGGGCGCTCCACCGTCGCCGAGCGCGGCTCGATGCTGGTGGCGGTCACGGCCAGCGGGCGCATTGAGCCCAAGGCACGGGTGAATTTGACGTTCGACACGCCGAGGCACGTTGCCGAGGTGTTGGTGGAGGAAGGGAACGTGGTCGAAAGCGGCGATCTATTGGCGCGGCTGGACATCCGTCAGATGGAGACCCAGGTGGCGCGATCCAGAGCCTCGCTGGAGCAGGCGGTGGCGCAGCTGGCTGAGCTTAAATCACAGCCGCGACAGCGTGAGGTAGAGAAAGCCGAGGCGAGCCTGCGCGATGCACAGGCCCGGGTCAGCTCGGCTGCGGCGAACCGGGATCAGCTCAAGAATGGCCCCACGTCGGCCCAGATCGCCGCTGCAGAGGCCCGGGTCGCCGAGGCTGAGAAGCAGCGAAAGTTAGCTCAGCGGGCCTACGATGAAGTCGACGAGGGAAACGAAGAGGCAAAGGAGCACGCGAATTACGATCTCTACACGGCCAAGCAGCAGCTAGCGGCGGCTGAGGCGAACCTTGAAAACGTATTGAGTGGTACCGATGAGGAGGAAGTTCGCGCGGCTGAAGCTGAGGTCTGGTCTGCCGCTGCGCAACGGGATGCCGCGCAGGCGCAATTGGACCTGTTGCTGGCTGGCGCGTCCGAGGAGGAGATCGCCGAGTCCGAGGCGCAGGTGGCGCAGGCGCGGGCGGCGCTGGAGATGGCGGAGCTTGCGATGGAGAACGCCACACTGCGAGCGCCGTTTGATGGTATCGTCTCTCGGGTCAACGTTCAGGCCGGTGAGACTGCTCCTGCTCAGGGGCCAGCGATTGTGATGTTGGATAACTCGCAGTTCCATATGACCGTCAAGGTAGATGAGATGGACGTGGCCCAGCTCACGCCGGGTCAGACGGTGGAGGTAACGGTTGATGCCTTGTCGGATGCGGTCATCACCGGCACCGTCGGGCGCATTGCGCCGATCGCCACGCTTGATGGCGGCGTCGTGACATACGACGTTACCATCAACCTGCTGCCCACCGATGAGCCGATCCGCGCCGATATGTCGGCCGAGGCAACGATTGAGGTGGCGGAGCTCGAGGATGTATTGAAGATCCCCACCTGGGTGGTGCGCCTCGACCGCGACACCGGCCAGGCCTATGTCCATCGGCGCGTGGGGGATGAGGTGGAACGAGTGGACATAGAGCTGGGCGTGCGCGATCAGGGCTTCGTGCAGGTGCTCGAAGGGCTTTCCGAAGGTGACACCTTAGTGCGGCTCACGGATGAAACCAGCTTTGACTTCGGGCCTCGGTAGGGGGTGGAGGAGCATATGAACCGGACGATGCGTTATACGATGATCGGCGCTGTGCTTGTGGCAGCGATAGGCGGGCTTTTGATCTGGCGCTCCTGGTCGGCTGACCGAGATCGAGGCGATTTCCGCTCCACCGTGGTGGAGCGGAGGACGCTGCTGGTGGCGGTCAATGCCAGCGGGCGAGTCGAGCCGCAGGAGCGTGTTCAGCTGGCCTTTGAGGCCGGCGGGGAGGTGACTGAGCTGCCTGTTGAGGTCGGCGATAGGGTCTCGGCAGGGAATACGTTGGCTAGGCTAGACGCCGATCGCCTGGCGCTGGAGGTCATACAGGCCGAGGCGAATCTCGCGGCGGCCGAGGCGCAGATGGATAAGCTCCGGGCCGGACCACAGCCGGAGGAGGTGGAGGCGGCCGAGGCGAATCTAAACGCCGCCGAGGCTCAAGTCGTGGCGGCTGTCGCTCGGCGCGATCAAGTCGAGGCCGGGGCCAGCGAAGCCCAGATCGCCGAAGTCCGGGCCGAGTATGCGGCCGCGCTGACGGAGCACAAGAAGGCCAAGGATCGGCACGATAACACGATGGAATGTTTCAAGTTCGAACATCCTAAGACCGGCGAGAAGATGGAAATCTGCCCCCTGCTGGGGCCGATTGAGGAGCGAGCACGTTACGAGATGGAGGCGGCGTATGAGTCGCTGGAGGCGGCCCAGGCTCAGATCGACGAGACGGAGGCCGGGCCGAAGGAGGAGGAGCTTCGCTCGGCCAACGCCAGCGTCTGGTCGGCGGCCGCTCAACGCGACGCGTCCCAGGCCGATCTCGAGCTGCTGAAGGAGGGGGCGACGGAGGAGCAGATCGCCTCGGCCAAGGCGCGAGTGGAGCAGGCTCAAGCCGCCCTAGAGCAAGCGGAGCTGGCTTGGGAGCAAGCCACGCTGGAGGCGCCTTTCGATGGTATCGTCGGAGCGGTCGACGTTCGCGTCGGCGAACGGGCCGCGGCCGGCCAGCCGGTGATCACGCTGGTCGATACGACGCAATTCCACGTCTCCGCTGACGTAGACGAGATCGACGTTGGGCAGCTGGACGTGGGGCAGACGGCCCGGGTGACGCTGGATGCGCTTCCAGACGCGGTTTTCACCGGCACCGTCGATTATATTGCATCGGAGGCCACACGTGATGACGGCATCGTCACTTATGACCTCACCGTGGGGTTAGCGCCCACCGATCAGCCGCTCCGCGCTGATATGACGTCCAACGTGACGATCATCGTGGAGGAGCGCGCAGACGTATTGACAGTTCCCACCTGGGTAGTGCGGGTCGATCGCGAGACCGGTCAGACCTACGTGGAGCGTCGCATAGCGGGCCAGATCGAGCGCGTGGACGTCGAGCTGGGACCCCGCTACCAGGGCCGCGTCGAGGTGATCGATGGCCTTTCAGAGGGAGATGAAGTCGTGCGGGCAATGGAGTCCGCGTCGTTTGAGTTCGGACGTGGTGAGTAACGTCTCTACGATTGCGCGTTCGAGATAGTGACGAGGAATGGGATGAGTAGATCGGTTATCGAGCTGCGGGAGATCACCAAAATCTATCAGATGGGCGAGGTAGAGGTGCACGCCTTGCGTGGAGCCTCGCTGACGGTGGAGAAAGGCGAGATGATGTCCATTATGGGGCCTTCCGGTTCCGGGAAGTCGACGGTGATGAATATCATCGGCTGTCTCGACCAACCGACGTCGGGCACCTACTTGCTGGAGGGCGAGGATGTCGGCAGGCTGCACGATGACGAGCTGGCCGAGATCCGTAATCGCCAGATTGGTTTTGTCTTCCAGACGTTCAATCTGCTCTCGCGTACCACGGCGGTCGAGAACGTGATGCTGCCCCTGGTCTACGCCGGCGTGGGTCCGGCCAAGCGGCGAGAGAGGGCGCGGCAGGCGCTGGAGATCGTCGGGCTGGGGCATCGCCTGGATCATCTGCCCACCGAGCTTTCCGGCGGTCAGCAACAGCGGGTGGCCATTGCGCGGGCGTTGGTCAATGACCCGGCCATCATCCTCGCCGACGAGCCGACGGGCAATTTGGACAGCGAGTCCGGGACCGAGGTGATGGCCGTGTTGCAGGAGCTGAACCGCGAACGAGGGCTCACGGTGGTGTTGGTAACGCACGATCGGCAGATCGCACAGCATACCAAGCGTATTTTGCATCTTTACGACGGTGCGATAGAGGGCAACGAGATGGTCGAAGAGCCGCTTGTGGCGATGCCGGGGGGAGAGGGATGAATCCATTGGAGAGTATGCGGATTGCTTTCCGCGCGCTGACAGCTAACAAGCTCCGCTCTGCGCTGACGATGCTGGGCATCATCATCGGCGTCGGGGCGGTCATCACGCTGATGGCGGCCGGCGAGGGCGTCTCTGTCTATGTGGAGAGTCAGTTCCAGGGCCTGGGCTCGAATTTGTTGTTTGTCGTGCCGGGCGGCGAGGATGAGGCTACCTCAGGCCAGCCGGGGACGATTCTGGGCGGCGCTGAGCTGACCAATCGGGATGTGGAGGCGCTTCGCGATCCCATCCGCGCCCCGGACGTGGTGGCGGTTTCGCCCATCGTGGATCGCTCGACCGTCGTCGCCACGGGCAAGGAGGATATGGTCGCCCGCGTCGAGGGCGTCGCTCCCGACTACGCCGAGGTGCGGAACTGGTACCCGGAAATGGGCGAATTTATCCGCGACTCCGATATGGATGGCCGCTCCCTGGTAGCCGTCCTGGGCCAGGACATCGTGGAGGAGCTCTTCCCGGACAACCCGTATCCCATCAATCAGACCGTCAGGATCAAAGAGGTGCCTTTCCGGGTCATCGGCGTGATGGAGGGGAAGGGCGGTTCGTCGTTCGGGAGTCAGGACGCCACGGTGCTTATCCCGCTGACGACGGCGCAGACGCGCCTGTTTTCGACCCGCAGTCGAGCCGGGGGCTATACCGTCTCGCAGATTATCGTCGAGGCGGTCAGCGAAGATCGGCTCGATGCCGCCTCGGAACAGGTCGCGACCATTCTGCGAGAGCGCCATAACATTGATTTCACCGACGAGGACGATTTCACCATCATCAGCCAGGAGGATATCATCAGCATCTTCGGCAACATCACCAACGTACTGACAATTTTCCTGGGCGCTATCGCTGGTATCAGCTTGCTGGTCGGCGGGATCGGGATTATGAACATTATGCTGGTTTCCGTGACGGAGCGGACGCGGGAGATCGGGCTGCGCAAGGCGGTCGGCGCCAAGCGGCGCGACATCCTGTGGCAGTTTCTACTTGAGGCGATGACGTTGTCTGTGGTCGGCGGCATGGTGGGTATCGGGCTGGGCGTGGTGGGGGCGTCCATCATCTCCACGCTGGTCGATGGGTTCAGCGCCGTCATCAAGCCGCAGGCGGTCTTGCTGGCGACGTCCTTCTCAGCGGCGGTAGGGCTGGTGTTCGGCGTCTATCCAGCGCGGCGAGCCTCGCTTCTCAATCCGATTGAGGCGCTGCGCTATGAGTAGCCACTCAACTTTGACCGAAAGGAAACATCTCTGGGCCGATCTCTCTCTCCTTCTGATCGCTCTGATCTGGGGCAGCGCCTTCGTGGCTCAGCGCCAGGGGATGGAGCAAGTAGGGCCGTTTGCTTTCAACGCTGCCCGTTTTGCCCTCGGCGCTCTGGCGCTGGCCCCCGTCGTCGGCTGGCGGCGGCTGCGCGGGATGGTCGGGCCGGAGCTCCGCGACGGCGTGTTGCTGGGCGCCATTCTGTTTGGAGGAGCCTCGCTCCAGCAAATCGGTATGATCCACACCACAGCCGGCAAGGGTGGCTTCATCACCGGGCTCTATATTGTGATCGTACCTCTCCTGCTGGCGTTGGTCTGGCGGGAAAAACCAGGGTGGAGCGATTGGCTGGGCGCGGGCGTGGCGGTGGCGGGGCTCTTTTTACTCAGCGTTCGGGCCGATTTTCGGCTGGCCCCCGGCGATGGCTGGGTGTTGGGCAGTGCGCTGATGTTCGCGCTGCACGTCATCGCCATCGGGAAGATCGCACCCAGGCGAGATCCTCTGCGGCTGGCCGTGGTGCAATACGCCGTCTGTTCGCTGCTGAGCCTGCCGGTGACGCTGATGCTGGAGCCGGGCACCTGGGGCGGCGTCCTGTTGGTGATGCCGGCTGTGTTTTACACCGGGATTCTCTCCACTGCCCTGGGGTATACGGGGCAGGTGGTAGCACAGCGTTACACCCAATCGACCCACGCGGCCATCATCCTCAGTATGGAATCGGTCTTTGCAGCGATGGCCGGCTGGCTGCTGCTGGACGAGACGCTCACGGCTCAGCAGCTGGTGGGCTGCGGCCTGATGCTGGCGGGAATGCTCCTGGCTCAGGTGCGCCGGGTTGATTGATGCATTAACGCGCCGAAAACGCGACCGACGCCGCTTACATTCAATATTCATTATTCACCATTTGCTATTCGCTATTCACCATTCGCCATTTGCACAATTTGACATCCTCCCCATTTACGGTATCCTACCCCGGCAATGTTTCATGATGAAGCCAAGATTTACGTCAAAGGCGGCGATGGGGGCGACGGCTGTGTCGCTTTCCGACGCGAGAAATACGTAGCCCACGGCGGGCCGGCCGGCGGCGACGGCGGCGATGGGGGCGACGTGGTGCTCTACGTGGACGAGCACCTGAACACACTCTACCGCTTCAGCAAAAAAACGCACTTCAAGGCTCCACGGGGCCAGCACGGGCGTGGCAGTAAACAGCGCGGTGCGTCCGGCGAGGACGTGCGGGCCGGCGTGCCGCCCGGCACGATGGTTTACGATGCCCGTACCGGTCAGCTGCTGGGCGATCTGACCGAGCCGGGGCAGGAGATGGTCGTCGCGCACGGCGGGCGCGGCGGGCGCGGCAATGCCAGCTTCGCCACCGCTACCGATCAGGCGCCCCGCACGGCTGAGCACGGTGAGCCCGGCGAGGAGCGTTGGCTCCGGCTGGAGCTCAAGCTGCTGGCCGACGTGGGGCTGGTAGGAGTGCCCAACGCTGGCAAGTCGACTCTGTTGGCGTCGACGACGGCCGCGCGGCCCAAAATCGCCGCTTACCCTTTCACCACGCTCCAACCCTACCTCGGCGTGGTCACGCTCGATCCCCAAACCGAGTTTGTGATGGCGGACATTCCGGGCCTGATCGAAGGCGCATCCAAAGGGAAGGGGCTAGGCCACGAGTTCCTCCGCCACGTCGAGCGAACTCGGGTGCTGATACACCTCATCGACGGCCTTTCGGCCCAGCCGCTGGAGGATTTCGAGACCATCAATCAGGAGCTGGACGCCTTCAGCGAGGGGCTGGTGGAGAAGCCGCAGCTGGTGGCCTTCAACAAGATCGATATGCCACAAGCCAAGGAACGCTGGCCCGAGGTGCGCAAGGCGCTCGAGGCGCAAGGCTACGAGGCGATGGCCATCTCCGCGCTGGCGCAGGAGAACGTACGTGAGCTGCTCTACCGCGCGGCACAGATCCTGGACGAGCTGCCGGAAGAGGAAGAGACGCCTCCGGAGGAGCTGCCCGTCTTCCGCCTGGAGGAGGAAGAAGAGGCCTTCACCATTGAGAAAGTGCAGGACGAGTGGCACGTCCACGGCGTGGAGGTGGAACGTCTGGCGGCGATGACAGTCTGGAACCTGGACGAGGCGGTCCAACGTTTCCAACGCGCGCTGGATCGGATGGGCATCACCGAGGCGTTGCGAGAGGCTGGCGTGCAGCCTGGCGATACGGTCATCATCGGCGACGCGGAGCTCGTCTGGGAAGAATGACCGCGTCCAGGGCCTCCAGCTCAAACCTCCGATTGGGCGTACTGGGCGGAACATTCGATCCGCCGCACTATGGGCATCTGGTGCTGGCTGAGAACGCGCTGGCGCAGCTGCGGCTTGATCGGGTCCTCTTCGCGCCAGCTGCACAGCCACCTCACAAGCCGCAGCAACCCCTGACCCCCGCTCGATGCCGTGTGGCGATGGTGAAGCTGGCTATCGCCGATCGGGCTGAATTTGTGATCTCTCGGTTGGATTTGGACCGTCCAGGGCCTCATTACACGGTCGATATGCTGGGCCTGTTGCAGGACAGGCGGCCCAAGGCAACGCTTTATTTCCTGATGGGCGGAGATAGCCTGGCTCAGATGGACACTTGGCAGGACCCGGCGGGCATTGTGCAGCAAGCGCAGCTGGCGGTGATGCAGCGACCGGGCTGGGAGACGGATGTGGAGGCGCTGGCGGAGGAGATCCCGGGCATTCGGGAGCGATTGGCCTGGGTCGATGCGCCGCACCTCGACATCGCCGGCTCTGACCTGCGGAGACGGGTACGCGAGGGGCTACCGATTCGCTATCTCGTGCCGCCGCCCGTCGAAGCTTACGTGCGTGAGCACTGTCTCTACCGCTGCTGATCTACGCCAGCAGCTGCGCGAAATCCGCCGGGGTCACGCCTGGGCTTTCGATGGCGTGCTCCTCGTAGAAGCGCGTGACGGCTTGTTCCATCTCCTCCACGGGCATCCCCTCTAGCGCCGATTCCAGCGCCTTTAATTTCTCCTCGGGATAGAAGAAGAAGTCGCCCGAGAGCGCGATATGGGCGATAATGTCATCGTGCAGCTCTGTCGTGGCACGGATCAGGCCGCCGGGCGCTTTGTGCATCGTCTGCTTCACTTCCACGCCGGCGCGGATCTTCACCGCGTGATCCTCTCGCTTCCGCCCCTTCTGGTACAGCCAATCGTCGCTCAAGAGGCGCGATGCCAGCGCGTTCGTCTGGGCGCGCCAGGTGTCGTCAATCGCGGTGTTGAGCTCCAGCGGACCCAGCACCTCGGCGAACGATTCCGCCAGTACGTCCCACAGCTCGTCGGTCGGCGGGGTGCTCCCCAGCTCGCGCTTGACGGTGGAGAGGTTCTCACGTAGCGTCTTGTAGACTTTGTCGCGAAACTTCTCGTCGGGCACGCGCAGCACGCGTGACATCATCTCGTAGTCGAAGTCCACGATCAGATTGCCGACGAAGACGATGTAATCGCCAATCTCGCCGACGCCGTTGCCAGAGATTTTGCGCCCGTTGGCGACGATGTCGTTGACGGGCTTGTACTGCGCCGCGATGCCCAGCGCCTGATACGCCGCGATGGGGGCCTGGAGGAACGTGCGGTAGAACGCGTCCTTCCCGGCGGGCACGAGCGGATTGTCGCGATGGATGATCAGCTGGTAGAACAGCTGCTCGCCATCGAGGAAGACCGCGCCGCCGCCGACCTCGCGTCGGAAGATGGGAATGCCCTGCTCGCGACAGAACGCGACGTCGACCTCCTGTTCCACGTCCTGGAAGCGCCCAATGCAGACGTAGGGCGTCGCCGGGGAGAGCAAATTAAGCCCCTCGCGATTCAGCCGCGGCTGGGCGTGGTAGAGCAGTTGGGAGTCTTGCCAGGTCACTGTCTCGAGTCGATTGAGATGCATTGACTTACCCTTTTAGCGAGAGTAACGCAGAAGCCCCCGTCAATCCCCGCTGCTGATGCTGGCGAACGGACATTCGTTCGAGCAGGGCGGGGGCTTTTGCTATGGCGTCGTTTCGCCCTTGGGCGTGTCGAGTGGCTATCCCAGGATTTCCTCGTATTCTGCCATCTCTTCCTCAATGAAGGCTTTGAATTGATCCGAGCTTGATTCCATCAAATTATCCAGCTCGGAGGGATCGGTCATCTTGATCTTGACCAGCCAGCCCTCGTCGTATGGCGACTCGTTGACCAGCGTCGGTTCCCATTCCAGCTCTTCGTTGGCCTCCAGGATCTCGCCGCTGACCATCGCGGGGATGCGCCCGACCCACTTGCCCGATTCCATTGACATGAAAGTTTGTCCCTGTTCTACCTCGCGACCGGAACGGGGCATCTCGACGAAGACGATCTCCTGAGCAATTTCTTGCCCCAGTGCGGTCATTCCCTGGATGGCTATGTCGCCCTCAATGCGAACCCAATCGTGGGAATCGTCGTAGTACAATTCGTCTGGAAACTCAAAACCTTTGATCTCCATTGCAAGTCCTCCGTATAGCTCTGCAAGGGCCAACCAGCAGCGGATGAAGATCCGCTGCGAGCAAAACAAGAAAGAGTTACAAAAAAAGAGACTCCGTCACAATAAAATCGCGACGGTGGCTCTGGGGGGGTATCACAGCGTCTCTACTTAGTGCTCGGCTACGTCAGGCCGGTTCTTCTTCGAGCTGGTTCAGCTGGGTCATCAGGCGCGATTTGCGCCGGGCGGCCTTGTTCTTGTGAATGACGCCTTTCTGCGCGGCTTTATCCAACGCGCTGACCGCCTCACGTACGGCCTGGCGGGCTTCTTCGACGTTACCTGCTTCGATCAAGCGGCGTGCTTTCTTGTCCTTGGTGCGAGCTCGCCCGCGATGGACCTGGTTGTACTGGCGTTTTCGCCTCGAGCTGCGGACACGTTTTTCGGCTGATTTCTTGTTTGGCAAAATTTCCTCCTCTTTTCGACAAAATCCAACGATGCTCAATTTTACATTGAGTTGGTCAATTTGTAAAGTTTGCCCTTTTTTAGCCAGGGTGTATCGTTTTCCAGATGCAACGCACTTTCGTTTTGAAGTCAACAGGCGAGAAACTCCAAAATCAGAATGCATTGGCTTCCCGGTTAACGTTTTCGTAAGAGCCATTGCCCCTCTGGTTCGAAAATGATCAACCCTCTGATCTCCACCTTCGGATGGTTGTCAAAGCAACATAACAAATGTATAATCATAAAGTCAAGCCTCTTTACTCGGGGACGCTTCTTACTTGAGAGAATCAGCAAGCTCATCAGCCAAGAGCAGCGACAGAGAAAGCCGGCCCGACGAGCTCTCCGGAGAAGCAACTGGAGACGTGTGGGGGCAAAGGCATTGATACAACGTCCCCATCTGAAGCTTTAGTCCATTGAGGAGGGAAAAATGGCCAAGCTGGCCCAGATGAAGTGTACCGCTTGTCGTGGCGACGACCCGCCCCTGACCGAGGAAGCCATCGAAGCCCATCGTCCTCAAGTGCCCGAATGGGACCTGGTGGAGGAGAGCGGCGTCAAGAAATTGAGGCGAACGTTCAAGTTTCACAATTTCGTCGAAGCGTTGGATTTCACCAACGCAGTCGGCGAGGAGGCAGAGGAGGAAGGCCATCACCCCATCATCACCCTGACGTGGGGCCGGGTTACAGTCACCTGGTACACCCACAAGATCAAAGGGCTGCACGAAAACGACTTTATCATGGCCGCCAAGACCGACGTGCTCTACCCGACCGAGTAGCAGGCATCAAGGAACTATGTCAATCAAGATCGTCACCGATAGCACCTGCGACCTGCCAACGGACGTTGTATCCAATCTGGGTATCACCGTCGTACCTCTCTACATCAACGTCGGTCAGGCAAGCTACCTCGACGGAATCGACATATCACGGGAAGAATTTTACCGCCGGCTGCCAGACTTTGAGCACCACCCTCAGACGGCATCCCCTGGCCCGGAGATGTTTCGGGAGACATATGAGCAGCTAGCGGATAAAGGCGCGGATGAGATCCTCTCCATTCACATCTCGATCAGCTTGAGCGGGACGCTGAACACAGCCCAGCTGGCCGCCGAGGCCACCGACGCTGTGCCCGTGACAGTCCTCGATTCCGGACAATTGAGTATGGGCACTGGCTTCCTGATCGAAGCAGCAGCCAGAGCCGCCGAGGCCGGCCGCTCGCTCGGCGAGATCGTCGAGATGCTGAAGGATCTGGGCAAACGGACACATCTCTTCGCCGCGCTGGACACCCTGGAGTTTCTCCAGCGCAGCGGGCGGATGAACTGGGCAGTCTCCAAGATCGGCAGTCTGTTGAGGATCAAACCGCTGCTCACTATGCACGACGGCAACCCAGACGTCCAAAAGGTGCGCACAGAACGACGAGCCATACAGCAACTAATCGATATGCTGGAGGATCTCGCGCCGTTGGAGAAGATCGCGCTGGTGCACACCCACGCGCCAGAGAGGCTCAAGGTACTGCGCGAGCGAGCCCGAGAGCTCTTCCCCGGCGAGATAGAGCCAATCGAGGTCGAGGTAACGCCTGTCATCGGTGCGCACATCGGTCCTGGTGCCGCAGGATTCACTTGCGTCTCCGCCAAGCGATAGCTGTTCCCAAGCGATCTCCAAACTCAGGCGCGGAGGCTCTATCTTTTTTCGCGCCTCTTCGCCGTCTCCGCGGTTCCAGGTACATCACGTTCCAGATTAACGAAGGAGGGAGCTATATTGTTCCAGGTCTATGGAATTACAGCCCTGGTCATCCTGGGCTTTATGACATTGCTTTGGGTCATCAGCCTGATACTGAAGAACAGCAGCATTGTCGATATCTTCTGGGGAAGCGGTTTCGTTATCGCCAACTGGGTCTACTTCGCCCTCACGCCCGATGGTTTCGCAGGCCGCAAGTGGCTCATCAGCACCCTGGTCACGATCTGGGGGCTGCGACTTTCGACCTACATTCTCTACCGCAACTGGGGCAAAGGTGAGGATTATCGCTATCAAGAGATGCGAGAAGAAGCCGGGAACAAGTGGTGGTGGCAGAGCTACTTCCAGGTCTTCGTGCTCCAGGGCTTCTTGCTGATGGTGATCTCGGCGCCGCTGCTGGCAGCTCACATCAGCGCCACGCCAGCCCGTTTAACCGCGCTCGACTACGCAGCGATGGCAGTCTGGGGCGTGGGCTTCTTCTTCGAGGCCGTGGGCGACCTGCAGATGGCGCTCTTCAAAGCCGATCCCTCAAACAAGGGCAAGGTACTCAACACCGGCGTCTGGCGCTACAGCCGCCATCCCAACTACTTCGGCGATGCGACCCAATGGTGGGCCTACTATTTGATCGCGCTCGCGGCTGGCGGCTGGTGGACCATCTTCAGCCCCATCCTGATGACGATCCTGCTGCTGCGCGTCTCCGGCGTGGCGCTGCTGGAGAAGAGCCTGAAGGAGACCAAGCCCAAGTACAAGGAGTACATCGAAGCCACTAGCGCCTTCGTGCCCTGGTTTCCGAAGCAAAATAAAAGCCCAGACTCGTAATTGGGCTTTGGACAAACCTGGCACAACTTTCCGAAAGATGAACTGGAGAACCGCGGGACTTGGCCCTTTCCCTCTCCTAGGATTAGGAGAGAGAAGGGGTTAGGGACGGTTGGGCTATTGCCGCATGAAGTTTAACCCCTGAGAATTACCTGAAAGCGGGCTTCTTGGCCCTCCTAGCTACCCATCACTTTCACCAAAGGATTGAGCGTAAAGAACTTCAATCTACTATCGCGTCATTCCGAGTGAGCGGAAGGCACTACGCGCCTGGAGCGAATCGAGAAGTCTCGCTTTTTTAAACCAAAGGTCGCCTCCAAGCGAACAAGATTCCTTGGTTCAACGTTGTTCACCACAGGCGAATTCGTGTCCCTCGCTCCGTTCGGGACATTGCGCTCGAGATGACAATGGCTCTGAAAACCAAGGTGATAGTTGGCTAGTTAGCCTTCTTAGCGTGTTCGTTTTAGCTTTCGGGAGGTTATCAGCAAAAATCTGAGATTGATCCAAAGCCCAGTCGTAAGCTAGGTCCCTGGTGATGCGTTCCAGGTTACCTAACCTTGTTTCCTCTTATCAATCCTCCTGAGCCACGCCACCACCCGCGGCTTGTAGGCAAAAAGAATCACCACCACGATCACAGCAGGAAGAGAGAGTAGGACGTATTCCAGCAGCGTGGGAATACCAGGGATTACCTTCTGGAACCAATTCGCCATCAGAACACTGGTCATCGTCGGTCCAAAGACCAGAATAGCGAATACCAGCTGAAGAAACCTCTTCTCCATCCGTTCTTCCATCGCCAAAATGCTTCTCCTCTCCATAATCTATCGACAATTAAACGCGCGCTACCCGCCGCTCTACAAAGTAAACGTAGAAGCCGCGCTCCTCAACTCCGTGCAATGGCGTAGGCCCCGTCGGCATCGAGGGGCCAACACCCTCAGGGAACCCTCTCACAACCTCTTTTGGGAGTGCCCAAGCTGAAGGGCAAAACAATAACGCAGCTAAAGCGGCCACAACAGCGGCACCATCAAGAGTGCGATAAGGAAAACCACCACGCTCAACAACGCTCCCACCCGAGGGAAGTCAAAGAAGTGATATTGGCCTGGGCCGTAGACCAGCAGGCAGGCCGGTTCCAGCGGAGTCAGAAAAGAGCAGCTGGCCGCCAGCGCGATCATAATAGCAAAGCTGCGCGGATTCAGGTTCAGCTGATGAGCAGTTTGGAAAGCGATCGGCAGCACCAACGCAGCGGCGGCCTGGTTAGACATCGGCTGTGTGAGCAGGACCGTCAAGATGAAGAAGGCCGAGAGCAACCAGATCGGGCGCGAAGCCCCTACCACCTCCACGATCCGCTCGGCCAGGAAACGAGCCGTGCCCGTCGTCTCCATCGCCGCGCCAAACCCCAGCATACAGGCGATCAGGATCAACACCGTCCAGTTGACTCGGCTATACGCCTCGCTGGGTGTAATGCAGCGCAGGGCCAGCATCAGCAGCGCACCGAGCAACATAGCGACCGAAAGCGGAAGCAGATTAGCCGCAGCGGCGACCAGGGTGCCGAAGAAAATAGCCAGAGATACAGGCGCCCTCTTCCTCTTGGGGCGAGGTTGGTCGGTGGAGCTGAGGATGCGGAAAAGGTCCTGCTGCTCCAGCGCCTGGATCTGCTTGCGATCCCCCTGCACCACCAGCACATCCGCTGTACCCAGGCGAATGTGGCTCATCTTGCGCGTGAGCGTCTCGCCGTGACGATTGATAGCCAGTACCTGCAACCCGTAGGTATTTCGAAAATCAAGCGCTTTCAGCGTGCGCCCAATCAAAGGCGATCCCGGCACGAGGATCACCTCCTCTAACGCGATGCGCTCGCTCTCCAGATCGTCAACGGCAAACTTTATCTCTGCCCGGATGTCGACCCCCCTGCGAGTCTCTGCCCGGAGAATCCCCTCGCGCTTACCTTCGACCAGCAACACATCGCCCTCCTCCAACCGGGTCGTGCCTCGCGGGAAGATGTATCGCGTACCATCGCGGATGACGCGCAAGACTTTCAGGTCGAGATCACGACCCAGGCCCGCCTCCTGGAGCGTCTGACCGATCAGAGAAGAGCCTGTCGGGATGAGCATCTCAGAAAGGTAGAGGCGGCTGCTCAAATCCTTTACCTCCTCCTTCGGGATGCGATCGGGGATCAGGTGACGACCTACGAAGTACAGGTACATCAAGCCCACGACGGCGATGGGAACACCGACCGGCGCCAGCTCGAACATACGGATCGATGGCAAGCCGTGGTTGACCATCATCCCGCTGACGACGATGTTGGTGGAGGTGCCGATCAGGGTAATCGAGCTGGCCAGGATCGAGGCGAAGGCCAGGGGCATCAGAAATTTGGCCGGGCTAAGTTGTTCGCGCCGCGCCAAGCCAAGAGTGATGGGCAAGAAAAACGCCGTGGCCGCCGTGTTGCTCATAAATGCCCCTACAATCACGGCGGAGACCATCACGATCACCAAAATCTGCAAGGGGCTGGAGTCAGCCTGGCGCAAAATTAAACGACCGGCAACGTCAGTCACGCCAGTGCGATCCAGGGCCGCCATCACAATCAACAAGCCCAGCATCATCATCACGACATCGCTGCTGAACCCGGCGAAAGCCTCCTCGGAGGGCAACATGCCGGTGAGGACGAGGAAAAGCAAAAGGCCCAGCGCAGTCACTTCGGTGGGAATCTTCTCAATGGAAAAAAGCACCATCGCCGCGACAATGGTGCCTATCAAGAGCGGGATCTGGATGCCCGCCAACATAAATGATTACCTCCTCGGTCCGCTATCCTGCCGATTCTTGCCAAGATGGGCCATAAGAGCTTCGGGACGATTTGGCCCCGCCTGACCTGAAGCGCAACTCCTCTGGCACACCAAGCCAGGCGGGCACCATTCGACCAGCTGTCCAAGAAAGGAGAACTTAAGCCAGCTGCCAATGCAGATCCGTGTACAGAGCGTAGTTATGCGTACTTCTCCTCATAAAGATCCGGGTCGTAGGGCGCCTGCCTGCTGGGACACCCTTCGCGAGGACAAAGCTGACAGCTCGCGAAGTTCTGCTCAGTGGGAAACCGTATGCCAGAGACGGATTTGGACGGCACCATCAGCAAACTATCGGTGAGCCGCACCCCAATGGCCTCATCGATATCTCCCAGCAGATCGAAAAGCGGTCGTTGCTCACTTATGGGCCAATCCTCCAGCGATCCGGGGTTCATCTTGGCCGTACGTCCCAGCCGATAGCGCTCCTCCATATGGGCCTTCAACGCCTTCCGAGCAGTGTTCAAGGCCGCCTCGCTGATCGCATCGGCGTAGAATTGGTCCAGCATATCATCCTTCGTCTTGGCCCAGTCGTAAAGCTCGCGCCCACACGTAGCGACGAAGGGAAAGACGCGGTGAATGCCCTCCAGGTTAACCCGCATCACGCGACTTTTGAAACTTACATTGTCGATGACAACCTCGTTTTCCTCCCGGGATTCGATGTAAGCGACCTTATAGAGCGCTTTAGGCCTGGCGATCGATTCAGCTTCGGCGACTAACTGCTCGAAGCTATCGACCTGCGAATCTCTCACCCGCAACTTCTTCATCAATCTCTCTAGATCAGGGCGAAACGAAATATCATCCAGCACAATGGCATCCATCTTGCTCATCACTCCTTGACGTTCTAATCGTTACTGTGGCTTGAAGTTTAGAAAACACTTGAAACAACTATTGTACCTAGAAATCGATTTTTTGTCAGCCAGAGGAACCTCCCCGTCCTGATGTATCGCAATCTATAACCAACGCGTATATCGATATCTATAGACAAGACCGGTCATCCTTGCTATCCTGAACACAAAGTGTTTTGATGTTTGCGGCTGCGAGGAGAATAAGGCCCAAGGAAGTTAAGATGCCGGCGTTCAATTTCAACTAGCGAGCGTACTGCGCCACCGCGACATCCTATGACTCTATCTGGAGTCGGAGGCCGTGTGACGATTGTGCCCAAATGAGGCATAGTCAACAAATAGTCAATAAAAAGAGAGGAGGGAACGATGGTAGATACGACAGACTTTGATCTTGAGTTCTATAGTGAGGGGATCGAACGACCATCGCTGGAGGATGATCTTTGGGCCGAAGCGGACAGCCGCCTGCGCGAGCTGGCGACCGGTCACGACGATATGATCGGCGGGTCGGTGGCGGTGGAGAAGCCGGCCGAGCGCGAGTCCGCCTTCGTCTATCAGGCTCGCGTGGTCGCCCACATCAAGCCAGATAACATCGTGGCGGTCGAGAAGGAGGACGGCCCGATGGCGGCCCTCCAATCCGCGCTCGACGCCGTGGAGCGACAGGTCCGCGAGCACCGCCAGAAGCGAAGCGAGCCTTGGAAGCAACCGTAACCCGCTGATTCGGCATCGCGCGGACCAGGTGAGCAGCGGCTTCAGGCCGTTGCTCGCCGTTCTTTTCCCCTCGCGCACCAAGGCTTGCAGGCGCAGGGAAAGCCCGTATAATAGCTCAATATGATCCGCGTGTTACTGGTCAGCGAGATGAGCCTGGTGTGCAACGTCATCGCCTCAGTGCTGGAGGACGAGCCAGACATCACCGTCGTCGGGCGGGCCACCTCGGCCGAGGAAGCACTCGCCCAGATCGACGAGGCCGACGTGGCCCTGGTAAGCACCCGGCTGCCCGACGACAGCGCGTTGTCGCTCACCGAGTCGGTGGTCGAACGCGACCCGGCGACGAAGGTGATCGTGCTGGGGCTGCGCGAATCGGAGCAGACGATCCTCCAATACGTGGAGGCCGGCGCCGACGGCTACGTCCTACGCGATAACTCAGTCGATAAGCTGCTGGATAACATCCGCGCCGCGGACGACGAGGAAGCGCTGGTCTCCCCCGACGTCGCCTACGCCCTGATGTCGCGCGTCACCGAGCTGGCCCAGCTCTTCTCCGATGTCGAGGCCGGCATCGACCAGCCGGTCGACCTGACCCCCCGCGAGCGTGAGGTGCTGGATCTGATCGCCGAGGGCCTGACCAACCGGGAGATCGCCGACCGGCTCTACATCGAGGTCGGCACGGTCAAAAACCACGTCCACAGCATCCTCCAGAAGCTGGACGTCAACAGCCGGGAGGATGCAGCCGCCTACCTGGCAATCATCAAGTAACGCCCCACCGCCGAATGTAACCTCATCTATACCCTGTCTTTATATCCCTATCTATAGACGTCACCGTCATCTTGTGTTAGGCTATAGATGTGTTAATGAAATCTGTGGCCGCCGCATTGAGGCAGTAACCCGCGGCAACCACACCATGGTGATCTATGGAGAGGTTAGCACATGATGCCAACCGGTCGAGTCGTTTTGGCGAACGATTCCCGCTTGCTGCGGGAGATGCTGAAACGCGTGATCAACAAGGTCCCCACCCTGCAGGTGGTGGAGGAGATCGGCGACCTGGCGGGTCTACTGCCCGCGATCCAGCGCACGAACCCGGCGTGGGTCGTGGTCTCCCTTTCCGCCAACGGCAGTATGCCAGAGGTGACGAACACTGTGCTTCAGGAGCAATCGATGCACATCCTGGGCCTCAGGGCCGATTGGAGTCGAGCAAAGGTAAAGTCGCTGCCCTTCTGCGAGGAAAATCTGGGTAGTCTGTCGCTCAGGGAGCTGATCGACATCCTGACCAGCGATCACGTGGAAGATCTGATTCGAGCGCAAGCAAGCACGCAAGAGCCGAAAGGAAGGTGACGTTCAAATGGAGAAAACATATACCTATACGGCACGCAGCGCCGAACATCCGGAACACGTCGTCACGTTCACACTGCACGATACGCATATGTCCGTTGGGCTGGGAGCGCCTCTGGAGCATCTGGAAAGGGCGCTCCACATCGGTGGAGAGGAGGAGACGCCCGAGGAGGAGAGCGGCGAGGCCGAAGGCGCGGAGGAAGCGCAAGAGGAACTCTCCCTCTGGCTCAAGCCGATGGCCGTCTCACTGGTGGAGCGGGGAACCCGTCCGTTCCACATCGACGACGTCGCTGCCCAGGCGGCCGACGATTGGCTACAGGTCAAGGCCTGGGTCCGAACCGGTGGCTTGCGCCTGATGCCCATCACCCTGATCGACGGGCGGGTGGACAACCCCGCCGCCGCTCACGCCTTCGTGGAGGAGGTGACCGAGCGCAAGGCAACCACCGGCCTCAATCTGCTGGGCCTGCTGGACTATTGGGCCACCTGGTTCGTGGCCGGCTTCCTGATGGTCGTCCTGTTCCAGCTCTGGCGCCGCCGCGGAAAGAGCGAAGCGTAAGGTCATTCCTGCGAGCACTGCTCGGGCCAATCTCCCGACCGTGCCCGAGCGTGGCGCGGTCACGCCTTCGGCGGACCGGCCATAGCCCGGCCACAGCCAGACCCCTAGGGACGCTGGAACGGAACGTGCTCACCAGGCTGAAATATCACAAGCTAAGCTACATCAGCCAAGGAGGCGAATACTTTTGCTACTATCGAGAACCGAGCTGGAACGCTTGACCGACCAGTACAATCAATGGCACATCTCAATCTA
This sequence comes from uncultured Anaerolineales bacterium, assembly GCA_964474655.1. Classification (GTDB taxonomy): domain Bacteria; phylum Chloroflexota; class Anaerolineae; order B4-G1; family B4-G1; genus CAYYTU01. The sequence continues at coordinate 57,017 of CAYYTU010000012.1, forward strand.
TATGCCCACCCATCGGGCCGGCGACGAGATTCAGCAAGATCCGATCTGCCTGAAGAACCTGCTCGACGATGCGGAGGAGCAGATGGTCGAAGGCGGTATGGGCACGGATGACGCCCGGTCGCTGTTGGCGCCGGCGCGAGACTTGGTCGAGGACCCGGTCTTCTGGCAGCATCAGAGCGACGGGCTGGCGATGTTCCTCTCGTCCGACTTCTTCCGCCACTACCGCCTGCCGGTCGACGTCGAGCCGCTGACCGTCGTCAGCGAGCGTTTTCACATCAAGCCCCTGCTCCGCCTGCTCAGCGACAACGGTCAATTCTACCTGCTGGCGTTGAGTCAGCAAGGCCTGGAGCTGTACCGGGGCACGCAGTACAGCATCGGCGAGGTGCCGATGGAGGAGGTGCCGGAGAGCCTAAGCCAAGTGCTCCGCTGGGAGGATCCGGAGAAGCGCCTGCAGCTCCACACCGGCTCGGAGGCCGTGACAAACGGTGGCGAGGCCATCTTCCACGGGCACGGCACCGCCAGCGAGGACGATCCCAAGGATCATATCCGCCGTTACTTCCAGCGCGTGGACGCGGAGGTCAGCGATCTGCTGGCTGGGGAGCACGCGCCGCTGGTCCTGGCGGGCGTCGATTATCTCCTGCCCCTCTACCAGGAGGCCAACACCTACCCCCATCTGGTAGAAGAGAGCGTCGAAAGGCACCCGGAGCAGATCAGCACGAAGGAGCTGCATCGACGGGCCTGGGAGATCGTGCGGCCCATCTTCGCAACCGGGCGCAAGGAGGCTGTCGACGGCTATCGCCAGCTCGCCAGTTCGGACAGCGACCTGGTCGCCAGTGATTTGGAGGAGCTGGCGCCAGCGGCCTACTACGAGCGTGTGCGGACGCTGTTCGTCGCCGTCGGCAAGCAACGCTGGGGCACCTTCGAGCCGGACACCGGCGAGGTACACTTCCACGAGGAGGCCAAACCCGGCGATCAGGATCTGCTGGATCTGGCGGCCGCCCACACGCTGTTGAACGGCGGCGTCGTCTATGCCGTCGAGCCGGAACAGATGCCCGATGGCAACTTGGCGGCTGGCATCCTGCGCTATTGACCAAGATATACCTCTCGCACAAGATTCAGCAAAACAGGGCAGCGATTCATCTCGCTGCCCTGTCGCCTGCCTGCGACAGACAGTCACCGCGTGACGCAAGCCTACTGAACGCGATCCTCAGCCTGTTGGATCACGTCCTCCAGCACAGCGGCGATCTCCCCGTCCAACGGGTCCGGTTCGTGATGCTTCAGGATATGACGCACGCGATCGGCCGCCCGGTCGCCCAGCGTGAGCGCCCCGTCCTTCTCCCACTCATCCCGTGGCGAACGGTCAAACAGCTCCGGCATCCAGTTCTGACGGAAGTGCTCCAAGGTGTGGGGCTCGCCCAAAAAGTGCCCGCCGGGGCCGACCTGGTCGATCACGTTCAGCGGCACCGTCTCCTCGGTCAGTTCCACGCCGCGCATGATGCGCTTCACCAGCCCGGCTACCTCGTTCATACTGACCAGCTGCTGGTAGGAGGCTGTCATCCCAGACTCAACGTAGCCCACGTCGTGGATCAGGTTGCCGCCGCCCAGGGCCGCCAGCAGCATCCACAGCGCGCCCTCGGCCGCCGCCTGCTGATCGAAGATCTTCGCATCGGAGCAACCGGCGAAGCTGAAGATGGGAATCTCGTAGTGATGGTACATCTCACTGAAGGCTGTCATCGCCAGCATAAACTCCGGCGCGGCATAGGAGATCAGCCCCTTCGACATATCCATATGCAAGATGCCGCCAGCGCCGATCACAGGCGCGCCCTCGCGGATCAGCTGCGCGATCAGCAGGCCGCTGAGCTGCTCGGCGTTGGCCTGCACCAGCGCTCCGGCCACCGTCACCGGCGCCGTGCCGCCGATCATCACCGCCGGGGTGTAGACGACGGGCAAGCCCTTGTCGGCGATGAAGAGCAGTTTCTCGCAGCTCTCCCTGGCGTGCGTCAGGGGCGAGATCGGCTCGCTGTAAAGAGCGCAGAAGGGGCTGCGCCGCAGCGCCTCGACCCCGCCGGCCACCGCCTCGGCCATCTCGATGATCGCCTCCAAGTTCGGTCGATCCCAGGCGGTGTAGACGAGCGGCTTGGTGGTGTTGCTGACCATCTCGCGGAAGTGGTACAGGTCGGAGATCGACTCGGTCACGTCGGATGCGATCCCCATACACATCAAGAAGTCGATGTGCTCCAGAGCATCGACCAGACGCGCCACGTTGGCCACGTCGTTCAGGACGGCGTGACGGCGCTCGCCGGTCTCGGCGTCGAGCACAAAGGGCGTGTCGGAGCCGGTGCCGTAGTAGCCCTTGCGGCCCTCGAGCGTCATCGCCGGGGCGCCGTCCCGGTCACAGAGCACCACGCGGCTGGGGGCCACGTCGATGGCCCAGTCGATCAGGTGCGGCGGGATGCGCACGCGCTCGCCATCTAGCCAGCAGCCGGCCTCCTCCAGCAGATCGCGCACCTCCTCCACCAGCACCTTCACGCCGGTGCGGCGCAGGAGCTCCAGCGTCGCGCTGTGGATCTCTTTCTTTTGATCGTCGCTGAGCAATCGGATGCCAGGGGTGACCTGGGTTGTGAAGTTGCTGTTAATCATACTATTCGCTCCTTTACATCTGATCTCAGGGTCTCGGTCTGACTCGACAACGCAAGCCCAGTAACGCGCTGCGGGTGCCGAGATCGAGTCTATGCGCTTGAGCCCGGCGATCATCTGGGACGCTGCATATGCTCGGCAGCCCCAATGACGCCGGCCCAATATAACAAACTTACGTAATATCAGATATTTATCAGTGTACCACAAGGAGCAGCAGGCGTCAAATAGGTTGAGGGGAAAACAGAAAAGAACGAAAGTCGCACGGAAGCAGGAGGTTAGCTGCTGTTCCGCTCCATCAAGCGTTCTTTGACGTAGAGCATATGGTCGAGCGCTGCCTGCCGCGCTTTGTCGGGGTCGTGCTGCTCAATCGCCTGGGCCTGGGCCACGTGGTACTCGGTCGCCTCCTCCTTGACGTTGGGAAGTCTAATGGCATCCTCGATGAAGTCCAGAAGCAGCTCCCGCGCCAGGTGGTAGAAGGCTTGAAGCAACTCGTTATGAGCTGCCTCGGCGATGGCGAGGTGGAAGTCCCAGTCCGCGCTGACGAAGTCCGCATCGTCGGCGATGACCTCGTGGGCCTGGTTCAGCGCAGTCCAAATCTGCTCGACGTCCTTGGGCGTGGCCTTACGGGCGGCCAGCTCGGCCAGCGCTACCTCGATGAACATACGCGCTTCGTAAATCGTATCGGCGTCGATCTCGCCAAAGCGGTTAGTGATAAACGAAGGGTGGATAATGCTTTCAAGCGCATCGTGCCGCACCCAGGTCCCCTTGCCGGGACGGGATTCGACCAGCCCCACTGTCGATAGCGACTGAACCGCCTCGTGGATGGTCGAGATACCCACGTCAAACTGATCCGCCAATTCTCTACGCGGAGGCAGTAGCTCGCCGGGCTTGATTTCGCCACTGAAAATCATCTGGCGGATCTTATCCGCTGTGTCATCGACAAGTGTGCTTCGGTCAGCTGTTCTGGTCACGCCCCTGCGTCTCCTTGATTATTTGCATCGCCCATAGCAGTAAGACCGCGTCGCTCAATGTGCTTCCGCCCTCGCCATCCAGAGATAGCTCCTGGCCCGTTGGAGAATTCCAGGCAAGCAACGCACAACTCCAATTATAGTCATTTCTAGCCCTAGATCAAACCTGGTTTGTTGCATCACGTTCGAGGGGACCAAGCCAGACATTCGAAGCGGCTGACGAGAGTACCTGCACGTTACGCTTGGCCAACTCGCTCTTCTATGGCAACCAGTGGAGAGGATTGTAATTGTAGTTATTGCGGCGGAACTCAAAATGGAGGTGAGGAATAACAGAAGCCCCAGACTTGCCAACAGTGCCCATCGTCTCACCACGGCTCACAACCTGACCACATCCCACTGAGACGTCTTCCAGGTGCGCATAATAGGTCTGTCGACCACCGCCGTGGTCAAGAATAATCAAGTTGCCGTACCCCCAGCTATTGAAGCCGGCCCAAATAACGACACCGGTATCAGCCGCGAAGACAGACGCGCCCATTGAGGTCAGAATATCAATCGCTGGATGGCTGCCGTTGAACCCTCGATCCGGGTCCAGATCACGACTCCTCGTCGGCCAGGTCAGCGAACCGCTCCATCCTTGCCCTGCAGGCACACTCCCGCAATACCCTGTATCATACCGGCTGACTTTATTAAAAGGATCGACGTAAGTGAAGCCGCCAGGAGATGGCGGAGCCGTCGGTCCAGGCGTCACGTCTGGAGAAGCATCAGGGGGCATCGTCGGAGGAGGCGTCAGATCCTCCTTTGCAATAGCCGCAGCTTGGAGCGGGAAGCCATTGGGGATCATGATTTCACGTCCCACCTTCAAATCCTCTCCCCTGGCCAGATTGTTGGGCGCCCACCCGACGATGGTGGACACGTCAACCTGGTACCGATTGGCAAGAGATTCCAACGTATCGCCTGTCGCCACCGTATGCAACACCCCATCCATCGGGGGAATCGTGAGTACCTCCCGGAAGTCAAGTTCGTCTGGATTGTCACTCAGTTTATCAATATTAGCCCATCGAATCGTAGCAATTGAGACGCCAAACTTGCAAGCCAGCCCAGAAAGCGTATCGCCGGACTGAACGACGTAAGTGATGACATCTTTTCGATCCGAGGTTTGCAAACAGGTAGTCGAGCTCTCGGAATGCGTCATTACAAGAGGAATAGTCAGCTCCAAACCAGGATGGATCATATCAGGCGATGCGATATTCTCGTTCACGTCCAGAATCGCCTCTGGCGCCACGTGAAAATCTCTGGCGATATCCCACAGGGTGTCGCCCTCCTTGACTGTATAAGTACGCACTTCCACCGTGGGGGACGCTTTCGGGGCCTCCGCAAGTGACTCCCCCGCCTCTTCCAACTGCTCCAACGTCAGGCGCACTGAATACTGCCCCAGCGTTCCAGAAAGAGGAATCAGCTCCATCCGATAAGTCCCATCCTCAGGCAGATCAAAGGACAAATGCGGAGGGAGTGAAGCCGTCCCCGATTGATGAAATAACCAGGTCCCCCCCGGTCCCTTCAAGTCCACTCCAAACTCGGCTTCTGGACTTGAGCTATCACGCGGATCGACCCATATCTGGATGGTGGCAACTTGACCGGCTTGAGCATCAAACATCCAAATATCCGCTTGATCGGAGCCCAGATTACCTTCTACCAGACTATCCTGGGCGATCTGATGCACCTGGGCGGCACCATCCGGCGTGACGCTGGGCTCTGGAGCGGAAGACGTGGCCAACATCTGAGCCAGCTGGGTGCCGAGCAAATAGGCCCCCAACGCCAGACAGACGACCAGAATCCCCCATCCCAGAAGTGCAGAAGCAGATTGTCTTAGAGACAAATACTACCACCCTTTCGAATCAACTGGAGCATCGCTCTAGTATACCGCATACTGGTTCCGCCAGCAATACCTGGGCCTTCAAATGATCAATCAACTACAAACAAAAAAAGCACGGACCAGATCAACTGGTCCGTGCTATCACATCTAGCAGTGGAGGCTTAGATTAGCGGATCGCGTTTTTATCCCATCGAACGTCACCGCTGTCCAGCCAGCCAAACTCAGGCTCGCCGTCTTCATCCACATAGGGCCACTCAGCGGCGGGATCCATATCCCACACACCGATGTCATCCCACGCAAACGCCGCCCAACCGTGCATAACGGGATACTTAACAGCGCTCTTCAAGAAGAGATAGCTGCCTGGCTCGATATAGCGCGTTTCCTCACGACCAAGATACATGCAGACCTCATTCCCGTTAGGGCAGGGCCCGGTCCACATTGGGCTGAGCTCACGCCAAGCCGAATCTGGCACATCCGCGGGGTCATTGGTCTTGGCGATGGCATACCAGCTCACAGCATCCCCGCCAGTCACCTTGTGGCCCCAGGCGGTTGAGTGTAATGCAACCCAGTAATCCTTTGCAGCAGGCACGTTAAGCGCAGTGTAAGCGACCAGAGAGCCAGCCGCGTCCGCCCCATCATTCCTCAAAAACGTTCCCAGTGCGTAGTTGGGTTCAGAAGAATTGGGAGTGGCAAGATCTACGCGGGCAAAATGCCCCGTGCCCGTCACTCCAGATACGTCTAACCCCCAATGGCTGGGCCCGCTGTCCATCCAATCATCGAATGCGCCATTGCGGACGTAGGATCCGCCCCCACCACGCTCCGGCAGAACCCGGTCAGCTTCCGTATCATCCCAGAAAACCACCGGCTCGGTGGGTCCATGGGAATCAGCCAAAACAACGCCAGCCGTTAGGCCGCACAATACTAACACCAACGTCAGCGCAGAAAGAACTCGAGTCTTCATTGAATCTCCTTCATCATATTAGTGGTCACCAAAACGATCTTACCGAACAACACCCCTTGCAAGAACGGTATTAGTAATGGAGAGGGCCATCACCTCCTTCCGCAAAAATAATGACTACCCACTGCAAGATGCTTAAGAAGGCCTTATCACAGATCGAAAAACTTGTCAAGCTGCAAGCAAAAAAAATCTCAAAAATCAAATCTCCTCTCGCCCCTGCAGCGCCCGGGTGAGTGTCATAGCGTCGGCATACTCAAGATCGCCGCCCATCGGCAAGCCCCGCCCCAGCCGGGTGACTTTAATCGCGAGGGGACGCAACTGGCTCAGCAGATAGGACGACGTCCAATCCCCCTCGCTCGTGGGGTTGGTGGCCAGGATAATCTCTTCCACATCTTCGGCCCGAATCCGCGTCATCAGTTCCTCAATGCGCAAGTCCTCGACGAACATCCCCTCCGAGGGCGCCAACACCCCATGTAACACGTGATAAACCCCTTTGTACACATCGGCTTGCTCAATCGCCAACACATCCAGCGGCTCCTCGACCACGCAAACCGTGCTATGATCGCGGGTGGCATCGGCGCACACGGGACAAGGATCATCCTCTGTGATATTGTAACAGATGGAGCAAAAGCGCGTCCTTTCAGTCAGATCACGCAATGCTTCAGAAAGCCGCACGGCCAGGTCCGATCGACCGCGCAGCAAGAAATAAGTCAGCCGGGCAGCAGTCTTGCGACCAATGCCCGGCAACTCCGAAAACTCCTCAACAAGCCGTGTTACTGAAGCAGGAACCGATGTGGAAGATGACTGCACCCGCCCCACCTACAGCAGGTCCTGAATGCCGAGGCCGCCGGTAAGGCCAGACATCCGTTCAGCTGCAGCCTCGTCAATCTGCTCCACCCCGTTGTTGACGGCAGCGATGATCAGATCCTGCAACATCTCGGTTGCCTCCGGGTCTACAACCTCTGGAGCGATGGTCAGCGAGTCGATGCGCTTTTCCCCGGTGAGTACCACCTCCACCGCACCACCACCGGCTGTAGCAGTAACAGTCATCTCGGTAATCTCATCCTGCGCTTCGAGCATCTTCTCTTGCAAACCTTGTAATTGATCAAGACCGCCCAAGCCACCTCCGCCACGCTGCACATTCTGAGGCTGGACCGGCTTTCGTCCTCGACGCCCTTTCCTCTTGCCCAAAGTAACCTCCTTTGGCTCTATTCACGACGCACTAA
>CAYYTU010000013.1:0-63762 GCA_964474655.1 uncultured Anaerolineales bacterium
GGATCACCTGGAACTGGGTGTGCATCTGCATGCGGTTGGGGTTGTCGCCGAAGCGCCCGTCGTCGGGCCGGTAAGACGGCTCCACGTAGGCTACGTTCCAAGGCTCCGGCCCCAGCACGCGTAGCACGGTGGCGGGGTTCATCGTGCCTGCGCCGACCTTCTCGCTATAGGGCTGCCAGATCAAACAGCCGTAATCCTCCCAGAAATCTTGCAAGCGTAGGATGACCTGTTGAAACGATAACGGTTTGTCAGTCACTGTGAAGATAACCTTCCTTTCTTAAAAAATCTGTGATACAGGCAATGAATACTTTCAAATCATCCAGCCCATCCTGGAGGGCTTTTTGGACTTTCAAGGGGTCAACGATCAGATATTCGTGGACAAGGACATTCCGGAAGCCAGACAAATTGCTAATCCGTTCGGCGAACTCACGCGGCAGTACCTCGTGCTTGCCCAGACTCAGAATGGCTTCTCTGTAATCGGATGCTCGCGCAAAGCCCAGCTCGGCGTTCAAGTGAGCGCTTACGTCCAATACAATTTGTGCCGATAACTGTAAGTAGTGAAGCACCCCGCCGTAGGTGATTTCATCCCCCGTCAAGCGTTGGATATCCCAATCCTGGTACGGTTCCAGAAGATGGATGTATTCTTCCAATTTGTGCAGGCGATCTAAGAGCATGGGGGCGTTGACGGTCATATCATTCCTCCTCCATCGCGGCACGGTATTTCTTGACCCGTTCGAGGAAGCACCGATTCTGTATGCGCCGCAATGGTTCTGTGTCCACGTATCGTCGCAGCGCGGTGACCTCAAAATCCGCCCGCGCGCCAGGCTGAGCTTGGTAGAGAATGCGTCCCCGTAGCGCGACTTGGTGAGCGAGTAAGGGTTTCGCCCGGTTAAGGATTACCACGTCCACATCGTTGCGCTGAAACAGGCTCATCAATTCTCCCATCAGCTCAATCTGTATTTGGCCCCACTCCTCACAATCCACCTCGAAGCTCAACAGAACGGCGATGTCCACATCGGAAAGATCTCCAGCCTTATCTTCTGCTTGCGATCCGAAGAGATAAGCTAGCCTCACATTGTGTCGGGAAAAGATCTGTCCCAGCTTCTTTTCGTACTCGGCTATGTCGAGAGATGCCATATCTACCTGCTCGTTTGCTTCACCTGCCGCAGAAAGGCGCCGGCCTTAACCTCTTGCTCCAGGTGGTAGGTGATGTAATGGTGCATCACGCGCGCCACCTGGTCGTGGATGGTGGGGGTGACGTTCTGCTCCTGCAGCCGGGTGTAAGGCCCGCGCTGGCATTCCTGCAGGAACCACAAGCCGTTGGGCGAGATTGCCATCACGTCTGGGCGCTTCTTTTGCTCGTCATAGCACGATTGGCACAGCCCGCCGCCTTGTTCCGGGTCGAAGCCGTAGGGTCGCCGATCCTCTGCTCGTTCGCGCGGCTTTAACGGCACGCGCTCCTCGTGCCCGGTGACACAGCGAAACATCTCCGGTCGGAACCCGGCCAGCCCCAGCAGGTGCTGTTCGTAGAAGCGTGCGATCAGATCCAAATCTTCGTCCTCGCAGAGCCACGTTAGCGTGTGACCGAGCAGGTCGTAGGCTGCGCTGCTGCCCTCGCCCTGGGTGAAGAAGCGGTCGAACAGCTCGCTGACGTAGCGGGCGTAGGCCCCTCGCAGCAGGTCGCCCCGCAGCCGTGGATGCGCGTCGATGGTCTCGGCCTGACTGATAATGTCCCAGTAGTTCGGCACCCGTGAGAGCACAAAGTTGGAGCGTGCGAAGAGCTCGATGTGCCCCGCCTTGCGGCTCTTTATCTTGCGTGTGCCCTTGGCCAGGACGGCTACTTTCCCCGATGGCGTACACAGGGTCAGCACGCGATCTGCTTCTCCCTGGTCACGCCGCCGGATGATGATGCCTTCGGTGCGATAGAGCCGTCCAGTGCTCACGTTCGTTCTCCTGAAAAAAGATTATACCATCCCACTTGGGCGGTGCAAACAGAAAAGCCCGACGCCTGCTCGACGTCGGGCCAGCGCCTGCATTGAGGGATCTCAGCCCAGATCCGCTTCGCTGAAGCTATCCGGCAGCAGCTCGCCAACGGTGGTCTTTCGGTAATGACCGGATTTGTCGGCGATGAGCACCGGGAGCGCCTTGCTGAACTCCCGCAGTACCTGCCGGCAGGAGCCGCAGGGCGAGCCGCCGTTCTCGGTCGCCACCGCGAGCGCGACGAAGGCCCGCTCGCCCTCGGAGACCGCCTTGAAGATGGCCGTCCGTTCGGCGCACATACTCAGGGGGTAGACAGCGTTCTCCACGTTGCAGCCGGTATAGACCCGGTTCGAGCTCCCCAGCAGAGCCGCCCCGACGGCATAGCCCGAGTAAGGGGCGTAGGCGTGCTCCCGCGCCTCAATCGCCCGCTGGATCAGGGCCTGGGGATCAAATGTCTTCTGCGTCGTCTGTTGCTGGGTCTGCTTCTTCTTCCGCATCGCCGTCTCCTCGTTTCTTGATGCGGGCCGGCACGCCGTAGGCCAGCGCCTCGTCGGGGATATCTTGCGTCACCACCGCGCCGGCGCCGGTCTTGGCGCCTTTGCCCACGCGCACCGGCGCGACCAGCATCGTGTCCGAGCCGATGAAGGCCTCTTCCGCGATCTCGGTTTTGTGTTTGCGCTCGCCGTCGTAGTTGCAGGTGATGGTGCCAGCGCCGATGTTCGCCTCCGGGCCGACTTCAGCGTCGCCCAGGTAGCTGAAATGGCCCATCTTCGCGCCGGGGCCGAGCGTCGCCTGCTTCAGCTCGCCGAAGTTGCCCATATGCGCTCCCTCGCACAGCCGTGCGCCTTTCCTTAGATGGCCGAAGGGTCCGATGTCGGATCGATCTTCCATTACGGCCTGTTCCAGCACCGAGGCCAACACCTCGCACGCGTCGCCGATCTCGCAGTCCTTGATGATCGTATTCGGGCCGATGGTGCAGCGCTCCCCGATGCTCGTTTGGCCGCGCAGGTGGGTGTTGGGGCGGATCACGGTATCGCGCCCGATGGTCACGCCCGGCTCGATGTACGTTGTCGCCGGATCGACGATGGTAACACCGGCACGCATCCAGCGCTCGTTGACGCGCTGCCGCAGCAAGCGCTCCGCTTCCGCCAGATGGACGCGGGTGTTGATGCCCATCGCCTCGCTGGCGTCCTCGGTGACGACGGTTTCCACCGTCAGGCTTTCTTCGACCGCCATACCCACCAGGTCTGTCAGGTAGTACTCCTCTTTGGGGAGGCTGAGGGGGACCTGGTCGATGTGGTTCCACAGCCATTCGGCGTCGAAGCAATAGACGCCGGCGTTCAGCTCGCGGATGGTCAGCTGCTCTGGCGTGGCCACCGCCTCCTCGACGATGGCGATCACGGCGCTGTCGTCGTCGCGCACCACGCGCCCAAAGCCGCGCGGATCGTCCCGCACCAGCGCCAGCATCGTGATGGGACCGGCGTTTTCCCGTTGCCGTTCGACCAGCTGCTGGAGCGTCTCCTCGGTCAACAGGGGCATGTCGGCGTAGGAGACCAGCACCAGGTCGGTGTCCCCACGGAGCGTTTCGCGGGCCTGGAGCACGGCATGGCCCGTTCCCAGCTGCTCGTCTTGCTCCACGAAGATGGCGTTATCACCCACGGTTTCTTGCACCGCTTCGGCGCCGTGCCCCACGATCAGCACCGGGGGCTTCTCCGTCAGCTGACGCGCCGTCGCCAGGGCGTGGGAGACCAACGGGCGTCCGGCCAGGGGGTGCAGCACCTTCGGCAGGTCCGATTTCATCCGGGTGCCCTCTCCGGCGGCGAGAATCACGACTGCAAGGTCCACGTTTACCTCCTTCTTCCCGTGCGCATTCGTTTGTTGTGAGGGTCAAAAAAAGCCGTGGCAGTATCACCACGGCTTGGAACGAAGAAGCTGGGGCGGTAGGATTCGAACCTACGATTGCGGGATTCAAAGTCCCGTGCCTTACCCACTTGGCCACGCCCCAACAGTGCGTCTCAGCGACGCTCTTAATTATAGCATAGTTGTGCGACTATGCAATTCGATGTGGCGCAAAAGAACCGTTTATACCGAGCCGAACATAGAAACTAAACAGTTCGTGTTCCATACGTTTAACAAGACCGAGTATATGTTCGTAGTAGGCGCTTCAGCGCGCACTACAAACCCGGCTATGATCTGTTAGTCTAAATAGTTATGTTCACGTCGGTAGGTGCCTGCCTGGCACTTTATGTGACGTGGGGCCGAAGGTCACCGTCCGTCACTCCGATTCTGCTTCCCGGGCGATGAGCGGGAAGTAGAGCCGGCTCCCCTGATACATCGTGCAGGTCTGCGCCTCGCTGGGCCATTTCCCCGGATTGCCGGCCTTATCCCAGGCGCGGACGCGGAAGCAGTTGAGTCTGCGGGGCGTCGGATTGGTGAACTGGATCGGCGTCTGGTGGAGGCCGGGCCACGTCTCCCACGGCCCCTCGTCGCCGACGCGCACCTGGAGCTCGTAGCCCATAATTCCCGCTCCGTCGTCGTGGGCTTTGCCGTGGATGGCGACCGTCAGAGCGTTGGTGGTCAGGGGGAGGGGCTGCACGGTGGTCGTGGTGGGGGCGGTGGTGTCGGCCTCAATCAGCAGGTAGGGATCGCCGCCGATGAAATAATCGCGGGTCCCATCTCCTGTAGTGACGAAGGCTGTAGCTCCGGGCAGCGTCAGGCTGTAGAGGCCGGATGGGGCCGTGATCGTCTCAGTCGCGCCGCGGCGATTGACCAGCGTGGCGGTGGGGAGCGTGGCGGTGTAGGCGAAGGTGATCGTCTCTGGCGTGGCGTTCCACAGCGTGCTGATCTTGCCGTGCGGCGTGCCCCAGAGCGTCACCTGGCGGGTGCCGCTGGGGTGGACGCGGCGCGTGACCATCGTCGGCGAGACCAGGTACGAGGTGGCGACCTGATAGGCGGCGTAGGCCGGGCGCAGGGAGCCGTCATTCCGTATCAGGCCGAAGAACTCCGGCATAATCGGATCGTAGGCCATATCGGCGTCGTGGGTGCGGAAGAAGAATAACCGTTCCACGTCGGCGGCCCAGGCGTTGGCGTAGGATTGGATCACGTAAGCGGCCGCCTCGGCCTGGGTGGCGGCGAAGTCATAGGGGCTGGGCGTAGGGTCTACGGCGGCATCGTCCCAGACCGGGACGCCCGTTTCGGTGAGCCAGATTGGATGATCGCCCAGGCCGTAGGCGCTCATGCCGCTCCGTATCTCGTTCACCTTGTTGTAGACGTCAGCGGGTCGGCTGTAGAAGTGAAGGGACATAACGTCGAAGAAGTAGCCGTTGGCAGCTGCCGCTGGGTCATCTTGCAGGACGTCCAGCACTTGCCGAGAGTAATCCGGCACGTGCCAGTATTGGAGACCTCCAAAGAGGACGGTGCAGTTGGGGCAGGCGGCTTTGTTGGCCTGGTAGCCCACTTTGAGCAGCTGGGCGTAGTCGGTCACGGTGCCGGTCCAGAAGAGGGTCCAGTCCGGCTCGTTCCACACCTCCCAGTGCTTGATGGTGCGGCTATACCGATTGGTGATCGTGTAGACGAAACGGCCCCAGTAGTTGATGGGGGTGCCGTCGTCCGTGGTCCAGTCGTCCCACGCTTGGTAGAGCCCTTGGGGCGGGGAGGCCGCCGTCGAGCTGGCGAATCCGTCCAGAGTCCCGATACGCCAGCCGGCGCTGCGTTTATCGGACGAAGGTGCTCCCATACCCTCTACGCCGCCGGTCGCGGCCCAGCTGGGGGTCCCCAGGAGGATGCCAACCATATGCATATTGGCTTCGTCCAGGTCTCTCACCAGCGTGTCGTACCCTTCGATCACCAGGGCGTCCCACGTGTCGGTGATCGGTTCGAGCCGGTTCCACGAGACATCGAAGCGGTCCCAGCGTGCGCCAGCGTCGTAGGCCATTGGAAGGTAGGGCCGCTCAGGAGGATCGCCGTAGTAAAATGAGTAACAAGCGCCGGCGCGTCCGTCGGGATGCTCAACCGGTGGGAGGGAACCAGAGGCTCTGGTCGGACGGCTGAGAATGAGCCAGAGCGGGATGAACGCGAGGTACGTCAAGAGCAGTGGAAACGCCACCCTGAACGTCGGGAGCAGGCGTGTCTGTTGGGGCCTGGGATTTGCAGCCATAACGCCTCCTTGCGGGGGAAGTGGCAAGCTATTGTAGCATTGGTTGGCAGGGTGTCAACTATTTGACGCGTGAGCCCGATGAAGTATACTCCAATTGGTTTGAGGTGCGTTGAGTGCACAGAGAGGGAGGAAAGGATAACGATGACAAAAGTAGTCAAGAAACCAACGACGATGCTCTATCCGGTGCCTGCGGTGATGGTAAGCTGCGGTGTGGGCGATGAAGCTAATGTTATTACCCTGGCGTGGGTGGGGACGGTTTGTTCCAATCCCCCGATGGTGGGCATTGGCGTCCGACCCAGCCGCTATTCTCACAGGCTGCTCAAGGATGTGGGGGAGTTCGTGGTCAACTTGCCGACGGTGGAGCAGGTCGAGTGGGTGGATTATTGTGGGACGGTCTCCGGGCGAGACGTGGACAAATGGAGTGCTTGTGGCTTTACGCCCGTGACGAGCAGCGAGGTGGCGGTGCCGCTCATCGGCGAATGTCCAGTCAACGTCGAGTGTCGGGTGGAGGAGACGCTCTCACTGGGCAGTCATGATCTTTTCATCGGTCAGGTGTTGGCTGTGCAGCTGGATGAGCGCTTGCTTGACGAGCGCAAGCGCTTTGAATTTGAGCGAGCAGGGGCGTTTGCTTTTGCGGATGGTGCGTATTGGGCGCTCGGCGAGCTGTTGGGCTCCGTTGGTTGCTCCGGGCGAGGGGCTTGATCTCTCGAGCAGTCGCTCTGAGACTTCCGATTGTTGGTGGCTGATCGGCTGGAAGGCGCCGGTAGCAAACGGCGGGGTCTCCTTTCTTCCTTGGCGGTTGGGGCGAAACGACGTCTTGACAGGTTTCTTTCTCTATGTTAAAATCCCTATAAGGTAAGAAAGGCTAAAAATAACTTATGACTTCGGTAGAAAAAGTCTGTGCTAAATTCAGAAATCAGGGACGTCGAATCACCCCGCAACGGCGTGCTATTATCAGCGCTTTACTGAACAACGGCACGCACCCCACGGCGGATCAGATCCTCACGCGCGTGCGGCGCGAGATGCCTACCATCTCTCTGGCCACCATCTATAACACCCTGCACGAGCTGGAGGGGATGGGGCTGTTGAAGGAGCTGGACTTTGGCTTGGGGCTGGGCGAGCGGCGCTATGACGTGGTCACAGAGGAACACGATCATCTGATCTGCTTGCGATGTGGGCACGTAGAGGATGTGCCGCGCGCGGCTGATGTGCTCTATCCGCCTGGGGATGACGATCACGACTTCCAGGTTGTGGGGCGGCGGGTGACGTATCTAGGCTACTGCCCGGATTGTGCTTCTGAAGCGGGCGTTCACTGAGACACGTAAGGAGAAGAAATGGATAAGTGGGAATGTCTGGTATGCGGCTATGTCTACGATCCCAAGGAGGGCGATCCTGATACCGGGGTTGAGCCTGGTACGCCTTTTGAGGATTTGCCCGATGATTGGTTATGTCCCGACTGCGGTGTGGGCAAGGATTTGTTCCAGCCCCTGGACGAATAAAGGGTGGTAAGAGGCTAGAGTGAGGTCGGTCTTCCCTCAAAGCCCTGTGACTCACGAGGATTTAGAACTGGAGAGAATTGTGACCAGAGAAGTTGATTCTTGCGTGCAGCCAGCTGTGGGCCCGATAGCGACAGCGTTAGCGTTGCCCTCAGCTGAGGAAGCGACTGAGAACATGACATCATCAATAAAGGAGGAATCTCAAATGACGACAGCGCGTGTAGGAAATGAGGCCCCGGATTTTGAGGCTTCGGCCTATCTGGTCGATGAGGGTTTTAAGAACGTGAAACTCTCTGACTATCGGGGTCAGTGGGTAGTGCTCTGTTTCTATCCCGGCGACTTTACCTTCGTTTGACCGACGGAATTGTCGGCAGTTGCCGTCAAGTATCCGGAGTTGCAGGAGTTAGGCGTTGAAGTATTGGCAATGAGTGTAGATAGCCGCTTCACGCACAAGATTTGGAACCAGGTTGAACTATCGAAGATGGTGGACGGAGGTATCCCTTTTCCGATGCTTTCCGACGCCGGAGGGCGGATTGGAAAGGCCTATGGAGTGTACGACGAGGCGGCGGGCGTAGATATTAGAGGGCGTTTTATCATTGACCCCGACGGTGTGGTGCAGGCTATGGAGGTGCTGACGCCGCCGGTGGGACGGAACCCCGACGAGCTGATCCGTCAGATTCAGGCCTTCCAGCACGTCCGGGAGACCGACGGCGCGGAGGCAACGCCTTCGGGCTGGGCGCCCGGCGATACGACACTCAAGCCTGGTCCCGACCTGGCGGGCAAGGTTTGGGAAGTCTGGCAACCAGAGTAGGATGATGACGGGGGGCTTGGTACGACAAGCCCCTTCGTTGCTGATACGTGAGCGTAGAGGATGCTATGGGAGAGAAGACAAAGGAGAATTTGTATGAGGCGTTTGTCGGCGAGGCGAAGGCCTATCATCGGCTGTTAGCGTTCTCGCGCCGAGCGGAGCAGCAGGGGTTTATGCAAATCGCCAAGTTGTTTAGGGCCGTTGCCGCTGCCGAGGGTGTCCACGCCGAACGTCACTTGCGCTTGCTGGGTGAGGCGGTAGTGCGGGATACTCAGAAAAACCTGGAGTATTCCTTTGAGCAAGAGACCACGGTCAACGAGGTCTATTACCCGCAGTTCATCAAGGAGGCGATGGAGGAGGGCGAAAAGGCCGCTGAGATCACCTTCAGCCAGGCGCGAGACGTGGAAGCGATCCACGCCAAACTCTACGATCATGCCCTCAAGGCTATGTTGCGAGACGAGACGCATGATTACTACGTCTGCGAGGTGTGCGGCTATATCGCCGAGCGCGAACCGCCGGATCAGTGCCCGATCTGCAATGCGAAGCGGGAAAACTTCCGTCGCGTGAATTCGTGCTAGCGAGCAAGGAGGTGGCTCTTGATGTCGGAGGTTCTGTGTGATTATTGTGGTGAGTCGGTGGACGAAGCTCCCATCCGCCGAGGTCAACGCGTTTATTGTTCCGAGGCCTGCGCGTTCGAAGCCAAACGGAGCCAGGACTGCTCGGGACGGAGCGACTCGGTGATGAGTCGGGGAAGCGTCCATCGTCCGAAGAGTGAGTAAGGAGGGTAGAATCACGTTGGAAGAAAAGCATATAGTCGTTCTGGTCGAGGATCACTACGAGGACCTGGAGCTGTGGTATCCGCTCCTTCGCATGCGAGAGGCCGGCGCCAGGGTCAGCGTCGTCGGCTTGACCGCAGGGGAGACGTATCATAGCAAGCACGACTATCCCGTGACGGCGGACGCGGCGGCCGATGGTGTCTTGCCCGATGACATCGACGCCGTGATAATCCCTGGAGGCTACGCCCCGGATCGCATACGTCGTCATCAGGCGATGTTGGATCTGGTGCAAGGTGTCTTCGAGCGCGGCGGCGTTGTGGCGTTCATATGTCACGCCGGCTGGGTGCCGATCTCCGCTGGCATCGTGGAGGGAAAAACTGTCACTTCGTACTTCGCCATCAAGGACGATCTCACCAACGCTGGGGCGAACTGGGTCGATCAGGAGGTGGTGCAGGACGGGAACCTGATCAGCTCGCGTACGCCGGATGACTTGCCAGCGTTCTGTCGGGCGATCATCAGCGCACTGGCGTGAGCTCGTGGTCGCTGGATCTAACGTCTCGACAAATCCAGAAGCGCTGCAACACCAATCATTAAGGAGGATGTGATGAAAGCGAAAGTAGATCGTGATCTGTGCATTGGCTCGGCGATGTGCATTGCCACAGCGCCAGAAGTGTTCGAGCTGGATGACGAGGGTCTATCCTATGTCGCCGATCCCGATGCCGGCGATGATGATTTGCTCCGCGATGCGGCCGAAGGCTGCCCGGTGCAGGCTATCATCCTGGAGGACGATGAGGGAGATCAGGTTTACCCGTAGCTGTTCGATTGCGGCTCGTCATGTCAAACGCGATGGGCAACGATAGTTATATATACTGCAGGAGGTAAGACTAGATGCCAGAATTTGTCAATCCATTCAGTGGAACGGTACCGGAACGTAAGCTGACGAAGGAAGAGTTGATCCGAGCGATTCGTCTGAACGTCGCTGCTGAGCACGAGGCGATTCACCTCTATATGGCGCACGCCGACGCCACTGATCATCCGCTGGCGAAGCAGGTGCTGGTCGACATCGCCAACGAGGAGCGCGAGCACGTGGGCGAGTTCAACCGTCTGCTTGAGATTTTGACCGGCGATGAGGCCGAGTGGTTGGCGGAGGGCCGCGAGGAGGTGGATGAGATGGTCGCCGAGCTCGGCGCCGCCGACGCGGAGGAAGCGGGAGAGCCAGAAAGCTCCTCGGATGACACTGAGACGACGGTTGGATCGCTGCGGGATTAGGGCACGCCCGAGAAAGAGAATCCCGACCACTTTTGACTGATTAGAGGAGGAATTTAATGGCAAACAAGTATTTAGCTCGTGAAGATGCACCTTTTGGCGACGATCTATGGAAGGCGCTGGATGAGGCGATGGTTGAGGCGGCCAAGTCGGAGCTGGTGGGCCGTCGACTGCTGGAGCTCGAAGGCCCCTATGGCTTGGGCTTGAAGTCGGTGCCCCTCAAGGACGAGGTGGCGGAATCTGGCCTTGTGGCCAGCAAGACGCTCCCCCTGGTTATGATCCAGGAGGAGTTCACCCTGGGTGCACGCGACCTGGCGAACTTCGAGCGCGAAGGCCTGACGCTTGACCGCAGTGCGGTGGCGGAGGCCGCGATGGCCGTGGCTTGCTGGGAGGATGAGCTGATCTTCCAGGGTGAGGCGTCGCTGGGCGTGCCTGGCTTGATGACGGTTGAGGGCGCACACAGCCTGGAGCTTTCCGACTGGAGTGAGGTCGGCGCGGCAGCCGAGGATCTGATCGAGGCTGTCACAGCCCTTGATGGCGCCGGTTTCCACGGCCCGTATACGCTGGCGCTGACCCCGAGCCGGTACAACTTGCTCTTCCGGCGCTATGAACGGGGTAACTTCAGCGAGATGGAGCACGTTAAGACGCTCGTGACCGAGGGCGTGTATAAGGCCCCTGTGCTAGAAAGTGGCGGCGTGCTGATGGCGACTGGCCGGCAGTACGCTTCCCTGGTGATGGGCCAGGATATGACCGTCGGTTTCGTTGGTCCCGAGGGCGATCGGGTGGCCTTCACCGTCTCCGAAAGCCTCGTGCCCCGCGTCCGAAGAGCCGAAGCGATTTGCATCTTGGAAGGCTAATCGCTGAGAACTGGGCTTTGATATGAGGCAAACCTGACCCGACGTGGAGAGCACTTGAGCCTTACGGTTACACTCTGCGTCGGGTCTTTCATTAGCTGCGTACAGGGCCTTTCGTGTAACGGATGAGACTGCACGGATGCAGACGTTGGATCGAATTAGACAATAAAGGAGGCGATGATGGCAGTTTTTGAGGCAGTACAAGCACTTGGGATGGCGATGGCAATCGAGGAGAACGGCAAGGCATTCTACGAGACGGCAGCCGAAAGAAGCGAAGACGCTGAGGTCAAGGCCTTATTTACGGATCTGGCGGGCAAGGAAGAAGCGCATTACCATACCTTTGAGCAGATGTTGGAGAATGCGAATCCGATGCCGGCCTCGCAAAACCAGGACGTGCAGGAGTATGCGGCTTATCTGGAGACCGCGCTCGATCACGCCCTCTTCGCCGGGTCGGACAAGGCGGTTCGGATGGCCGAGCAGGCCGAGGATCGAGAGTCGGCCCTGCGAGCGGCGATGGGATTCGAGAAAGATACGATGTTGTTCTACTATGATCTGCGCGAGATGGTAGATGAAGGCGATCGGGAGCTGGTAACCGATATTATCCGGGAGGAGAAGGGCCACCTTCGACGCTTGGCGAAGTTGGCCTAGGAGAGAGCGATGCCACCGATTGAGATTAAGCCGGATATTTATTGGATCGGCGTCAACGATCGTACGACCGATCTCTTTGAGGGCCTGTGGCCAATCACGCAGGAGGGCGTCTCTTATAATGCTTACTTGATCGACGATCAGAAGAAGGCGGTCGTTGATCTGAGCAAGGCGCTCAAATCGGACGATTTTCTGGATCAGATGCATCAGCTTGTCAATTTGCCCGAATTGGATTACGTGATTATCAATCATATGGAGCCGGACCACTCCGGCGTCTTGCGCACGTTGCGGATGGCGGCGCCGGAGGTCACGATTCTTGGTTCCAAGAAGACGAGCGAGATGTTGGAGGCGTTTTATGGCATCACGGAGGGCGTTGAGGTCGTCGAGGATGGCGACACGCTTTCTCTGGGCGAGCATACATTGCGCTTCTTCTCCACCCCTTTTGTCCATTGGCCGGAGACGATGATGACCTATGACGAGGAGGAGGAAATTCTCTTCTCCTGCGATGCCTTCGGCAGCTACGGGGCGCTCCGAGGTGCTATCTTCGACGACGATTGTGCCACCCGTGATTTCTACGAGAAAGAGGCATTGCGCTACTACGTCAACATCGTGGCGATGTTCAGTCGCCCGACGCTGAACGCGATTAAGAAGCTCGCAGACCTGCCGGTTTCGGTGATCGCGCCTTCGCACGGTCTGATCTGGCGCCAGAACCCGGACCGCATTGTGGAGCTGTATAAACAGTGGGCCGAATATGCTGGTCAACCCGGCGACGTCGGCGTGACGCTGCTCTATGGCTCGATGTACGGCAACACCGAGAAGATGATGGACGCTGTGGCTCAAGGTGTTTCTGAAGAGGGCGTTCCGGTGGATATCTTCGACGTGCGACATACGCACGTCAGCTATATCCTGCCGTCGCTGTGGATGAAGCGTGGCGTCCTCGTCGGCGCACCGACGTACGAGGGCGGGCTCTTCCCGCCGATGGCCCACGCGCTTGATATAGCGGTACATAAGCGCATTCGGGGCAAGACGGCCGCTTACTTTGGCAGTTATGGATGGAGCGGAGGAGCGCGGCGCGAGTTTGAGGGCATTGTGGAATCGCTCAAGTGGAAATTGACAGAGTCATTTGAGTTCAACGGCGGCCCGACGGACGAGGATCTACGGCAGGGCGCAGCGTTTGGCGCCGAATTTGCCCGTTCGATCAAGGAGGGTTGAGAGAGACGATGACGGATAATCTATCGGGAAAGGTCATTTTGATCGGTGGGGCGACGGGAGCGCTTGGCTCCGTCGTAGCGCGTGAGTTCGCACGGACGGAGGCTAACCTGGTCTTGACCGGCACCGCGGAGGAGGATCTGGAGGAGCTGGTCGATGATCTCAACTTGTCGGCGGAGTGTGTCCTCGCCGCCGCGGTCGACGCCACCGACGCCGACAGCGTCGAGACGCTGGTCTCCGACGTGGTGGAGCGCTTCGACGGGCTTCACGCGCTGGTGAACACCATCGGCGGGTGGGGCGGCGGCAAGACGGTGGCCGAGACGCCGGTCGAGCAGTGGGAGTGGATGCTGACACTCAATTTGCACTCGGCGTTTCTGCTCTCGCGAGCAGTGCTGCCGCACATGCTGGAGGCCGGCTGGGGGCGCATCGTGCACACCAGCTCCAAGACGGCGGTCGAGCCGCGCGCCAAACAGGCGGGTTACGCCGTGGCCAAGATGGGGCTGGTCACCCTCACCGAGGTGATCGCCGCCGAGGTCAAGGGCTCCGGCGTCACCGCTAACGTGGTGCTGCCCAGCATCATCGACACGCCGGCGAACCGGAAGATGATGTCGAGCGCCGACACCAGCACCTGGGTCCCGCCAGCGCACATCGCCGCGACGATGCGCTTCCTCTGCTCGGACGAGGCGGCGTCGATCAACGGCGCACGGATACCGATCTACGCCGCGGTATAACTTGTAGAAACGTCATGTGGGAGGCGTCTCCGACGCCGAAAAGCATTCCACAACACCAGATTCACATATCCCAAGGAGATACACTATGGCTTCTATACTGATCAAGGACGCACGCTATGTCATCGCATCCCCGCCCTTTAACATCATTGAGGGCGGCTCGGTCCTCATTGAGGATAATCGCATCGTGGAAGTGGCCCCGGAGGTGACGTTGGAGGAGGGGGATGAGCCGGACGTCGTCATCGACGCTAGCGACAAGATTGTGATGCCGGGTCTGGTGGACGCTCATACGCATCTGCTCGAATGTCATCAGTTTGCCCTGTTCGGGTACCTGGAAGAACCGTTGATGGGCATCGGGGACGCGCTGGACAAGGTGGTCTGGCCAGCCTGGTCGTGGATCCCCGAGGAGGCGGCCTATGACCTGCAGATGCTCGGGCTGCTGAACCTGCTCAAGACCGGCACCACGGCCTGCTCCGATGCGGGGATGTTCCCCGACGAGACGGGCCGCGCCTCGGTGGATGCTGGCTTGCGCGTCGAGCTGGCACCGACGCTGATCACCAGCCTATGCCTGAAGGACTCCAACGGGCCGGAGGATGATCTGGCGCGGACGGAGGAGGCGATCAAGCGTTGGCACGGCGCCGCCGATGACCGCATCACGTATCGAGTCCATCCCTCGGCCACTTACAATTGCCACGAGTGGTTCCTGGAGGCGTGCGCCGAGCTGGCGGATGAGTATGAGGTCGGGCTGGCGACGCATATGGCCGAGTCGGTCGATGAGGCGGAGCGTGCCAAAGAGATCTGGCCCGAGGGCGAGGTCCAGCGAGCCTACGATCTGGGCCTGATGGGGCCGCGCAGCCTCTTCTTCCACAGCTGCATTTTGGATGATGAGGAGATCGCGCTGTACGCCGAGACGGGGACGTCGGTGGCGCACTGCCCGCTCACCAACTTGATCCTGGGCAACGTGGCCCGTGTGCCCAAGATGCTGGCCGAAGGCGTCAACGTCGGCCTGGGCACCGATATGCCGACCAATGACCTGTTCAACGTGATGCGCTCGGTCTCGCAGATTCACACCATCATGCCGCGCGAGCATCGCGGGCTGGCCCCCTGGGGCCCCTACGAGATGGCGACCGTGGGCGGCGCACGGGCGCTCAATCTGGAGGACGAGATCGGCACGCTGGAGCCTGGCAAGAAGGCGGACCTCATCACGCTGGACTTGGAGCACAACACGCGGCTCTTCCCGTTGACGCCGCAGGTGCTGTATACGATGTTGACCGTCAACGGGAGTGGGATGGACGTGGCCGACGTGATCGTCGACGGCGAGATTCTGATGCGGGATCGGGAGATACCGCACCTGGATGAGGACGCCATCATCGCCCGCGCCCAGGAATGGACGGACGAGTTCATCCAGTATTACCTGGAGAAGGTCGAGAAAGGCGAGCCGCTGGTCGAGCAGGTACACGAGGAGTTCCAATCTTAGGGCCAGCTGCTGGCGGTATTTACGGAAGGAGGATTATGATGAGCGTTACTGGATCAAAGAGAGAATTATGTCTGGGGTTAGTCGTGGGGTTGATCGTGGCGTTGAGCGTCTTGACTGCCTGTGGCGGCGAGGCCCCCGGCGGCGAGACCACGGCTACCGCCGATGGCGAGGCGTTGCTTCAGGAACGCTGCACGGAATGTCACGACTTGGGGCGCGTTGAGTCGGCCGAGAAAACGCGCGAGGAATGGGAAGATAATGTCGCTCGGATGGTCAGCAAGGGAGCGCAGTTGGACGCGGATGAGCAATCTGTGCTGGTTGATTATCTGGCCGATACGTATGCTCCGTAGATGTGAGGAGGAAACCGTTGGATCAAGTTGAACAGAAAACGTGGTGGAAATGTTCTATCTGCGGCTACACGTTTCAGGCTGAATCACCGCCGGAAACCTGCCCCAGCTGCGAGGAGAAGTGTGCTTTCGTCGATGCGACGTGTTATACGCCGGAGTGCGGCGGACCGGATAACGTCGACCCTCAGATTGGTCAGCGCTAGCCGGTGACCGTTTGAGCTATGGTGATGGGGCAGCTCATCGGCTGCCCCATCATACGGACGTTCAGCGAGGAGATGTGATTTTATGGCAGAGGCAAAAGGTCATGTATCTGGCACCTGGGACGAGAAAGAGGTAGCTTTCTACGGGCTGTCGACGTGTGTGTGGTGTAAGCGAACGCGGGAGTTTCTTGAGGATAACGACGTAGCCTTCGATTTTACCTACGTGGATCTATTGAGGGGCCAGGAGCAACAGGAGGTGATTGAGCGAGTTCGCGAGTG
This sequence comes from uncultured Anaerolineales bacterium, assembly GCA_964474655.1. Classification (GTDB taxonomy): domain Bacteria; phylum Chloroflexota; class Anaerolineae; order B4-G1; family B4-G1; genus CAYYTU01. The sequence continues at coordinate 16,219 of CAYYTU010000013.1, forward strand.
GAACAGCGCCGGGTCGTTCCCCACGCTGGTGGTGGATGACGAGACGTGTGTGGTGGGGTTCAAGACGGATGAGATCAGGGAGGCGTTGGGGCTATGACCGAGGAAGAGATCACCGTCACGCAGGAGGAGATCGACGCGCTCTACGAACGGTTGGATCGAGAGGCTGAAGCCGCCGGTTATCATCTCAACCCCGATGTCGAATTCACCAAGGATCTGGTAGAAGGATTGCTGGTCAACGAGAAGCGTTACGGCTATTGGGCCTGTCCCTGTCGGCTGGCATCCGGCGACAAGCAGAAGGATTTGGACATCATCTGTCCCTGCGATTACCGCGACCCCGACCTGCTGGACTGGGGAGCGTGTTACTGTGCGCTCTACGTCTCCGAGGAGGTGCTGGAGGGCGAAAAGGAGCTCGAACCGATCCCCGAGCGTCGTCCACCGGAGGGGGAGCGCCCGCAGGACCAGGAGACTCGTGCTCCATCCAGGCTGGGCGAGTTGACCGAGGACGATGAGGCGATGCCGGTTTGGCGTTGTCGCGTCTGCGGCTATCTCTGTGCCCGAGAACGACCACCGGGCCGCTGCCCGATCTGTAAGGCGAAACAGGATCGCTTTGAGCGATCCTGGTAGATGGACGGATTGAGATTTGCATACAATAGAGAGGAGTCAATCAGATGAGTGATCGAATCTATAAGAAGATCGAAGTGGTCGGTACGTCCGAATCGAGCCTGGAGGACGCTATTCGGAGCGCGATTGATAAGTCGTCCAAAACCGTGCGCAATATGCGCTGGTTCGAGGTGGTCGAGACCCGCGGGCGGATTGAAGATCAAGCGGTGACTGAGTGGCAGGTGACGGTCAAGATTGGCTTCGCCGTGGAGGAGTGAAGTCGTTTATGGTTATGCCGATGCATCCCAGGCGCGTTGAGCCTGGCCCCGGACAGGAGTCCGTCTGGGAGTATCCGCGCCCGCCGCGGGTGGAGCCGGCCGAGAAGCGCATCCAGGTGGTCTTCAACGGTGTGACCATCGCCGATACGCGGCGGGCCCAACGGGTGCTGGAGACGAGCCATCCGCCCGTCTACTACCTCCCGCCCGCGGACGTCCAGATGGCATATCTGCTACCCTCCGCTGGCTCCAGCTGGTGCGAGTGGAAGGGCCGGGCCAGCTACTATGACGTCGTCGTCGACGACCGGAAGGCCGAACGGACCGCTTGGACCTATCACGAGCCGCGCGAAAGGTTCGAGAGCATCAGGAACCACGTGGCTTTCTACGCCGGCCCGATGGACGCGTGTTACGTGGCTGGCGAGCGGGTCAGACCGCAGCCAGGCGGCTTCTACGGCGGTTGGATCACGGACGACATCGTCGGCCCGTTCAAAGGCGAACCGGGAACCCGCGGCTGGTGAGCGCGGAAGTGTTTCGGGCGATAAGGGATACGTTTTTGCTTGCCTTGGCGGTTCGCGACTTCTGCGTTTTCGCCGAGCCATGGAGGGCGTGCTGTAGCTTCTACGTCGCGCCGAAATTCGCGGATGGTATCGTGCAGGTGTGGGCGGTGAGATATTGATGGCGAGCACGAAGCAGTCGGTGCTCAGGCGTTCCTGGGTCGCGCATGTCGGTGACAGTGACTGGCGACTGGCTTTTGGGTATGCGGTCCCTGTTGTGGGATTCGTCTTGGGGTTATTCTACCAGTGGTTTGCTTTGGCGAATCGGTGCGTTATCTTTCTGTATGGACATATGCGAGCTAGGCCCTTTGACCGACGTACCATTAGCCGTTATTGGATGGCCGGCTTGGTCGCTTCTGGTATGGTGATGGTACTGTATGCTTTTTGGAATTGGCTGTTGGGGCGAGTGGCGAGTTGGCACGAGGTTTTTGACTATCATCCGTCAGAATGGTGGCGTGTATGGCTCATTTGTGCTCTATCGGTTGCCGTCGGCATTCTAGTGATCACTACGACAGTCAATCAGCCGACATTGCCGGCGGATGTAGCGGTTTGGTGTGTGCTGGCAACTCTGATTGGTTTGGCCCTGGCGCTGGCACCGGGGCGTGGGCTGCGGAGCGCCCTCGCGAATTGCTCTGGCTCGCTGGGGCCGGGGCGGGTCTTGTCCCCCTCCTCTTGTTGTTGCGGGTGGTGGAGATACCCGCTGGAGAATTGCCGGGCGGCGCGAGGTCGTATGCGCTTGCTCTGGGGAGTATCGCGGTCGGCGTGATCTGGTCGATTTTACTGGGGAGGTGGTACACACGGAAGTATCGATCGATCTGGCGCACTGATCATTTAGTGGTGAGCGGTTTGGGCTGGAGCTATCTTCTGTTGCCGTTGGCACATTATTTTTTCTTCACGCCACCATCTTACCGGTATATTACATCTGCGGGGAATTTCTTTGCTTCGAGCCTGTTGGTTCAGTTGGTTGCTTTTCTGACAGCTGGGGCTTTTTCCAGCTTGGTGACAGCCTTGCAGACAAATTGGCTACTTCGTTGAGGATAAGGAGACCTTATGACCAAGCAGGATTTCTGCTTACTACGTCGCCGTCGAGGTCTATTATTCGACCAATGCTCACGATACTTACGGGAGCTCTGGCGAGACTGAGGCCTGGCGTGCCACTGAGCGATTTGCTATTGATTCGGATGATCCGAATAAGTGGTCACGTCAGGGCAGTGGTAAACTCTTTGACGTGCCGGGGGGTATTGCTTTCACCGAGGCCGTCTACCTGCCTTTGGTATCGAGGGAAGGCTAGCGTATCACGGGAGGAGGTCGTATGTTCAAGCGCAACGAAAGCACGGTGGATCGCATCATCCGAGTGGTGCTGGGAGGCTTACTGCTCTGGATTGGCTTATGGCCATTATCTGGTAGAGCAGGCAGCTTCGGGGGTCTTATCGTGGCTCTGGTGGGGATAATCTTGCTGATCACGGCCCTCACCGGTTTTTGCCTGATCTACAAGCTGTTAGGTATATCGACATCTGAGGAATAGTGGAGGATAGCATGAACTGGAATTCACCAAAAGGCGTTTTGCGACGCGGTATGAGCCTTGAGCGAGATGGCTACAAGTTTTATATGCAGGCTGCCGAACGCGCTTCCGATGAGCGCGGCGCGGCGATGTTCCGCGACCTGGCCAATCAGGAGGTCGATCATATGCAATTGCTCCTGGCCCAGTACAAGGCCCTGGATAGCGGCGAAGGTTGGCTCCCCTACGACGAGGCGATGGAGCGGCCCTTCGATCTCGACCCAGCCGATCCTGACCTGCCCGGGAAGGAGCCGCCGGAGGAGTATCGTTTGCCGGTCTTCACGCCCGAACGCGATGTGTCGCTGGAAGGCGACCTCGCTGCGTTGGATTTCGGGTTGGAGACGGAGGACATCACCCGTGATCTCTACGCTGCCGGTGCAGAAGAAACCGACGACGAGCACGCCCGCGCGGCCTATGAGTTCCTGGTAGAACAAGAGGGGCATCACTATCGTCTGATTGAGCGAACCCGCGAGTATCTGGCCGATAATCAGACGTGGTGGGATAGCGAGGAGTATCCGTTCTTCATCGGGTAATAAGCTGAGGTTCCAGGCTGGCCCCGTGCCCGACACAGCACGCAGCCTGGGACCTGCTTGCACCGCCACACGGGAGGGGAGAGGCGATGATAGGCGTTGGAGATGCGTTTCAGGAGGAGACGAAGTACGAGCGCGGCAATCTGTCCGGCGGAAGGCTCGATTGGGCCAACAAGCCCACCACGTACAAGCGCTATCCGTCGGTGCCGACAATTCCACTGAGCGAACCGGAGGCGGAAGAAGGCCCTCCGCTGTGGCGGGTGATCCAGGAGCGGCGAAGCGAACGCCGCTTTCAGGATGCGCCATTACGCGAGGCTGATCTTTCGCAGCTGCTCTGGGCCGCGCAAGGTATCACGGCGCACAGCCGTGGCGTCGATTTCCGAGCGGCGCCTTCAGCCGGGGCGTTGTACCCGGTGGAGACGTACCTGGTGCTCAACGCTGTGGCAGGCATTGAGCCGGGCATCTACCATTATAACGTCACGGAGCACGCCCTAGAGCAGCTGAAGACTGGCGATTTTCGCGTCGAGATCGCCCACGCAGCGCTCGATCAGAAGATAGCGGCCCGCGCAGGAGTCGTCTTCGTCTGGACTGCGGTCTTCAGACGCTCCAAGTGGAAGTACAAGCAGCGCGCCTACCGGTACATCTACCTGGACGCCGGGCACATCGCCCAGAACGTGGCGTTGGCGGCGGTAGCCCTGGGGCTGGGCAGCTGTCAGATCGGCGCTTTGTATGACGATGAGGCGAACACGCTCCTGGACGTGGACGGCGACGAGGAGAGCACGATTTATATGACCGTGGTCGGAAGGCCCCGCTAGAAACGAAACAAGGAGCCTGTTATGGAGCAGAAGATCGCCTTTGTATTGCTGGCCGGCATCGATATGCCCTGCCGGATGACGCATATGTTACTCTGGTCGCTGGACGTCGTGAGCCGCGGCGGAGAGGCCAAGATCATCTTCGAGGGTGAAGCGCCGCACTGGTTGTTGGTGTTGCCCGATCCCGAGCACGGTCGCCATAACCTCTACCGCAAGGTCAAGGAGATGGGGCTGATCGACGCCGTGTGCAAGGCTTGCGCTGTGCAGGCCCAGGCGGTGGAGGCCGCGTCCGAGGAGGGCTTGCGTCTGGTATACGATGCCTCCGGTCACGTCAGTCTGGCGCCTTACATGGACGAAGGGTATGAGATTGTGACGCTGTGAGACCCTTCGATATGTCATTGGGTGTTGTGTGAAGAAAACGCGCAATAAGCAATGCGCATCACATTTATAGGAGAGCGGAATGCCAAGAAAGAGAATTGATCTTCCATACGAGGTAGAGCACTTATCCATCCTGGATGAGGACGGCAATCTGGACGCGGAGCTGGAGCCCAATATCTCAGACGAGCTTTTGCTCCGGCTCCATCGTGCGATGCTGCTAGGGCGGCGCTTCGACGAGCGTATGCTCAAGCTCCAGCGTATGGGGCGCATCGGGACCTTCGCGCCCATCCAGGGCCAGGAGGCTTCTCAACTGGGTATCGTTGCGGCTCTGCGCGAGTCCGATTGGCTGGTCCCTGCCTTCAGAGAGATGGTCGCTGCGCTTTGGCGCGGACAATCGATGGCGAGTGTGCTGCTCGTCTACGGCGGCTTTTATCAGGGTGCATTCGTCCCCGAGGGCGTCAACACGCTGCCGGTCGCCATCCCCGTGGGGACGCAGCCGCTTCACGCGGCCGGGATCGGTTACGCCATCAAGTATCGCGGCGAGGATCACGTCGTCGCCACCTTCTTCGGCGACGGCGCCACATCCGAGGGCGACTTCCACGAGGCGTTGAACTTCGCTGGTGTCTGGCAGGCGCCGGTCATCTTCGTCTGCCAAAACAACCAATATGCCATCTCGATCCCGCGCACGCACCAGACGCGCTCCAAGACGCTGGCGCAGAAGGCGCTGGCCTACGGCGTGCCCGGCATCCAGGTCGATGGCAACGACGTGTTGGCCGTCTACGCCGCGGCGAAGGAGGCTGTGGAGCGAGCGCGTGCGGGCGAAGGCCCGACGATGATCGAGAACGTTACCTATCGGCTCTCGATGCACACTACGGCCGATGATCCCACCCGCTATCGCGAGGACGACGAGGTCGCGATGTGGGAGAAGCGCGACCCGCTTCCACGTTTCCAGAACTACCTGAAGGAGAAGGATCTGCTCTCCGACGACGACATTGAGGCGCTGGAGGAGGAGATCAAAGCCGAGATTCAGGCAGCGGTGGACGAGGCGGAGCAGCAGATGGACGAGCTGAGCGACGACGCGCCCACGATGTTCGACCATATGTACGCCGAGATGCCGCCCTATTTGCAGGAGCAGCGCGACGAGTTCTTGACGATCTGGGAAGAGGCGAGGGGGTAGACGATGGCAAAGATGACAATGGTTCAGGCGCTTAACCTGGCGCTGCATCAGGAGATGGCTAACGATGAAGACGTGGTCGTGCTGGGCGAGGATGTGGCCGTCGATGGAGGCGTCTTTCGCGTCACCGAGGGGCTGCTGGACGAGTTCGGCGACAAGCGTGTGATGGACACGCCGCTGGCGGAATCCGGCATCGTCGGTACGTCGGTGGGAATGGCGATTTACGGGCTCAAGCCAGTGTGCGAGATCCAGTTCTCGGGCTTCAGCTACCTCGCCTTCCATCAGCTGGAATCGCACGCCGCGCGGATGCGCTGGCGCTCGCGCGGGGCGTTCACCGTGCCGCTGGTGCTGCGCACCCCCTGCAGCGGCGGCGTGCGCGCGCTGGAGCACCACTCGGAGAGCCGCGAGGCCTACTACGCTCATACGCCGGGCCTGAAGATGGTGATGCCCTCCGGGCCGCGCAACGCCCGGGCGCTGCTGGTCAGCGCGATTCGCGATCCCGATCCGGTGGTCTTCTTCGAGCCGAAGGCCGTCTACCGCGCCTTCCGCGAAGAAGTGCCGGAGGAAGAGGAGACGCTGTCCATCGGCGAAGCGCAAATCGTGCGCAAGGGCAGTGATCTGACGATGATCTCCTATGGCGCGATGATGCGCCCGACGCTGGAGGCGGCCGAGACGCTCCAGGAGGAGGACGGCATCGAGGCCGAGGTGATTGACTTGCTGACCATCTCGCCGCTCGATCACGAGACCTTCGCCGAATCGGTGCGCAAGACGGGGCGCGCGGTCATCGTCCACGAGGCGCCGCGCAGCTTTGGCCCGGGCGCCGAGCTGGTGGCCCGGTTGGTGGAAAAATCGTTCTGGTACCTGGAGGTGCCGATCCAGCGCGTCACCGGCTATGACGTGGTGATGCCGCTGTTCGCCTACGAGAAGGCGTATCTGCCGGGCGCCGATCGCGTCCTGCGTGCGGCGCGCGAGGCTTTGGAGACGCCAGCGTAACCGTCAGTTCTAGCAACACCTGAGAGGAAGGAGATTGCAAGACGATGGCTCGAACATTTAAGCTACCCGATCTGGGAGAGGGTATCCACGAGGCCGAGATCGTCGACGTGCTGGTCTCGGTGGGTGACGAGGTTGAAGAGGGCGACGACATTCTGGTGGTGGAGACGGACAAGGCTGCCGTCGACATCCCCTCGCCTTACACCGGTACGATTGACGGCATTAACGTCGTGTCCGGCGATCTGGTCCACGTGGGCGATGAGATCGTCGTGTTCAGCGGCGGTGAAGAGGATCTGGCCGAGGAAGCGGCGGCGGAGCCAGAGCCAGGACCAGAGCCAGAGGGGGCGCCCGCCGAAGTTGAAGAGGCCGCTGCCCCCGAGCCGGAGCCCGCCCCGAAGCGCGAGGGGCCGGTGCCGGCTTCACCATCCACGCGCCGACTGGCCCGCGAGCTGGGTGTCGATCTGCATGCGGTGCCGCCGACCGGCCCGGCCGGTCGGGTGACGGCCGAGGACGTGCGTGCGTTCGCCGAACGAGAGGAAGAAGAAGTGGCCCCCGAGCGTCCGCCGGTGGAGGCGCCCGCGGTGGTTCCCGCCGGCGCCGCGCCGGAATTGCCCGACTTCACTCGCTGGGGCGAGACGGAGCGGATGCCGCTGCGCTCGGTGCGTCGGGCGACGGCGAAGCAGATGGCGCTCTCCTGGTCGCAAGTTCCGCACGTCAACCACGAAGATATGGTGGACATCACCGATCTGGAACGGTTTCGGCAGAAGTACAAGGACGAAATCAAGGAGCAGGGCGGTCGGCTGACGCCGACGGTCTTCGCGATGAAGGCCGTTGTGGCGGCCCTGAAGGCCCATCCGCGCTTCAACGCCAGCCTCGATGCGGAAACTGAGGAGATCGTGCTCAAGCACTATTATCACATCGGCATCGCGGTCGATACCGACCGGGGCCTGTTGGTGCCTGTGATCAAGGACGTGGATCAGAAGAGCATCACGGAGCTGTCCATCGAGCTGTACGACATCGCGCGGCGGACCCGCTCCGGCGAGGCGTCGCTGGAGGATCTGCAGGGCGGGACGTTCACCATCACCAACATCGGCATCCTCGGTGGCACGTCGTTCTTCCCGATCATCAACTATCCAGAGGTGGCGATCCTGGGGATGGCCCGGGCCCGCTGGGAGCCGGTCGTGCAGCGGCGCCTTGATGAGCAGGGCGAAGAGACGTTCGTGACTGAACCGCGGTATATGCTGCCGCTGAACATCTCGTTCGATCATCGCGTCGTCGACGGCGCCGATGCTGCGCGGTTTATGAACGTGGTCAAGGAGGCACTGGAGAACCCGGAGCGGTTGTTGCTGATGATGTAGAGCCCCCTGTCTTTTATTTGCTTCTTGATTTGCTTTTTGATCTCAAGTTGCTGATTAATGGGCGATTCATTTGGGTGAGTGAAGGAGAAGATCGGTATGGTAATGGGCGAGCAGACGCTTGAAACGGAAGTGGCGGTGATCGGCGGTGGGCCAGGCGGTTACGCGGCGGCCTTCCGCGCGGCCGACCTGGGGCTCGAAGTGACCTTGATCAATCAGGAGGATCGATTGGGCGGCGTCTGTCTGTTGCGGGGTTGCATCCCGTCGAAGGCGTTGCTGGAAGTCTCCAAGGTACTCCACGATGCCCGGCAGGCCAGCGCCTGGGGCGTGACGTTCGACGATCCCGAGATCGACGTGGAGGCGATTCGTAAGTGGAAGGAGCGCGTCGTCAGACGATTGGTGAACGGCCTGGAGCATCTGGCCGAGCGGCGCGACGTGCAGCTGCTCCAGGCGCGGGCCACCTTCGAGGCGCCGAACCAGCTGCGGCTACAGGGTGGTGAGGTAGCGCACGTCAAGTTCGAGCACGCCATCCTGGCGACGGGCTCTACGCCCATCCCACTGCCCGGCGTCGCGTTTGGCGAGCGGGTGATGGACAACGGCAGGGCTCTGGCGCTGCAGGACGTCCCGGATCGCTTGCTGGTGGTCGGCGGGGGCTACACGGGCCTGGAGATGGGCTCGGTCTATGCGGCGCTGGGCAGCCGCGTCAGCGTGGTGGAGATGACCGATAGTTTGCTTCCACACGCGGACAAGGATCTGGTTCGGCCGCTGGCGCGCCGTGCGCGGGACATCTTCGATACCATCTACCTGGAGACGAAAGTCGCCCAGGCGGAGGAGCACGACGATCACGTCTCGGTGACGCTGGAGGGCGACGTGGAGGACGAGGATGCGGAGCAGACCTTCGACCGGGCGCTGGTGGCCATCGGGCGCCGGCCTAATTCTGGAGAGATTGGACTGGAGAACACAAGCGTCGAGGTGGACGAGCGCGGCTTCATCGTCGTCGACGAGCAGCAGCGCACGGCCGAGAAGCGCATCTTCGCCATCGGCGACGTGGTCGGCGGGCCGATGCTGGCCCACAAGGCAATGCGCGAGGGGAAGGTGGCAGCCGAGGTGATCGCCGGGCAGCCGGCGGCCTTCGATGTGCGTTGCATCCCGTCGGTCGTCTATACCGATCCGCAGATCGCCTGGTGTGGCCTGATGGAGGACGAGGCCCGCGAGCAGGGTCACGAAGTCGAGGTGGGCCGCTTCCCGTGGGCGGCTTCAGGGCGCGCGCTCACGATGGGCGCCCGCGAGGGGTTGACGAAGATGGTCTTCGACGCCGAGACCGAGCGGGTGTTGGGCGTCGGCATCGTCGGGCGGGGCGCCGAGGATATGATCGCCGAGGGCGCGCTGGCGGTGGAGATGGGCGCGCTGGCGCAGGATCTGGCGTTGACGATCCATCCCCATCCCACGCTGGCCGAGACGGAATCGGAGGCGGCGGATGCGTTTCTGGGCCTGGCGACGCATATCCTATCGCGGAAGAAATGATGCTTGATGAGGTAAGATCGGGACGTCCGAGGACGTCTGTGTGATGAGGAGGTAGCGAGATGAGCCCGAGAGATAAAATTGAGTGCGAATGTGAATATGCGGAGTGCGACCAGTACTTTTCCACGGGGCGAGGTTTTTTGCAACGAACCTTTATCTGTCACCGTCCTGGCAAGGAGGGGAGCTGGTGCGTGCTCAATGCTTTCGTAGACGGCGAGTGTGATTTCACCCGCGCCCAGAAGGAACAAGAAGCGCAGGAAGAGACTGAGCCTGAGAAGGCGTCGTGATTGAGCGCTTGCGTCGATCGTCGACGTGAGCTTATCTAGGCAGGAGGAATTGCTTATGGGAGAACGTGTCATCGTTCGTCAAGATAGTGATTTCATCACCGAGGTTCTGGCTGTTGATCCACACGACCCAGGCTCTGATGAATTTAGTGAGGTGCATCATCTCCATCAGCTGACGCCTTACGGCATGCTGATGACGAGTATCGCCTCCTGTACCGGGATTGTGCTCCACACGTATGCTCAGCATCATGATCTGCCACTGGAGGAAGTGGAGTTGCGCCTGGAGTATGACCGTGTCTTTGCCGAGGACTGTGAGGATTGCGAGCAAATCGGCGAGTACAAAGAGCACATTGAGGAGGAGATTGAGCTGCGCGGCGACTTGACACAGAGCGACAAGGAGCGGCTCTATCGGGTCTCGCTCCAGTGCCCAATTCATAAGATCGTCAGCCACGGGGCCGAGGTGCGATCCTATCTGGCAGAGGAGTAGTGTGGTAGGGGAGTGGAAAGGAGTGTTGTGAGTAGATTAAAGGAGATGGGAACGCCTATCTTTTGGGCTGAAGGTCACCCGGGCCCCTTGCAGGGTGAGGGATGGAAGGTGGAGCTGGGCGGGCTGGTGGAGAATCCGGTCACGCTGACTTATCGAGAAATCTTGGGGTTCCCCAAGGCCGTCGCTGATGCGCGGTTGACCTCTGTATCTGGCTTTAGCGTGCGGGGGAAGTGGAGCGGTGTGCGGCTCAGCACCTTGTTTCACCTGGTCGGGCCTAAACCTGGGGTCTCGCACGTCCAGTTCATCTCCTATCGCGAGATATACACCACGGCCATCACGATGGAGGTGGCCAGGAAGGCGCGTACGTTGCTGGCTTATGCTTTCGACGGGGAGCCGCTAGAGAGCGATTATGGCGGGCCGGTGCGAATCTTCTGTCCTTACCTTTGGGGGTATAAGTCGGCCAAGAGCGTTGTGGGCATCAATCTGCTCGATCATCCGGCTCCGGGCTACTGGGAGGTGCGCGGTTATCCGGACGAGGCAGAGATCAAGCCGCGCCGTATTCTCGACATCAACAGCGGTGAGTGGCGGCGTATCGCCGGCGGTGAGGTGACCGAGTTTCTGGATTAGATCAGGCTCCTGCGATTAGACTGAGACTGAGACTGAGACTGAGACATACGACGTAGCCATATATGGACGCCATCGGGCGATCTCTTTTGGAGATCGCCCGATAATCGTTTCTATTGGTCACGAAGACTCTACGCAAGTTTTGCATACGCCTCTTCGGAAGAGGAATCGTTCGTCGTGGGAACGATGAAGCAGCCTCCCCGCTATTGCTGACTGCGATAAATCCCCCATCAGTCGGGGATAGCGCTGATTTTGGGCCGATGCTCACTCCATATCCAGGATCACTACCTCCATCGGCGCGTTATCTTTGAGGGTTTGAGCATCTTCCAGCGAGCCGATTCCCCGTCCCACGTGCATCGGGACGGCTATTTGAGGTTGGATCTCCTTTGCTGCCTCCACCGCCTCGTCGGCGTTCATAACGTAGGTCCCGCTCACGGGCAAGAAGGCGATATCGATCGCTTTCTCCTGTAGGTTGGCCATCTCGGGGATGTGATCGGTGTCCCCGGCGTGGTAGATGCATTGTCCGTTCAGGGTGATGATGAAGCCCACGTGCCCGGCCTCCTTGGGATGGAAAAGCTCGCCGGGGCTGCGGAATTTGTTGATGTTGTAGGCCGGCACGGCTTCCACTTCGATCTTTTTCACCGTGATTTTATCCCCTGGCCCCACAATGCGGACATCGCCTTCCAGTTTCTCCGCCGCAGCGGCGATGGTCACGATGGTTGTATCGTCCTTTTGGACCTTGGAGACGTCCTCGGGTGAACAATGGTCGTAATGCTCGTGCGTGATGAAGATCACATCGGCTGGGGGGTGCTCTCCGCTCAGTTCGTAAGGGTCGAAGTAGATAGTGAGCGGTTCGTCGATTCGAACGGTATCGTGACCGAGCCAATGAATAGCCTCTAGCATCGTTTTCCCTCCTTTTTACATATTCTCTGTTTATATCGGACTATCTGTGTCAGGCCATCTATGCATCGGGAAAAGTATACCACGACCCGGCTGGCGATCTCAATCTCTCGACCTGCCAGCTCCTGGTGTTGTTACGGCCTGGCGGCGTCCAGCAGCGCATCTACTTGATAACCGGATGCCTCTTCGGCTCGTTGTAACGTTTCTACGGTGTTGTAAAGCGCGGCGAGCGTCTCGACGGCTTCGGCCGGCGAACGGCCCATATCGGCGCTGATGGTCACCGTCGCACTCACGAACATCCACCAGAGCAGCTGCTTGAAGGACTCCTGGTTGAACCACAGTACGTCCTGGTAGCGGTTGATCTGGAGGAAGCGTCGCACGTCCTCGTCCTCCAGCCACGAGGTCAGTATCTGGTACGCACGGTTCTCCCTGGAGGCCTCTGTTTGGAACCAGCCCTGATGCGCGGTGAGAATCTTGATCGTGACCACTGACCGCTGGGCCGAGCCCTCGTCCAGCCCCTGATCTTGCAGGGTCTTAGCGATGATTTTTCCCAGCAACCACTCGTCGATCCAGCTGCGGCCCACCTGGGCGAAATGCTCTTCGTCTACCATCTTACCCAGGTTGTGAGTGAATAGCCAGCTCAACAGCGTGAACCAAGTTTCCGTTTCGTCAAGGCCTACCTCAGGCGTCTTCGCAGGGCCAGACCGGAGGTAGTCGACGATCATCTCCGGCAGATCGAGCTGGCTCTCCGGCGTCGGCAGCTCCAGGGCCGCTTCCAATTTTCGCCTTGTCTCAGCGGCGACCGCTTTTCCATCGGCGCTCGTTCCGGTCAGCTGCTTGACTGCCTGGAGGAGGAGGTTCAGCTTCTCCTCTACTTCCTCGATCAACTGTCCTTGCTTTCTCGCTTCCTCTCCGATTCGCTCTATCGCTCTCATCAGGGCGCGGAACGGCTGGTGGATCGGCTGCAAGAGCACTTCTTTCAGGGCTTCGTCGATGCTCGGCACGCCGCGTCCGTCCAGGTAGGAGGTCAGCTGAGCGTATTGGCCCCATTCGGTATCCTGGATCTCCCGAAAGTCGAGAAAGACGTGGTGCTTGTAAGCGCCCAGTTCGATGTATAGCCCTTTCTCGTGCAGCTGGCGGTTGTTGCGGATGAACTCCAGGCCAGAGATGTGATCGCGGAAGATGGTGAATGTCTCCGGATCGTCGCGCAGCTTCAGCCCCTCGCCGATGGTTTGCTGCACGATGTGCTGTCCGTCGTCGGTCTTTACCGCGTAGCCGACCGATCTCCGGACCCAGCCGCGGGCTTCGGCGTACTTGTTGTGGTAGACGACCAGGGCTTTCTCGCCATCGGTCCGGTTCGAATAGGCGAAGACGTCCTCGTTGACGTGGCCCTCCGGTGCGAAGAAGTCATACAATCGAAAGTTCTTTACGTCGGCGAAAAGGTAACGCTTGCGCAGCAGCGGGAAGATCTCGCGCTCATGCCGCTCCACCAGGTAGGGATCGGGGTCCTCGTCCCAGTAGGCCCGTTGGAACTCCATACCGTACTTTTCGGCGTAGCCCTGAATCTGCCCGTGGCCGAACATCGGCAGGCCAGGCATCGTCGCCAACATAGTGCAGATGCCGAAGTATTTATCCCCCTTGCCGAACTGATCGACCGCCGTGCGCTCGTCCGGGTTGTTCATAAAATTGACGTAGCGCTTCATAATGCGCGGGTCGAACTCAAGCGTGTTCTTCATCACGCTGCGGTACTTGGCGTTATCTTCGTCGCGCAGCATATTCATAAAGGCGCTGTTGTAGACGCGGTGCATGCCGAGCGTGCGCACGAAGTAGCCCTCCATCAGCCAGAAGGCCTCGGCCAGCAGCAGCGTATCCGGCACTTCCTCCGCCACGCGGTCGACCACCTCGCGCCAGAACTCCTGCGGCATCAGTTCGTCGATCTGCTGCCGCGTCATACTGTGCTCCGCCCGCGAGGGGATGGCGCCGCCGGTACCCGGCTCCGGGAACCAGAGGCGCTGGTAATGCTTCTTCGCCAGCGTCATCGCCGCGTCGAAGCGGATGATGGGGAACTTGCGGGCCACCTCTAGGATCGTCTGGATCACGGCCTCGCGTACCTCTTCCTTGAGGAAGTTCAATTGGGCTGTGTCGTTCCAAGGCATGCTGGTGCCGTCGTTGCCGTGGTAGATGTACTTCTCGTCGCCGGTCCAGTGATCGACGCGCTTGAAGACCACCGCAGCGTCGGAGCGGTCGTAGTAATGATCCTCCAGGTAGATGCCGACCCGGTCATCCCAGGAGAGATTGGGTCCGTTGAATCTGTAGGAGGGGAAGGGGCTGTGCTCTTGCCCGATGAACCAGTCGGGGTGTTCGATCACCCACTGGGAGTCGATGCCCATGTGATTGGGCACCATATCGCTGGCCAGCCGGATGCCCCGTCGCCAGGCGCGATCCCGCAGGTTCTCGTAGGCGCCCTCGCCGCCCAGGTCGTCCGCGATGCGATAATCGAATACCGAATAGGCCGAGGCGACGGCCTCCGGGTTGCCCATCATCTGTTTGATGCGCTTCGAGGCTGCGCTGCGCTTCCAAAGTCCGATCAGCCAGAGGCCAGTGAAGCCTTGCCGCGCCAGCGTGTCCAACTCCTCGTCGGGGATCTGGTCGAGCCGCGTGATGGAACGCTCGTATTTCTTTGAAAGCTGATCCAGCCAGACGTAGGCGTTCTTGGCCAGCAGCACTACATTGGGCATCCAGTCCTGGTCGGGGCTGAAACGTTCGTACTCCGCCTCTAATCCGGCGAACTCGTAGACGCGGCTGGGGCCGGGACCCATAAAGATAGCCTTTTCCTCCTCGGCGATCAAATCGAGGCTGCCGAGCAGGCGGTAGAGGTACTTCCCCAGCAGGGGGCCCCAGCGCTGCCGTATAAACTCCAGCTGCTCGGAGAGGGAATGGGGTGAGGCCAGCGACGGCCCGCGCAGCATATCGATCAGACTCTCGTTATCGGGGCCGAAGCGAGGCTGAGTCTCGAAGAACGTGTGCATCTGGTCCATCATCTGGCGATAGGCCGTCTCCCGGGCCAAGTCGGCGTCGTCGAACAGCTCGCGGAAGGGCGAGAAGCCCGGGTTCTCGTTGGCGAGCCAGAGCATCAGCATCTCCTCCAGCACGATCTGCCGGTGGGGGACGCCGGCCGTTTCGCCTTCCAGGTACTCGCCCACGCTCATTTCCTGGCGGTAGACGGTCAGCGGCGGGAACTGGTCCACGAAGCGGCGCAGGGCTTTATCGACGGCCTCTGGCCCGACCGCCTCGCGCAGCCAGTCCAGCGCCTCTGCCATCACCGTCGCTTTCTTCTGCTCGCGGTAGAGCCCGACGATGTAGTGGAGGATCTCGTCGATCAGGCCCATGGCGTTGATCTGCCCGGCCTTGACCGCCCGCTCCGGGTAACGGGATAGGTCACGCCGCTCGTTCATCCGCTGGGCGAAGGTCCGCGCGGCGTGAAAGTTGGCGAAGATGACGTTGCCGGTCAGGCTGAAGAGCGCCTGATCGAACTGGTACAGCTCCCGCGCCTGACGGGAGATATGGAATTCCATCGTGACACATAGTGCGCGGTCCATTAGGGGCTCCTCCTTACCAGCGGCGTGGCTTCGAGCGTTATTCAAAGCTCCAGAGACCGGAAGTGGTTTGCGCTGGCGACTTCTGATGGCTACACCATCTCCCTCATACTTGCCAGCACTGCCGCGAGCTGCTCAGCCCTTTCCGTTTGGCCCTCCTCGCGGGCTTCGGCCTCCAGGTTCTTCACCGCTTCGACCATCGGCGGCGTCACAAACTCGCTATTTTCTTGCAAAATCCGCTTGATCTCCTCTTCGTCTTCAGCTCTCATAACCTGGTTGAAGAAGCGTAGTTCAGGCGGCAGCGATTTGTCGACCATCTCCGTAATCATGTTCCAGATTCTGCGCAGCCCTTGGAGGGTTTCCTTATCGCCTTTCTCCTCTGCCATCCTCAAGTTATTGGCCAGGATGTTGATGAACGCTTCGTCGATCTCTGCGAAGCGCTGCTGAGCCAGCGCTTTGGGATCCTTGCTCATCAGTAGGTCGCGGAGCAGCTCGGCCCGGGCCTGGTACAGTTTCTCCGCTTCTTGGTCGAGTTGGTCTTTTACGTCCAGAATTTCTTTGCGTAGCGCGGTTAGACGCTCCTTCTCTTCGTTGGAGGCGGCCTCAATTTTGGCGGTCAGCTTTTGGAAGAAGACATAGTCGATCATCGGGCGCCCGATGGTGATCAACATCTCGCGCGTCTTCTCGTCGGAGGCTTCGATAAGCATCTTGAGCAGCTTATCGCGGCTTGGGTCCTCGCGCAGGTCCTTCATCTTCTCATTTCTGGTCCGGATGGCTTGGCCTTCGCTGCTCACTTCGAGTAGCTTTTCTTGCACCATCACCAGCACCTGGGCGGCTTGCTCCGCCCCGGATGCTTGTGCCATCTGGAGGTTCTGCGAGACCATGTAGAAGAAGGTCTCGTCGATCTGGTCGTCGTTCTCTTTGATTATCGCCTCCAGGGCCTCCCCCGAGGTGACATCCAGCATCCGACGGAGCAGATCAGCCTTGGCCTCTTGCTCCTCTATCATCTCCTCGGTGACGCCGTCCTCCTTCAGGATCTTCTTGCGCAGATTCTCCATCGTGAGGAAGACCTGAGGCTGGAAGAGGTATCCCTTGCGATCCTCCGCCGGCAAGGAGTCCATCAGGTTGCTGGTCAGATCGCCGATGATCTTTTGACGGTCGGTGTCGTCGCGGCCGATGTTCATTGGCATATAGACCAGGGCCAGTTCCTTCTCTGGATCGTGGTAGAGAAACGGCAGATCGAACGTATCACGCGTTCCGCATTGCGGGCATTCGCCTATGTTGACCACGCCGTTGACCACGCGCCTTTTAGCGCTGGGGTCCTTTCGTACATCCAGGATCTGTTCCACCTGGGCTTGAAACATATTGCCACATGTCGGGCATGTGACGCGCGCTATTCTTTGGGGCATCATAGATTCTGATTATCCTTTCTATTATTGCTACAAAGAGATTTCAACGAAGTTGATCCCTCGATAGTCATTCTGAGCCGTTCGGCTGAGCTCACGCCGAAGCCTGTCGAAGGGTGACAACTTGGCGAAAATCGCACCCTGAGCCTGTCGAAGGGTGCTTGCCACGTCAAAGTCTCTTTGTAGTATTATCTCGTATAGTAGGACAAAAGCCATCCCTGTACATACTGCTCCTGGCGGACGAGCCGCTCGCCGTCAGCAGCTGGGGGCTTTTGCTGCAGTGCGTCAGCTCTCTTCTGATCTGGGAATGGCAAACGAAAAAGCAGTGCCTTCGCCGGGACTGCTTTCGACCCAGATGCGTCCCTCGTGGGCCTCGACGATGGCCTTGGCGAGATAGAGCCCCAGGCCGGCCCCGGACGTACGCTGTTGATGCTCCCGCGAACCGCGGAAGAAGCGTTCGAAAATGTGTGGCTGCTCCTCGAAGGGGATGCCGACGCCCTCGTCGCTGACCGTGACGATGGCCTCCTCCGCCGAGGTGCGCCCGCGGATTTCAATGTGGCCTCCTTCAGGGGAATACTTGATAGCGTTCGATAGCAGGTTGTTGAAGACCTGCTCCAGCCGGTCCGGGTCGCCCTCGACGATGGGATAGTCGGACGGGAAATCGACCGTGATCTCGTACTCGTCGGTCTGCATGCGGAAGCGCTCGGCAGCGCGCACGGCCAGCGCGTCGAGCGCCACGTCTTCCATCTCCAGGGGGAACTTGCCAGCCTCCAGCCGCGAGGCATCCAGCAGGTTATCGATCAGCTCGCTGAGGCTTTCGGCTTCCTCTCGGATGACGTTGAGGCTCTCCTGCCTGGTTTCGGCGTCCCAGCAGGCGTCCTTTCTCAGCAGCGTCTCGGCGTAGCCCTGGATCAGGGCTACCGGCGTCTTGAGCTCGTGGGAGATCACGGAGATGAACGTGGCTTTGATCTCGTCCGCCTCTCGGAAGCGTGTGATGTCGCGCACGTTGGCGATGATGTTGACCAGGCGTCCTTCCTCGTCGAAGAGCGGTGCGTAGATCACTCCTACGCTAATTGTCCCGTCGTCCTCTTGGCGCAGGTCGCCCTCCACATAGAGCGGCTGGGCTGAAGGCAGCGGCCAGCCGCCGGCCACGGCATCGGGTAGATCTTGCTTGGTCTCCAGGTGGGCCCAACGGATCACATCGTCGTGGTGGCGGCCAATTGCCTGCGAGGCTGGCCAGCCGGTGAGGCGAGAGAGGGCGCGGTTGAAGACCACGATGCGCTGCGCCGGGTTGAGGATCATCACGCCGTCGGCGCTGTACTCCAGGATGGCGTTCAGACGACGCTTCTCCTGCGTGATACGTTCGTAGAGCTGCGCGTTGTAGACGGCGATGGCAGCCTGATCGGCGAAGCTGGCCAGCACCTGGCGGTCGTCGGTGGTAAAGCGGCTGCCGTAGGTGCGGAAGACATAGAGCACCCCGATCATATTCCTTTTGATCGTCATTGGCAGCGCGACTACCTGCTGGAGGTGAAGCCCCAATCCGCTCCCGATCTGGCCAAGCTTTTCCGCCAGGTTGGGGATGTGAAACCGTCCCTGCCTGGCATAGTCAGGGATGTCTTCCAGCAGCAGTTCAAAGTAGGGCACCAGCGCCTTGGGCAGACCGTGGCTGGCGCGAATCGCGAAATCATCGCCCGGCTCGTCGCGCAGGGCGATCAGCCCTGCTTGGCCGGAGAGCATCTCCGTCGCTGCCTCCAGCACCATCTGGAGCAGCTCGTCCAGATCGAGCTGGGCCGTGAGGGCACGGCTGATCTCTAGCAGATAATCTCGCTGTCGGACGCGGTAATCAGTTAGCATAGTATAGTCAGTACACGTTCTCTCGCAAGAAATTATAACATAGTACGGCCAGTATACCAGTGCATAGGCTACTTGTGTGGAGAGGGGGGCGTGTTACAATTCGGTGTATTCGATAAAAGTGAAGTACAATCTGTGCTGCTTTTTAACCACGTTTGGCTTTATATCTTGAACTGAGAACGATGGAGGGATGCGCATACGCGTTTTTCTTTTCCTCTTCGCGTGGTATTTTGCTGTTGCCTGCCTTATTGCTGCGCCACTTCTGGCTTCTTTGGCGATTCTCGTGCTCGATGTCTTGGTGTTGCTTTTCGTGATCATCAGGATTATCATAACGGGGCAGCGTCCACCAGGGTGGATGCTCGTTGGTCTCATAACGGCTTTTGTAAGGCTTTTGTCCTCGGTGTCATAAGCCTTTTGGCTGCTGAACCGTGGAACCCTTTTCTCTATTCGGAGTCCACTATATGCCATCTGATCTAACTTTCCTTCACGCGCCCAGCGTGTACGATTTTCGCAAAAGACCGACGCTCTGGGGGCCGATCAGCGACCTGGTGCCCTCCGAGCCGGTCTTCGATATGTACCCGCTTGGCTTCTCCACGATGGCGGCCTACCTGGAGCAGTCTGGCATCCGTACCCGCATCGCCAACGTCGCCGCGCGGATGGTGCGATCCGATGGCTTCGACGCCGAGCGTTTCATCGCCCATCGGCGAGCGCGAGTCTTCGGCGTCGATCTGCACTGGCTGCCGCACGCTCACGGCTCACTGGCCATCGCCGAGCTGGCCAAGAAGCATCATCCAGAGAACCCCGTCATCTTCGGCGGCTTCTCGGCCAGTTACTTCCACGAGGATCTGATACGCTACCCCCAGGTCGACTACGTGCTGCGCGGCGATTCGACCGAGGAGCCGCTGCGCCAGCTGATGGAGGTGCTGCTTGCGGCGCCCGATCCGCTGGAGCCTGATCCCGAGCGCGTGAGCGCGATCCCCAACCTGACTTGGCGGGACGCCGGCGGCGAGCTGCACGTCAATCCGCAATCCTACGTGCCGTCTAGCCTGGATCACCTGGCGATGGATTACCGCCAGATGGTGCGCTCGGTGGTGCGCAGCGCCGATTTCTTCACCCACGTGCCCTTCGATCACTGGCTGGAGTACCCGGTGATGGCCGCGCTGACCGTTAAGGGTTGCAAGCACAACTGCGCCTACTGTGGCGGCTCGGCCTATGCCTCCAAACTGATCTCCGGGCGCGAGGCGCCGGCCTTTCGCTCGCCGGAGCGGCTGGCCGAGGATCTTTTTCGGATGTACGAGATCAGCCGGGCGCCGGCCTTCATCCTGGGCGATATCCGCCAGGCGGGGATGGACTATGCCCATCGCTTCTTGCAGGCCGTGAAGGGCTACCCCGGGCAGGCGATGCTGGAGATCTTCACGCCGATGAGCCGCGACTTCGCCGAAGCCTTGGCCGACGCTTTGCCTAACTTCGTGATCGAGTTCTCGCCCGAATCCCACGACCCGGCGGTACGAAGGGCGATCCACAAGCATTTCACCAATGCCGAGATCGAGGGCACCATTGCGGCCTGCCTCGACGTCGGATGTCGGCGCTTCGATCTCTTCTTTATGACCGGGATGCCGAAGCAGATGAAACAGTCGGTGCTGGACGGCGTTGACTATTGCGAGGAATTGCTGGAGCGCTTCGACGATGGTCGTTTCGTCCCCTTTGTCGGGCCGCTGGCGCCTTTCGCTGATCCGGGCAGCCTCTTCTACGAGCAGTCGGACCAGTACGGCTACCACATCCGCTACCGCACGCTGGAGGAGCATCGACAGGCGCTGCTGGCGCCGACGTGGAAGCACGTCTTGAACTACGAGACGCGCTGGATGAGCCGCGATGACATCGCGAACGTGACCTATGAGGCCGGGCGACGCCTCAACGCGCTCAAGGCCCGCTTCGATATCGTGGAACCCGAGGTGGCCGCCGAGACTGAGGCCCGCATCGACCATGCCGTCTCCCTGATGGCCCAGATCGACGCGCTGCTCGAAGGCTCCGCGTCGCCGGAGGAGCTGGAGCGTGAGCTGCAAGCGCTTAAACCGCAGATCGATCAGGCTAACACGTCCACCGTCTGCGAGAAGACGGAGCTGGATCTGCCCTTCGACGTCGGTTCGTTTAACTGGCCGAATCTGTTCCGGATGGGCGTGGCAGATGTACTGAGAAGCGTGAAGGAGACGGTCGTCGCCAGGCGATAGATTCCCATTGCCCTGCGGCCCTGAGAGGGTATAATCATACTCGGATAGATATTGGAGGCCCCGATGAAGCTAACCCGTGAGGAAGTTCAACATATCGCTGACCTGGCCCGATTGGATCTGAGCGAGGACGAGGTGGCGATGTACCAGGAGCAGCTTTCGGCTATCCTGGAGCACTTCGAGCACCTGCAGGAGCTGGATACGGAGGAGATCCCGCCCACCGCGACGGTGCTGCCGCTGCGCAGCGTGATGCGCGAGGACGAGCCCCGCGTCTGGGGCGAGCGGGAGGATCTGCTGGAGAACGCCCCTGACGCCGACGAGGGCTGCTTCAAGGTGCCGCCGGTGCTTGAGTGAGCCAGGAGGCTAACGTGAAACTCCACCAATTGACTATCCACGAAGTGAGCGAGCGCTTGAGGGCCGGGGACGTCACCGCGGTCGAGCTGACCGAGGCAGTCATCGACCGCATCCTGGACGTGGACGATGAAGTCAAAGCATACCTGACCCTGACGCCGGAGGCGGCGCTGGAGCAGGCCCGCGTCGCTGACCAGCGCCGAACAGATGGCGATGATAATCCCCTGCTGGGAGTCCCGCTGGCGATCAAGGACGTGCTCTGCACCAGAGGCATTGCCACCACCTGTGGATCGCGCATCCTGGAGGGCTTCGTGCCGCCCTACGACGCCACCGCCGTGGCGCGTCTGAAGGAGGCCGGCGCGGTGCTGCTGGGCAAGACGAACACCGATGAGTTCGCGATGGGCTCCTCGACCGAGAACTCGGCGTTCTTCACCACGCATAACCCCTGGGACCTGGAGCGCGTGCCCGGCGGTTCCAGCGGGGGCAGCGCGGCCGCCGTGGCCGCCGACGAGTGTATGGCGGCGCTGGGCAGCGATACCGGCGGCAGCGTGCGTCAGCCGGCCAGCCTCTGCGGCCTGGTCGGCTTCAAGCCGAGCTACGGGCGGGTCAGCCGCTACGGGCTGATCGCCTTCGCCTCCTCGCTGGATCAGATCGGCGTGCTGACCAAGGACGTCACCGACGCTGCGCTTCTGCTGGAGGCCATCGCCGGGCACGATCCGCAGGACTCGACGTCGATGGATGCGCCGGTGCCGGATTACGCTGCTGCCCTGCAGGGTTCCGATGGTCTGCGCGGCGTGCGCGTGGGCGTGCCGCGGGAATTTTTCGACGTCGAGGGGGTGGAGGCAGCGGTGGAGGACGCGGTGCGTGCAGCAGTGGATCGGATGGCCGAGCTGGGCGCTGAGGTGCGCGAGGTCAGTCTACCGCATTCTGAGGATGCGTTGCCGGTCTACTACCTGATCGCGCCGGCCGAGGCCAGCGCCAACCTGGCCCGCTACGATGGCGTGCGCTACGGCCTGCGCGTGGACGAGGGCGATGGGCTTCTGGCGATGTACAGGGCCACACGCGGCCAGGGCTTCGGCCCGGAGGTGAAGCGGCGCGTGATGCTCGGTACCTACGCCCTCTCGGCCGGCTACTACGACGCCTACTACCTCAAGGCGCAGCAGGTGCGCACGCTGATCAAGGCCGATTTCGACGCCGCCTTCGAGGAGGTGGACGTCATCGTCGGCCCCACCACGCCCTCGACCGCCTTCCGCATCGGCGAGAAGATCGACGATCCGCTGCAGATGTATCTCTCCGACGTCTTCACGCTCTCGATGAACCTGGCGGGGCTGTGCGGGCTGAGCTTGCCCTGTGGCTTCGACGGACAGGGGCTGCCGATCGGGCTGCAGATCACGGGCCCGGCCTTCGGTGAGGAGCGAGTGCTGCGCGCGGCCCACGCTTACGAGCAGGCCACCGCCTGGCACACGCGGAGGCCGGCGCTGTGAGCGAGACCGACGTCCAGTCCTGGCTGGCGTATGCGGAGGCAGATCGCCGCTCGGCCTACAACGCGATGGAGATGTCCGACTATCGCGACGTGGCGTTCCATTGCCAGCAGGCGGTGGAAAAGCTACTGAAGGCAGCCATTGTGTACCAAACCGACCAGCGACCGCCGTATGTCCATAACTTGCGTGAGATTTTGAGCCGATTATCGGATTTTGACCCACCGACCCCCGTCGTCGAGGCTGTGTTGGTCATCAATCCGCATTACCGGGCCACTCGTTACCCAGGCGTTGTCGATGATCTGGACTTTTATGTGGCCTCCAACGCGGAGCGTCTTTTGGAAAAGATGGAGCAGGTGTTTCAATGGATGGGCGATCAGCTTCCGTGACCGATCAAATCGATCGCTTCATTGCTCAGTTGCGCCGTGAACTGGCTCTGGATCGAGTGATTTTGTTTGGCTCGCGTGCTTATGGACGACCGCATAAATGGAGCGACATTGACGTTGCCGTCATCTCGCCATCCTTTGCCGATTTAGGGCGCGTGGCGCGCTTGGAGTGGCTGGAGCGTGTGGCCTGGGAAGCTCAGACCCACGCTGTGGAGCCGCTGGGCCTGACCCCCGAGGAATTCGAGGCTGCCAGTGACCTGAGCCTGCTCGGCGAGGTGCGCGAGAAGGGGCTCGTCGTCTACGACGCCGCCCATCCTGAGCGCACGCCAGAAGCGGCACTGCGCGAGCGACGCGCGGCGTACGGGCGTGAGGAGATGGAAAAATGAGCGGTACATTTGCAGCCTACGAAACCGGCTTGAGCTTGCTGTTGAAGCGATTGGGGCAGGAGCATCCTCGCTACACCGAGGCTTTGACGCTCCAGTCGCGCTTGTTGGAGAACCTGGCCCAGGTCCGTCGTTACGGAGACACCGAGACCCGCCGCGCCGAACGGGCGCAGATCGTAGACGCGTTGAATCGCCTGGCGCTGGATACACTCGGTATGAGTTTCAACGACTTGGCTCAAGAACCGGCTTCGAGGGGAGAAGGAGCTATAGCGCAAGGATCGGGATCTGTGGCTGCTGGGGATCATAGCGTCGCTGTCGGCGGAGATGTTTATGGCTCTGTCATCATTACCGGAGATGGCTCGGTGGTCGGCGCTGATTCTCGCTGCCGGGAACTGGAGCGGGTTCGCCAGTCTGGTGATCGAGCGGCCGAGGGGGCAACTCTGGCTAACCTGGGTGCAACGTATGCGGCCCAGGGTGATTTTCGACGCGCTGCTGAGCACTATCAGCAAGCGTTAGAAATTGCCCGCGAACTGGGCGATCGTCAGTCCGAGGGCATCTACCTGCAGGAACTGGGACTGACGCGCTTGCGCCTGGGAGGGTCTTCTGCCGCGGTCGAGACGCTTGAACAAGCCTTGAGTTTGTTCGAGACTATTGAAGTTGCCCCTCTCTTGCTTGCCCGTACTCGCTATCACCTGGGGCGCTGCTATTCCCAATTGGGCCGCTGGGACGAGGCCGTTTCTGTGCTGGAGCAGGCCCGCGAGACCTTCACCCGTCACAAGACGCGACCTGAACTGGCTCACACTCTGCTGGAGTTGGGCCAGCTCTACGGTCAGATGCAGGACTTCGAGTCGGCCAACATCTACCTGAAGGATGCCCTGCGCCTCTTCCGCCGCCTGGGGGACACCGACGGCATCGCGGTGACCCGGGAGGCGCTGGGTAACCTGGCACTCCAGACCGCCCGTCCCGCCGAGGCGATTGAGGAGTTGGAAAAGGCCCGTCAAGGATATGAGACTTTGGACCGACGTGAGCGTGTTCGCGAGGTGGATGAACTGCTGGATATGGCACGTCAAGCTCGCCAAGCCGTGAGTCGGCCAGGAGTCACGCCATGAGTTCGAGTTCCATCGCCCGTTATCGAGAGACTCTGAACCGATGGGGGCTGAGCGACGTACCCTTTCGCGCCACCCCGCCGGAGGATCCGGCCGAGTTGAGTCGCATTTTTCACGGTCGTGAGAAAGAATTGGACGTAGCTATCCCTACACTTTATGAAGGGCGCAACGTCCTGGTGCGCGGGATCTGGGGTGTCGGCAAGACCACGTTCATCCGCTACCTGCTCCACCATCTGCAGCAGGAGACCGCTTCTTTGGGTGAGCAGATGCTTATCCTGTACATCGGTCGCTTCCCCGGCGAGACGTCGGAAGCGCTGTACCGGGCGTTACTGCTCCCCCTGTCGGAAACCTTGGCCGACGTCGAGCCGGAGGCTGAGCGTGTTTGGGAAACCCTCAGTGGCTTGCAGATCACCCGCAGCCGCCAACTCCAGGTCGAAGGCAAGGTGAACCTGCAATTGGTCAGTCTCGGCGGCTCCTGGGGGCGGGGGCGGGAGAAGGACTTCGAGATTCAGAACACCTATCCGGTGCTACTGGATCTGCTCGACGTGGCCCAGGTGCGGTACGATCGGGTCATCATCGCGGTAGATGATTTGGACAAGAAGACACCGCTCGCGGTTCAAGGGATCATCGATGATGCCACTGACTTGCTGCGACGTGGTGAGGGAAAACGAGGGTTCCTTCTGACCGGGCGCTTTACCTCTGCCTTGCGGGACGTCTCTGGTCAGATGCTGGGTCTTTTCAGCGAGACCATCACGTTGCCTCGTATGTCCGCCGACGAGCTGTATCACATCGCTGTCAATTATTTGAACACGGCTCGTCAGCGTCCTTCCGGTCAAGTCACACCCTTCACGCCGGCTGTCATCTCGCAGATCGCCGAGTACGCCCATTGCATCCCGCGCCAGTTCAACCTGATCTGTGAGAAGGTGATGCGCCGGGGCGCGATGCGGGGTGTGGAACAAATTGACGAGCAGACCTTCCCCGACCTTTGGCACATGGTGCAGGAAGAATTCGTGCTGGAACTAACGCCGGACATCCGGCGGTTGCTCTACGTCGCCCGACGCCAGGAAGGGCTTTCGGCGGACATTGACGACGCTGCGTTGGATCAGCTAGGCGTTGAAACGTTCGTCGAACTGCTGCCTATGCTCAAGTCGCTGGAGGGTGATTTACTCATCCGGACGGAAGAGGGCAAATTGGTGCCCAGTTCATTAGTACCGGAGGAGAAACCTCTTGACTGAGTCCACTGCCCCTGACCGTGGTCAGTCTCCCGACCGAGCCAGCGACGAGCGCCCTCCCGAACATCTACGCGCTCTCTTCTGGGACACAGACTTCGACCATCTGTGCGTGGAGGGTCACGAGCGCTATGTCATCGAGCGCGTGCTGGAGTACGGGGATGTGCCGGCGGTGCGCTGGCTGATGAACCGATTTTCCAAAGAACAGATCGCCGAAACGCTGCGCCGCACCCGCCGGCTCAGCCCGAAAAGCGCTTACTTCTGGGCCTCCATTCTAGACGTTCCCACCGGGGAAATACGATGTTTGAACAGGTCCTTTCGACGACGACACAGGGAAATCTGGCCCGGATAGCCGAGACCTCGCTGGGCGAGCGGTTCTATCTGGGCGGTGGGACCGCTGTCGCGCTGCACCTGGGCCATCGGCGATCCTACGATCTGGTTTTCTTCACCCAGGAGTGGGATTTTCCCCTCGACCTGCCGCGTCGCGAACTGGCGCCCCTGGGCGAAGTGGAGGTTATTCACCAGGAGGGCAAGACGTTCATCGCCACACTGGATGGAGAGCAGATCAGTTTCTTCGTCTATCCCTATCCCCTGGTGGACGCGCTGTCGATGTTTGAAGGTGTCCGGATCGCCGGCCTGTCCGACCTGGCGGCGATGAAACTGGACGCCATCTCCAGCCAGGGCACAAAGCGGGACTTTGTAGACCTTTACCAGGTCTGTCAGGATGCATTCTCGCTTCGAGAGGCGATTCGGCGCTTCGAGCGCAAATACGCCGACGTGCGTTACAGTATGGTTCACTTGCTGAAGAGCCTGCATTATTTCGAGGACGCCGAGCCCGATCCAATGCCTCCCATGCTCATCTCGCTGGAATGGCCCGCGGTCAAACGCTTCTTTAAGGATGAGGTGCAGCGACTACTGGAGGAGTTACTGTAAACACCAACCTACCAATTTACCAATCTACCAACCTACCAACCACAAAGGAGTGACGACCACAAATGAAAGGCATCATTACCATCGCCGGCTATGGCACCCGTTTCCTTCCCGCCTCCAAGGCCATCCCCAAGGAGATGATCCCTATCGCGGGCAAGCCATTGATCCAGTACCACGTCGAGGGGCTGGTGGCGGCGGGCATCACGGAGATCATCGTCGTGGTGCGCGACGGCGCCGACGTAGTGCAGCGCCACTTTGCGCCGGACCTCGAGTTGGAGCGGCACCTGGAGGAATCGGGCAAGCTGGAGCTGCTGGAGGACGTGCGACGTCTGGACCAGATGGCCGACATCGTCTTCGTGCGCCAGCCGAAGACATTGCCCTACGGCAACGCCTCGCCGGCCCTGGCGGCCCGGAACTGGCTCAATCCCGGCGAGCCGTTCTATTACATGTTCGGCGACGACATCGTGATGGGCGGCGTGCCGGTGCCGCAGCAGGTGCTCGATACGTTCAACGAGCACGAGCCGGCGGCGGTGCTGGCCACCCAGCGCGTCCCCGACGAGGAGACGCATCTCTATGGCTGCGTCGAGCTCGAGCCGGGCTCCGAGAACAAGATGATCCGCATCGTCGAGAAGCCCGCGCCGGGCACCGCGCCCTCCAATCAGGTCCAGATCGGTCACTTCGTCTTCACCGCGGAGATTTTCGACATCCTGGAGAATCTGGAGACGGGGAAGGGCGGCGAGCTCTGGCTGGCCGACGCGGTGGATGAGCTGGCGCGGCGCTCGACTGTGGTGGTGCACCCCATCGACGGGCTGTGGATGGCCGCCGGCGACCCCTTGCGCCAGCTGAAGGCCTGCATCGAGGTCAGCCTGCGGCGCGAGGATATGCGCGATGAACTGGTCGAGTACCTGCGCTCATTGGATGTGTGATGAGCGCTTCTGTCGCGTGCTACGCAGGCGAGCGTTATCCTGAGCGCCCACGTGCCTTCTCGTGGGAGGGGGAGCGGCTGGAGGTGACGGCGGTTGAGCGGCAATGGCGTACGCCCGATGGCTTGACGTTTCGCGTGCGTACGTCCGACGGGCGTCGCTTCACCTTGACCTATGATGAGACCGACGACGCTTGGCAAATTTGCCAATAAGGTCCTGACGGGGTGACTTTTGCGCCACTGCTAAATACACTCTCCCGAGAGGTGTTCAAATTTCGGATCTTGCTACGAGAGCGAAGGCGCCAGCTCTACATTCAGGGCCGAAAATACGTCCGCGATCGGGTTGATGATGGTAGTGGCCTGGGAGCCGGCGAACAACAGTCCGACGAGCTGCTTATCCATATCCAGGACGGCCGAGCCGGAGTCGCCAGGCTGGCTCATCGCGCCGGCGATCAGTTGTCCGGTGAAGACCGCGGTCGGGCCGTTGTAATTGACGCGCACCGTGGCGTCGATCTGGGTGATGGCCCCGGTCGTGTAGCCGGTCGTGCGGCCGGTCTTCTGTAGCTCGGTTCCTAACGTGGCCTCACCGATGCCCGTCGGATGGCCGATGTAGAGAATGTCTGAGCTGACCCCCTCAAGCGACGAGGGACGCCCCAAGGCTGCGTCCACCTGGTTGACCCCTTCTGTCTTTCTCACAGCTTCAAGCCGTTGGTTCGATCCGAGCACCTGGGCGGCGTAGTTCAATAATTGAGCTGCTCGACTGGCGTAGGGGCACTCTGAGGGCTCCGCGCCGAAGTCGATCGGCACGTAGTCGGCCAGGGTGGCGATGCGATCGTCGGAGACGCCGCCGTCGGCCGCGCCAGGCTGGAGGATGGGGTCGCCGATCTCCCCTTCGTTGGAGGCGGCCAGGACGTGGTTGTTGGAGAGTAAGAAAGGTTCGTCCTCTCGCTGAACCAGGCAGCCGAAGGTGCCGGCCGTGACGCGATAGTGGCCCACGGAGACGCCGGGTGGGGTCACCGGGCGCCAGCGATCGCGGGGGCCTAGCTCTTGCTCTGGTGCGGCCTCTTCTGGGAAGGCGCGGAACACGCCGGTCTCCACCACGTCCGTCTTGACGCCGTTCAGCACCTGCGGCACGAGGTCTTCCTCGGTCAGGGCAGCGGGCTCCACCTTCTGCGTGACCGAGACGACGATGCCCAGCTCGCCGGTGTTGATGCCCTGCCGGACCTTGAAACCGAGTCCGACTCCCACCACGTTTCGCTTCTTAAGTAGATCAACTACGTGCTGCTGTTTGATCTGCTGAGCTTGAGTGAACGCGTGTACATCTTCCATATCTGGCTCCTTTACCTGTTTGTGCTTTTCAGCGTTCAATTGTGGCGCTGATCTCTATGTGTTCCAGGCGCGGATTTCCCCGGTGGCCTGGACGTCGACGGGGACGCCCTCCAGGTCGTGAGGGATCACGTCGTCGGGATCAAGCTGCGAGCTGGGCTTCTTCTCCGTCACCGAGACGATGATGGCTGGCTCTTCGGTCGTTTCGCCCTTTCTCTTTCGGAGGCCGATCCCGACGCCAACGACGTTCGCTTTCTCCATCAGCTCCGCCTCGTGGGCGGCTTTGACAGCCCGCAAGTGGTTGATTCTCGCCTGGCTTATGCTCTTCATCTCTCTTTACCTTTCTTTCTGCAGCTACGGTGTCGGCGTCGGTAGTTTTTCCTGGACGATAGCCCGCTGGGTGCGGGCCATCGCCATCAGCTCACCGTCATTGGCCTTTTGGGCCAGCTCTTCCGCTTTCTCCAAATCCTCATAAGCGGCGCGCGGGTTTCCTTGTTGCGCCGCCACCCCGGCCCGCAGGTAATAGCCCCACCCCGAACTGGGCCTCTCTTCGATGGTGCGCCGGGCATCTTCCTCGGCTGCGGAGAGATCGCCGACCAGTAGATAGATTCGACCTCGGTTCAGGAAGAAGGCGAAGTCGCTTTCGTAGAGCGCGTGAGCGGTCTCGAAGGCGGCTTTCATCTCCGCTGCATCACCTTGCTGCGCGTGGATCGTGCCCTTCCAGAGCCACGATCTCGCGTCATCCGGCGTCAACGTTGTGACCGTGCTGAATGCTTCCAGCGCGGTCTCGAGATTTCCTTCTCGGACTGCCATCTCGCCCTTGTCTTTGAGTCGGTTGGCTTGGCGCACTTCCGGCGGGGGAGCGAGAAAATGGTCGTATGCTTGCCAGGCGCCGATCAGGAGCAGAATCATCGCAGCCGCTCCTGCCAAAATCTGGAGCAGCGTGCGTCGTCTCTGCTGAGCTGCTGCTTCGTCCAGGTACCACCACCAACGCCTGGAGTCTGGTTGGACGATGGCTCTTTCCTTTTGCAGTGCCTCGCCGACCTCGGCCAGGAATCGGCGTTTTCGCTTTTGCAACTCTCCCTGGAGCGATTCGAAGCGCGTTCGCTCCGCTCGTACGTCTACCCCGTCCTCTTCGAGCTGATCTAGCCCCTGAGCGATCTGATCGAATAGGCCGAGCACCTCAAGCGCGTCGGGGCCCGTCCCGTGCAGGCTGACCACCCGCCGCTCGGCCTCGTCCAGCGCTTTGCGAATCTCGTCGGCTGGCGTGCGAATTTTGTCCGGCACGAAGAGTTTACCCATTGCCATCGTCTTCTGGTTGGAGCTCTTCGTAGATGCGTTCCAGCCCGTCTTCGATGCGCTTTTCGAACCAGTCTTCTCTCTGCTCGGCGTGATGAGAGGCGATGACAAGCAGCTCATCGATGAATTCGGTCACATCTTCCTTGGGGCGATCGGCCCGATGGAGGGAGCGTACTCGCCGACGCGCCGTGCGGATATACTCGCTCAAGGGATGAGTGGCCGATTGATCGCTGATCGGCCCGCGCCCCGGCACCATCGTCACCTCCTCGAAGCGCGGACGCCGCAGCGTCGAGAGGGTTCTCAGCCACCTCCGGGTATCCGGGGCCGTATCCATAGCTGGCGGCTGCCCTACGACCAGCGAATCGCCCGTGAAGAGGACGTTATCCTCGTCTCGCAGGTCGACCCAGGCGACGCCGGGTGAAGCGCCGGTGACGCCGATGAGAGTGATCGCCTTGCCAATTTTGTAAAGCTTCAGCCGCCCGTCGAACAGCACCTCTGGTAATTGAGGATCGACGTCATTCAAATCGTCCTCCGCCTCTGGGAAGCGCTTGGATAGCCGTCTGATGACGTTGCGCCAGAAGCCGGCGGTGTAGTCGGCGGCCTGGTCGTAAGCTGCTCCCGTGGCGACGATGGGAGCGCCCAGCAGACCAGCGCACAGGAGCCGGTGGGGGTGAGCGTCGGTCAAGACGGTGTAGAGGAGCGGGACGTCGGCGGTCTGCTCGATCTGCTGTCGCCACTCGCGTGCGTCTTGCGGTAAGGTCGGCGCGTCGATGGCGATGATGCCCGATGGTCCAACGACGAACCCGACGTTGACGCTGGGATAAGCGGTCGAAACGTAGATGTTGGATGCAATTTCTATCATTGGTTCGGTCCTCGGTTAATTCGATGATACGATTTTCGTTGACTTTCGGCTGTTTGCTGATGCGGCTTGGGGTAAGTATGGTTTCCGTCTCTCGTATGCCCCCGGCGACTCTTATGCCTGCGGCAGACGAGAAAGCAAGTCGGTCAGGGTGGCTTCGATACGCTCTCTATCTGTGGTGGGCGTGCTGCCCTGAGCCACCTGGGGCCGTCCGCCGCCTCCGCCGCCCAGCTCGTCGCACACTTGCCGGATCAGATCGGCCATATCGACCGCCAAGTCGTCGGAGCGGGCGAAGCAGAGGTAGGTCCGTTCGCCGATCCCGGCCAGGAGGGCCACGTGGCTGGGGCGTTCTGCGATCTTTCGCGCCAGGGTGCGAATCGCTTCGGGTTCGTAGCCTTCGAGGATGCGCCATATCGTTTGGTAAGGGCCGTGTGCAATGGCGCAATCCGCTAATTGGGCCGCCTCCATCGCCAGCAGGCGCTCTCGAGCATCGCGCAGCTCGTGATGGAGTGCCCTGGATTCCTCTTGCAGGCGCTCTACGGCCTCGTCCAGCTCCCAGTATCCCACGGTCAGGCGCTTCACCAGGCGATCGATCATGTTGTCCTTGGCGCGATAATCTCGCAGGGCGCGTCCGCCGCAGACGAACGTCACTCGCGTCTCCTGCCCGCGGCTTTCGAGGTCGATGATCTTGAGCAGGCCGAGCTCGCCCGTGTGGGCGACGTGCGTGCCGCCGCAGGGCGTCAGATCGAACGGCGGCTCGGATTCTCCAGGGGGCGGCGGTACTTCCACCAGCCGGATCGGACCTTCGACGGGGGGTGGGTTCCGGAGGGGCAGCGGCGGCAGATCCTCCTGGTCGACGACCTTCACGGTCACGGGACGGTTTTCCCAGATGACGTGGTTGGACAGCGTCTCTACCGGCGCCACGTCCTCGAAGTTCAGGTCGGTGGCGTTAAGGTCGATGGTGCTCGCTTCCGCCCCCAGGTGGAAGCCGACCGTGGCGGCGCCGAGAACCTGTTCAAAGGCGGCGGTCAATACGTGCTGGCCGGTGTGCTGTTGCATATGGTCGAAGCGCCGGGGCCAGTCCAGTCGGCTCTTCACCTCCTCGCCCTCCGCTGACGCCATCTCGGCCAAGACGTGGACCACTGCCTTGTCCTCTTCGCGTGTGACGACGTCGCGCACCTCGACGCCGTCCAGCGTGCCGTGGTCGGCTGGCTGGCCGCCGCCGGCGGGATAGAAGGCCGTCTGATCCAGCACGACGGCGGGTTGACCCTCCCAGGTGAGTGCTTCTACCACCCAGGCCGAAAACTGGGTGCGGTAAGGATCTTCGTGGTAGAGTCGTCTAGTCATGCGGCCTCCAATGGCAAAGTGAAGTAGAAAGTCGCGCCCTGATCAAGTTTGCTTTTCACTCCGATACGTCCCTCGTGAGCCTCGACGGCCAGCTTACAAAAGGCCAGGCCCAGCCCGGAGCCTTTCTCCTGCGTATTTCTCAAGCGTGTGAAGCGCTCGAAGATGTGTTGGTGGTGCTTCTTGGCGATACCGGGGCCCGTATCTGAGACGGAGAACTGAATGTAACTTCCTTTTTTCCTCACCGTGAGTGCGATCTCGCCTTCAGTGGGAGTGAATTTGGCTGCATTGTCCAGCAGATTGATCAGCACGCGGGTGATCATATCGGGGTCGGCCTGAAGGAGCGGGAGTTCTGGTTCGATGTAGTGGGTGAGTTGTTGTTCCTTGTAGAGCACGATCGGCTCCACTTGCTCAAGGGCCTCCTCGGCCAGCGCGCGTGGGTTTACGTGCGCCTTCTCCAGCGTGGCTTCTCCCGTTTCCAGACGGCGGATGTCCAACAACGAGTCGATCAGGCGGTTGAGCTTCTTGCTGCTGCGGGTGGCGATATCAATCACTTCCATCTTCGGCAAGGTTTCGTCCTTCTGCTGGATGGCGTTTTGCAACATATTCAGGCTGCTCAGGATGGTGCCCAGGGGGTTGCGCAGATCGTGGATGATCATATGGGTCAGATCGTCTCGAATCTGTTCCAGCTCTACTTGTTCGGTGATGTCGTGCCCGATCCACTGGATGGCCTCGCGCCCCCCATAATGGATGGTTGTGAGATACGTTTCCAGGGTGCGGGTGTTTTTTGGGGACGTGATCTGCATCTTCAGCTCGATCTGCTCCTTCCGGCGAAGTTCCTGGAGGATGTCATCGTGAGTGTAGGGCAGGTTGAAGAGCTGATAAGGGTCGGCTCCGATCAACTTTTCGTGCGATGCTCCTATCAGATTGCTGGCTTGCCGGTTCAAGTCCAGAATCTTGCCTTCCATATCGATCACCAGGATGGGATCGGAGCTTTCCTGGAAGAGACTTTCGTAGCGTTGCTCGGTCTTTTGTACCCGTTCGTGGAGCTCGGCGTTGCGGATGGCCGCGGTGGCGGTGTCGGCCACGGCGTGCATCAGCCAGACTGCGTCCTTATCGAAATCTCCGCTCGGTGGATTGAGGGCTTCGATGACGCCGATTGGCTGTTCGTCGACCGTGATGGGCACGGCCAGCAGCGTTTGGGTCTGGAAGTTGGTGTTTTTGTCGATGCCGTCGTAGAAACGCTCGTCCTCGTGGGCGTTGGTCACCATGCATGTCTTCCCCGTCTGGGCCACCCAGCCCGCGATACCCTCCCCGGGGGCGAGTCGCAGGCCGATCACTTCTTCGGCGGCCTTGCCTACCGCAATGCGGAAGATCAGCTCGTTTGATTCTTTGTCCAGGAGCGCGACGGAGGCTGCATCTACATGGAAGTAGCTGCGCAGTTGGGCCATCAGGGAACGGAGAATCGTCTCCAGGTCCAGCGTGGCGCTGACCAGCTGATTCGTTTCGTGGAGGAAAGTCAGTTCACGGAGACGCTTTTTCATCTTCGCGTTGGCTTCGTATTCCTCTACGGCAAGGTGATCTGCGATGTCCGGCGAGTACTGGGAGAGGGTTGAATCTTTTTGGGGGGTCTCTGGGAGTGATTGGCGGCTTTTGTTTAGAGCGGTCAAAAAATAACCTCCTCTCGCCCGTGTAACTTGTCGAGAACTTTTTCGGCGATCAGATCCAGGTGGTGGTGATTGGATACGAAGTCGAGCTCGTCGGCCGGCACGCTCAGAACTGGGCAGAGGGTGAAGTCATCAATCCACTGCTTGTACAATTGATTGAGCTTCTCCAGGTAATCCTTCGAGATGCTTTGCTCGTAGGGGCGTCCCCGTTGCTGAATGCGTTCCTGGAGGGTGGGCACGGAGGCGCGCAGATAGACGATCAGGTCGGGGGGTGGCAGAACGGTGGTCACGACTTCGTAAAGCTCGCAATAACTGCCGTAATCTCGCTCGTCCATCAGTTTCTCCTGGTAGAGGTTACGGGCGAAAACCTCGGCATCCTCATAGACGGTGCGATCTTGCACTACTGAGTTGGGGCGCTGGAGCAGCTGCCAGTGGTGGCGCAGGCGGCGAGAGAGAAAATAGATCTGGGAGTGGAAGCTCCAGCGTTTCATATCCTCGTAGAAATCGGCCAGGTAGGGGTTACCGTTGACCGCCTCGAAGAACGGCTCCCAGTCCAGGTGGTGGCTCAAGAGCTCGGTCAGGGTCGATTTTCCTACCCCGATGTTGCCGGCGATGGCGACGAAGCGTTTCATCTTTCTCCTCTTAATATCTTTCGGTTTCGCGCGGGGGCGAGGAGGCTAGGACGTTTGCTTGAGGCAGCTTGACGATGAACGTGCTGCCTTCATTGGGCTCGCTTTCTACATCAATGACCCCGTCGTGGGCCTCGACGATCTCCCAGGCCAGGGCCAGGCCAAGTCCCATCCCGCCGAAGCGTCGGGTGGTGCTGCCGTCAACCTGATAGAAGCGTTCGAAGATACGGTCGATGTGTTCCGGCGCGATGCCGATGCCCTCGTCGGCGATGAAGACGTAGTTCCAATCGTCGTTGGCCCAGGCGCGGATGGTGATGGTGCCTCCTTCTGGGCTGAATTTGATCGCGTTTTCCAGCAGGTGGCTGAAGACCAGGTTCAGCTGCTCCCGGTCCCCCTGGACGAGGGGGAGCCCTGGAGGTAAGTCTTCTTCCATCTGGAGACCCGCCTGGTGGGCCATGTGTCGAAACTTGACTAGGGTATGTTGCAGGACGTCGATGAGCGGGATCGGGCTCATTTGCGGTTGCTCCCGAGGTATTTTCTCCAGCAACGTCAGGTTCTGGATTATGCTGGCCAGCCTGGCCGTCCGCTCGCGGATGGTGATCAGCGCATCTCGTTGCTTCTCTTGCAAAGGGCCCAGGTCCCCATCCAACAACAGGGCCAGATAGCCCTGGATCAGGCTGAAGGGGGTCCGAATCTCGTGGTTTACGTTCTGTACCATCTCCGTGCGTAGGCGGTCCAGCTCTCTGAGCTTCTCGTAGGTCTGGCTCAGTTCCTCCTGTCGCTTTTGTAGCCTCTGATATAGCCGGGCGTTCTCTAACACCACCCCCAGCTGAGCGGCGATGGCGGAGAATAGGCGCTGGTCGTTCTCATCGAAGGCGTCTGGGGCGGCCATTTCGACGTTGAGGACACCGATGACTTCGTTGCCGACTTGCACGGGCACCGCCAGCTCAGATTCTACGTCGTCGGCCACCTCGAAGTAGTAAGGGCTTTCCCTGACGTCGCGGAGCAGCAGTGGCTCGCCGCTGCGGTAGACGTGCCCCAGGACGCTTTCGTCCATCGGCAGGTGCCAGGGGCTTTCCTCTGGTGGGGGATACCCTATCGTTGAAGGATGGATCTGCATGACAGATTGACGATCGTCCGCCTGCGCGAACGAGAGGTAGTCGATGTTCAGTGTGTTGTGTAGCGTCTTGATGGTGCGCGTAAGTACCTCGTCGAAATCGAGTGTCGAGGCCGCGGCCTGCATTACCTGTTGGAGCAGCCGAGATTCGTCCAGGCGTCGCTTGATCTCCTCGAACAGCCGCGCGTTCTCGATGGCCACGGCGGCCTGATCCGCCAGCAGCTCCAGTGCCTGGATCTCCTCTTTGGTGAAGGGGTGCGGTTCGTCGAAAGCGAGGTTCATCACTCCCCGCACTTGTCCGCCTACTTCCAGTGGCAACCCGATGATCGCTCCCTGCCAGTCCTCCCACGACCGGTCCTGGAAGAGTGGGTGTTGTCGCACGTCCGGGGCGATTATCCGTTTGCCGCTGCGAGCCACAGTGGACGTCAGCCCTTCGGGGCGGGGCTTGGCGTGGGGTTCTCTCTGGACTTTCCCCGCCCAGCGGGCGGCGCCAAAGCGCAGCTGACCATCATCGTAGAGGAAGATATGAGCGTCATCGGCGGATGCCAGCTGGATGGCGTGCTTGAGAATGACCTCCAGCGTCGGTTGCAGCTTCAGGGTGGACGTCAGCTGTAAGCTGGCCTGGCGGGCCGCTTCCAGCTCGGCCACGCGCTGGCTGGTCGTTTCGAACAACTGGGCGTTCTTGATGGCGTTGGCGAGCTGATCTGCCATCGTCTGGAGGCTGGAGACGTCCTCCTCGGTGAAGGCGGCCCGGTGAACTGATTGGACGTCGAGGGCCCCGATGATCTCGCCACGGCTGATCAGCGGCAACGCCATCTCGGAATGTGTTTCCGGCAGGTATGGGTTGGCGAAGTGGACGGCGTCCTCGCCGACGTCCAGGGCGATGCGCGGATTGCCGGTCGCGGTGACGTAACCCACGATGCCCACCTCCCCGATGGCGAGCTGGTGTCCTTGCTCCAGCATACGCCGTCCGCCTTCCGAGGAGGCCGCGTGCAAAATGGCGTAGTCGCCGGCCTCGTCTACCAAGAAGACGCCAGCGTGGTAGAACCCGAAGGTATCCGAGATGAGGTGGACGGTCGCGTCCAACAGTTCGTTGACGTCGAGGATGGCCGTGGCGCTGCGGGCCACTTCGGCGGCGGCCTCCAGCTGACGCGCGCGCCGCTGAGTTTCTTCGTATAGCCGAGCGTTATCCATCGCCATCGCTACTTGATTGGCGATTGTTTGGGCGAAGCTGACCTCTTCTTCGCTGAAGCATCGCTGTCGCCCAATGGCGTCGAGTCCGATGCTTCCTATCACTTCCTCTCTCGCCACCAGCGGCACCAGGAGCATAGATCGAATCTGCAGCTCCTCGATGGTCTCCTGCAACGATTCCGCCAGGGGGGCGTTCCGCATGTCGGTTATCACCACCGGCTCTCGCTCCGTGATGAGGCGGCGGTTGATCGGATTATCGAGCGGGATGGTTCTCTCCAGCGCTCCAGAGCTGGGATGCTCTGCCACCACGTTTGCGATTTTATGCTCCATATCGAAACGCACGATGCCGCTGTGGTCCACATCAAAGAGCGAGACCATCTGCTCCGCTGTCGTATCCAGAATCTGGTTCCGGTTGAGCGATGCGTTCATCATCCGGGCGATGTTGAGGAGCAGGCGGTTTCTCCTCGCGCGTTCTTCCCGCGTCTTTTGCATGCGCTGGCTGTAGACGTAGACGGCGATGCCGGCGGCGATGATAGCGGTCAGGCTGATCAGATAAAGCGTCAGCCAGTTCATAGATCCCTTATGCCAGGTCCAGGCCCAGGTGATCGGCCAGCTGCTTGAGTTTTATGACGGCGTCTTGGAGCGCGGCTTCTAGTGCGGCCTGGTCGTGGCTCCCGTTGGTCAGGGATGAGCCGACCTGGCTTAAAGCCTCGTTGGCCGTTGCGAACGCGCGTATGGCCGACCATTGGGGTTCCTCTTGCCGGGTCCCGGCTAGCGATTCAGCGATTGGAGTGGGTTCGGCGCTCTCTATAGCGGGCAGGGGATGTTGGTATGCCTCGACGCCGAGCGCTTTGCGTACCTTACCTTCCACAAAGGCCAGCGCGCTTTGCTCCTCTACGTAGTCCAGGTCGTCGGTCTCGATGGTCAGCAGCGGCGTGCGCGTGTAGTGGGAAAAATAACGCTCGTAGGCCCGTCGCACGCGCTCGATGTAGTCGCGGTCCATCTCTCGCTCGTAGGCCCGGTCGCGCGTGGCGATGCGCACCATCAGCGCATCGGTCTTGGCGCGCAGGTAGATCACCAGGTCGGGGACGACGACGCGGTCGGCCAGGACCTGGTAGAGCTGCTCGTAGATGTGCAGCTCATCACCCTTCAGGTTGAGGTGGGCAAAGAGGCTGTCCTTGCCAAAGGTGTAATCCGCAATCAGAGGGGTCTGCGCCTGGAGGGTCGGGATCGATTGTTGTTGCCTGTAGCGGCTCAACAGGAAGAATAGTTGGGTCTGGAAGGCGTAACGAGCGCGGTCGCCGTAGAAGTTGGAGAGAAACGGGTTTTCCTCGAAAGCTTCCAGCAACAGCTCGGCCTTGAAGCGCGGCTGCAGCAAGCGGGCGAGCGTCGTCTTTCCGACTCCAATGGGGCCTTCGATAGCCAGAAAAAATGGTTTCATTGGAATATCTTATCCGTTGGCTACCTGCTCGCCATAGGCCAGCAGATCATCGACCATCTCCTCGTCGCGGGCCTCGGCGTAGACGCGCAGCACCGGCTCCGTGCCAGAAGGCCGGATCAGGAGCCAGGAGTCGTCGGGCAGCAGGTATTTGACGCCGTCGAGGGTGTCGATGGAGACGACCGACTGTCCGCCCAGCGCCTCTGGCGCGTCGCTGGTCAGTCGTTCTACCAGCTTGCTCTTGGAGATCGGGGTGCTGAGCGGCATGTCGCGGCGGGCGTAGCAGGCCGGGCCGACCTTCTCTTGCAGCGCGTCGACCAGCTCGTGCAGCGGCGCATCGGCCGTCGCCAGGATCTCCAGCATCAACAAGCCCATCAGCACGCCGTCACCTTCGGGGATGTGGCCCTTGATGCTCAGCCCTCCCGATTCTTCCCCGCCGATGAGCACGTCGTCCTTCAATATCTGGTCGGCGATGTGGTTGAAGCCCACCGGCGTCTCTACCAGCGGCAGATCGTAACTCTTGGCTAGTCGATTGACCATCTGCGTGGTGGAGATGCTCTTGACGACCGTCCCGCGCCAGCCGCGTTCTTCGACCAGGTATTGGAGGATCAGGGCAAAGATGTGGTGGGGATCGACGAAGTTGCCCAGGCCGTCCATAGCGCCCAGCCGATCGCCGTCACCGTCGGTGGCCAGGCCAATGTCGGCGTGATAGTTCTGGATGGCGGCGGCCAGGGCATTCAAGTAGTGGGCCACTGGTTCCGGATGGATGCCGCCGAAGCCGGGGTTCATCTCGCCGCGGATTTCGTAGACGCGGCAGCGGGTGCGGGCTAGCATGTCGGCGATGCACTTGCGCGCCGAACCGTACATCGC
Organism: uncultured Anaerolineales bacterium; assembly: GCA_964474655.1. Taxonomy (GTDB): domain Bacteria; phylum Chloroflexota; class Anaerolineae; order B4-G1; family B4-G1; genus CAYYTU01. Next base: position 55,864 of record CAYYTU010000013.1, read on the forward strand.
GTCGGCCACCACGCGCAGCTCGCTGGCCGAGATGACGTCGAGGTTGACCATCTGTCCCAGGTGCTCGTAGTAGGCCCAGGCCGGATCGAAGCGGCGGATCAAATCCTTCCTCTGCGCGGTCTGATAGTCCATCACGTTGGGCCAGCGGGCCATCTCTTGGTTGCGCTCCAGGTAAGCCTCGATGCGGTCCGCCTGCTCCGGCAGCGCGGCCCCGCCGAAATCGGCCTTCAGCTTCAGGCCGTTGTAGCGGGGTGCGTTGTGGCTGGCGGTGATCATCACGCCAGCTTGAGCTTCTTTGTGGACCACGGCGTAGGAGATAGCGGGGCTGGGCGCGTCGGCCCGGGTCAGGTGGGCGATGATGTCGTTGCCGGCCAGGACGCGGGCCACCTCGGCGGCGTAACGATCGGAGAGGAAGCGCGTGTCGAAGCCGATCACGACTTCCGGTTGGCCGTCCGTATCCTCTAGCACGTAGTCGGCGATGGCTTGCGCTACCAGTCGCAAGTTGGCGAAGGTAAATGTATCGGAAATAACGGCTCGCCATCCGTCGGTGCCGAATCGAATGGTCACTGTACCCTCCTTACGGGTGAAATATGGAGCGTGTGGTGCGACTTATGCGGTTTTCACTTCGAATCCATTATAGTCTCTGAGCACATCCTGTCAACGCTCTGAATGGCGTGAAGCTGAGGTGATCTCTCTAAGGCCGCTTTTACCCTCTGGCGTGCGCGAGCAAGCGCGTCAGCGTCGGGATCAGGCGTCGAAGTAGAGCGCCATCTCGTAGGGATGGGGGCGATTGCGGACCTGGTAATACTCCTCTTCCATCTTGAACGCGATCCAGCGCTCGATCATGTCCTCGCTAAAGACCTCGTCCACCAGCAAGAAGTCGTGATCCTCCTCCAGCGCCTCCAGGGCGTCCTTCAGCGAGCTGGGCAGCGGCTTGATCTCGGCCCGCTGCTGATCGCTCCAGGCGAAGATGTCGGCGTCGATGGGGCCGAAGCCGGCCTCCGTGGGATCGATCTCGCGGCGAATGCCATCAAGCCCAGCGAGCAGCTGCGCCGCCAGCGTCAGGTAGACGTTACAGGTGGCGTCCGGCGGGCGGAACTCGATGCGCACCTCATGGGGGTCGGTGGCGTAGCGCGGGATGCGTACGGCGGCGCTGCGGTTTCCGATGGAGAAGAAGGCGTTGACCGGGGCCTCGTAGCCCGGCACCAGCCGGCGATAGGAGTTGGTGCTGGGACTGGCGAAGGCCAGCAGGGCCGGCCCGTGGTGGAGCAGTCCGCCGATGTAGTAAAGTGCGGTCTGGCTCAGCAAGCCGTAGCCTTCGGGATCGTAGAAGACATTCTCATCGCCCTTGAACAGGTGCTGATGGAAGTGCATCCCAGACCCAGCCTCGCCGTAAATCGGTTTGGGCATAAACGTGGCGGTCTTTTCGTGCTCACGGGCGGTCATTTTAGTCACGTACTTGACCAGCATCGTGGCGTCACCGGCTTTCATCAGGTCCATCAGCGGTGTCTCGATCTCGCATTGGCCCGGTCCGCCGACCTCGTGGTGGTGGTACTTGACCGGCACGCCCATCGCCTGGAGCCGCAAGCTCATCTCGCTGCGCAAGTTGTAGAGCGCGTCCTTGGGGGGGATGGCGTGGTAGCCGCCGTGCATCTGAATGTAGTGCCCGTGGCCGGGGACCCCGCTGCGCCAGACGGCCTCGCTCGATTCGACGCTGTAGCCGGAGCGATTCATCGCGTTGTCGTAAGTCACGGCGTCGAAGAGGTAGAATTCGAATTCTGGCCCCCACATGCTCCGATCGGCCACGCCAGAGGCGATCAGATGCTTCTCGGCGCAGCGGGCGATGTTGCGTGGGTCGTTGTCGAAGATGACCTTGGTATCCGCCTCCAGGGTGGTGCAGATGAAGCTGAGGGTGGGGGCATCCCAGAAGGGGTCGGTGAAACCGGTCGATAGATCGGGGACCAGGACCATATCGCCGGCCTTGACCGACTTGAGGCCGACGGCCGAACCATCGAAGCCGACGCCGGTCTCCATCAGTGCCGGGGTGAACTGCTCCTGGGGGATTGTGAGGTGGTGCCACCGTCCCCAGAGATCGATGAACTTCAGATCGAGCATCTGAACCTCGTGTTTTTCCACGTATTGTCGGGCATCCTCGAAGGTGTTAAACATTCGTTCTCCTTTTTGGTCCGTTTTTTTGGTCCGTCTAGGGAGCGAGCTCGCGGTATACCGCCGCCGTGCGCCGGGCGATCTGCTTTTGTGTGTAGTGGGATAGGACGCGCTGGCGACCACGCTCAGCCAGCTCGCTCCACAGAGCAGGATCGCGCATCAAACGTCTGATCTCTTGATGGAGATCTGTGACGTGACCTTCGGTAAAGGTGAGCCCGGCGTTGGCGATGACGTGGGGGATTTCTCCGCAGTCGGAGCCGATGACGGGCACGCCACATGCCATCGCCTCGATCAGTACCCGGCCGAATTGCTCGACCCAGTTGGGGCGCGAGCGCGAGGGCAGCGCCAGCACGTCCAGCTCGCGGTAGAAGTTCGGCATGCGGAGTGAGGGCAACGCGCCTTCGAAGAGGACTTGTTCGTCGATGCCCAGGCGTTGCGCCAGTAACGCCAGGTTATCGCGCTCCGGGCCGGTTCCTGCGATGTGCAGTCGCCAACTGCCCTCCAATTTGGCTGCCGCTTTCAAGAGCAGATTGACCCCCTTTTCCGGTACCAGGCGTCCCACGTAGCCGATCACGAAGCCCCGCGCGGGGTCTCGGCGAGCGGAACGTGGCGTGAAGATGTCGGGGTCGACACCGAACTGGGGGATGATCGCCAATGGGCCCTCGTAGCCCTTCTGGCGCCATACATCGCCCGCGCCCTGGCTGCCCACGATGGCGTAGTCGGCGTGGCGGAGATTGTAGCGCTCGATCAGGCGAAAGGGTAGCGGATAGCGGCGATTCAGGTTCTGCCAGCTGAACCAGAGCGTCTGTGCGCCGAGGCGTTTGGCCTGCCAGAGGGCGTGGAACGTGGCGACGTTATAGGGCTCCTCGTCGATGTGAACGATCTGGGGCCGGAAGCTGCGCAGACGGCGTCCCAGTCGGGGATAGAAATGGAGGTGGAAGTTTCCGTTGAAGGCGATTGGTTCGGTCACCATCTCGTAACCGCTGGTGTGGACGCGCTCCAGCTGGAGCGTGCGGCTGTCCTCGCGCCATGAAGGTGGGATGACGACCATCAGGTCGATAGCTGGAAAGCTCGCGAGCTCCTCTAGCTTGCGCTGATAGGCACCTACGAGGCAAGATTTGGAGATCATCAAGATGCGCACGAAACTCTCCTTGGGTTTTTAGTCTGGTTTCAATCTGCTGTGTGAGGGCGCGAGACTTCCTCCATTGAGGAGGTCATTATAGCACATCGGGCCAGGGCGGGCCAATGCTTGCCTTTTTCTAGCCTCTTCGCGCCGGTTGGGGCTGGAGGAAGTGTTCTGATCGAGCTGACGAGCGCGCGAGTGCGAGTTTGGGAGGGTTATGTTATAATTGATGCCACTATGGATGCGACCTTGATCTACAATCCCACTGCCGGGCCGCGTGACGTGAAAGACGATCTGGAACGGCTTTGTCCTTTCTTCGAAGAACGGGGCTGGTCGGTGGAATTGGAAATGACCACGAAATCTGGCGATGCCACCATAATGGCACGTGAGGCTGCCTGGCAAGGGCAGGATGTGGTGATCGTCGCGGGAGGCGATGGGACGGTCAACGAAGTGGTCAATGGGTTGGCCGGCAGCGAGACCGCTATGGGGGTGTTGCCAGTCGGGACTGGCAACCTGTGGGCCAAACAGCTTAAGGTACCCACCTTCACGCTGGCGAATCCGATGCGATTGCGGAAGGCAGCGTCTGGCCTGGTCACCGGTAAGGTCAAAGCGATCGACGTTGGTCAAGTGGATGGACACTATTTCCTCTGCTGGGCCAGCATGGGGTTTGATGCTCAAGTGACCACGGAGATGGAGCCTCGCGAACGGCACACCAAGCGTTTGGGAGCGTTGCCCTATCTGATTGCGGCTGTGTTGGTGGCTCAGGATTTCAAGGGTGTGGAGACAGAGATTCGGTTGGATGATGAGGTCGTTCGCGGTCGTACGCTGCTGGTGATGGTGAACAACATTCAGCAGTACGGCGGGCTATTAGAAGTAGCGCCCTCGGCCAAGCTGGACGACGGATTGCTTGATGTCTTCGTCTTCAAGGGCCTGGGGTTTCGTTACGTGGTGCGCCATCTGGTGAAGGTGCTCTCGCAGCGTTATCTTCGAGACCCAGAGGTTGTCCATCGGCAAGCTCGTACCATTGAGGTGCGCTCGGAGGAAGAGCTCCCGATTCAAGTTGACGGCGACCCTTTGGGCACCACGCCGTCTGAATTGGAGGTTGTGCCACGCGCGCTTCGGATCATCGCGCCTCCTACTATGCCCCCCGATTTGCTGACCACAGCTCTTTGAGCTCAACTCCTGGAGTTTAGCAACTCCAGACTTCGGAAGCCTACGTCGAGGATTTTGGATGCAAAATAATCCCGCTTTGGGCAAACGAAGCAGTTCCCAATCTCCCTAGACGCATTAGATTGCCTACCGGTGCGTTTACCGAGCGTATCACCCCCAGCTTCGTTTGCCCGTGATCTTCTGAATTTGCTGGCAAGTCTACCGTATGCTATAATTTACCACGCCTCTGGCGTTATTGGATCTATCGGAAGCCTCATCAAGCGCGATTGAGTGCTTTTGTAACGAGTGTATAGAACGAGTGTAATCGCATAGGAGACGAGTATGGGAATTTATCTGAACATTGCTCAGATTGTAATTAGCGTGGCGTTGATAGCGATGATTCTTCTGCAGAGCCATCGTGGCGGGATGGGTGGTAGCGTCTTTGGTGGTGCCTCGAGCGCGGTCTACCAGCAGCGACGCGGTCTGGAGAAGACGATCTTCAATATCACCGTTGGTTTGGCTGTTGCTTTCTTCCTTTTAACGTTAGTCAACGTCATTGTCACCGGCTAGCGGTTCCTTCTGTTCAAGGGCGCCTCGGGGATGGTATTTCCCGGGGCGTCGTGGGTTCTATCGCGAAGAGGTGAAAAGATATCTGAAGGGGATAAGTTCTTGGAGGCCGGTTATGATGTCGGTTGGTGATGGTAAGCGTGGCGTTTCTCCTCTACGATCACTTGATCGGATGGGGGGCGAGAGCGCGTGACGCGGTACATCCGCTGGCAGATCCTGTTGATTATCCTGGGCGTGGTGTTGGTAGGCATTCTGCTGACCTATCTGGCTGTCAATTACACTACCGTTTTACGTCCCGGTCACGGGGGGACGTATGTTGAGGGTATCGTTGGCTTCCCGCGCCATATCAACCCGTTGCTGAATGGTTACAACGAGGCTGACCGTGATGTCTGTTCGCTGGTCTTCAGTGGACTGACGCGCCTGAACGAGCGCGGCGAGGTGGAGCCTGATTTGGCCCGCGATTGGGAGATCTCTCCTGAGGGCGTGGATTATACGTTTTACCTGCGGTCTGACGCTTTTTGGCACGATGGCACTGCCGTTACGGCCGAAGATGTCGCTTTCACTGTGGAGCTGCTTCAGGATCCCGATTTCCCCGGTCCGCCCAGCCTGGGTGCGAGCGTCTGGCGTACGGTGAAGGTGAAGGTGGTGGACCGCCGTACGATCCGCTTTACCCTGCCGGAGCCCTATGCGCCATTCTTGGATTATACCACCGTCGGCATCCTGCCGTTTCATATCTTGGCCGGGACTTCCGCCACCGATCTGCCGGATGCTGACTTCAACGTCGGCCCGGTGGGGAGCGGGCCTTTCCAGGTGGAGGAAGTGGAGATTGAGGAGGGCTCGATCTCCTCGATGGTGCTCAAACAATTTTCCCGTTACTTTGGAGAAGAGCCTTACCTGGATCGCGTCCAGTTTCGATTCTACCCCAGTCACCAGCGTGTGTTGGATGCCTACGAGGCAGAGGAGATCGATGGCATAGCGATGGTCAAGCCTGATGATCTGTCACGGGCATATGAGCTGGATGACCTTAATCTCTATTCTGCCCAGATGTCTGAGTATGGTATTGTGTTTCTGAACTTGAATCGTCCCGATGACTTACCGTTCTTCCAAAGTTCAGAAGTGCGTCGGGCGTTGATGTACGCCCTTAATCGTCAACAGCTGATTGATGAGGTATTGGAAGGGCAAGGAATGGTCGTTGATAGTCCGGTCATTCCTGGCACATGGGCCTATAGCCCTCAGGCCTCTGACTATGTCTATGATCTGGATCAGGCCAATGATCTGCTTGATGCAGCTGGGTGGGAACGGTCATCGAGTGATGGGGTGCGGACCAAGGAGGGGCAGCGGCTGGCGTTTACCTTGATGGCCTCGAACGACGCCGACCGGGCTCAGACGGCGCGGTTGTTATCCGAGCAGTGGGCTTCTGTGGGGGTCACGACGACGGTGGAAACCGTATCGCCGTTGGATTTGCGCGATGGGCTGGAATCTCGTCAGTTTGATGCCATACTTGCGCATCTAAGGTTGCCAGGCGATCCTGATCCTTACCCGCTTTGGCACGAAACGCAAATCGACAAGGGACAAAACTACGCCGGGTTGGATCATCGTCGCATCAGCGAGGTCATCGAACAGGCGCGGGTTACCGTCAATCAGAGGCGGAGACACGATCTTTACGAGGAGTTCCAACATCTTTTTGCAGAGCAGATGCCGTCTTTGCTGCTTTATGTGCCTGTTTACACCTATGGAGTCAGTGGGCGCGTCAACGATGTACAGATAGGGCCGTTGATGTATCCTGCCGATCGTTTTCGCACCATCGCTGATTGGTGGATCGTTCATCGGCGTGTCTTCGTGAGCGAGGCCGAGGCTGAGCGGCCTTGACAATGCTTGGTTTTGCTGTAAAATAGTAATCACGCAGTTAAGGGACTTTTGCCGAAGTGGCGGAACAGGCAGACGCGCTGCGTTCAGGGCGCAGTGGGCTTTAAGCCCATGTGGGTTCAACTCCCACCTTCGGCATCATCAAGCCCGGGTCAGGAAACTGGCTCGGGCTTCTTGCATTGCATGTTCCTTCGGTTTGGAGTATGATTAACTATCCGATGTTACAGCTTATGGTTCAGCCATTCGAGGGGTAGTATGACTTTTCCCACTTTCACTCGCCGTCAGGTTTTCGTCGGTGCTGCTGTTGTCATAGGCCTGGCGCTGTTGGGAGGCATCCTCTGGGCGTTTGGACGACAGATAGCGCTTGCTCAGCAGCTACGCGTGGAGGAAAAGCGAATGGAGCGGCTGGTGGCCACCGAGCAGGCGCAGCATGAGGCGCTGACCACGCGGCTGGCCTACGTGAAATCGGATGAGTATGTTGAGCGCTGGGCACGCGTCGAGGCGAAAATGGCGCAGCCGGGGGAGGTGGTCGTGGTCTCGCTCTCGGCAGATGATGACGAGATGCTCTCCGAACCCGAACCCCAGTCAGTTTCGGCGGTCAGGACATCGCCCTTCTGGGTGGTGTGGTGGCGCTCGATTGCTGGTTCGTCTATCGATTGATTGGCGTGACTGTTCGGTCAAAAGATGTTACCAACTGCGCTGCATCGTGTGCAGCAGAAGGGACTCGATGTAGTTGAGTAACCATATGGGGTTAGTCTAGCGTTGTCGCTGCCCAGCGTAACTTGGTTACGCTGGGTTTTTCTTCTGTTGTTCAGGTGCTGGTTTGAGGAGGACACTCGCCGCCTCAAGCGTAACCAGGTTACGATTTTTCGTAACCAACTCGTAATCGACTCGTAACCGACTCTGCATTGATCTTTACTTTCCGCTAAATCAGCACGTTGGATGAAAATTGATTAAGTAAAAGAATTTGTCCTCTCGTCATTCTTGCGATAGTTTTAGTGATAAAACGCTGCACCGGTAGCTCGTAA
>CAYYTU010000014.1:0-62221 GCA_964474655.1 uncultured Anaerolineales bacterium
CCTTCAAATAGGGAATAATGGAAATATCAGGGAAGAGTGCGAAGTAGTGAGGACGTGTCGGTGATTGCTCCATCAGCTCGAACACGCTACCCGAACCGTGCCGCCAAGATGTTGCAGCATCTGGTGTAGTAAGTCCTATAAGATCGTATGTGGGGTTGTTGCCAAGGTAGCGTAATACACCAGCATCTGTTATTCCAATCCTGTAATTGCGGGGGATGTTCGTGCGGATCCAGTTGACTACCTGCAGGTGTTGTTGAACTATTGTCTTGATTGCGGTTTGGTAGGATCTAATGAAAAAAGGGAGGGGGTGTATCGATAAGATTATAAGGATAAACGCGATAGAGGTCAGAGAGATTTGTTGCCATCGTTCTTTCGCTTGTTGATAGAGTAGGGATAGCCCCATCGCAGATATGGCAACCAACGTTGCTATGAATGGGAGTTGATAACGCCCGAGGTGCCAGTCGGCGGTTATCAAGGTGGCAGTGGAGAGCGTACCCACCAGGAACCAGCAGAGGGTTAAGAACAACGAGACCCAGCGCTTCTGAGTTCCAAGCCCAATCCATCCGATTAAGGAGAGCGGAAAGAGTCCAGGCGGCGCAAGGCGATATCCTGATGACTGCCAGCCAACGAAACGATACAGAATCTCTTTGTATGAGTTCAAGATGGAACGAGCTATATCTCCAGGATAGTAAGGAACGTTGTACTGCCAGGACTTTGCCAGCAGGCCGGTTGATGCAGTCTTACCGGTGAGTATCCAAGTTACAATTGTAGGCGCAAGGCCAATTCCGACGGCCATCGAAAGAATCGTTTGTCGCTTCCAGTTTATAGAATGGAAGCAAAGAAGACTATCAATGAGTGAGGATAGCCAGATCAGACCAGCGAGAATCAATCCCTCGGGTCGTGTGAGCCCCGCTAGGCCCAAGCAGAGAGCGCAAAGGCTAGTCTTCTTGACCAAGGAAGCATACAGGGCGGCTAATGTGAGTGTAATGAATAGGCCTGTTTCCATACCATTGAAGCACCCCCATTGCACGGGCCCGGTGAGGAGGATCAGCACAGTGCCCCAGAGTGCCCAGCCTCGCTTTTTTGTCAAGTGGAACGCGAGGCGGTAAGTCAGCCATCCAATTAACCCTAGCCAGATGACGCCCAATCCTACAGCAAAGGCGACCAACCGCTCACCATTGAAGCCGATTCGATAGATGCCAGCAAGCAAGAAGCCGAATAAGGGACTTGTCATCCCAGTCGTGGGCGGGTCACCATCGTTGTATTGGTACGGTTGGCCTTGTGCGATCTGTCGCGCGTATTGGAACGTGATGTAAGCATCGTCCAGCGGGGCGATCAATTGTCCATTTGTGGTTCTCCAGTTCGTTATCAGATACACAGTGCTAATGAGAGCCACAAGTGCAATAAGAAGGGCGATAGTCCAACGGTAAGGGTATTTCATCGTTTTAACTCTGAGGAGATAGCCCACTGCGCAATACCTCCCGGTACGCCTCGATCCGCTGCTTTCGCAGCGACCGTTTGTGGCCCACCAGCCACTTGACGCTCTCCAATCCCAGCTGCCAGACGTAATTCGCCAGCAGAAACCATCGCAAAACTTCGCTTGTGGCACGCCCGTGATACTTGCGGAAATAGCGCACCTTGCTGGTCTGGAAGTGAATGTGCCGCGCGGCGACGACCTGTTCGCTGCTCTTGCCCACGTGATGGACGATCTGCGCCGTCGGCAGGTAGACCACGCGCCAGCCGGCCTCCCCAAACCGGCGGCACCAATCCAGCTCCTCCGAATACATAAAAAACCCCTCGTCCATCGGCCCCACCTCGTCGATGGCCTCGCGTCGGGCCAGCATCGCCGCTCCGGTGATCCAATCCACGTCCTGGATCGCGTCGTCGGGGCGATCCGAGATGTAGTACCGTTCCAGCAGGCGGCGGGGCGCACACGGCTCCAGCCAGGTCGACTCGAAGAAAGCGGTCGCCAGCGTCGGTAATCGTCGCCGCGAGGATTGGACCGAACCATCGGGGTTGAGCAGCTGCGGGCCGATCATCCCCACGTCGAGGTGCGTGTCGGCGAAGGCGACCATCGTCGCCAGCGCATCGTCCCTCACTTCCGTATCCGGGTTCAGGAGCAGCACGTAGCGGCCCTGGGCGACGGCGAGCCCTTGATTGTTGGCGGCCGGAAAGCCGCGATTCTCGTCGTTGGCGATGAGATGGATGCCCGGGAACTCGGTTCGCACCATCTCCACCGTGCCATCGCTGGAACCGTTGTCCACGACGATGATCTGGGGGTTTGCAAGTGTGCGAGTGTGCAAGTTTGCAAGTACCGATCGGAGACAACGCCGCAAAAGGACACGAACGTTCCAGCTGACGATCACGACAGAGAGATCGACCATCGCGAGGGCGAGTTAGAAGCGACGGTCAACGGCGAAGTTGGCCAGCTCGTGCAAGGCCTGACGGTAGGATGAGGGCGGAAAAATGTCCAGCGCTGCTTGCGCGTCGGCGATGTGGTCGCGGGCGGTGTCCAAAGCTTGGTCGATGGCCGCGGAGCCGGCGATAGCCTCTACGGCTTCCTGCAGCACATCTTCGGCGAGGGTGTCGTCAGACGAAGTTTGCAATGCCTGTCGAACCGCCGGATGGCTCGATTCCGCCTCCAAGAAGAGCAGCACAGGAAGCGTGATCAGTCCTTGATACAGATCGCTGCCTACCGGCTTACCCAGCGTACCCTCATCCGCGACGAAGTCGAGCACGTCATCCACGATCTGGAAGGCCAGGCCGATTTGCTCGCCGTAGGCCCGTAATGCTTCCCTCTCTGCTTCTTGGGCGTTGGCAAGAATGGCGCCGGCCTCGGAGGAAAGCCCCAGCAGCGAGGCAGTCTTGGCGTAGATGCGTTGTTCGTAATCCTGTTTTGTGGTTTGAGCGCTACGTCCGTTGAACAGCTGATGGATCTCACCGTCACAGATGGTCATCAGCGTTTCGGCGAAGCGTTGGGTCAAATGTACGCTACCCGCTTGAGTAACCAGGTAAGCGGCGCGAGCAAAGATGTAGTCGCCGGTAAGGACCGTGGCGGGGGGCGTCCAGTGAACGTTCAGGGTCTCTACCCCGCGGCGTATGGTGGCGCCGTCGATGAAATCATCGTGCACGAGCGTGGCGGTGTGGAGCATCTCAACGGCCGCCCCGGCGAAGTACGCTCGGTCGATGTCGGCCTCGCACAGCCGGGCAGAAAGAATCACCAGCGCCGGGCGAAGCCGCTTGCCCCCACCGTCGATCAAGTGATCAATGGCCACCCCGATGGACTCGTGCTGTCCAGACGTGCGCTCACGAAGTAGGTCCTCCACCTCCTTCAAGTCATTTTTAACCAGACGGATGAAAGATAGATCATTCAAGGGTGTGCCTCAATCACGAAAGTCCAAACAGGCGACGGGCGTTCGCCGTCGTCGCCTCTGCAATCTCTTCTAGCGGCTCCTCCCGGGCGCGCGTGATGGCCTCGGCGACGTGTCGCACGTAGGCCGGCTCGTTGCGTTTGCCGCGATGCGGCTCCGGCGTCAGGTAGGGGCAGTCGGTCTCGACCAGCAGTCGGTCCAGCGGCACCATTTTGGCCACTTCGCGAAGCACATCCGCGTTCGAGAAGCTGACCGGGCCAGAAAGCCCGATGAAAAAGCCCATCGCCAACACCTCGTCCAGGCGCTCCGGGCCGGCGGCGTAGGTGTGCATTACGCCTGCGCCTTGCCAATCCTGCAGCGTCGCCAGCGTGTCGTCGTGAGCATCGCGGCTGTGAATCACCACGGGTAGCTTCAGATCGGCCGCCAGCGCCAGCTGATCGACGAACGCCTGGCGCTGCACGGGCCGCGGCGAGTGATCGTGGTAATAATCCAGCCCAATCTCGCCGATGGCGACTACCTTGGGATGACGGGCCAGGGCGCGTATCTGATCCAGTACACTGGAATCGACCGTTTTGGCGTCGTGCGGATGGACGCCTACGGTGGCGTAGATGAGATCGTGCTGCTCCGCCAGCGCCAGCGCTGCCCGGCTGGAGGCCAAGTCGGTCCCGATCTCCACGATGGCGACCAACCCGGCCTTTCGAACCCGCTCGATCACCGCCTCGCGGTCGTCGTCGAACTGCGGGAAGTGGACGTGGGCGTGGGAGTCAATCAGCTGCATCGTTATCCTCAAGGGATTTGAGCTTGATGTTATGCCGGTCGGTAGCACCGGCGAAGATTTCTTGCTGTTGGTCTACAGTAAAGCCCAAGCGAATCTCCATCTCCGAGATAAGCGCATGTACTTCAGCGGGGGGCATAATCCCGTGCACCCAGAGAAGTCGCAAGAGGGATGGTAAGCGCAAACATTGAACGCCTAAATTTTGACCGCGGCGATAAGCGCGTCGGTCATTGGTGGCGAAGATACCATCGTGGGCCAGACAGTAAGCCAGCGAGTCAGTTTCTCCTTTCTCAAGTGGTGTCCCGATGCTGGAGATCGCGTCTTGCGCTGATTTTGGCATCGTCAGAACATCCAGGGAGCCTGTTCTAATGGCATCCAGCGCGGGCTTCAGTTCTGAGTATCCCGCCTGAATCCCTGCTTGCAGCTCCTGCTTAACATTAGGTGACACTAACAAAGGGCCGGCAAACAGATCTGTCAGCAAATGGAGCCGGTTGAGTTTGGAGAAGTAAGATAAAATATCCGTGTCGAAGAGAATCACTGGTTAAGTACTCCTGCGGAGGCCAGCGCGGTGATTTCTTGCTCCATCTCCTCAGCCGTCACTTCCATCGTGGTCGTAAACTCTGGCTCCACGCCGTGGGCTCGCAGCAGATCCGGCACCTCCCAGGTGAAGACATCGGCGATGGTCGCCGCCCAGCCAAAAGTGATGTTCTCATTGGAACGGTAGCATTCAGCGGCCACAGCGTGACGCAGCGGCGCGGGCACTGCGTCGATCACTGTCTGGCGTTCTTCTGCGCTCAGCGAGGGATCGTCGATGGCCTGGTTTACCTTCTCGGCCCACTCGACCACCTGGGGGGACGGCGTGCGGGCTTGCTCCAGCCGGGCTACCTCCTCTCGCAGCATCGCCATCTCTTCCATCAGCTGGTCCAATCGCTGCAACACTTCGGTATCAGTAGTTGTGGCTGCTCTTGCTTTCGTTTCAGTAGCCATCGCTATTCCCTGCTTCTTTGTTCCTCTGCTTCCCTACGATCTTCCTACGCCAGCCCCGCCAACTCCAGCCCCGCATCCAGCAGTGGCTGAACTTTGCTTTCGTCCGTGGTCTCACAGTAGACGCGGATGACGGGCTCGGTGCCGGAGAAGCGGATCAGGAGCCAGCCGCCGTCCTCCAGTTCGTATTTGTAGCCGTCGACGGTCACGATGTCGGTCACCTTCAGGCCGACCAGTGTCTCTGGCTTGGCCTCTTCGATTCGCGCTTTGGCCTGCGGGCGCTTCTCGTCGGGGAAGCGGGTGTCAACGCGGTCGTAGTAGTAGGACGCGCCCAGCTTCTCGTACAGATGCTCGATCAGCTCGGCGGGCGATTTGCCCGTCTGTACCATCAAATCCAGGAAGAAGAGGTTGCCCAGGATGCCATCGCGCTCCGGGATACTGTCGCCGAAGGCGTAGCCGCCGCTCTCCTCGCCGCCGATCATCGCGTTTGTCTCCATCATCTTCGGGCCCACGTACTTGAAGCCCACGCCGGTGCGGTGGACCGGCACGTCGTACATCTCTCCCAGCTTCTCCAGCATCGAGGTGGTGGAGACGGTCTTGACGATGGGGCCGCGCTTGCCTTGCACCTCCAGCATATAATAGGCCAGCAGCCCGTAGACCTGCAGCTGGTTGATGAACGTGCCGTTCTCGTCGCCGATGCCCATGCGATCGGCGTCGCCATCCAAGATCAGACAGACGTTGGCGCCCAGCTCGACCGTCTTCTCCAGCGCGGGATCGACGTTGGGCGGGATCGGCTCGGGGCGGATCATATCGGGAAAGAGCGGGTTGCGCACGTTGTGGATCTCGCTGACCTGCGTCGCGCCGCCCTCCAGGATGCGAGGGAACCAGCCCATGCCGTTGCCCCACATCGGCTCGACTAAGATGCGCAGCCCGGCGGCCTTGATCTTTTCGATGTCGACCAGCCGGCTGATGTGTTCGATGTAGGCCGTGGCTGAGTCCCAGACCGTCACGCGGTCCTGCTCCTTGGCTACTTCGAGATCCATCCGCTGGACATCTTCCAGCGGCGGAATGGCGTTCTCGATCTTGCGCAGCCCATCGGGGGCGACGGCGGCGCCGTGCTCGTCCCGCACCTTGAAGCCGCAGTCCCAGGGCGGGTTGTGGCTGGCGGTGATGTTGATGCCGCCGACGGCCTCACGCTCGACGATGGAGTAGGAGATCACGGGCGTGGGCGCGGCGGTCTCGGTCAGCCAGACGCGGAAGCCGTTGCCCGCCATCACCTCGGTGGCGGCGGCCCCGAAGTGCTCGGCGGCGAAGCGCTTGTCGTAGCCGACCACCACGGTGGCGCCCTCGCGGCCCTGCTCCATCAGATAGTTGGCGAAGCCTTGCGCCGCGCGGCGCACGTTATCGAAGGTATAATCCTCGGCGATGCGAGCTCGCCAGCCGTCGGTGCCGAAATGAATGTCCGTCATTGTGAAACCTCCCTCGTTGTCACTTGATGCCGTTCTCTTCCTTCAACAGATCAATGTCGCTTTCCACCATCAGTTCCACCATCTCACGGAAGCTGTATCTTGGCTCCCAGCCCAGCTTCTGGCGTGCTTTGCTGGCGTCGCCGATCAGAATATCGACCTCGGCCGGACGCATAAAGCGCGGGTCCTGCACCACGTAGTCCTGCCAATCCAGGTCCACATAGCCGAAGGCCGCCTCGCACATCTCGCGGATGGAGTGGGTCTCCTCGGTGGCGATGACGTAATTATCCGGCTCCGGCTGCTGGAGCATCAGCCACATCGCCTCCACGTAGTCGCCGGCGAAGCCGATGTCGCGCTTGGCGTCCAGGTTGCCCAGCGCCAGCTCGTCGGCCAGCCCCAGCACAATCTTGGCCACGCCGTAGGTGATCTTGCGCAGCACGAACTCCAGACCCCGGCGCGGGCTGGTGTGGTTGAACAGGATACCGGACGTGGCGTGCAGGTCGTAGGATTCACGGTAGTTGATGGTGATCCAGTGCCCGTAGACCTTGGCGACGCCGTAGGGGCTGCGTGGGTAGAAGGGCGTATCCTCGTTCTGCGGCACCTCGCGTACCTTACCGAACATCTCCGACGAGCTGGCCTGATAGAAGCGGATGCCGTTGTCCACCGTGCGCACCGCCTCCAGCATCCGGGTCACGCCCAACGCGGTGACGTCGCCGGTGAAGACCGGCTGCTTCCACGAGGTCGGCACAAACGATTGCGCCGCCAGGTTGTAGACCTCGTCGGGGTGGTGCTCCTGGAGGATGTTGATCAGCGAGACCTGGTCCAGCAGATCGCCGGAGACCAACGTGATCTCATCCTGGATGTGTTCGATGCGGGAGAAGTTGAGCGTGCTGCTGCGCCGCACCATCCCGAGCACGTCGTAACCTTTTTCCAGCAAGAACTCGGCTAAGTATGAGCCATCCTGACCGGTGACGCCTGTGATAAGGGCCTTGGGCATAAAAAACTTCCTCCGATGTGATAAATTTCTACCGCTGATTCGCTACCCGCTCGCGCCAATAGTCCAGCGTGTCTTGCAGCGTCTGCTCGAACGGAATTTGGGGTTCCCATCCGGTGCGCTGATAAAACTTCTCCGCGCTGCCGCAGACTACCGGCACGTCCACCGGGCGATACCGCTCCGGGTCTCTTTCGACGCGGATGTCCATCTTGGAATAGCTTAGCAACATATCCAGTAACTCCTGGATCGAGTGCGGCTCCCCCGATGCCAGGTTGTATACCTCTCCGACCTTTCCCTCGGTCACCGCCAGGTGATAGGCTTGCACAATGTCGCGCACGTCGGTGAAGTCGCGAGCGGCCTCCAGATTGCCCACCTTGACCACCGGCTCCTGCTGCCCGGCCTCGATGCGGGCGATCTGGCTGGCGAAAGCAGGGGTGACGAAGCGAGACGACTGGCCCGGCCCGGTGTGATTGAACGGTCGCACCCGCACGACCGGGATGCCGTAGGCCAGATGGTACTGCAATCCCAGAAAATCCTGCCCTACCTTGCTCACGGCGTAGGGATTGTTGGGCCGCAGCGGATTATCCTCTGTCTGGGGTAGTTCGTCGGGATTGGGAGCGCCGTATTCCTCGTTTGAGCCGATGACCAGGAATGTGGTCTCGTGGTTGGACTTTCGCACCGCTTCCAGCAGGTTGAGTTGCGAGCGGATATTGTTTTCCAGCGTGTGCCAGGGGTCAGAGAAGGCGTCTGGGACGAAAGATTGCGCTGCCAGGTGGAAGATGGAATCTGGCTTTACGTCATCAATGAGTGTCTCTACCACGTCAGGTTGACGCAGGTCGGCGGTTCGGAGCTGCAAACGGGGGTTTGAAGAATGGGTCTCTTCTTGACCAAAAACGGTGCCTACTATCTCCCAATCGGTGTGTGAGAGAAGATAAGTACAGAGATGTCCTCCGACGAACCCGCCTGCTCCGGTGATCAGTGTTTGCAACGGCTGCCTCCTTTGCGGGAGATTATACCGTACTTTCCAGACCATGCCAACCAGGGTATAATTTTTGCTGCGTTGAGGCGCTTTATGCCACATGTAGTACCTGGTGCCACTGGCCTCGATTCCAACGATTGATACTATCGGAGATAGGCTTATGTCGTCGACTTACACTCGCCGTCAGGCGCTCAAGCTGATCGCGGCCTCGACTGCGGCTGCGGCGCTTTCGCCCGTCTTCCACGCCCGCGCACGTTACCCCCTGCCGCCGGAGCCGACCGTCGACCCTGCGTTCAACACACCGGTCCTGATGGGGCGTGCGATTCACACCGTCGCCTTCTACGCCGAACCATCGACCTCCTCCGAGCGGCTCGATACGCGCACCCGCGATCAGGCGTTCCGCATCACCGGCGAGGTGCGGGCTCCTTTCAGCGCTCACAACGATTTGTGGTACGAGACACCGCTGGGCTACGTCCATTCGGCCTGGGTGCTGCCCATCCGGGCCTATCCCCCGCAGCCCTTCATCCGCGATGTGGGGGAGTGGGGGTTCTGGGGCCAGGTGAGCCAGATCTACACCGAGGCCCGCGTCGAGCCCCACCCCCAGGCGCGTCGGGTCTATCGCTTCTACGGTGGCACGGTCTACCACGTGATAGAGGCCTTCGAGGATGAGGAGGGCACGGGTTGGTACAAAGTCTTCGACGAATTTCCCGCTCAGCAGCCGCCCTATCAGTGGGTGCTGGCGAAGGACGTGCGTCGCATACCACGCTCGGAGATGGCCCCGATCCACCCCTTTGCTGGCGATAAGCGGGTCGAAGTTGACCTAGATGAGCAGCGATTGACGTGTTATGAGGGAGATCAGGAGGTTTTCTCTACGCTGGTGGCCGCTGGCGTGGGCTTTTCTCAGCCGGACGACGAGACGGTCGTCGATATGGCGACGCCCAAAGGCGAGCATTGTGTGCTCCTCAAGCAGCCCTCACGCCATATGACCAACCGCCCGATGTATCCCGACGATCTCGCCCCGGCGACCGAGCTGTTCGACCTGCCCGGCATCCCCTGGAACGTCTTCTTCGATCTGAGCGGCACGGCCATCCACGGCACTTACTGGCACAACGACTTTGGCATCCGGCGGAGTCACGGCTGCTTGAACGTACCTAGCGAAGCTGCACGCTGGATCTACCGCTGGGTTTACCCCATCGGCGGCTATGAGGACGATTTTATCCAGAGCGATTGTCGCGTTGGTACATCCATCATTGTCTTCTAGCCCTTTTCCTCTGCCTACTCTTGGATCGCACTTTCGAAGGAACAGGGCCCGATGGCGCACTTGCCGCACGCTTCGGCCTTGCCCACCTGCTTGTAGACCTCCGCTACCTCCAGGCAGCGATTCCAGCAGCGCTGCTTGTCGATCCCGTCTTTCGTCAGGGCCTCCACCGGGCAGCGCGTGACACAGGCCCGGCAGCTGCCGTCGTGGAAGTAGAGGCAGCGATCTTGAGGCTCCGGAGCGCCGATGGGCAGATCGGTGTCGACGACCAGGCTGCCGAAGCGTCCGGCGCATCCGGCGTCGGTGATGACCATATGATGCAGCCCGAAGCTCCCCAGCCCGGCGATTATGGCCACGCTTTTGTGGGACCAGCGGCTGATGAGCGTGTCTGGATCGAAGTTATTGGTGGCCGGCTCCCCCGCCGCGCGGACGTCACGCTCGGCGAGTGCGCTGATGAGATGGCGCGTGATGCGTCCGATCAGGTCGTTCGTCTCCACGTAGGCCACGGCCCATTCGCGAGCGACGCCCTTACGTTTCCGGGCGTTGGCTTTCACCACCCACGGCTCAAACGGCAGAAAGAAGGAGACGACCGACCGGGCGCCGGGCAACAGCTCCTCCGGCGTCAGATGGGTCGGTTCGACGTCCTCGCGCAGCTGGCGGAAACGCGGATCGCCCGCGTCAGCAAAGCCGATCAGGGGGGCGCGATAGCCGGTGACCGTGTTGGCTTCGGTCACATCGCGCTTGATCATCTCAACGATAAACTGCGCTAGCTCCGATGAAGACATAGCTGTCACCTTTCTCAGCCGGAACTATCTTGCTTGGCGAACGCGAACGTGCTCCACACCTGGTTGATGAGCGAGGGAATCTCGTCGCCGCCCAGCGTCCGGACTCGAACCAGGTAGAGCCAGGCGTCGGGCCCCTGGATGACCAGCGCCTTGCCGGGGCCGCCCTCGGCGCCGGGCCAGTCCTCTTGGAAGAGGAAGCCTGGCTGCCCGTCCGGCTGGATCTCCTGGACGTCGGTCACATCGGGTGTGTTCAGCTCCTCGTAAGTAGCCTCCAACATCACGATGGCGTTGTTGAGCAGCAGCGGCTTGGCTGGCCCCGGTGCCCACCACAGCTCCAGCGTCCCGTTCTCGTACTGCCAGGTGCGACCACCGGCCGTCTGATCACCGGCTTGACTCATCTTGGTGAAGGCTCTTGGTACGTCTATCTGGATGGGATCCGGCACGCCGCTCAGATCGTGGAGCGGTGGGAGGATGGGGCGGAAGCGCATCTCCTGCGCCCCCACCACGTCCAGCGAGGCATCGACTTTGACTTTGAGCTGCCAATCGCCTGCCATTGGCTCCAGGGGCAGCTGGAGGGGGCTTTCGGCGGCGTAGGTAGTCTGGTCCGCTTGAGGATGTAGCTCTGAAGACCAATAACGGGCCCCCTCGGGGTCGAACACAGCGGCGCTGACGGTGGCAGTCACGGTTACGTCGGCTGGAGGGATCAGCTCCACTTTCACCGGCGGAGGGTCCAGGGCCGGTACTTGCTTCGGCCAGTGGACGGATAGTGTGATCGGCGGGATCGGGGTGGGCGTGGGCGTCGGTGTGGAGGTCGCAGTCGGTGATGGCGTGAGCGAGGGCGTGGGGGTTGCCGTCGGCGTGCTGGGGGCGCAAGCCGCCAGCAGCACGACCAGCGCGCTCAGCAGCAAGCAGCGATGTGCATTGACTAGATGGTTATATATGGGTAGCATGACGTTATGATAACACAGGGTGAGCGAAAGAACAATTTTGAGCTGCTTCTTTGATGTGGTACAATAGTTTGTGTTGAGGCTCGCTGTGATTCCCCGTCGTCAGATTCGGACGTAAGGCGGGGGGGCTGGTCGATCTGGAATACTATACCATTCTCGCTCCAGACTCTACTGGCATAGCGTTCGTCAGTCAATATCCATCGCGGGTGTATTTACAAGATTGGGGGAGGACAGACTTCGGAAGTCGAATACTGCTCTGCTTGTCAATTTATGCCGAGAAGAGCAATTTTGAAGCCCTGCGCACATCGTTCTCGTAGACTTCCGAAGCCTTGGCGCTCGTGCTCCCCCAGGTTTTGCATACACCCATCCATCGCCCAATTGGTGAGAAATGGGGCGGAACATATGATTTCAACCTGGGAGGAAATAGCTAATGGCAAAAGATTTCCCTGGACGCGGTAAAGTGGCTGTTCTCAAAACCAGCCCGGAGACGGTGCTGGATGACTACTCCCGCCTGATGGATCTGGCGGGCTTTCGTGAGGCGTTGCCTCAAGAAGAGGAGACGATCCTGAAGATCAACATCTCGTGGCAGACGTGGTACCCGGCCTGCTCAACCGCGCCCTGGCAGCTGGAGGGCGTGATCCGGGCGCTGCGGGGCGCCGGCTACGAGGACCTGATCGCCTGCCACAACGACACCGTCGTCGTGGACGCCTACGTGGGCGAGCGCAACAACAAGCATAAGTACGTCACCGATCTGTACGACCTGCGCGAGGCCCACATCTTCGAGCCGCGGTACAATTGGGTGCGCTACGAGCCGAAGGAGCCCTTTCTGGTGCTTGATAAGATCTACCCCGAAGGCGTCTACATCCCCGAGCTGCTGATCGGGCGCAACATCATCCAACTGCCGACGGTCAAGACGCACGTCTTCACCACCATCACCGGCGCGATGAAGAATGCCTTCGGCGGCTTGCTGGGCCGCAAACGGCACTGGACGCACGCCGACATTCACAAGACCCTGGTCGATCTGCTGACGATCCAGCAGGACATCCATCCGGGCCTGTTCGCGGTGATGGACGGCACCTTCGCTGGCGATGGGCCGGGCCCGCGGGCGATGCGCTGGCACGAGAAGGACGTCATCCTCGCCTCGGCCGATCAGGTTGCCATTGATGCGATGTCGGCCCATATGCAGGGCTTCGATCCGCTCGATATCCCCTTCATCCGCATCGCACACGAAAAAGGGCTGGGTGTGGGCGATCCAGAGCAGATTGAGATCGTCGGCGAGGACCAGGACTGGGTGATGAGCCAGGATTGGGACTTCGTCCAGGAGGATACCTTCGCCAGCCGCGGTCAGCACGCCATCTACCACGGCCCGCTCAAGCCGCTGGAGGGCCTGCTGTTGCGCAGCCCGTTGGTGCCCTGGTCCTACTTCGCCAGCAACTTCTACCACAACGTCTACTGGTATCCCTTCGTGGGACGCCCTCGGGTGGAGAAGGCGCTGGAGACCAAGTGGGGCCAGCTCTTCAGCGAGTACGGCGCCGAGGCCGGGTTGCGTGGCGCGGTGATGCCCGGGATGGAGCGCAAGACCGTGATCACCGCCGCGGCTGGTTTGGCCGCCTTGGTCGGTGCGATCGGCGCTGGTGCCTGGCTGCTCAGCCGCGGGCGAGACGAGGCATGATCGCCCGCGAGGAGCTCGGGGCGCTTTTCGATGGCCTGCGGGCAGCGATCACCGTCGCCGATGAGGACTATCGCATCGACTACTTGAATGACCTTGCGGTCAAGCATTACGCCGATAGAGGCGGTGCGGATCTGATCGGCACCGATCTGCTGGCGTGCCACAATGCTCAATCGCAGGCCCAGATCCGGACGATATACGCTCGTCATCGGGAGGGCGATCTGACGCCCACACGTTATCACGAGCTCAAGGAGGACGGTCTCGGTGAGAGTATCGTGCTGATCCCGTTGGTCGTCGATGGTCAGTTTCGGGGTATCGCGGAGTTGATGTGGGACGAGCGCCCCGAGCTGGTGTTCGAGGGCTGACCTTCTCGCTAGAGTTACATTTTACGCATTTTGGAGGATTTTTGAATGCATCGCGTCAGCAATCTCGTTTCAGAACGGATCATCCAAGTACCGCCGTCGGGCATTCGCCGCTTCTTCGACATCGCCGCGACGATGGACAACGTCATCAGCCTGGGCATCGGCGAGCCGGACTTCGACACGCCAGAGCCGATCATACGCGCCGGCATCGAATCGCTGGAGCGGGGCGAGACGCATTACACCTCGAACTCCGGCCTGATGGAGCTGCGCCGGGCCATCGCGGACCACCTGGACGCGCTCTACGGTCAGACGTATAATCCAGAGAGCGAGATTCTGGTCACTGTTGGCGTCTCGGAGGCGCTTTACCTGGCCCTGGCCGGGTCGCTCGATCCCGGCGACGAGGTCATCGTCCCCGAACCGTGTTTCGTCTCCTACGCGCCGGAGGTCGCCTTCGCCGGGGGCGAGCCGGTCATCGTGCCGACCAAGGTGGAGAACGACTTCCAGATCACGGCCCAGGAGATCGCGGAGGTCATCACCCCCCGCACCAAGGCGCTGCTGATCGGCTATCCCAACAACCCCACCGGCGCGGTGATGAGCCGCGAGCGCCTCAACGATATTGCGGCCGTCGTCAAGCAGCACGACCTGCTGGTCATCTCCGACGAGATCTACGACCGGCTGGTCTACGGCACCGAGCACGTCTGCTTCCCCAGCTTGCCGGGGATGTACGGGCGCACGATCCTTTTGCAGGGCTTCTCCAAGGCCTACGCGATGACGGGATGGCGCATCGGCTATATGGCCGCCCCAGCCGAGATCCTGGGGCAGCTGCGGAAGGTACACCAGTACACGATCATGTGCGCGTCCACCACCTCGCAGTACGCGGCTCTGGCGGCCCTGCGCGATGGCGAGCCGTTCGTGCAGGAGATGGTGAGCGAGTATGACCGGCGCCGGCGCCTGATCGTCGACGGGTTGAACGAGGTGGGCCTCTCGTGCTTCGAGCCACAAGGGGCGTTCTACGCTTTCCCTTGCATCGGGATCACGGGGATGGACGACTATGAGTTCGCCGAGACCTTATTGCAGGAAGAGCGCGTGGCCGTGGTGCCCGGCAGCGCCTTCGGCGAGGCCGGCAAGAACTTCGTGCGCTGCTCCTACGCCACGTCCTACGAGCAGATCGAGGAGGCGCTGGAGCGCTTGCACAGCTTCGTCCGACGGCACGGCTAGCTCGCGCTCGGTGTGACATCGTCGGTGAATTGCGGTATAATGATTAGAGGCTCGAGTTGTGTTCGCTACGTGTAAGCGCTAACTGGTTAATCGCGTAGCGGCTTACACGAGACGACGAGCGGAGGTTGGATAATGCTTCGGGCAATTAACGCGATGATTGATGAGCAAGGTGACGTGCGCCTGTTGGAGCCGGCTCGTTTACCGACTGGAAGCCGAGCGATCGTGATTGTCTTGGAGCCAAGTTATCACATCGATGCCTCTGAGACAGCGCTTTTGAGCGAGTCGGCACTTGCCGAGGACTGGAACCGCCCTGAGGAGGATGAAGCGTGGTCACACCTGCAGCAGGAGCCGTCGTCTTAGTCCCGTTTCCGTTCTCTGACCTGACAGAAGCGAAACTACGCCCAGCCGTTGTACTTGCGGGCACCAATCATGGTGACTGGATCCTATGCCAAGTGACCAGCAATCCCTACAGTGACCCGCAAGCCATTACACTGACCGATGATAGTTTTTCCATCGGTTCGCTGCGTGTCACGAGTTATGCGCGTCCCGGCAAGCTTTTCACCGCCAATCGCAGTTTGATGGTGAGGCAGGTAGGAGATCTGAAGTCAGAACTGCTCAAGCAGATTGTTGACACACTTGTAGACATTCTGTACGCTAGCCTTTCTCCGTAAGTATGTGAGAAGTCGCCAAATGCAATACGAACCCATCATCGGCCTGGAAGTCCACGCGCAAATCCACACCCGCTCCAAGATGTTCTGCGGCTGCCCGGTTATGCCGGATACGGGCGAGCTGGAGCCGAACACCTACGTCTGCCCCGTCTGCACCGCGATGCCCGGCGTGTTGCCCGTCATCAACCGGCGCGCCGTCGAGATCGCGATGATGACCGGCCTGGCGCTCCACTGCGACATCCCACCGGTCAACCGCTTTGCCCGCAAGTCCTACTTCTACCCGGACCTCCCCAAGGGCTACCAGATCTCCCAGTACGCGCTGCCGCTGGCGGTGGATGGCTACGTCGAGATTGAGCTTGACGGCGCTAGCAAACGTGTCCGCGTCCGCCGCGCCCATCTGGAGGAGGACGCGGGCAAGCTCTACCACGCCGACGGGCACAGCCTGGTGGATCTCAACCGCGCCGGCGTGCCGCTTTTAGAGATCGTCTCCGAGCCCGATATGCGCTCGGCCGATGAGGCGCGGGCCTACGGCGAGGCGTTGCTCGAGATCTTGGTCTACCTGGGCGTCAACGAGGGCAATATGGAGCGCGGCGAGATGCGCTTCGAGGCCAACGTCAGCGTCCGTCCGGTCGGCTCCGATGAGCTGGGCGCCCGACACGAGATCAAGAACCTCAACTCCTTCCGCGCGCTGTACGATTCGGTGATCTACGAGATCGAGCAGCAGATCGAGACGCTGGAGGCCGGCGACGCGATTCGCCAGCAGACGATGGGCTGGGACGGAGAAACAGGCGTCACCGTTCCCCAGCGGGGCAAGGAGCAGGCCCACGACTATCGCTACTTCCCCGAACCCGACCTGCCGCCGCTGGAGATCGGCCGCGAGTGGGTGGAGGAGCTGCGAGCGCAGCTGCCGGAGATGCCCCGGGCCAAGCGAGCTCGCTTCGTCGACGAGTACGGGCTGAGTGACTACGACGCCGACGTGCTGGTAGCGGACAAAGACATCGCCGATTACTACGAAAGCGTCGTCGCCGCCGCCGGCCTGGACCCCAAACGCGTCGCCAACTGGATCACGGGCGAGCTCTTCCGGCTGATGAAGGAGGCCGAGCGCGGCCTGGAGGCGATGCCTTCGCCCCCGGCGCTAGCCGAGCTGATCGGCCTGGTCGAGGATGCGACGATCAACCAGAGCACGGGCAAGGACGTGCTGGAGGAGATGGTCGCCAGCGGGCGCAGCGCCGGTGAGATCGTGGAGGATCGCGGCCTGGCGCAGATTTCCGATGAGGAGGCGCTGGCGAAAATCGTCAGCGACATCCTTGAGGAGAATCCCAAGCAGGTGGGGGAGTACCTCGGGGGCAAGCAACAGGTCATCGGCTGGATGATTGGTCAGGTGATGAAGGCTACCCGAGGGCAGGCCAACCCCCAGCTGGCGCGGGAATTGTTGCAAGAGAAGTTGGAGGAGAGAAGGGGCTAGTTTCGATGATCGGGGCTAGCCCCCAATCTGTTATAAGTGGCACATCGTCGACTGGGCGCAAGTCCCAGTCAACCGGTCGGGGGCAAATGCCTCTGTTGGCTAATTAACACTTGATGGAGGAATAACCTATGTCCGAAGATCTGAATCCCTTCGCCATCGCGCAGCAGCAGCTGGATCAGGCCGCCGAGATTATGGGCCTGGACCCGGCCACGCACGAGCTACTGCGCTGGCCGCGGCGCGAGTTGCACGTCACGCTGCCGGTGAAGATGGACGATGGTACTACGGAGGTCTTTCACGGTTTCCGTGTTCAGTATAATAGTGCCCTTGGCCCCACCAAGGGCGGGCTGCGCTTCCATCCCGACGAGACTATCGACACCGTCCGCGCCCTGGCGGCCTGGATGACATGGAAGACGGCTGTGGTCAATCTGCCGTTGGGCGGCGGCAAGGGTGGCGTCATCTGTAACCCCAGGGAGATGTCGCAGCGCGAGCTGGAGCGCTTGAGCCGCGCCTATATCCGTCAGATCGCCGGTTTCCTGGGAGAGGATGCAGACGTCCCCGCGCCCGACGTAGCCACTAACCCCCAGGTGATGTCCTGGATGTTGGACGAGTATGAGACGATTATGGGGCATCATGCTCCTGGCGTCATCACCGGCAAGCCTCTACCCCTGGGTGGGTCGGCGGGGCGTGGGCCAGCGACCGGCCTGGGCGTCGTCGTCACCATCCGCGAGGCGCTTGAGCGCCTGGGTATTGACGCCGCAGATACGACGGTATCCGTTCAGGGCTTTGGCAACGTGGCCCAGTCGGCTGTGGAAAACTACATTGAGATGTTGGACGGTAAAGTGCTCTGCGTTTCCTGCTGGGATCATGATGACCTCACCGCCTACACCTACAAGAAAGCGGATGGGGTCGACCCTGGTTTCCTCAAGTCCATCACCGACCCTTACGGTACCATCGATAAAGAGGCTGCTCTTGAGGCTGGCTATGAGATGCTGGATGATAATGCCTGGCTGGGGATGGATGTGGACGTGCTTATCCCAGCCGCTATTGAGAACGTGATCACCGGTGACACGGTGGGGCAGATTTCGCCGCAGGTCAAAGTCCTGGCGGAGGGAGCCAATGGCCCCACCACCCCAGAAGCAGAGGAAGGGCTGCGTGAAAAAGACATCTATGTCATTCCGGACTTTCTCTGCAACGCCGGTGGCGTGACGGTTTCCTACTTCGAACAGGTGCAGAACGCCTACGATTACTACTGGGACCTGGAGACCGTCCACGAGCGGCTGGATAAGAAGATGACTGCAGCCTTCCACGCCGTGCACGAGACGGCTCAGAAACACGAAATACACAATCGTATGGGGGCCTACGTCGTGGCCGTGGGGCGCGTGGCCGAGGCCTGTCAGCTGCGCGGCTGGGTCTAATCCCATACCTCATTATCGACTTCATCCTGGTGCTGAATCTATCGTAGTGTCAGGGACGTAGCGCCAGAACAAAAGTTCTGGCGCTACGCTTATGCATTTGACGCGGTATCGTTCTTGGAGTAAGATAGAGGCTATCTTGTGTAATCACCTACTTACCCACTCAAGGAGGGCATAATGTACCAGAAACTCACGATTGTCGGCAACCTGGGCCGCGACCCCGAGATGCGGTATACTCCCGACGGCACGCCGGTCACCAACTTCTCCGTCGCCACGAACCGGCGCTGGACGAACGCCGACGGCTCACAGGGCGAGGAGACGGTCTGGTTCCGCGTCACCGCCTGGCGGCGGTTGGGCGAGGTCTGCAATGAATATCTAGAAAAGGGGCGGCAAGTGCTGGTCGAAGGGCGTCTGAAGCCCGATGCGGAGACCGGCGGTCCGCGTGTCTATCAGCGCCGCGATGGCGGCTATGGCGCTTCGTTCGAGGTGACTGCGCAGACCGTCAAGTTCCTTGGTCGAGCAGGGCAAGTTGCCGCCGATGTGCCCGAGATGCCCGATCAAGCTCCCGCTGAGGATGAGGAAGAGATCCCTTTCTAAAGCCTGTAGCGTGAGGCAATTGATGCAACTTGGTGACCGCCGCTTTCATAGCGGCGGTCTGTTTTTCTCTAGTTAGCTGAATGTCGGATGAGGAGTGAGTGAGGAGGATTTTCCTATGAGTGATGCTCAACCACGCAAAAGGCAGGTCAACATCGAAATCCCGTCCGATCTGGGGGCCACGTACGCCAACTTTGCCATGATCACCCACTCGGCCTCGGAGATCGTGATCGACTTCGCCCGGGTGCTGCCGAAGGCCCCCAACCCCAAGGTCCACGCTCGGATCGTCACCACGCCGATGCACGCCAAAATGCTGCTCAGAGCCTTGCAGGATAATCTGCAGAAATATGAGGCGCGTTTTGGCGAGATTAACTTGCCCTCCGAGGGTGAGGCGCTGGCCCAACAGTTCTTCGGCGGCGTCCGGCCGCCCCGCTCGCCGGAAGAGTGAGGCGTCAGATTAAGATAGGAGCGACAATGACGAAGCTAGAAACCATCGCTGAACGCATTCGATCCGATTTTACGGCCCGCAACGATACCCGCGACGCGGCCCTGCGCCGGTCGCGCGAGCTGATCCGATTGAGCGGCAACGCCATCCGCGCTGGTCATCGCGACGACTGGGACGATGCCCGCGATCTACTGGACGAGGCCGATGCTTTGGCCCAGCGCATGCGCGATTCACTTCAGCCCTATCCCGATCTTTGGCACGCTGGCTACACCCAGGATGCGATGAAGGAGCTGGTCGAAGCGCACGTCACGCTGGCCCTGGTGAAAGGGAACGCGATCCCAGCGCCGGAGACGCTCGACGTGCCCTACCCTGCCTATCTGAACGGGGTCTGCGAGGCCGCCAGCGAGCTGCGGCGACGCTGTCTCGACGAGATGCGGCGTGGCGAGATGGAGGAGGCCGAGCATCTGTTGCAGACGATGGACCGCATCTACGATGTGTTGAGCACGTTCGACTTCCCCAACGCCATCACTGGCGGCCTGCGCCGACGGGTGGACCAGCTGCGGGGCGTGTTGGAGCGCACCCGCGGCGACCTGACGAATGCCTTGCGCCAGGAACGGCTGATTCGGGCCCTGCGTGAGTTCGAGGAGCGTGTGAGCGGATGAGTGAGCGCGTGATCAGCGCCAGCGAGATCGGGCAGTACTCCTACTGCGCTCGAGCCTGGTGGTTGGGCAGTGTGGAGGAGTTGCCTTCGTCCCATCGGGAGGCGATGGAGGCGGGAGAGGCGGCCCATCGACGTCACGGTCGCCGGGTAAAGGTCTCGTTGGTGCTGAAACGCCTGGCCTATGGCATGTTAGTGCTGGCGGTGGTACTGATCGTGGTTATGGTAATGCTTCGATGATCGCGTTCATCATCGTCGGCCTGCTGGCGCTGGGCTTCTTTCTCTTGTGGCTGTCGCGGCGCGGGCGTCAACGCAGCGGCGTGCCAGAGGGCCGCTTGATCTACACCGATACCGGTGGTTGGCGGCGGCCGGAGCGCCCACTCTTTTCACCCCGGTATCGCCTTACCGGCAAGCCCGACTATCTGGTCGAGGAGGGCGAAGCGGTCGTGCCGGTCGAGGTCAAGTCGGGCCGCGCCCCGGCACAGCCCTACGATTCGCACGTGCTTCAGCTGGCGGCCTATTGCTTGTTGGTCGAGGATCATTATGGGCGACGACCAGCGCGGGGGATCATCAAGTACGCCGATCGGACCTTCGGGGTCGATTACACCCCGGCGCTGGAGGAGGCGCTGCAAGTGACGATGGATCGGATGCGGGACGACCTGGCGGCGGGCGGGGCGACGCGCAGCCACGACGAGTCCCGTCGCTGCCGGGCGTGTGGACACCGCCAGCATTGCGATCAACGCTTGGCGTGATGAACGCGCGTTACGATTCTGCTAAGATGCGCTCTTCGGCGGAATAGACACGGAAGCTGCGCCGCCGCGTGTAGCCGATCAGCGTGATGCCCCAGTTTCGCGCCAGCTGGATCGAGAGCGAGGTCGGGGAGGTGCGTGAGACCACGATCGGTATCTTCATATGCGCCGCTTTGCTGACCATCTCCGCGCTGATGCGCCCGCTGGTCAGGAGGATGTGATCCTCCGTGGGCTGGCCCTTGCGGAGGCAGGCTCCGGTGATCTTATCAAGCGTGTTGTGCCGCCCAACGTCCTCCGCCATACAGACGATCTCCTCCTCCAGCGAGGCCAGCGCCGCCGTGTGAACCCCGCCAGCGCGCCGATAGAGCTTGGCCTGGTCGGATAGATCTTCCATCAGCGTCGTCAGCTGTTCCGCAGGGATGCGCAGGCGCGATTCGATCACGTGCTCGACGTCGCTCAGGTCCTCAAAGGTGGTGCCACCGGAGCAGCCAGAGGTGATGGCGCGCAGCTCGGGAATCTCGACGCTGTGTGCCAACCAGATGTCCGGGTTATCCCCATCGCCGCACCAGCCGATCTCCGCCACGTCGTCCAGCCCCTCAATCAGCCCCTCGTTGAACAGGAAGCCCAACGCCAAATCCTCGATGCGCGTTGGCGTGCACATCAGCCGGACCAGCGCCTGGCCGTTCACGTAGAGGATGATGACCGTTTCCTTCGGCACCACGCCGCGGACGGTTCGGCTTTCGTTGTCGTAGAAGCCGATATATTTGAGCTTTTGGGAGCCAGCGTCAGTCACGTTGATCCCCTTTCAGTAGCTCGCGAGCCCGGTCGGCGATGTTCTCGGCGGTGAAGCCGAACGCTTCCATCAGGTCGCGATAGGGCGCGGAGGCCCCAAAGTGGTTGAGACCCATCACGGTGCCATCTGTGCCCACGTACCGCTCCCAGCCCAGGGGAACGGCGGCTTCGATGGCCAGGTGTGCCTTGACCTTGGGCAGGAAAACCGTGGCCTGGTACGACGCCGGTTGGACGTCGAAGCGCTTCCAGCAGGGCATACTGACCACGCGTACGCCGATGCCCTCTTTCGCTAACATATCCCGCGCCTCCAGCGCCAGGTGAACCTCGGAGCCGGTAGCGACCAGTACGACGTCGGGCTGTCCCGAACTATCGACCAGCGTGTAGCCGCCGCGGGCGACGGTCTCAGCTGGATCGCGTCGCGTCTCGAAGAGCACTGGCAAGGACTGGCGGGTGAGTACCAGCCCGGTGGGCCCGTCTCGTCTCTCCAGCGCTATACGCCAGGCGGCCGCCGTCTCGTTGGCGTCGGCCGGGCGTATGATCTCCAGATTGGGGATGGCCCGCAGCGCGGGCAAGTGCTCGATCGGCTGGTGGGTGGGTCCGTCCTCACCGATCCAGACCGAGTCGTGGGTCCAGACGTAGACGATGGGCAGCTCCATCATCGCTGCCAGCCGGATCGGCGGGCGCATATAGTCGGAGAAGACGAGGAACGTGCCGCCGTAGGTGAGCAATCCGCCATGCAGGGCCATTCCGTTGAGGATGGCGCCCATCGCGTGTTCTCGGACGCCGAAGTGGAAGTTGCGCCCTGCGGGCGTTTCGCGCTGGAAGATCTCGTAGTCCTTGAGCATCGTCTTGTTGGAAGGCGCCAGGTCGGCCGAGCCGCCGACGAGCGTCGGCAGCTTATGAGCGATGGCGTTGAGGGCAGCGCCGGAGGCCTTGCGCGTCGCCATCGGGCCGTCCTCGGAAGAGAACATCGGCAGGTCCTCCGCCCAGTCGGTCGGCAGCTCGCCGGCCCACATTCTTTTCAGGAGGGCGGCTTCCTCGGGGTAGGTTTCCGCGTAACGGTCGAACATCGCTTGCCAATCGGCCTGAGCTTGGCGGCCCTGATCTACCGCTTGCCGGAAGACAGCGCGGGCTTCATCCGGAATGTGGAACGTGACGTCGACCGGCCATCCCAGTGCCTCTTTGGTCTTGCGCACCTCCTCTTCGCCCAGGGGCGCGCCGTGGGCGCTGGCTGAATCCTGCTTGTTGGGGCTGCCGTGGGCGATGTGAGAGTGGCAGATGATCAGCGCGGGCCGCTTGGTCTCCGCCTGGGCGGCGCGAATGGCCTCTTCGATGGCGTCGGTGTCGTGTGCATCGACGTCCTGGACGTACCAGTCGTAGGCTCGGAACCGTTGGGCTACGTCCTCGGTGAAGGTCAAATCTGTTGAGCCTTCGATGGAGATATCGTTGTCATCGTAGAGGTAGATCAGTTTCCCTAGCCCCAGGTGCCCGGCCAGCGAGGCGGCCTCGTGGCTGATGCCCTCCATCAAGTCGCCGTCGGAGACGATGGCGTAGGTGTGGTGATCAATGATGGGGAAGTCTGGGCGGTTAAAGGTGGCGCTCAGGAAACGCTCGGCGATGGCCATCCCGATCCCGTTGCCGAAGCCCTGTCCCAGCGGGCCGGTGGTCGTCTCGACGCCGGGGGTGAGACCATACTCGGGGTGGCCCGGTGTGCGGCTGTCCAGCTGGCGGAAGTTTTTCAGCTCCTCCAACGTTAGATCATAGCCGGTGAGATGGAGCAAGCTGTAGAGCAAAATTGAGCCGTGCCCGGCCGAAAGCACGAAGCGATCTCGGTCGGGCCAGCTGGGATCCTTGGGGTTGTGTTTGAAGAAACGGGTCCACAAGATGTATGCTGCATCCGCCATCCCCATCGGCATCCCTGGATGTCCAGAGTCGGCTTGCTGCACGGCATCCATCGCCAGGGTGCGGAGGGTGTCGATACAGAGTTGATCGAGGTTGCTGGTCATCGTTTACTCCTTGCTTCTTGTTGGGCGTCTCTCACGGATTAGACGGCGAATAGGCTGTCCAGACGGGGTGTCCCATCCGACGTGAGTGGTCTGATGCTCGGATCAGGACATTCCATTGTAACTTACAACAGGCGCCCTGGCAAGAGAGGGCCCACGCGTCAACCTAAGGCTCGTAGCGGGTTTGTAACCCGCGTTTTTGGTGTTCGCAAGGAATCTCATCATCATTTTGGGTCAAGCAGTGGGGTTACAAGCCCCACTGGAGCCAAAACTTCTACGCATCAGCGCTTAAGTTGACGCGCATGGGCAAGAGGGGGAGTGTGGGGCAAACGAAGTAGGTCCAAGGGGGGGGGAGGCGCTCTAGGTTGTCTCCAATCCTGTTTGCCAGGCGCGTCAATCCTGGCTGCGTTTGCCCTCGAGAGTGTCCAATTGTCATCCTCCGGCTTTATGGTATAATGGCAGCCTGAGGTTGGCGACTAACGTTGCAAGGCCTCGGGTTTAACTTTATGAATAAACCACCATTTTTGCTGGAGCGAAGGCGTCACAAAGAGGGCGGGAAGCGATCACCTCTTCTTTTGCGCTTTGTGTCCTGGGTCATAATAGCGCTGTGGTGCACCTGTGCAGATTGGCGTTCCAAGCGTTCATTGTTGATTCGTGTTACCGCTCACTTTACTATTGTGGCTTTGGCGCTGACGGCTATTATGCTCAGCGGCGCAGGGCTTCCAGCGCCGCAAGCTGCTGTCAGCAGCTCCTTCGAGAGCCAGATTGATGCCGCTGCTGAGATCGAGGTGACGCCTTCTCCTACCCCGGCGGGAGATACGGGCTGGTATGCTTCCTCTGAGCTGGATACCATCTCTCGCAATCCTGATCCCCACACCAGCTTTCCGGAACGCTCACGCGCTCAAGTTGTTACCTACACAATCCAACAGGATGATAACATCTTCAATATCGCAGCTCAGCTTGGTCTGGAACCCCAGACCATCGTCTGGAGCAACCGCGAGACGATTCAAGATGCTCCCTGGCTGATTCAGCCCGGGATGGAGCTTTTCATCCTGCCAGTGGATGGCGTCTACCACACGGTCCGCGCCGGAGAGTCGGTGGAAAGCATCGCTGAGGAGTATGACGTCGATCCCGAGGCGTTGTACAACGAGTGGAATGACTTGGAGGAAGGGCAGCGGCTGCGTGAGGGTATGCTGCTCGTCGTTCCTGGTGCTCAAGGGGAGGAAGTGGCCTGGAAGCCTCCGGAATCTTCTTATGCCTCCTCTTCCTCATCGTCCTACAGCTACGGGGTTTGCCAGGGCGTTTCCTACACTGGCCCGGGTGCCAATGGGTGGTTCATTTTGCCCACCGGTAGCACGCGCGTTTCTGGTTGGTACTTCCACGACCCACGTAACCCAACGCACATTGGTTTGGACTACGCCTGTGATTCGGGCGATCCTATCTACGCTGCCGATAACGGCGTGGTGACGATTTCCGGCTGGAACGGTGGTTACGGCAATATGGTCGAGATGAGCCACGGGAACGGCTACGTTACTCGCTACGGTCACTTTAGCCAGCTGGCTGTGGGATGCGGTCAACCCGTCCGTCAGGGTGATCTGTTGGGTTATTGTGGCACCACCGGTTGGTCCACCGGTCCGCATCTTCACTTCGAGATTCGCCTCAACGGCGTCCCGCACGATCCACAAATTTACCTGCCGTAGCGCGAATAATGATGACCTCGTTGGATGGGGAAGCGCTATTCCACGATATGGCCAAGGAGATTTCCCTTCGGGCGTGGCTTGAGCAGGCTATTCCTCGCGCTTTGGCCTGTCTGTTTACCACCTTTTATCAGCTGACCGGCGATTGGCGTGGTTGGCGCCCTTTGCTCACCCGTACCAGCGCTCACTTCGCGATGATCGTGGTGACCATCGTCGCCGTTGGCCTGAGCCAGATCGAATGGTCGGCCCAGGCGGCGACTCAACCTTTACTCCCCTCCTCTGTTTCTGCGCTCAACAGCGCGGGCTTCACCCTTGAAGATTCCATCGCTGGCGATCTCTCGTCATCCGCTGAAGCGGATGAGACGCTTCGGCGCGTGAGTAATCACGTCGCACCTGCCTCCATCGCTCGTCTGGGCCAGCCCCGCACCATTATTCCCGATCGCCCGCGTGTTGACGTGGTGACGTACACTGTCCGCGCTGGGGATACCATCCAATCCATCGCTTCGCAGTTCGGCCTCAAGCCGACCACGATTATGTGGGCCAATTCTGCCATCGAGGACGCCCCTGATCTTTTGCGGATTGGTCAAGAGGTGACCATTTTACCGCTCGACGGCGTCTACCACACGGTGAGCGAGGATGATACCCTGGAGTCCATCGCCGACGAGTACGATGTTGAGGTCGAGTCGATCGTCACTTGTCAGTATAATGATCTGCCGGATTCGGATAGTCTCCAGGTGGGGCAAAAGCTGATTGTGCCTGGCGGCGAGAAGCCCTACGTGCCCAAGGTAGTTACTTCGTATAGCGGATCAGTCCCCGAGGGGGCGCAGGGCTCAGGGCGATTCCAGTGGCCCGTGAGGGGACGGATCACCCAGGGGTATTGGTATGGGCACCGTGCGATTGATTTGGGCGCCCCTACCGGCAGCGCAGTGGTGGCATCTGATGGCGGTTTTGTCAGCTTTGCTGGCTGGACCGACGTGGGTTACGGTTACCTGGTGGTCATTGACCATGCCAATGGCTTCTCTACTTATTACGCCCATCTGAGCAACATTTACGTCTTTGAGGGACAGTCGTTGGAGCGAGGGCAGGTCATCGGGGCGGTGGGGAACACCGGTTGGTCCACTGGCCCGCATCTCCACTTTGAGGTGCGTCGCAACGATTTGCAGCAGAACCCGCGGGCATATTTGCCGTGAGCTGGCCAGCCGGGGCGTCATACTTCGTTCCGAGAGAGCGGCGGAGTGATTTATACGACGTCCGTTTGAATCAGCGATAAAGGTGAAAAGGGCGCTGTCCTCGACAGCGCCCTTATAC
This sequence comes from uncultured Anaerolineales bacterium, assembly GCA_964474655.1. Lineage (GTDB taxonomy): Bacteria > Chloroflexota > Anaerolineae > B4-G1 > B4-G1 > CAYYTU01. The sequence goes on from CAYYTU010000014.1 coordinate 26,600, forward strand.
CATACTGCTTTTGGCCTATTGGGCGTATTCTTCTGCCCGCACCTCGCGGATGACCATCACTTTGATCTGGCCTGGATATTCCATATTCCCCTCTAGTTTGCTGGCGATGTTCTTGGATAGTTCTATCGCTGCCAGATCATCGATTCTATCGGGTTTGACGATCACGCGCACCTCACGACCAGCCTGTAGTGCGTAAGCTTCTTCCACGCCGCCGAAGGATTTAGCGATCTTCTCCATATTTCGGATGCGTTTGATATAGAACTCCAGGCTTTCGCGGCGTGCGCCGGGTCGGGCACCAGAGATGGCATCGGCTGCCTCGACGATGATCGCTTCGAGTGAGGTCTGTTTGACCTCGTTGTGGTGGGCTTCGACGCAGTGTACGACTTCGTCGGGTAGATCATAGCGTCGACAGATTTCCGCGCCGATCTGGACGTGTGTGCCATCCGTTTCGAAGTCCACGGCTTTGCCGATGTCGTGCAACAAGCCTCCGGTGCGGGCCAGTTCGGCGTCGGCGCCCAGTTCCTCGGCGATCATGCCGGCCAGCTTGGCGGTCTCTATGGCGTGGGTGTACTGGTTCTGGCCGTAGCTGGTGCGGAACTTGAGCCGTCCCAGCAATTTGATCAGCTCGGGGTGGAGGCCGTGGACGCCGGCTTCGTAGGCGGCCTGTTCGCCCTCCTCGCGAACGAGTTGGTCCATCTCGTTCTGGCTTTCCTGGATGAATCGTTCAATGTTTGTGGGGTGAATGCGTCCATCCAGAATGAGCCGCTCCATTGCCCGGCGGGCTACCTCACGGCGCACGGGGTTGAAACAAGAGATGGTGATGGCCTCGGGAGTGTCGTCAACTACCACGTCGACCCCGGCTACTTTCTCGAAGCTGCGGATATTCCGTCCCCCGCGTCCGATGATGCGGCCTTTCATATCATCGGAGGGCAAGGAGACGGTAGAGACGGTCACGTCGGCCACGTGCTCGCTTGCCATCCGCTGGATGGCCGTGGTGATGATCTCGCGAGCGCGCTTATCGGCTTCCTGCTGGGCCTCGGCTTCTACCTGCCGGATGATACGGGCCATATCTTGTCGCGCTTCTTGCTTCACGTCCTCGAGCAACTCCTGTTTCGCCTCTTTGCGGTTCAACCCCGCGATTCGCTTTAGCGTCTCCTCCTGTTTCTGCTTGATCTGCTCTATCTTATTCCGCTGCCTGTCGAGAGCGCTCTGGCGCTTGTTGAGCGAGCGCTCTCGTCTTTCTAGCCGCTTCTGGCGGTGGTCTAGTTTATCGCTCCAGTCATGGAGGCGTTCCTCTTCTCGCCGCAGGCTTGCCCGACGTCGGTCCAGTTCTTTTTCGGCTGTCTCGCGCTTTTGGATGACCTCGTCTTTGGCAGCCAATACAATCGCCTGTGCTTCTTTTTCGGCCTCTTTGACGATCTGTTGAGCTTCATCTTCCTCTTCTCGGCGTTTGGACTGGGTAATATAGTGCTGGATTAGCATACCGATACCAGCCCCGACGACCAACGCCAGGGTGGTCACTAGTATGGTGATAATAGGTGATCGCATCGTATACTCCCTCGCTTTCGATGGTTTATCGCTGTGATTCCTCGCTGTAAAGTTCTTCCATCTTCTCTTCAATCAAAGGCTTGATGAGAGAATAGGAGAACCCTCGGCGTGCGAGATACGCTTTTAACTTTCGGCGGAAGTCTGATGGCTCGTTGTGACCCAGACGACGTGCTCCGGCGTCGGCCGCATCCTGAACGGCGGCGCTTTCGTCGAAATCTGCCAGCGCCACGTCGATGATGGCATCCGACACGCCCTTCTGACGGAGCTCCTGTCGGAGCGCGTAGGTTCCCTTGGGGTTGAATTGGATGCGGTTCCGTACCCAGTAGCTGGCGAACTCCTGGTCGTCGACTAGTCCGGCCCGCTCCAGGCGTCGGAGAGCCTCGTCGATGGCTTCCTCTGCCAGATCTTTTTGCTGTAGTCGGCGGCGTATCTCAGCCTTGCTGCGAGGACGGTACGAAAGGAGGTTGAGTGCGCGCTCGTGTGCTTGCTCAATGTCATCTTTTCTCTTCAGCTGGATGATAGCTTCGTCGTCGAGCGTTTGCCCAACCTTGAGACGGGCTGCTTCAACCGCAGCCAGTCCAAAAGCAAATTCATGATCGATGTAGACGTTAACCCGATTCTTGTTACGTTTCTGGAATCGCAATGCTGTGATTTGCCCTGCCATATCTCCTCTAAAAACAAAAGCCGTGGCTATTCAGCCACGGCTTAAACACGCGGTTGGTTTTATGATCTCGTCACTGAGACAGCTGGACGCTGCTATGTATGTCCTTCTCGACCCTCACTAGGTAGAGCAGATTGTTGCAACTATGATTCTATGGTTGCGTACATCATTTTGACGTAACTCACACCTGGTTTTCTTATCTATCCAAGCGATATAAACGTTACCATTACCTTATCACAAAGATATGCTTCAGAAGGACAGACTCGTTATCCGGCCTGGTTCTCCGGCCGGTTTTTTGGTTTTGAGATCAACCGTGACTGTTACAAACTTCCATTAGGTTGTTAGTCGGATTCGTCTGATTCGTCTGATTCGTCTTCTTTTTCTTCTGGTGCGTCACCGGGGGCCATTGTCCCCTCGTCGATCATCTTATCTCGTACGTCGGCCTCGATCCGGTCGGCAAGCGCCGGATCCTCGCGCAATACCTGCTTGGTATTCTCACGGCCCTGGGCCAGGTAATTATCGGGGTCGTCGTAGTAATAATACGAGCCGCGCTTCTCCATCACGTCCAGATCGACCGCTACGTCCAGCAGGTCTCCAGCGCGACTGATGCCTTCATCGTACATCAGGTCGAATTCGGCCTTGCGGAACGGCGGCGCGACCTTGTTCTTCGTTACCCGCACCCGCGTGCGGTTGCCGATCAGCTCCCCCTGTTCCTTGATCGATTGGATGCGCCGGATGTCCAGCCGCACCGAGGCGTAGAACTTCAGCGCCCGCCCGCCGGAGGTCGTCTCCGGGTTGCCGAACATCACGCCGATCTTCTCGCGCAGCTGGTTGGTGAAGATCAGGGCTGCGTTCGATTGTTTGATCGCCCCGCTCAGCTTGCGCAGCGCCTGGCTCATCAAGCGAGCCTGGAGCCCGGGGTGGGAATCGCCCATCTCGCCCTCGATCTCGGCGCGGGGCACCAGCGCCGCCACCGAGTCGACCACGATCACGTCGACCGCGCCGGAGCGGATCAGCGTCTCGGCGATCTCCAACGCTTGCTCGCCCGTATCCGGCTGCGAGATGAGCAGCTCGTCCACGTCGACGCCGCATCTGCTGGCGTAGGCCGGGTCGAGCGCGTGCTCCATATCGACGTAGGCCGCCACGCCGCCCATCTTCTGCGCCTCGGCCACGATGTGCTGGGCCAGAGTGGTCTTGCCGGCGCCGTCGGGCCCGTAGATCTCGGTCACGCGCCCGCGTGGCACGCCGCCCACGCCCAGCGCCCGGTCGAGCGCCAGCGATCCGGTGGGAATCACCTCCACGTCCATATGTGTGGCCTCGCCCATCCGCATCACCGCACCCTCGCCAAACCGTTTGGTCAAATTGTCTAACGCTCTGTTTAACGCTTGTTCTTTGCCTTTTTTTGCCATGGCTTTATCCATTGATGTTTTGTGCTGTCGTCTTAATCCTACAAAGAGATTTCAACGAAGTTGATCCCTCGATAGTCATCCTGATCTCTTCGGCTGAATTCACGCTGAAGCCTGTCAAAAGATGACGACTTGGCGAAAATCGCACCCTTCGATAGGCTCGTCAAAGCAGTATTAATCCAAGCCATGTTAAGTTTACATCAAATAGGACAAAAAAGCAAATCGCTTGACTGACGGAGCAGGGTGTGCTAGCTTGCGTGCTGAGTTGAGAATGATGGAGACCAGAGAAGTGCATGCGGGAGATTGGCTGGCGATTGAGACGCTGGTTCAAGAAGCCGAGCGTTCCTCGCCACGCCTATGGTGTTGGGAGGACTACCTTGAACGCGGGGCGCCGTTCATCGTGGTTGAGCGCGATGACCGCGTGGTCGGGGCGCTCTTCGCGTGGGCGGATGCTTCGCCGGTGGCGTGGGCCCGGCTGGCCGTGCTGGATAATGCACTGGATCTGGAGGTTTGGTTCGATCTGGCGCTCCCGCCGCTGTTGGCGCGGCTCCGGGGATTGGGGCTTGCTGGCTTGGCCTGGATGGATTATGGCGGTTGGGCGGCTGCCGCCTTGGAGGCGCGGGGATTCACCCCGTTGGTCGAAGTCGTCACGTTGAGCAATCGGGATCGCACGGTTCCGGATGTGGCTGGTCCGGCGGAGGTCCGGATTCGCTCGGCCTCGGAAGATGATCTCGCGGCGATAGTGGCTATCGACCAAGCGGCGTTTGCACCTTATTGGTGGCGCAGTCCGGAGACGCTTCGGCGACGCGCGCGAGGGCGCTCGCGCCTGGCGGTGGCAGAGCGGGCCGGCGGGGTGGTTGGCTATACCGAGGGCCAGCTCCATTTGCCTGCGTCCCATCTCAATCGCATCGCCGTCCATCCCGCCTGCCAGGGTGAGGGCGTGGGGGCGCTGTTGCTTCGGGCAGCGCTGCGCGATCTCTGGCAATCTGGTGTCGAGGAGGTGGCGCTCAACACCCAGCGCGACAATGACCTGGCGAGAAGGCTCTATCGCCGCTTTGGTTTTGAGCCGACGGGTGATTTTGTGGTTGTCTGGGAGATGGATCTGTGATTATGAGCTGGGCCGGTTATCTTGCCGGACAATACTCTAGCGGGGCCAGCGGCAGGCCGCTAAATTGCTCCGGGTGATCCCGGGCCCACGCGCGTCCGCGTTCATCCTCAATATCGAGCATCACTTTCTCCACCACGTTGTCGGGGCAATGCTCGTTGGCCCGTAGGTTGGTGACGGTGTCGATCCTTATTCTCTGGTACCAGTCGTGGCTTTCGTCGCGCGGGGGTTGACCCTCAGCAAAGACCTCTAACTTTCGTTGAGGGCAATACTGCGTCGGTTGAGCGCCGGAATCGGCGCAGATTTCGCGCTCTACGATACCCGGCGGGCGCTCGAAGTCGTGTACCGGCATCTCGGCGTGAGCTGCCTCCATAAAATCGTGCCAGATCGGCCCCGCGCCGGTCGAACCGGGCAGGCTCTCCATCTCGCTGTTATCCGAGTTGCCGACCCAGACGCCAGTCACCAGATCGGGCGTGTAGCCGATGGTCCAGGCGTCGCGGTAATCGTTGGTGGTGCCGGTCTTGACCGCCGCCGGGCGGTTGAGATCCAGCACGCCTGGGCAGCGGAAGGTATCGCAGCGGGCCTGAGGGTCGGCCAGGATGTCAGTGACCAGGTAGGCGTGCTCGCGCGAGATCACGCGCTCGCCACTCGGCTCGCTATTATCGATCAGCACGTTACCCCAGCTGTCCTCGATGCGCAGGATGGGCGTGGGGTCCGTGCGCACGCCCTGGCTGGCGAAGACGCCGAAGGCGCTCGTCATCTCCAGCAGCTTGACTTCCCCGCCGCCCAGCGTGAGCGCCAGACCATAGGACGGGGGTTGGTCGTAAGGGTAATCGGGGCAGTGGTTTTCTGGATGGACCAGCGAGTCGACGCCCAGGCGTTGGGCGAGCGCCAGCAGCCCATCGACGCCCACGAACTGGAGCGTCTCCACGGCCGGTACGTTGTAGGAATTCGCCAGCGCGTCGCGCACGAGTACCGGCCCGTGGAACCTCCGGTCGTAGTTGAGCGGCACGTAGGGCGGGTTGGCCCCGTCGGGGAACTCGGTGCGTACGTCCCAGAGCAGCGTCGCCGGCGTCCATCCGCGCTCGAAGGCCGCCACGTAGGTCAGCGGCTTGATGGATGAACCCGGCTGGCGGCAGCGTAGCGCCACGTTGACCTGACCGTCGATCGCCTCGTCGTTATAGTCGGCCGAGCCGACCATCGCCCGGATCTGTCCAGTGTCCGGATCGAGCGCCACCAGCGCGGCGTTGGTCGCGTTGCGCTCGTGCAGCTCGGCGATCTGCTCCTGAACGGCCTGCTCGGCTTTCCTCTGCAAGTCGCGGTCAAGCGTAGTGTAGATGCGCAGCCCGGCGCCACGGTAGAGTGCCTCTGGCCCGTAAAGATTCTCCACGGCCTGTCGCGCGTGGAGGACGAAGTGAGGGGCTGTGGCAAGGTCGATCTGGGGTGCCTGGAACGGGTAATCACGCATCGCGTCAGCGGCCTGTTTGGCTTCTTCTTCGGTGATGTAGCCGTCCTCGACCATCAAGGCCAGCACGGTTTCTTGCCGCTTGAGCGCCTTTTCCGCTCCCTCGCCGAATGGGTTGTAAGTGGCGGGCAGCTGCGGTAGCCCGGCCAGTAAGGAGGCTTGCGCCAGCGTGAGCTCATCCGCCTCCACGCCGAAGTAGGTCTCCGAGGCGGCCTGGATGCCATAGGCAAGGTTGCCGTAGTTGAGCTCGTTGAGGTAGATCTCCAGGATTGTCTCCTTGGGATATGTGCGCGTCAGCTCGGAGGCCAGTACAATCTCCTTGATCTTCCGCTCAGCCGTCGGCTCGAAGCGCTCCTCGGGCAGGAAGATCATCCGCGCCAGCTGCTGCGGGATGGTGCTGGCGCCGGAGACGAACTCCCATTCCGTCAGCGCGTAGTAGACAGCTCGGACCACTGCAATGGGATCGAACCCTGGATGGCGCCAGAAGTCGCGGTCCTCGGTGGCGATAGTGGCGTTAATCAGGTGGGGCGAGATTTCGTCCAGCGAGACGTAGGTGCGTCGTCCGCCCTGCGGATCCGTGACCTCGTACAATAGCCGTCCGTCCCGGTCGTAGATCTTGCTGCTGACGAAGGCTGTCTGGTGGTTCTGGAGCTCGGTGGGCGGCGGCAGCCGGCTGGCGATGGCCACGTAGCCGACGGCACCGGCGGCGACCGCGATGAAGAAGACCACCACGATGCTGGCCACGACGCCGAAGCCGATCTTGATCAGCAGGCTGCCCCACGCTGGCCCACTGTCTCCTTCGGCCGTTGAGGATGGCGGCGCGTCTGGCGGAGCGGGCGGCTGCGGAGGCTTGGGCGCGCGGTAGCTGGGCCTCTGTGGCGGCGGCACGCGGCTCTTTTCGGATGGACGCACGCGCGGCGTGGTGTTGGTCGGGGCGTCGTGTGCGCTCCTGCGCCGTTCCGGGGGCGAGGTGGCGTCCACGCGCTGGGTCTCGTCCAGGGCGCTGTGGTAGGATGGTGTTGGTTGAGTTCGCCCCAGCTCTTCTTCTCGCTTGTGCTCGCCGCCCGAAAGACGGTTATCCGCAGTCATCATTACATGCTCTTGACGCCATAGACGCTCCAAAAGTTCCACGTCGGGCGGGCATTATAGCAGGGCGGTTATGGATTGCAACTTCTAATCCGCTGCGGGCGCGCTCCTGATCAGGAGCGTCCAGCTGCCCTTTTGGACCCTCTCGTCGTCCTGGTTCAGCACTTCCACGTCGAAGATGACGAAGCCGCCGCCGAGCCGGGCCATCTTCTTCTTCCGCCGGACCTCGAACCGCGCGTGGATGGTGTCGCCGATTGCGACTGGGGCGCGGAATTTCCAATCTAGCGCGGTGAAGGCCTCGGTCGTCCCCTCGGCGAAGCCCAGTCGCGACGCCAGCCCGCTGGTGATGGCCAGCCCCAGCAGGCCGTGGGCGATGCGCTCGCCGAAGCGGGTCTCCTGGGCGAACTCGGCGTCGGTGTGGAGCTGGTTGTAGTCACCAGAGAGGCCGGCGAAAGTGACGATGTCGGTTTCCGTCACGGTGCGGCCGGGGGTTTCGATGGTCTCTCCCACCTCAAATTCCTCGAAGTAACGTCCGCGGGATTGTGTCGCTTCGTTCATACTACCTCCTTCGTCTGATTGGGACTTTCGACCGCCGATATGGTAACATCGTGTGTCTGGTGATGCAACTTCACATGCCGGATGGGTTGCGCTATAATAAACACGCCTTCGAAGTGCTGGTTTCGATTTTTCCGAATGTCCCGCAGATTTAGCGCGAGACCTGGCTTCGGGGGCTTTTTTCTACCCAAGTTGCAAGCGTTGGATGCTTGCTTAGCGACTAGAGATATCGTCAGGAGGATCTATGAGTAGCGAGATTTATTTTGCATCAGCGCGGTCCCGGCGCTGGGATTACAGCGCCAGTCAGGTGGCTGGTTTGGAGCGTCTGATCGATAAGATGGACTTCGCGGGTGCCTTTGAGGAGGACGAGTACGTGGCGATCAAGACCCACTTCGGGTCGGAAGGCGCCCATCGGATCGTGCGCCCGCGGTTTTTGGGTGTGCTGGCTGAGGCGGTCAAGAAGGCCGGAGCCAAGCCTTTCGTCTGCGATACGGTCCGCATCGAAGGCTGGGATTATCTGAAGGTGGCAAATCAGAACGGGATCAATCCGCATTCAGTCGGCTGCCCCGTGCTCCTGGCCGATGGATTGTTCGGCTACGACAGCATCCAAGTGGAGGCTGGACCGGTGCTGGGGAATGTGCGGGTTGCCTCCGCCATCCACGATGCGTCGGCTATGATCGTGGTCAGCCATTGCAAGGGCCACATTGAGGCCGGCTACGGCGGCGCAATCAAGAACTTGGCGATGGGCGGCGTGGCTGGACGCCATCGCAGCGGGGAATGGGAGGAGGCCCGCGGGCACCTGCACGCCGCCGGCGCTGATTCCACTGTTTTGCGCGACGCCGAGCTCTGCACGATGTGTCTCCAATGCCTGAACATCTGCCCCACCCACGCGATCCTGGAGACGGACGATGGCCTGGAAGTGGACGAGGATGAATGCCTGCGCTGTGGGCGCTGTGAGCGGGTCTGCCCGGAGGGCGCGATCAAACTGCAGAAGCGTGGTGAGGACGAGTTCCAGATGGCGTTAGCCGAGGGCGCGCAGGCGGTGTTGAGCACGTTCGAGCCGGGCAAGGTAGCCTACTTCAACTTCGTGCTGGAGGTGCAGCCGGAGTGCGACTGCATGCCGATGGCTGATACGCCGTTGGTTCAGGATCAGGGTATCCTGGCCTCCAAGGACATCGTGGCGGTGGACCAGGCAGCGCTAGATCTGATCAACGATGCTGCGCCGTTGCCCGATTCGCTGGCAGCCGAGCAGGAAGTCGAGGCGGGCGAGCGCGTGTTGCCGAAGGCGCTGGGCGTCGATGGGCAGCTGCACGTGGACGCGGCGGCGAAGATCGGGATGGGCAGCAAGGTTTACGAGCTGCGCGAGGTTTAGGGGGTTCACTTATGCTGGAGAAGATCCGCAAAAACCTGGGCATCCTCTGGAGCCGGCTGGTTGAACAGGGGCCGGGCGTGACGGCGATGTGGGTGGTCGATCATCTGGTGCGCATCATCACCGGCGCTCCGATCCAGCGCGTGAGCCAGATCACGCCCCAGCTCCACGTCGGCGGGCAGTATCGACGGCGCGGCTGGGAGCGCCTGACGGCGCGAGGCATCACCGCGGTGGTCAACCTGCGCGTGGAGTTCGACGATAAAGACGCTGGCATCGCGCCGGAGCGGTATCTCTACCTCCCGACGGTGGATGACGACCCGCCGACGCTGGAGCATCTGCGGTCGGCGGTCGAGTTTATGACTGAGGAGATCGAGCGCGGCGGCGGGGTTTACGTCCACTGCGGAGCGGGGGTGGGACGCGCCCCGACGACGGCGGCGGCTTATCTGGTCAGCACTGGGTTGACGCCGGAGGAGGCCTGGGCTAAGATCAGGGCGGTGCGGCCTTTCGTACGCCCGATGCCGGAGCAGGTGGCTCAGGTGGAGCGCTTTGGTAGGGAGTAGGGAGTAAGGAGTAGGGAGTAGGGAGTAAGGAGTAGGGAGTAGGAAGTAGGAAGGCGTCAGGGGTTGAAGCGGAAGAGGCAGACGTCGCCGTCCTGGATCTGGTAGTGGCGGCCCTCGACGCGCACCAGGCCTCTTTCGCGCGCTGCTTTCCAATGCTCGACCTCCATCAGCTGCTCGAACTGGATCACCTCGGCGCGGATGAAGCCCTCCTCCATCTGGCTGTGGACCTTGCCGGCGGCCTGCGGGGCTCTGGTGCCCCGTTCAACCGGCCAGGCTCGTACCTCCTCGCCGCCGGTGATGGTGAAGAAGGTGATCAGATCGAGCACGCGATAGCCGGCCTGGGCCAGCGTTTCCAGGCCAGAGCGCTCCAGGCCCACCTCCTTGCGGTAGGCGGCGGCCTCGTCGGAGGGCCACTCGACCAGCGCGGCCTCCAGATCGGCGCAGAGCACGACGTGTGAGTTACTCTCTTCCTCGGCCAGCTGGGCAACCTCCTCGGCCCACACGCCGCCGTTGGGCAGGTCGTCCTCATCGACGTTTGCCACGTAGATGCGCTTTTTGGCGGTTAGGAGCTGGAGCTCATCGGCGAGCCGGGCGCGGAGCGAGCCTTTACGAGCCCAGGCGATGGCGCGTTGACCGGCTTGCAATTGCTCGCGCAACTTCTCCAATGCTTTGATCTCCTCAGCGTAGTCCTGTGGTCGCGACTTGGCCCCAGAGCGGGCCTTCTCCAATCGGCGCTCGGTTACTTCCAGATCGGCCAGCGTCAGCTCCAGGTCGAGGATTTCCACGTCGCGGATCGGGTCCACCTGGCCCTCGACGTGGGAGATGTCGGGGTCGGAGAAGCAGCGGCAGACCACGGCCACGGCGTCGACGGTGCGGATGTGGCCCAGGAATTGGTTGCCCAGTCCTTCGCCGCGATGAGCGCCTTGTACCAGTCCTGCGATGTCCACGAACTCGACGGTGGCGGGGGTCACGCGCTCTGGGCCGATGACGTCCGCCAATGCCTCCAGCCGGGGGTCGGGCACCGGCACGACGCCGCGGTTGGGCTCGATGGTGGTGAAGGGGTAGGATGCGACGGTAGCTCCAGCCTGCGTGAGGGCGTTGAAGAGCGTCGATTTGCCTACGTTGGGCAGGCCGATGATGCCGATCTGGAGTGACATAGCTGCCTCCTATGCTTCTTCTTCGTCCGCCAGGGGGAGGCCGATGTAGAAGGTGCTCCCCTTGTTCAGATCACTATCTACCCAGACCTTCCCGCCGTGGCGCTCGACGATCGATTTGACGATTGAGAGGCCCAGCCCGGTGCCCGGGACTTGCGGCCCGTCGCGCCGCTGGATGCGGTAGAACTTCTCAAACAGACGTACCTGGTTCTCCGGTGCGATGCCGATGCCGGTATCCGAGACGTGGACGATGGCCTCTTTATCGCCTTTCTCTTTCTGTACGGACAGCCCGACGGTCACCAGGCCGCCGCTGGGCGTGTATTTGATGGCATTATCGACCAGGTTGCTGATTGCCTGGCGGAGGAGCGCAGCGTCGCCGGAGACGAGGACCATCTTCTGGGCCGGTTCCATACGCAATGTGAGGCCCTTGGTGGACGCCCGCGCCCGCATGCCGTCCACCGCTTCGACCAGGATGGCGCCCAGGTGGCAAGTTTCGCGCTCCAGCCCGACGCCGGCCTCAATCCGTCCCAGGTTGAGCAGGTCGTCGACCAGCTCGCTCATCTGGCTTACTCCCTTCAGGATCTTCTCGACGTAGTCGTGTTGTTTTTCGTTCAGCTCGCCGATGGTCGGCAGCATAGTAGCGTAACCGCGCATGAACGTGAGGGGTGCCCGCAGGTCGTGGGAGACGGTGGATACGAACTCGGATTTCATCTCGTCCAGCTCCTTGAGGTGGGTGATGTCGCGCATCACGGCCACCCGCCCGATCCGCTCGCCGTCGGCGCTAAGGATGGTGGAGACGTTGGCGTATAATGTGCGGTCATCGGGCAGGGGGACCTCGTCCGTCAGGGCCTCATCGGACGCCATCGGGGCCTGGAAGATGCGCACCAGTGCCGGGGCCAACCCGGCCTGGGTGACGTGTTTGTCGGAGACGTCCTCGGCTTGGATGTCGAAGGCTTGCTCGGCGGCGGGGTTGACCAGTAAGACGTGGTCGTCGCGGTCGGTGACGATGACGGCGTCGGTGGTACTGGCGAGGATGGCCGACAATCGCTGGCGCTCGCCCTCTGCGGCCTGGAAGAGACGGGCATTTTCCACCAGCACCGCGGTCTGGCTGGCCAGCGTGGAGAGGAGATCTATCTCTGAGCTTTCGAACTGGCGGGGTTCACCGTAGCCTATCCACATCACGGCCGGCACCCGCTTCTTGGTGTGGACGGGCAATGCGATGGCGGCTTTGAGCGGTTGTTCGGCGGGGTTGACGTCGAGCAGGCTCCGGGCCCGGGCCAAGTTTTCTATCGCCAGAGGGGATTCGCGCGTTTTGGCCGCTGCCGTCAGCGCCCGGTCGAGTTCTCCGAGCCCCTCGCGTGGAGCGCCCTTGGACATGACGACCTGCGGTTCGCCCTGAGCGGAGAGGAGGACGATGCGCGCCACCTGGGCCCCGGTCGCTTCCAGGGCGCCTTCCAGGATAAAGGGCATGCCTTGCGGGAGGGATAACGTCGCCGATACGGCCTGGCTGATCTCGAGCAGTAATGAGAGGTCCTCCAGCCGCCCCTTGAGGCGCAGGCGCATGTCGTCGAAGGCGTCGCCCACTCGCGCGACTTCGTCCTCGCCCGCTATTTTCACTGGCTGCGTGAGGTCGCCCTCGGCGATGCGGTCGGCTGCGGCGGCCAGCTGGGTCAGGGGGCGTGTCATCCAGCTGGTGACGAGGGGGAGGACGGTCACCAGCACGCCTCCGAAGAGTAGCTGGAGCAGGAGCAGGGGCTGGGCGACTTGACCGGCTTGCAGGAGTACCACTTCGTAGGGTAGACGGATCACGATGCTCCACGGAAACCCCTCGGTGGGCAGATAGTAGACGATCTGGCGGGTATTGTCGGTGGGGTTGCGGCTTTCGTAGGCCCGTCCTTGCAGCGAAGTGGTGATGGGCGGGCTCTCTTCGTCCAGGTACCATTTGGTCAGCAGCATATTGCTATCCTGATGCGCTACGATGCGACCTTCGGAATCTACGATGAAGCCTTCCCCTTGTGCGTTCGTCCATTGGAGGCCGGCCTGGATGCGATTGAGCATAGGGTTGAAGTCCAGGCGGGTCCGTCCCAGCAGAACGCGAGGAGGCGTTTTCTCTTCTTCTTCTGACGCCTCGCTTGGTTCCTCTTCATCCGGCTCTTCGTCCGAATAGATCGGAGCGATGAAGGAGAGGATGGCGTCCTGGTCGCGCGCGGAGCGGTGGGCGGAGCTGATCTGAGGAGCTCCGCTTTCCAGCACGCGTGTGATCAGCTTGGCCTCTTGATCGGTCAGCTCGGGATCGCCCTCCGGGGGATTCGGGTACATCCCTACCACCTCCTGATCGCTATCCAGGATGATCAGCTGGTCGAAGAAGGCGATTGTGCGCATATTGCGCTGCAAACGGGTCTCCAGCGTGATTGGTTCGGCGTGCCATAGTCGCTTATCGTTAGCGAATTCTCTCAGCAAGCTCTGGCCGGTGTGGATGAAGTAGGGGATGCCTTCGGCTGCGCTGTTGGCGTCGCGGGCCATCTCGTTGACGGCGTTCATTTTGGCGATGTGGAGCGTGGTCGTAGTCACGCCGTAGAGCAGAACGAGTGTCATGGCCAGGATCAAGGGAACGAAGAGGAAGAGCAGTCTCAGTTTGAGGGAGCGGTTGTAAGGGGGGGTTCGACGCGCCATACGCACGGGACGGAGCTGAGGGAAGCCGAAGTAGAGTATCTGTACGATGCCGCCAGCGATCAGGCCCTCCAGAATCGCTGGGCCGAGGTAGGCGCTTGTCAGCGTCATCGCGTAATCGAGCCCTGAAAGGGCGGTGTGGGCCACGTGGGCGAAGACGGAGAGCAAGAGCGCAAGGAGCGCCAGCAGTGTCAGCACCGGCGTGGCGACGACGGGTTGACGCAAGGCGGTGGGTAGGGAACCACGGTAGTCCTGTCTCAGCAGCCGGCCCAGCATAAACCCCAGCAGGGCCAGGTAGAACGGGTCAGCAATCCCGCCAGTCGTCGCGCTGGCGCGCAGCAGGCCGCTGACCAAGCCGACGATCAGGGCCGGGCCGCCGCCGAGCCATGCCCCGGCTGCCACGATTGGCAACAGGCCCAGCAGCGGCATCAATGGCTGGACCGGCTTGACCGGTACGCCCGGCGGTGGGAGTAGGGGGGCTCCGGAAAACTCAAAGACCAGCAGGTGGGTCGTGAGGAGGGGCGCTGCCATCAGGAGCACGAAGAGGGTAACCTGCAGGCGTCCGAGATTCTTAAAGTCTTGGCTAGAGCGGATGAGGAGCACGAGACAGAGTAGGCCGTAGATCGCCCCCAGGTAGTAGTCCCAGGGACTTGGTTCCAGGAAGCTCAAACCGATCCAATGTTTCAGAACCTCGAAGCTCATCGCGTGTTACCTCGCTGTCGGGGGCGATCTTTTGCCCAAGAATTATAGCATACTGGATGGATAGTTCAAATCTTGCTCACAGAGTTGGCCTCAGTATAATATTAATGGGGCTGGTATTGATGAAGGGTATGGTATGGAAATTGAAGTTGCCGTCGCTAAAATTGGGAAGTGGGCCACCAGGGAGAGCGGGGACACGCTGGAGATGATCGAACGTCCGCGCGGCGGTTTCTCGTTCGTGCTGGTGGATGGACAGCGTTCCGGTCGGGCAGCCAAGGCGATCAGCAATCTGGTGGCGCGCAAGGCTATCACCGAGCTGGCCGAGGGGGTGCGCGATGGCGCGGCGGCCCGGGCGGCTCATGACTATCTCTATACGTATAAGGGAGGGCGGGTTTCGGCTACGCTCAATATCCTCTCGGTGGATCTGGTGACGAATACGCTGGTGCTTTCGCGCAATAGCCGCTGTCCCATCGTCGTTGTCACGCCGGAGGAGGGCTTGCACTTGTTGGATCAGCCTTCAGAATCAGTCGGACTCTATCGTGGCACCAAGCCGCGGATCACGGAGCTGCCCCTGGGAGAGGGGACTGTGGCTGTGGTCTACACGGATGGCTTACAGATGGCGGGGGCCTGTTCGACGCCTGTCTTCGATGTTCCCGGCGCGGTGGAAGCGTTGAGCGCGGATCCGGATCTGACGGCGCAGCAGCTGGCCGATGGCTTGTTGAGGCGGGCCCTGGCGCTGGATGATGGTCGGCCCAGCGACGATATCAGCGTGCTCGTTTTGCGTATCGCGCGGTGTCCGGAGCAGGATGGCGTGCGTCGATTGGCCCTTCGGGTGCCCCTTTAGACGCTGGGAGTGCCCGGTGGAGCGGCAAGTGCAGCAGAAGCGTCCCCTTATCGCCGTGATCGGCCCGTGTGCTGCGGGGAAGTCGCTTCTGGTCGAGGCGTTGCGGGCGCGGGGGTATCGCGCTCGAGAGGTGCTGCAGGAGCATTCGTACGTGCCGACGATGTGGCAACAGCTCACCAAGCCCGATCTGCTCATTTATCTGGACGTCTCTGGCGAGGTGGCATTGGAGCGTCGCTCCGCCCATTTGGGCGCGCGGTGGTGGGATAAGCTGGCGCAGCGCTTGCGTCACGCTCGTCAGCACGCCGATCTATACATCCATACCGACGATCTAATGCCGGAAGAGGTGCTGACCCGGGTGCTTACTTTCCTTGAGCGTTGGCAAGGAGAGGCCTGAGGGGATGGGGGAGAGGTGGAAGACGCTCCGGTTCTCTGGGGCTTTGCGTCTGGTGACCACTATGCGCAGGTCCACCAGCCTCGGGATGAGTTTGACGGTGCGGACGTCTATGGCCTTCGGGCACATTTGTTGCAAGGGCGCATGCAAAACTTGGGGGAGCACGAGCGCTAAGACTTCAGAAGTCTAAAAGGACGATGTGCACAGGGCTTCAAAATTGCTCTTCTCGGCATAACTTGATAAGCAGAGCAGTATTTGAGACTTCCGAAGTCTGTTCTCCCCAACTTGTAAATACCCCGTTGTTGCAACTTGAGGATTCAGTAGGTATAATGGTAGCAAGATGATTGAGAGATCCGTCAGTTTCAGTGAAGCTTGACGTTTCGCCTGCTGATACAAGTGTCATATGGGAAGATAGCGGGCGTTGAAAGCGCCCGTTTTTGATTGGAGTAGATTATGAATCCGAGCGTTATATTCTGGCTCGTCGGTACGGTGGTGACGATGTTGGGGCCGATTATTCTGATTCACGAGCTGGCCCACTTCGTGTTCGCCAAACTGGCCGGCGTGCGGGTTGAAGAGTTTGGATTGGGCTTTCCCCCGCGCCTGTTGGGGCTGTGGCGTGGCAGGGGGTACCTCAAAATCGACGGTACGCGGGTGGAGATTACCCCAGGCTTCGATCTACCGGATGATCTAGAGGAGAATGCCTGGGTTGAGATAGTAGCGGAGAGGCGCGGAAATGGGAAGCACGTCTTGCGCCAGCTGCGCCTGCTCGATTCAGTAGAGGGCCCTTTGCACGCTAAGCGCGAGCGTCGAGAAGAGGGCCTTTACATACGGGGCTTGGTGACGACGTTCGAGCGTGGGACGCTTTACAGCTTGAATGTGATCCCGCTGGGGGCTTTTGTGCGGATGACCGGAGAAGAGGACCCCTCTGACCCGCGCAGTCTGGCGGCGCAGCCCAAACGCTGGCGTCTGGCCGTGATCATCTCTGGGGCGCTGGTCAACATCCTGGCAGCGCTGTTATTGCTCGTCGGTGCTTATACGATGGGCTATCCCACCAGCTGGCACGTCAAAGTCGCCAGCGTGGAGCCCGACACACCGGCTGAAGCAGCGGGTCTGGCCCCCGGTGACATCATCACCCGCTTCGATGGGGAACCGATCGAAGAAGGGATGGTGGATCTGCGGGAGAGAATCCGCGAGGCGCCGGGAGAGACCGTCTCCCTGACGGTCGTGCGGAGTGAGGAAGTGACGACGCTAGAGGCGGCGCTTCGGAATGAGGATGGGTATGGTTTTTTGGGCATTATGATGGCGCTCTGGCCCGATCGGGCGGGGGTGAAGCGTTATGGTCTACTCGACGCTGTGAAAATAAGCACGTTCGATCTCGCCACCATTGCTATGAGGACGCTCGAACTGCCCGTTCGTCTGTTCCAGGGGGATGTTAAGGAAGCGGAGGCCCGCCCCTCCAGCGTGGTCGGCATCAGCCAAGTGATGACTCTCTCTTTGCAGCAGAGCGTGGAGTGGAAGCTGCCCTTCCCGGCCCTTCAAACAGCGTCGCTGGTCAGCTTGGCGTTGGGGCTCACCAACCTGCTACCCCTGCCGGCCCTTGATGGGGGGCGGGCCTTCTTCGTGCTAATTGAAGCCGTGCGGGGCCGTCGGGTGCCCCCCGAACGCGAGGCGGTGGTTCACTTCGTCGGTATGATTATTCTCCTTGCTCTGATGCTTTTGGTGATGTTCCAGGATATCATCAACCCGGTCATTCCCTGGTCGTTTCTTGAGTAGGAGGGGGATATGAACGATTTGCTCAGTGCAGTCTTGTCGGCGCTGCGAGAGGGCGATGGCTTTCCCGATCAATCTCTGTTGTATCATCTTTCTGGTCTGAATGCCAGCCAGGTAGCGCGTGTGCGCGATCTTTGGCCGATGCTGCCGGTTGAGCTCCGGCGCAAGTTGACGTCTCGGCTGAAAGAGTTGGCCGAGGCTGACTTCACGCTCGATTTTGGAGCTGTATTCCGGGTGGCGATTGAGGACGAGGATGCCCAGGTGCGGGCGAGGGCGATTGAGGGCTTGTGGGAGGATCACGACGTCCGCCTGGTGCGGCCTCTGGTCGAGCGCCTGAGAGAGGATGAGGCAGTCGAGGTGCGGGCGGCGGCTGCGACGTCGTTGGGCCGTTTCATCTTCCTCGGTGAGATAGAGAAAATTCGCTCGCAGCCCCGAAGCCTGGCCTACAACGCTTTGCTTGATGCCTGTCAGGCTCCCGATGAGCACATCGAGGTGCAGCGTCGTGCCCTGGAGTCTTTGGCCTACGTGGGCAGCGAAGCGGTGATCGCGTTGATACGAGAGGCCTATACCGCTCCCGAGGAGAAGGTGCGCATCAGCGCCGTCTTTGCGATGGGGCGTAGCGCTGATACCCGCTGGGAGGAGCAAGTGCAACGGGAGCTCTACAACCCCAACCCCGAGATGCGCTACGAAGCTGCAAAGGCTTGTGGCGAGCTCCAGCTGCGTGAGGCCGTCTCGGGACTGGAAGACCTGACGGAGGACGCCGATGCGGAGGTTCAATCGGCGGCGCTGTGGGCCTTGGGCCAGATCGAAAGTGAGAAGGCGCGGGAGATTCTGGAATATTACTGTCGCGCGGAGAACGAAGCCGCACGCACGGCGGCCGAATCTGCTCTGGAGGAGTGGGAGTTCCTGTATGGCGATCTTTCAGCTCTCATTGAGCCGATCTTCCGGGAAGTGGACTGGTAGGGAGTGCAGGGGCACGCGATCATGGGTTATGCGATCATAAGGCACGTTGCCATCAGGGGAAGGTCCTGGCTTGTCGCCGTATTAATAGCGCTGGTTCTGGGCTTGTGCTCTATTCTTTCTCCTCGCATCGCCTATGCCGCTGACATCGACGTGCTGGAGAATGAGGTCGATTACAGCTTCGCTCAGCAGGCCACCTTTACCCTCCGGGCCGAAACTGAGATGGAGATTGCTCGGCTCTATCTCTTCTTCCGTGCTCAGGACGACACTGCTACCGAAGTGGTGGAGGTCGCGCTTGAGGAGCCGACATCTGAGATTGATGCGAGTTACACGCATGATTTACGCCGTTCGCCGCTGCCGTCATTCGCGGAGGTCACATTCTGGTGGCGGCTTGAGGATGAGGCCGGGACTACCTTGCGGACGGATCCACGACAATTCCGCTATGCCGATAACCGTTTCCGGTGGGACCAGATCGCGGGAGAGGGCATCACGGTTCATTGGATTGAAGGCCTAGGGGATCCGGCCTTTGGGCAGGCGGCCTTGGACGTGGCTCGCAACAGTGTGATGGAGATAGGGGCGGATTTGCGCTTAAACTCCACGGACCCGATTGATATTTACATCTACGATACGCAGCAGAACCTCCGGGCGGCTATGCTACTCACCGGACGGGATTGGGTGGCCCGGCAGGCGCGACCCGAGCTGGACGTGATCGTCGTGGCCATACCCGATGAGGATGGCTACACATCCAGGATGAAGCGCTATTTGCCACACGAAATCACCCATCTGCTGATCTATCGTCGCGTCTCCCCCGCCGGTTATCAGCACGTGCCGGCGTGGTTGGATGAGGGCCTGGCGACCGTTAACGAGCGTTTGCCGAACGCGGAGTATGACCTGATGCTTGAGCGAGCTCGCGAGCAAAATCAGTTGTTGCCGCTGGAGGACCTCTGTGTTCCGTTTTCACCCGACGCGGGTACTGCACTTCTTTCTTACGCCCAGAGCGCTAGCGTGGTACGTTTCATTCGCGAGCAGTATGGCGCTGATGACCTCCGCAGCTTGTTGGCGGCCTATGCCAATGGCGCCAGCTGCGCCGGGGGCGTGCAGACAGCCTTGAACATGAGCCTCGACGGCCTTGAGAACGCTTGGCGGGCCAGCCTGGTAGAATCGCCGTGGCAGGTCTGGATGGACCGGGTTGGGGTTTGGATCGGTTTGTGGGTGCTGGTAAGTGTGCCGCCTATGTTGCTGGTGATAGGGCATCTGCGTCGCCCGTAGGCGGTAAGCCCCTCCACGTTTGGGCTTATGAGGACACAGTGTGTGTCGCTCCGGCTGGCTCGGCTGTGAGATGTGGGCTTAAATCTGGAGATCTGAATGGGGAGCATGACTATGTGTGATGTAGTCGTTTTGGACCTGGAGACCCAGCGCATCGCCAGTGAGGTAGGAGGCTGGGGTAATATCCGCGATATGGGCCTGGCGGTGGGGGTGACGTACCACGCTGCCGAGGATGAATACCGCCACTACACCGAGCAAGAGGTTGGCGATCTCATCGTCGCCCTGCTTGAAGCGGATCTGGTGGTGGGCTATAACGTGGTTCGCTTCGATTACGAGGTGCTGCGTGCCTATACGGATGACCCGTTGTCGGATTTGCCTACCGTCGATATGTTGCAGGATATCCACCGTGCTCTGGGCTGGCGCTTGAAACTGGACGACGTGGCGGCCGCGACCTTGGGCGAGGGGAAGAGCGCCGATGGATTGCAAGCCGTGCGCTGGTTTCGCCAGGGCGAGCTGCAGAAGGTGATTGATTATTGCCGCCGTGACGTCGAGGTGACGTGGGGCGTCTATCAGTTCGGCCAGCGTAACGGCTACATCAAGTATAAAGATCGCAGCTGGCGCGATCGCAAAGTACCGGTTTCCTGGTGATTGAGAACTGACGACTCGTTGTTGTGGAATCTTTTGAACCTGTTTACCTGGACTTGTGGCGTTCTGGCGCCCTGGAGCGCCGGGTGGAAGCTGCCTATGAACGCCTGCATACGTGTGATTTCTGTGGGCGCGATTGTGGCGTCGATCGCTACCAGACCACTGGCGCCTGCAATACCGGTTCGAAGGCGGTCGTCGCCAGCCACGGCCCGCACTTCGGTGAGGAGGACCCGCTGCGCGGTTACCAGGGCTCGGGTACGATCTTCTTCGCCTGGTGTAACCTCAACTGTCAGTATTGCCAGAACTACGATATCAGCCAGCGTGGGCGTGGGCGCGAGGTCAAACCGGAGGATCTGGCGACGATGATGCTCTCGCTGCAGGAGCGTGGTTGCCACAACGTCAACTTCGTCTCCCCCACGCATGTCCTGGCGCCGATCTTGGCCGGTGTGTTGATCGCGGCTGAGGCTGGGTTGCGCTTGCCCCTGGTCTGGAACACCGGCGGGTACGATTCTCTCGCTGCACTAGAGTTGCTTGATGGTGTGGTCGATATCTATATGCCGGATATGAAATACGCTGATGCGTCTGTAGGTCGTAAGTACTCCCGAGTCGAGGACTACCCCGCGATTAATCAGGCGGCCGTCAAGGAGATGCACCGCCAGGTTGGGGATCTGAGGCTGGATGAGGAGGGTGTGGTGCGGCGTGGGTTATTGGTGCGCCACCTGGTTCTGCCCGAAGGGTTGGCCGGCACGCATCAAATCGCGCAGTTTCTGGCGCGGGAGGTATCTCGTGACACCTACATCAACATTATGGATCAGTATCGGCCTTGTTACAAGGCCGAGAACTTGCCACCGCTTGATCGTCGGGTCACGCGGTCGGAGTACGAAGAGTCTCTACAGCAAGCTCAAGAGGCTGGACTACACCGCTTTGACGAGCGGAAGTCGCGTCTCTTCTAAGCTTTGCGCTAGGGGGTGAACAGATGATGGAAGCGTCGAATGCAAGTGCTCGCGTGCATGCCAGAGTTCACGGCTACGTCCAGGGCGTCAATTTTCGTTACTACACTGTTCGCACGGCGCGTCAGCTTGATGTGAGCGGCTGGGTCGCTAATCGCCGGGATGGCACAGTGGAGGCTGTCGCCGAGGGCTCCCGCGATGCCCTGGAGGCGTTTGTGGATTTCTTGCACGAGGGTTCCCCGTCGGCCTCGGTCCAGGACGTCGAGATCGAATGGGAGACGCCCACCGGCCAGTTTGACGACTTTCGGGTACGTTATCCGTGAACAGCAATACAGAGCGCTTGGCCTGGATCATCCTGCTGGCGTCTTTCTTTACTTGCATTGGTCTGATCGTGGTAGTCCCTCTGGGCCTGCGATGGTACATTCATAATGCCTCCGTGGATCAGCAGGTCTACCTTGAGGTTCAGCGTCCGCCGATCAGCGTGACGGTGGGCGGGCGCGGTCGCCCGATCTCACTGGCCGAGGATCGCGATGACATTCCCCTCGGTACGGTTATTGCGACCAATGCGACGTCTGGCCGGCTTGTGATGCGCGCCCCTCAAGGCGAAAACGGCGACCTCCTGGCTATGGTCCAGCTCTATGATCACACGGAAGTGGTTATTAAATCCGCGCAGTCGCCGCGCTTCTCTGCCGGACGTTTGCCTCATCGCGTCGCGTTGAAGGTGAACGAAGGACGCGTGCGCATCAACATCCCCGGCGATGGCGGTCGGGCCACGTTCGTCGAGGTTCAGACGGACCAAGGGGACAGCGTCTTACAGGAGGGGCGGTATACCCTGGAGATGGGTGATGGGGCCACCCAGATCACCGTGCAGGAGGGGCTGGCGGATCTGACCAGCTCGCTCGGCAAGCTCCATCTGAGCGCCAATGAGCGAGCCTTGATTGATGATGAGGGGGTGATTGATGGCCCATTGCCGGCCGCTCGCAACATGGTCATCAACGGGGATTTCAGGGGAGCGCTGGATGAGCATTGGGATCGCTACAACCGGGACATCCAGATTGAGGGCGAAAGCGGTGGTGAGATTCGTAACGCTCGGCTGGAGGGTCGTTCGGTTGTTGTGATTGAGCGCGAAGGCGACGGTCATGCCGAGACCGGTATTAAACAACAGATTGGCAAGAACATCCGAGATTTTAAGCGCCTTAACCTCCATCTACTATTGCAGATTGGAGGCCACGACGTGCCGCTGTGTGGCGCGCTGGGAAGTGAGTGCCCGGTGATGGTGCGCGTCGACTATAAGGATGCCGATGGCAGCGAGCGGCAGTGGCTACAGGGCTTCTACGCGCGGCCGGATTTGAGTAGCCCTGGGAACCCAAACTTCTGTGTGACGTGTATCCATCGTAACCAGCATATTCAGGTGCCAGAGGATACGTGGTACACGTACGAATCACCCAATCTGATTCCCCTTTTTTCTCAAGATGGTCGCGCCCCTACGACCATTGAGGCGATCACCGTCTACGCCTCGGGGCATTCCTATCAGTCGATGGTGGCGGAAGTGGAGTTGATCGGCGAGGAGTAGGGCCCGTTCAATCGAATCCCAGCCCGCGCTCCCGTAAGCTCACAAAGCGTTGCTGTCCGATCACCAGATGATCGAGCAGCTCAATACTGAGCAGATCACCGGCCTCGGCTATCTGGCGGGTCACCTCGACGTCCTCTGGCGAAGGCGAGGGATCGCCCGAGGGGTGATTATGGGCCACGATGATGGCTGCACAGTTGCGCTTGACGGCGTCCCGGAAGACTTCTCCCACGCGAATATAGGAAGCGTTGAGACTGCCGACGTAGATGGTCTCCGATCCCAGCAGCCGATTGCGCGTGTCCAGGTAGAGCGCACGGAAGTGCTCTTGTTCCAGATGGGACATCTCGGCCATCAGGATCTGCGCCACGTCTGATGGAGAACGGACGATGAGCCGTTCCTCCGGGGTGGCGAGAAGCATCCGACGCCCCAATTCTAACGCCGCCTTGATCTGAGCGGTCTTGGCGTTGCCCAGTCCTCGTTCGGCTTTGAGCTCGGCGAAGCTGGCGCGGGCCAGGCCTGGCAGGCCGTCGTAGGTGGAAAGCAGCCGTCGCGACATATCGAGCACGCTTTCTCCGCCGACGCCCGTGCGCAGAATGATGGCCAGTAGCTCCGCGGTGGAGAGTGCGCCTTCGCCGGCGCGAGCCAATCGCTCCCGGGGGCGCTCGCGAGCCGGTAAGTCTTTGATTGTCGGTCTGGTCAGATCGTCCATTCTTCCCCTCGTATTGGTTGCCGTCGGGTCAATACTTGCTCACAAAGTAGCCGATGGTATAATACCGCGCTTGAGTACGAACTTGAATACAGAGCAAGGAGTTTGCTACCATTATGGAAGGCCTGCTGGAAAACATCCCCACTTTTTTGACGATTCTTTCTACTTTATGTGGCGGCGTGACCATCGCCCTGGTGGGGGGTATGGCAATCTGGACGTTCCGCGACATTCGCGCTCGCTCTCGCGATATTCTGGCCCAGATCCTGGCCACGCTATTAGTGCTTGTGTTGCCAGTCATCGGGCTGTTGGTCTACCTGATGCTTCGCCCGCGAGAGACCCTGGAGGAGGCCTACGAGCATTCCCTGGAGCAGGAAGCACTCCTTCAGGCTATTGAGGAGCCGGAGGAGTGCCCTGGTTGTGGACAGCGGGTCAAGGGGGAATATCTCTATTGTCCCTCGTGCCAGACGCGCCTTAAAAAGCCTTGTCCCGATTGTGGCAAGGCGCTCAACTTGCGCTGGTCGCTCTGTCCTTATTGTGGCGCCAGCGTTACCCCTCAGCCGCTTGAGCCGGCGCCCGAATCCCCAGCGTCCCAAGAAGTTGCCGAAGCGTAGAGCGAGAGAACGTTCGTTCCGAGTTCGGCGTAGCTAGTTTCGCGGGCACGCTTATCCCATAAACGCCCGTTGATATTTTCTCCCGCGATACCGTTGGCGGTCAGCTTACACGAGAAGAGGTCGCTACCATCTTGATGCGCCAGGACAGGGGGCTACAAACACACTCGGAAAGGCGTATGCAAAACTCGGGAGATTACGAGCGTCAAGGCTTCGGAAGTCTACGATAACGATCTGCTCTGGCTTCAAAACCGCTCTTTTCAGCACAATTTGGCAAGCAAAGTAGTATTCAGAGACTTCCGAAGTCTGTCCTCCCCCAACTTGTAGATGCGCTCTACGGTTCACATATCGGCGGCTTCGCCCATAACGTGGACCTTGAGCATATTAGTCTTCTTCCCCTGACCAAAGGGGATGCCCGCGGTCAGCACGACGCGGTCGCCCCAGGCCGCTAATCCTCGCTCGCGCGCCGCCTGGATCATCACCTGAACCATCTCGTCCGTGGTCTTGAACTCGGCCACCTTGACGGGCGTCACGCCCCACACCAGCGCTAACCGGTAAAGCGTCTTCTCGCTGGGTGTGACGGCCACCACAGGCACAGATGGACGGTGTCGGGTCACCATTCGGGCCGTGGTTCCCGACATCGTGGCGGTGATGATCGTCCGGGCGTCGACTTCGTTGGCGATCTCGACCGCCGAAGAGCTGATCGCTTCGGTCACTTTGTCGTAGCCGCTCTGGCATCTCTCCAGAGGGCGCCGATGGGGCAGGTGGGCCTCGGCGTTGCCGCAGATTGTAGCCATCATCTCGGTTGCCTTGATCGGATAATCGCCCACGGCGGTCTCGCCGGATAACATTACTGCGTCGGTGCCGTCCAGAATCGCGTTGGCGACGTCGGAGGCCTCCGCTCGCGTCGGGCGTGGGTTTTCCATCATCGACTGGAGCATCTGGGTGGCGGTGATGACCGGCTTGCCGGTCTCATTGCAGGCGCGGATGATCTCTTTCTGGTGGAAGGGGACCTCTTCGGCGGGCGTTTCGACGCCCAGGTCCCCTCTAGCCACCATAATACCATCGCATGTATCCAGGAGCTCGTCGAAGACTGAGAGTGCTTCTGGTTTTTCGATCTTGGCGATAATGGGCGTCTGGACCCCTTTATGCTTCAGCAGATGGCGCAGCTCGAGCACGTCGGCGGCGCGGCGGACGAAGGAGAGGGCGAAGAAATCGACCCCCTGTTCCACAGCGAAGGCGGCGTCTTCCCGATCCTTGTCTGTCAGCGCGGAGAAGCAAAGTCGCGCGCCCGGGACGTTGACGCCTTTGTGAGACGTGAGCTGTCCCCCGGCTTCGACGCGCGCTTTCAGCCCATCCTCGCCGGCGTGACCCGTGACGATCAGAGCCAGATTCCCGTCATCCAGCAGTATCTTCTGCCCGATGGTTAGATCGCGGAGCAGCTCGGGATGGGGGATCGGGACCACGCTTGGCGCGTCGGAGTGGGGGCGATTGAGCAGCGTCACTATCTCTCCTTCGCGTAGCTTTAGGCTCTTTTCCTCGGTTGTGATCTTACCCACGCGCAACTTGGGGCCTTGCAGATCGGCGATGATGGCTATACGCTGCTTTTCTTCCTGGGCCACGCGCCGCAAGGTGGCGATTGCCTGGCCGTTCGTCTCGTGATTGCCGTGGGAGAAGTTTATGCGGGCCACGTTCATCCCGGCCCGCATCAAACGCCGCATCATCTCGGGAGTCTCCGTGGCTGGCCCAATGGTGCAGACGATTTTTGTGCGTGGCATAGGCCCTCCCAGTTCTGCTACGGGGGATGGGGTTACGTCAGCTGCTTGAAAGCATCCATCCCGGCGTAGACGGCTCTGGTATCCAGCTCTTGCTCGATGCGCAGCAGCTGGTTGTACTTGGCGACGCGCTCAGAGCGGCACGGCGCGCCGGTCTTGATCTGACCGGTGTTGAGCGCTACTGCCAGGTCGGCGATGGTGGCATCCTCGGTCTCACCCGAGCGGTGAGAGACGACCACGGTCCAGCCCGCCCGCTGTGCCAGCTGGACGGACCCGATGGCCTCGCTCAGCGACCCGATCTGGTTGACCTTACAAAGCAGTGAGTTGCAGGCTCTCATCTCAATCGCTTTCTGAACTCGTTCCTCGTTCGTCACCAGCAGGTCGTCGCCTACGATCTGAATCTGGTCGCCCAGGCGTTCCATCATCACCACCCAGCTCTCCCAGTCATCCTCGTCCAGGCCGTCTTCAATGCTGATGATGGGGTATTTCTCCACCCAGTCGGCGTAGAACGCCACCATCTCCTCGCCCGTGAGCGCGCGTCCCTCTTTCTTGAGCACATACTTACCGTCCTCGAAGAACTCGCTGGCAGCTGGATCGAGTGCGATGCGGATGTCCTGCTCCGGCTCGTAGCCCGCTTTCTCGACCGCCTCCAGGATGACCTCGATGGCCTCCTCGTTCGCGTCGAGGCTGGGCGCGAAGCCGCCCTCGTCGCCGACGCCGGTTGATTTGCCTTTGGCCTTGAGTACGCCCTTGAGCGTGTGGTAGATCTCGGCGCCCCAGCGCAAAGCCTCGGCGAACGTCGGTGCGCCGACGGGCATAATCATAAACTCCTGCAGGTCGGGGCCGTCGAGGGCGTGTTTACCGCCGTTGAGGATGTTCATCATCGGGACCGGCAGCACGTGGGCGTCTACCCCGCCGATGTAGCGATAGAGCGGTAACTCCAGCGCGTTGGCGGCGGTGTGAGCCACGCCCAGCGAGACGCCGAGGATGGCGTTAGCTCCCAGGTGCTCCTTGTTGGGCGTACCATCCATTTCTAGCAGATGGGCGTCAATGCCGGCCTGATCGGTCACGTCCCAGCCAGCCAGATCGTCGGCCACGACCTCGTTGACGTTGCAGACGGCTTGATAGACGCTTTTGCCGTGGTAGCGTTCTTCATCACCATCGCGCAGCTCCAGCGCCTCGTGGACGCCGGTGGAGGCTCCGGAAGGGACGGCGGCTCGGCCCCAGGTTCCGTCCGCCAGGATGACTTCGACCTCTACGGTGGGGTTGCCTCGCGAATCCAGAATCTGGCGGGCGACAATATCGCTAATCTCAGTTGTGATCATCGTTTCTCCTTTCTGTGTGAGAGTTCAGGGTAGTAAAAAGTTCTCCTTGCTGATCCTGGCAGACACGGCTTTCCAGGATCACGGTGGGCCGCTTGGCTCCGGTGCACGCAGTTTTTTTTATAGCGTCCCTCAAATATCGCGTTCCTGCTGAACGCCCGAGGGACAGCTTACACTTTAACTCCTGCAGTTTAGCGACTCCAGACTTCGGGAGTCTACCGTCGAGGATTTTGGACGCAAATAGACTCGCTTTGCTTCCAAATTAGGTTTGCAAACCACATTTTAAGACTTCCGAAGTCTATCCTCCCTCAACTTGTAGGTGCGCCCGTGCGGGAGTCAAGTTACAGGCCAATTTCCTCGTATAGTCTATCGAAATCGAAGTGCTTCTCCAGCAGCGTCTCGAACTGTTTTAGCTTCGTCTCCTGACCCAGGCGGGTCTTGCCGAAGACTTGTTCGATGGACTCTACTGTCTCTAGCGTGTTCTCGCGTACCAGCAAGACCGGGACGCCGATCTCTTCGGCGCGGCGGAGCACTTCCGGCATTGGTCGCAGATGACCGGTCAGGATCAGGCATTTGGTGCCCGTCTCCAGCGCTACTAGTTGGAGATCGGAGCGGTCGCCGCCGGTGATCACGGCCTTGGCCCCGGGCACGCGTCGGATGCGGGGGAGCGCTTGATCTACGCCCATCGCACCGACGACCAGGCGTTCGATCAACACGTCTCGCTTCTCCGGGAGGGCCAGGTTATCGGCGTCCAGCACCTCGGTCAGCTCGCCTACGCTGATGGCTTGGAGTTCCTCCTGGAAGGGGACGGTGCCCAGCACGGCGATGCCCTGCTTTTCTAGGCAGGGATTGCAGATCTTCTCCGCGATGCTCGTTTCTCGCGGGGGCACGGCGTTGACCAGCGTGCCCAGCAGCCGCTCGCTCAGCTCGTTGTGCGCAGCGATGCAATCGTCACCCTGGCTCACGTGGTTGCGGTAGCGGACGATGACCATAGCCGGTACGTCGAGCGCTTCGGTGACGGCGTGGGGCGAGAGGCCCAGGCTGAGGCCTTCTCGCAGGCTGCCGCTGCCTTCGATCAGTATGATGTCTTTGTTCGCAGCGACTTTCTCGTAGGCCTCGGTCACTTCGGGCATCAGCTCGCGTTCGGCGCAGCCACAACGCATCTCTCGCGCCAGCGAGGGGGTGAGAAGGACCCCGACCAGATCCTCGGGCGATTCCGAGAGGCCCAGCGTCCGGCGCACGAAGTCGGCGTCTTCGTCGATCGTATGACCGGGGATCGGCTCCCAGGGCTGGGTCGATAGCGGCTTGAAATAGCCAACCTCGTAGCCCTCGCGGCGAAATCGTCGTCCTAGTGCCAGGCAGACCGCCGTCTTGCCGGAGAAGGGCTCCACAGATGTGATGTACAACGCTTTCATTCTTTGCTCCTTTTCCTGATATGAATCCTGTGTTACGAAGCCAATACTAGCCGCATATCGATCGCCATCGCTCCGCGGCCTTCTTCAAAGACAGTCAAGGGGTTGATGTCGAGCTCTACGATCTCTGGGAAGTCGGTCACCAGCTGGCTGATGCGTATCAGTGCATCGACCATCGCTTCGTGGTCGGCCGGCGCCTCGCCTCGCACGCCCTCCAGCAGGGGGTAGGAGCGGATTTCGCGGATCATCTTCTGGGCCTCCTGGCGGCTGAAGGGGGCCACGCGGAAGGCTACGTCCTTGAGCGCTTCCACGTAGATGCCGCCCAGCCCGAAGGCGACCAATGGTCCGAATTGAGGATCGCGGCTCATACCCAGCAGTACTTCGCGTCCGCTCGTCACCATCTCCTGCACCAGGCAGCCCCAGACGCGCGCATCTGGCATGTAGCGGCTGGCTCGGTAGATGATCAGGTCGAAGGCGTCTCGCACGTCCTCCGGCGAGCGCAGGTTCAGCTTGACGCCGCCCACGTCGGTCTTGTGCAGGATGTCCGGCGAGGCGACCTTGAGGACTACCGGATAGCCCATCTCCTCTGCGATCTCCACCGCTTCACTGGCGTCCTCGGCCAGGTCCGACGCCGGCACCGGGAAGCCGTAAGCTTTCAGCACCTCGCGGGCCTCGGCGTCGCCGATGGAGACACGGCCTTCCTCTCGCACGCGGTCGAAGAGTTCGCGCACCGGCGGCTGGCAGACCTCGCATTCCTCCAGCTCGAAGATGGGGCGCTCGCGTTCGCGCCGGAAGCTGTCCATCGCAGCCAGCGCCGAGGCGGCGCGCTCTGGATAGGGGTAGTTGGGCACCTCGTACTCCCGCAGGATCTTCACGCCCGGGTTGACGCGCTTCTCGCCCATAAAGCATCCCAAGACGGGTTTGTCCGCTTCCTGCGCCAGGCGTCCGATGGCGTGCGCTGTTTTCTTGATCTCGGTCATAGCCTGGGGGGTGATGATGACCAGCACGCCGTCGACTTTGGGGTCCTCCAGCACGACTTCAATGGCATGTTCGTAACGGTCGGCCAGCGCGTCTCCCAGTACGTCGACTGGATTCGCGGCGCTGGCGGCGCCCGGCAGGTAGTCCTTCAGCGATTGAACTGTATCGTGGCTGAGGCGCGGAATTTCCAAGCCGGCATGCTCCAGCGCGTCTGTGGCCAGGATGCCAGGGCCGCCGGCGTTGGTTACGATGCCGATGCGGTTTCCTTCGAGCAGCGGCTGGTAGGCGAAGCCCAGGGCATAATCGAAGACGGCCTCCATTGAGGTCGCTCTCGTGACGCCGGCCTGCTTGAAGGCGGCCTTGTAGGCCTCTTCGGAGCCAGCCAGACTACCTGTGTGCGATGATACCGCGCGCGAACCGGATTTGGTCACGCCGGATTTGATCGCTACGACCGGTTTCTTGCGCGTAACTTCTCGTGCCACGTCCATAAACTTCTGGCCGTCGGGCAGGCCTTCGACGTAGATCAGGATCACGCGAGAGTCTGGGTCATCGCCCCAGGCTTCCAGCAGGTCGATCTCGCTGACGTCGGCCTTGTTGCCGAGGCTGACGAACTTGGAGAATCCAATCCGCCCGGCCATCGCCATATCGAGCACCGCGGTGCCCAGGGCGCCCGATTGGGACATAAAGGCGATTGGCCCGCTGGGCGGCATCCCGGCGGCGAAGGTGGCGTTAAGCGGGGTGTTGGTGTCGATCACGCCCAGGCAGTTGGGGCCGATGAGGCGCATATTGTAGTCTTCGGCGATGTCCATCAGCTCCCGTTCGCGTTCCAGCCCCTCGCGCCCGGCTTCGCGGAACCCGGCGCTGATGACGACGACGGAGGAGATGCCCTTCTCGCCGCATTCTTTCAGCACTTGGGGTACGATTTGGTAGGGTATGACAATGATGGCCAGGTCTATCGGGTCGGGGACGTCGAGTACGGAGGGGTAGGCCTTTAGCTTCAGGATTTCGTCGGCCTTGGGATTGATTGGGTAGAGGCGCCCTTCAAACTCTCCTTGTTGGAGGTTGGATACGACAGCGTAGCCCAATTTTTCGGGGTCACGCGAGGCGCCAATGACAGCGACTGATTCCGGTTTGAAAAAAGCATCTAGCATAGCGTCCTCACATTTTGTAAAAGGGGGTATCAGGTCCGCTCTCGTGTGTCTCAGAGAGCGGTGGGGACATTAGACATCCGATGATGTGTGTTGATAATTTGCTTTGTCGACAGGTTAACTATATAGGATAAAAGCATATTTGGCAAGCGTTTGGTCGCTGTTTGAGGGGTTGGTGATGACATGGTTTTATCATTTTCGAGCCAGAGATGCAAGGTACTTATCGAGTAGAATCCAAGAAACGTTAGCTGGGAGGTCGACGTATTCTATTTCTTGGTGTTTCTCGCCTGTGACTTCAGAGCGAAGGTGCGTTCCACCTGGAAAACGGTAAACCATTGTGGTCATAAGACGTGTGGGCTTTTCATAAACGCCTCGCGTGGGTATAATGACAATGTTATGCTGAGGGATGTCCATATGGAGCGGGGTGGAATCACTATCAAAGGTATTCGCGATGGGTTGCTGGTCGCGTTCGGCGAGGGTGATTGGGAAGCCAATGTGCGAAGGCTGGAGAGCCGCTTGGCGTCAAACCCGGCGTTCTTTCGTGGGGGGCGGTTGGCCCTTGACGTTGGAGTGCACGCGCTGGATCGTTCTGATTTGGAGGGTGTGCGTCGCTTGCTGGCTCGTCATCGGGTCGAGCTGTGGGCCGTGATCAGCAAGAGCGCCGTCACTGAGGCTGCTGCGCAGTCGCTGGATTTGGTGATCGATCTGGGCCCGTCCAGCCCTCGGGAGCCAGCGGAGGTGGAAGCCAGTGAAGACGCTCAGGACGTTGGGGCCACCGTGGTCCAACGCACGCTCCGCTCTGGTCAGGTCTTGCGTCACCCTGGGCATATTGTGGTGATCGGCGACGTCAACCCCGGCGCGGAGATCGTAGCAGGTAAGAATATCGTGGTCTGGGGGCGCTTGCGGGGGGTAGTTCACGCCGGGGCGTTGGGCGATGAGGAGGCTGTGATCTGTGCGCTTGACCTTTCTCCCACGCAGCTCCGTATTGCGGGCCACATTGCCCGTTCGCCGGAGGAGGAGCGACCAGAGCCGATACCGGAGATGGCTTTGATGCGCGATGACCAGATTGTGGCCATTCCGTGGCCCGGTGGTCGTTAGAGGGGCGGATGAGGAGGGACGATGGCAGCAAAAGTATTGACCATCACATCGGGTAAGGGTGGGGTGGGCAAAACAACCCTGGCGGCTAACCTGGGGGTTTCGCTGGCGATGCACGGGAATCGAGTGGTGGTTATTGATGCTGACGTCGGGTTACGCAACCTGGACGTGATGCTTGGCCTGGAGAACCGCATCGTCTACGATATTGTGGATGTGATCGAAGGACGTTGTCGACTGCGACAGGCCTTGGTGCGCCATAAGCGCCTTTCGGAGCTCTTCTTGCTGCCGGCGGCCCAGACGCGCGACAAGAGTGCAGTCACGCCCGACGATATGTTGCGCATCTGTGCGCTGCTGAGCGACGAGCAAGATTTTATTCTGATCGATTCGCCGGCCGGCATTGAGCAGGGGTTTCGCTACGCGATGGCCCCAGCCGATGAGTTGCTCATCGTCACCAATCCGGAGGTGCCGGCGGTGCGCGACGCCGATCGGGTGATCGGATTGATCGAGGCGGAGGAGAGGGGGCCTTCTCACCTGGTCATTAACCGTGTCAAGCCGGAGATGGTCCGGCGGGGCGAGATGTTGGATATCCCCGACGTGGTGGATTTGCTGGCCATTGATCTGATCGGTATCGTGCCGGAGGATTCGAGCGTCTTGATCGCGGCCAACCGGGGCGAGCCGCTGGCTTTATCTCCTGATAGTAATTTGGCAGGGCGTGCTTTTCAGAACATCGCCCGGCGATTGTGCGGGGAAGAGGTGCCGTTCCAGCCTTTGGAGGAGCCTGGCATGTTCGAGCGGCTTTTCCATTTCGTTAGGAGGGATTGACTATGACAGGATTTTTCGAGCGTCTTTTTGGTAAGCGTGAATCGAGTGGGGAGGTGGCCAAGGAGCGGTTGCGGTTGGTGCTGACCCACGATCGAGCCGGTATCTCGCCAGTGTTGCTTGAAACTCTTAAGGATGAGATCATTGCCGTCATCTCTCGTCATATCGCTATTGAAGCTGACGCCGTCCGGGTGGACGTCTCGCAGTCCGGGCGCGAGTCTAGCCTGGTGGCCGATATTCCGCTGTCAAACCGGCGTGAGGTGCGCGGGGAGTAGGTATGGCCGAGGCCCGTTATTGGCGGCACTTTGATTACGTCTTGCTGGTCGTCACCATCCTGTTGACCATCTTTGGGGTGGTGATGATTTACAGCGCTAACTTGGGCAGCCTGGATGAAGATCTCCAGACGCTTTGGCGTCGGCAGATGCTCTTCGGCGTTACCGGCCTGGGCATTCTTATGTTGCTGTCTATTTTCCCGCGTGATTATCAGTGGCTGGGCGACTTCTGGTGGCTGGCTTTTCTTATCGCCGTGGTCCTGTTGGTGTTGGTGCTTTTCTTCGGTGGAAGTCAGGTGGGCAACGTCAGCGGTTGGTTCGATCTGGGCTTCATCACCTTCCAGCCCGCGTATCTGTCTATGATCCTTCTGGTGATTTCAGTCGGGGCAGTGCTCAGTCGGCGACGCAAGCGCTCGTCGGACACGCCGCTCTTTGGTCGCCCCAAGACGAGCATGACCGAGGTCACTACCGCGGAACCGGGGATCGGTAATTATCTGGCCTCTGGTTTGATGACGTTGGTATTGGCCGGGTTGGTCTTTATTCAACCGGATATGGCTACAGCAGCGGTTTTGGTCGTCATCTGGTTGGCGATGGTGTTCGAATCGGAGATTCATACTCGCTATCTGGTGTTTACGGCCCTCATCGGCCTGGGGGCACTTTATCCGGTCTGGCAGTTGATCGACGCGCTTGATTTCGGGTATATGCAGGATCGTGTGTTGGAATTCCTCGATCTCGGCGAGGGAGTCAATTATCAGGTGGAGCAAGCGGCCATCGCCATTGGGTCCGGCGGCTTGTGGGGAAAGGGGCTGGCCCAGGGCACGCAGAGCCAGCTGCGTTACCTGCCGGTGCGTCATACCGATTTTATCTTCGCCGTCACCGCCGAGGAGCTCGGCTTTGTGGGAGTGATGGTGTTGTTTGCACTTTATCTGATTCTCTTCTACCGTCTGTTGCGGATCATGATGATCGCCTCCGATCCTTATGGGCGGATGTTGGTGGCCGGCACGCTGGCTATGATCTTGGCTCAGGTGGTGGTCAACGTGGGAATGAACCTGGGCCTGACGCCGGTGGCCGGTTTGCCCCTGCCCCTCATCAGCTACGGCCCGGCAGCGCTGTTAACCACGATGATGGGCATCGGTCTGGCGGAGAACGTGGCTATGCGTCATCGGAAATTGGAGTTTTAAGTTTGCAGGTTTGCAAGTTAGCAAGTCTGCAAGTGCGCGGGCGTGCTGCTGACGATATTGGTAACGACAGGAAGTCCGTCGGCAAATCTAGAAATCGCGTTATCTGACTTTGCCACCCCATATCTGGGTTTAATTTGTCAAAATAACCCAGATGTGGGGTTGGGCAAATTAAGATGCCGAATTGTGTGATCCGGGACGGACTCCCTGTAACGAGAGACAAGGAGCTTTGAGTATGACGACGAACGATCAACCATCGGATTTTATTCGCGATATCATTAAAGAGGATATTGAACAGGGAACCTACGATGGTCGGGTCCACACGCGCTTCCCGCCGGAGCCGAACGGCTATCTCCACATCGGGCACGCCAAGGCGATCTGCATCAACTTCGGCATCGCCGAGGACTTCGACGGGCTCTGCAACCTGCGCATGGACGACACCGACCCGACCAAGGAGGAATGGGAGTACGTCGAGGCCATCCAGCGGGACGTGCGCTGGCTCGGCTTCGACTGGGACGATCGGATGTTCTATGCCTCGGATTACTTCGAGCAGCTCTACGAATGGGCCGTCGAGTTGGTCAAGAAAGGCAAGGCCTACGTCGATCACCTCAGCCCGGAAGAGATCCGCGAGTATCGCGGCGATTTCACCACGCCGGGCAAGAACAGCCCCTACCGCGATCGCTCGGTCGAGGAGAACCTGGACCTGTTCGAGCGCATGCGAAACGGTGAGTTCGAGGAGGGAGAGTGCGTGCTCCGCGCCAAGATCGACATGACCCATCCCAATATGAACATGCGCGATCCGGTCATGTACCGCATCCTCTACGAGACGCATTACAAGCAGAGCGACGATTGGTGCATCTACCCGACCTACGATTGGACCCACGGGCAGTCGGATTCCATCGAGGGCGTCACCCATTCGCTCTGTTCGCTGGAGTTCGAGGACCATCGTCCGCTCTACAACTGGTTCCTCGAGGCATTGGAGATCTACCACCCCAGGCAGATTGAGTTCGCCCGGCTCTACCTCAGCCACACGGTACTGAGCAAGCGCTATCTTCTGCAATTGGTTGAGGATGGCTACGTCGACGGCTGGGACGACCCGCGCATGCCCACCATCTCCGGCATGCGACGGCGCGGTTATCCGCCGGCCGCGATTCGGGCCTTCTGCGATGAGATCGGCGTGGCCAAGGCCGACAGCCTGATCGACATCGATATGCTGGAGCACTTCGTGCGCGACGATTTGAATCAGAACGCGCCGCGCGTGATGACCGTGATGGACCCCCTCAAGGTGGTGATCGAGAATTACCCGGAGGACCAGACCGATGTGTTCGAGGTCGACATCAACCCGGAGGATCCCGCATCCGGCAAGCGCGAGGTGCCGTTCTCCCGCGTGCTCTACATCGAGCGCGGCGACTTCCGCGAGGATCCGCCAAAGAAGTTCCAGCGCCTGGCGCCGGGCCGCGAGGTGCGGCTCAAGCGGGCCTATCTGATCACGTGTGAGGACGTGGTCAAGGACGAGGACGGCGAGATCGTCGAGCTGCGCTGCTCCTACGACCCGGAGACGAAGGGCGGCGTGGCCCCGGACGGACGCTACGTGCGCACGATCCACTGGGTCTCGGCCGAGCACGCGCTCGACGT
>CAYYTU010000015.1:0-54039 GCA_964474655.1 uncultured Anaerolineales bacterium
CACGCCTGGCGAGCAAGCTACATTGTAAACAAAGGCGACAACCGCCGATTAAATTCATAAAAATAGCGGAAAATAAAGTAAGAGCGAAGATTGTTAAACCAGCAAGGTCTGGCTATGAAAGAATCTCCGCCACCATCTCGTAGCGCCCCGGCGACGGCATAAGACATACCCCGGCGAAGCGCTCTTTGGCAACAGCCAACATCTCGCGCGCGTTCGCAAGCCCTGCAGCGGATGGATCATCGGCCCGCACGATCCGGTCGCGCACACTATCAGGTACGCTGATGCCAGCCACCCAGCGATCCAGAAAAGCCATGTGCCCGGCCGAAAGCAAAGGCAAAAGCCCCAGCAGCAGCGGAATATCGAGCTGCTGCGCGACCGCACTCAAGGCCTCAGCCCCGGCTTCGTCGTAGATCGGCTGCGTGATCACAAATTGCGCCCCGGCCCGTGCCTTCCACATTAGACGACGAACACCCTGCATAAAACCATCCACGCCGGGAGCTGGATCCAGCACCACGCCGGTGCCAAACCCCAGCTTTCGCGCCTCACGCACCATATCGAAGATACTCACGCTCCACGATACCTCCTCCTGCGTCTGGCGTCGCAAAGCCACTGCATCGCCCGTGGTGATCAGCACCGTCTCTATTCCCAGTGCCTTCGCCCCCCAGAGCAAGCTGTCGACGCTCAAGAAATTGAGATCCCGCATCGTGCAATGGAGGATCACAGGCTTACTCACCTGCTCCCGAAGCAACACACTGAAGGCCAAAGCGCTCATGCGCGGCTCGGCCAGCGGGTTTGAGGCCACGCTGAAGGCATCGAACGGCAAATCGTCCACCGCCACCAAGCTGGCAAGCAGCGGCTCCGGATCTGAGCCGGCCGGAGGCACAACGGTGACGACGACGGTGAAGCGATCTGACGATAACATAATGCCCTTCACGATGAAGCGATGACACAGCATCCAATTGTAGCAAGGTCGATTGTACTATCGCAGAGCTTTCCACGCAAGCAATCCCGCTCGCGTGCTTGCCCTGGCAGACACTCGCTGGTACAATGGACAGACTTGCGATCATCCCTCCCATAACCCGCTTGTGCCCGAGCCAGACAGTGCGTCCAGTCCGGGCAATCTGACCCTTGCCTACCCAAGAAGGAGGTAGCTGCGATGAAGAATAATGTCTATCGTATCGGATTACTTATGAGCATCCTGCTGATGGCGATGGCATGCATCCCCTGCTCTCCATTCACCCCCAGCGATGAGCCGGACGCCACCGCCACGCTGGCTCCAACCAGCACCCCGGATGAGACACAGAAGCCGCCCACCTCGACGCCGTCGCCAAAATCGAAGTTGACCTTCGCCTCATTCAACGAGCCCCCCGTCGACGCGGCGACCGCCATCCAGCACGAACCCATCGCCCCCGACCTGAACAACGTCCAAATGCCCTTCGTTCTCTCTCAAGCCCAGGTCGACCGCCTGGCCCAGAACGGCTTCGTAGTCAGCCCTGGTGCGGAAAAGGAGTTCTTCACCCTCTACGAGAAAGCCCGCTACGACAACGTGCCCATCTTCGTCACCAGCGACTCGCTCTTCCACGTCTACCACCTGCTGTTCGATAAAGTCCTCCGCACTGCCGAGGTCGAATACTTCATCCCCCTGCTCCGCGATCTGAACCGGACGATGCTGGCCCGCACCGACGCGCTCTACCAAGAAATCCAGGGCACCGACTGGGATGAGGAGGCGCTGCGGACAGTGGCCTTCTTTGGCGTCGCCAGCCGGCTGCTCGATCCCGGCGTCCAGGTGCCGCAGTACGCCGCCACAATGGTCGACGAGCAAGTCGCCTTGATCGAGCAAGCCGACGGCTTCGACGCCTCGCCCGTCTTTCCCACACTGGAGCACGGCGAGGACTACACCCAATACATCCCCCGTGGCCACTACACGAAGAGCGAGGCCCTGAAAGCCTACTTCAAGAGTATGATGTGGTACGGACGGATGACCTTCCGGCTCAAGACCCGCGTCCCCGACGCAGGACGCCAGGAGACCCGCTCCGCCCTGCTGCTGATGCACGCGCTGCGCACCGCCGAGGTCGACGGGCAACCGGCAATGGACGTCTGGGCCGATCTCTACAGCCCGACGGTCTTCTTCGTCGGCCGCAGCGACGACCTGACCGTGCTCCAGTACAGCGAATTGATGGACCAGATCTACGGTGAGACCATCGCTCTAGAAACCTTGACCGACGAGGCGCTCCTGGACCAGTTCATCGAAGAGGCAAACAAGTTGCCCCCACCCCGCATCCTGGGGATGGTAATCTCGGATCAGGATGACGTCGAGGAGGAGACAAAGGGTCTCCGCTTTATGGGCCAGCGCTTCGTGCCCGACGCTTACATCTTCCGCCAGCTGATCTACCGCAACGTCGGCCAAGCGCAGCCGCCCAACCGACGCGGACTACCCAACGGGCTCGACGTCCCGGCGGCGATGGGCTCCGAGCGCGCCTACCAGATCTTGGAGCAGCTGGGCGAGACCGACTACGACAAATATCCTCAACAGATGGAAAAGGTCCAGACCTGGCTTGCTGGCCTGAATACCAAAGACTGGACCGAGACGCTTTACAACTCCTGGCTTTACAGCTTCTACCCGCTGCTGGACCCGCCGGGCGACGGCTACCCGGCCTTTATGCAATCAACCGCCTGGCTGGATAAGCAGTTGAACACGATGTTGGGCAGCTGGGCCGAGCTGAAGCACGATACTATCCTCTACGCCAAGCAGGTCTACGCCGAACTCGGCGGCGCTCCCTCACCGCCCCCACCAACCCCACCCCGAGGATACGTGGAGCCAGTGCCGCACTTCTACGCTCGCCTGGCAGCGCTGACCGATATGACCCACGAGGGCCTCAACAGCCGCGGCCTGCTCGCCGAAGAGGACGCGAACAGCCTCCAGCGGCTGAGCGACTTGGCCCGTGATCTCCAGACGATAGCGGAGAAAGAACTGCGCGGCGAGCCGCTGACCCCAGAGGAGTACGAGCTCATCCGTTTCTACGGCGGCGAACTCGAGCACCTGACGATGGCGGCCGCCGAGACGCCGGGCGATGACGAGGAGCCCGGCGGGCAGAAGATGCTGTCGGAGAAGCCCCAGGCGGCGGTGATCGCCGACGTAGCCACTGACCCCGATCCCGAGGGCGACGGCTCGGCGAACCCGGTGGTACTGGAGGTCGCTGTGGGCCGCATCGACGAGATCCACACCATCGTACCCCTGGTCGAGGACGATGGCTCGATCACGCTGCAAGCGGCCAAGGGCGGCGTCTTCTCCTACTACGAGTTCCCCTGGCCGGCTGAGGATCGCCTGACCGACGAGAAGTGGCGCACGATGTTAGACGAGGGCGAAGCGCCGGAGCGCCCGGCCTGGATCGAGACGTTCTTCACCCCGGAGGGCGAGTACAGCGCCCTGCGGGAGGGCGTGG
This sequence comes from uncultured Anaerolineales bacterium, assembly GCA_964474655.1. GTDB lineage: Bacteria > Chloroflexota > Anaerolineae > B4-G1 > B4-G1 > CAYYTU01. Next base: position 3,444 of record CAYYTU010000015.1, read on the forward strand.
CCCGCTTCCAGGATTCGCTCGTGAACGCGTTCTGGTATCTGGAGCCCGAGCAGCTGCCGAGCGGCGGCGATACGCTAGCCCAGCTCCGCACCGCGGTCCAAACGCTGCAGAGCGAGAGACGCTACCAGGCCCGCACGCTGATGGGCGTCGATTTCCGCTCCTTCGACCGCCAGGCAGATGATCTGGCGGTGGTGACCGTGCGAGAAACGTGGCAGGAGACGCTCCACGAATACACAGGCGATTGGCCCAGCTATGACGATCCCCCCATTGGGGAGCGCGGGCCTTACACACTAGACGTCACTTACACGCTGGAGCCGGACGAAGCCAACCGCTGGACCGTGACCCGCGTGGTCTATGCCGATGAACCACCCCAGTGGCGATAACTCAGGACGGCGAGGGGGCTTCCCCCTCGCCGCCTGCGTGTTGCTGCTCGCCGTGCTCGCCAATCTGGTCATCTTGACCCGATCGGCGGCTTACGACAACCTCCCTCTCCTGAAGCCATATCCCTGGTTCTATCTGCGCGATGGGAAACTACCGAGCGCCGACGAGCAGCTCGCCGAGGTGCTCGCCGTGGGCGACGTGATGCTGGGGCGCGGCGTGGCCGATGAGGTGCGACCGCTTGCCGAGGTGGCCCCCTGGCTTCGGAGGGCTGACTTGGCGCTGGGTAATCTGGAATGCGTCATGGGAGCGCCAGACTCTGCGTTTCTCGATGAACATCGCGACAAGGGTGCAATCAAGCTGTATGCACCTCCAGTGACGATCAACGAGCTGCGCCGCGCCGGGTTCGATGTCCTGGGGCTGGCGAACAATCACGCTCTTGACCTGGGTTTGGAGGCTCTGAACGAGACGGCCTCCCGGTTACAAGAGGTCGGCATAGATACCGTGGGCTTCGGTCCAGGTCCAGTGGCAGCCTTCCATCCTCTGTTCCGGGAGGTGAACGGCGTCCGGCTGGCGCTGCTGGCCTTCAACGCTGTGCCCTACCCCGCCGACGCCCACGACGCCAGGACGGGCTGGGCCCTGGCCGACTGGGACCCAGATCGAGCCGCTCAGACTGTCACTGCTGCCCGTCGGCAGGCCGACGCCGTGCTCGTCTCCGTCCACTGGGGCTACGAATACCAGACCGACATCGACCCGGCTCAACAGACAATCGCCCACACCTTGCTGGACGCCGGCGCCGATCTGGTGATCGGGCACCATCCGCACGTGGCCCAGGCGTTCGAGATTCACGACGGTCGTTGCGTGGCCTACAGCCTGGGCAACTTCGTCTTCGATCAAGGGCAGGATCCCACGACGGAGGGGCTGGTCGTGCGGGCCCTCTTCGACACCGCCGGTCTGCGGGCCGTCCAGGCACTGCCGGTGCGAGCCGGCTCTCGCACCCGGCTGATGGCGCCGGTGGAAGGCGCCTCGCTGCTGAAACGGATAGCCCCGCCGCCGCGCCGGGTTGCTTTCGCGTGCTCAGAGAAAACTTGCCGGCCGGTTGAGCTCACGGCGGAAGCGACAGAACGGGCACAAAAAGCACAAAGCCTCTTCTGGGGCGGCGCCATCGACCTGACCGGCGACGGAATCGAAGAGCAGATTCGCCGGGTGAAGAAGCGCATCGTCATCTATCGGGACGGCGCTGAGGACTGGCGCAGCCCACCGAGCTGGCGCGTGGTGGATGCAGCGCTTGGCGACCCCAACGACGACGGCCGCCACGAGATACTGCTCGCCTTCTGGCGCCCCGCCGACGAAGCGCCCCGCTTGCCCGACAGATCGCCCCCCGACCCAACGGAGGTAACCAGCCAGCCCTTCATCATCGGCTATCGAGACGGCATCTACCGCACCCTCTGGGGCGGTTCCGCAGTGGACATCCCGATCCGGGAAGTCGCGCTGGGCGACGTAAGCGGCGATGGCAAGCAGGAGTTGATCGTGCTGGAGCAACATGAGGATGAGGAGAAACGCACCGTATCGACCTGGAGCTGGCATGGCTGGGGCTTCAGCTTGCTTTGGCGGAGCGCGCCCGGGCGCTATCGAGACTTGACACTCGTGGACGGAGGCCAATCGCCTGTCATCACCGTCGCCGTAGAGCCGGCCTGGCGCCTCGCACAGACATCGCCCGATTACTGATCCGAACACTGGCTACCTTCACTTTCACCAGGGATTGAGCGTAAACGCGCCTGTAGACAATCTAATGCGCCTAGGATGCTTTGGAACTGCTTCGTTTGCCCCTCTCTTACAACCTTGCCGCTAAAATGACCTGTGGTAAGCTCCTTATTTGCACAATCGCTTAATCGTTGAAGCCGACGAACAGTAGCTTTCACACCATTCAATCGACCCATGCCTATTCTAACCGCCAGCAACCTGGCTCAATCGTACGGCGCAGAGGACATCTTCGAAAGCATCTCCCTCGCGGTACCTCATCAAGCCAAAATCGCCCTGGTAGGCCCCAACGGATCGGGGAAGACTACCTTGCTCCGCCTGTTGGCCGGCCTGGAAAAGCCCACCTCCGGCATCGTTCATCGGGCCAAGCGCTCGCGGGTAGCCTATCTCCCTCAGCAGGCCGATCGTTTCTTCCAAGAGCACAAAGGCACGCTGTGGGAGGCAATGCTGGAAGTCTTCGCCGACCTGCAAGCGCAAGCCGCCGAGCTGCGACGCCTGGAGGCGGCGATGGAGGACCCGGCGACCCGCGAACAGGCCTCGCGCCGGTACGGCGATCTCCAAGAGGCCTTCGAGCGGGCCGGCGGCTACGCCTACGAGTATCGCATCAAACAGGTGCTTGCCGGCGTTGGCTTCGACCACACGGCGTTCGATCAGCCGGTGACCCAGCTCAGCGGCGGCCAGAAGACTCGCGCTCTACTGGCTCGGCTGCTGCTGGAGGAGCCGGATTTGCTGCTGCTGGACGAGCCGACGAACCACCTCGACCTGGAAGGGATCGAGTGGCTGGAGGAGTACCTCGCATCGTGGGAGAACGCCTTGATCGTCGTGGCCCACGATCGGGCGTTCCTGGACGCCGTGGTCGAGCGGGTGTGGGATCTACAGTGGGGCCATCTGGAGCAGTATCGCGGCAATTACAGCGCCTACGTCGAGCAGAAGGCCGAGCGAATGGCCCGCCAGCAGGCCGAGTACGAGAAACAACAAACCTTCATCACCCGCACCGAGGAATTCATCCGCCGTAACATCGCCGGGCAGCGCAGCCAGGAGGCAAAAGGCCGCCGGAAGCGATTGGAGCGGCTTGAAAGAATCGAACAGCAACAGGAGTACCGCCCGCCCAGCATCGCCCTAGAGGAGGCAAATCGCAGCGGCGATCTGGTACTCGAGATGGACAACCTGACGATCGGCTACGAAGCGACCGGCCCCTTACTCGCCATCGAGAAAAGCAAGATCCGGCGCGGAGAGCGCGTGGCCCTGCTCGGGCCCAACGGTTCCGGCAAATCGACCCTGGTGCGTACCATCCTGGGCGAAGTCGCGCCCCTCGCCGGGCACGCTCACATCGGCGCCAGCGTGGAGATCGGATACTTCGCCCAGGGCCACCACAACCTGGCCCCCGAGAAGTCCGTGCTCGAAACGGTCCAGCAAGTCAGCCGGATGACGACGACCGAAGCCCGGTCATTCTTGGGGTGTTACCGCTTCAGCGGCGACGAGGTCTTCAAGCGCGTGCGGGACCTCTCCGGCGGCGAGCAGGCGCGTGTGGCGCTGGCCGTCCTCGTCCTCCAAGGAGCAAACTTTCTGATCCTGGACGAGCCGACCAATCACCTTGATATTCCGACCCAGGAGGTGCTAGAGGAGGTGCTGGCCGATTTTGACGGCACGCTGCTGATGGTGACGCACGACCGCTATCTGATTCGTCAACTGGCCGAACGCGTCTGGGCGATTGAGGAGGGCACGTTGATGACGTTTCACTGGGGCTACGACGACTACCGCCAGTGGCTGGCCCAACGCCACAAGCAGGAGCAAACCAGCGCCGAGGCACGGAAGGCCAAGCGAACCGCCCGGCAGAAGCAAGAGGCGAGCCGAACAGCAAAGCAGGAGGCAGCGCGGATGGCCCAGCGACGGGCCGAGCTGGAACAGCGCATTGAGGCGCTGGAGGCGCGCCAGGCCGAGTTGGAATCGGCCTTGACGCTGGCCAGCGAGCGGCAGGACGTCGATGAGGTGCGAGAGCTGGGGGACGAGTATCGTCAGATCGAAGAGGAGCTGGATACGTTGCTGAGCGCCTGGCTGGATAGCGAGGCCGCTGAGCAATTCCCGGATGAGCAGGAGAGATAGACCACCAAAGGAGAGAGCATGAGGGACGCCACAAACTGGCAACTGGCCACTCAAGCCGTCCACGCCGGCAAACCCAAGGTAGAGAGCGGTTTCATCCCCACCGTCGGCGCCATTCACCCCTCCGTTTCGTACCGCTACCCCACGATGGACGCGCTGGACGCCGTCTTCGAGGGCACACGCTCAGGATACGTCTACGGACGCTACGGCAACCCCACAGTCACGGCTCTGGAGGAAGCAATCGCCGAGATGGAGGCCGGCGAGCGCGGGTTGGCCTTTGGCTCGGGGATGGCCGCTATCCACACATCGCTGCTGGCGACCGGAGCAGAGGCAGGATCGACCATCGTCGCCGCCCAGGACATCTACGGTGCCACGTACGCGCTGCTAAACGATCTCCTGACAGCGCAGGGGGTCGCGGTCCGCTTCGTGGACGCCACAGACCTAGACGCGGTGCGGGCCGCCTGCGCGGAGCTGAAACCAGCGGCGCTGATAGCGGAGACCATTTCCAATCCGCTGCTCAAAGTCGCGGACATCCCGGCCTTGAGCGAGGTAGCCCACACGCACGGAGCTACGCTGCTGGTCGATAGCACTTTCACCACGCCTTATCTGATGCAACCGCTGAGCCTGGGCGCCGACCTGGTTATCCACAGCGCCACCAAGTACCTGGCCGGACACGGTGACGTATTAGGCGGCGTGGTCGTCACATCAGAGGCGCGGCGTCAAGCGTTGTTCGAGGTGCTGAAGGTAACGGGGGGCAACCTGGGGCCACACCAGGCCTGGCTGACGCTGCGCGGGATGAGGACGTTGCCGCTCCGAATGCGCCAGCACTGCCAGAACGCTCTGGCGGTCGCTCGCTGGCTAGACGAACACCCTCAGGTGAGCCGTGTGCTGTATCCAGGACTGCCCTCGCATCCCCAGCACGCCCTGGCGACTGATCTCTTCGGACGGCACGGATACGGCGGCATGGTAGCCTTTGAGATTGCCGGGGCCGGCCAGCGGGAGATCTTCCACTTCTTCGAAGCCCTCAATCTCTGCATACCGGCCACCACCCTCGGCGACGTCCACAGCCTGACGCTCTACCCGGCTCACTCCTCACACCGCGCGTTGAGCACCGAGGAACGAGCCCGGATCGGCATCGGCGATGGGTTGGTGCGCATGTCGGTGGGCATCGAAGCTGTTGACGATCTGATCGACGATCTGGATCAGGCCCTGGACGCTCTCGGGTAGAAAGATTATAATATCCCTATGACAAAACTGACACCAGAAGAAGTCTCTCAGAAGCTAGAAGCCGGCCAGTCGCTACGCGAGGCCGACTTGCATGGGCTCGACCTGGCTTTCTTCATCCTGGAAGAGGTCGATCTCCACCACGCCAATCTCCATCGGGCGCAGCTCCAGGGCGCCATCCTGCGCGGCGCGAACCTGAGCGGCGCCGATCTATCCCAGGCCGAGCTGGACGAGGCCGGTCTGCTCGAAGCGGACTTAAGCGGCGCCAACCTACACCAGGCCGATCTTCCAGAAGCCGACCTGCGCGGAGCAAACTTGCGCGGGGCTGATTTGAGCGACGCCAACCTGGAGGAGGCCCTGATCACCCCTGAACAGCTCCACCAAGCCGCCTCGCTGGCGGGGATCACGCTCCCGGACGGCACCCGACTGAGCCGGCGAAACTGGTCAGATGCATTCGATACCTGGCGCCGTGAGCAAGCCTGAAGCCTACTGCGACTGCACAGGCTCCCCGCCCTGGCCGCCGATGATGCGGCTCCATGCCGGCGCCCCCCATCGCTACTATCTCTGCCAAGTGTGCGGGGCCATCCGCGAGGACATCTATCAAGAAGGCACGATCGTGGCCACGCGCTGGCACGACGAACCCAACGGACAGATTCCCTCCACCGTCAGACGAGAGGCGCTGGCCGTCTTGCGCCTGCCACGAGGAGAACAACTGCCGCTCTGGGACGATTGACCAAAATCGAAAGCAAGAGAGCATACGGAGGTAGAACGTGAATCGCAAGCCATCGAAGTCCTCTCTGCACCAGGGCAGCCTGGTGCTCTACAAACATGATCCGGCGCGGGTCACATCTGTGGGGCGGAAGAAGATTGAGATTGCGCTGCCGGCTGGCGAGCGTCTCAGCGTGCGCCACAAGGACGTGACGTTGCTCCATCCCGGCCCACTGGAGAGCCTGAATGCGCTTGATGAAACTCCCGAAGGCGAAGTTAAAGTCGCCTGGCAGCTCCTCAGCGGAGGCACCACCACCCTGACCGAGCTGACTGAACTGGCCTACGGCGATGTCACGCCTCAGACGGCCTGGGCCGCTTGGCAGTGGGTGAGCGATGGACTATACTTCGAGGGGACGCCGGACGAGATCACAGCCCACTCTGCAGAGGCCGTGGCCGAGGAGAAAGCCAACCGCGAAGCTCGCGCCGCCGAGCAGCGTGCCTGGGAGGCGTTCCTGGAGCGCGTACAGGCCGGGGACTATCGAGCCGAGGAAGACAGCCGCTATCTGGTGGATGTGGAGCGGCTGGCGCTGGAGCAGACCGACCAAAGCCGCGTCTTGAGGGCACTGGAACGATCGGAAACGCCAGAAAACGCCCACGCTCTGCTGCTCGAGATCGGCTATTGGGACCACACGGACGTGCCCTATCCGGATCGCCTCGGCCTGCCGACCACGCCTCCCGACGTGCCCCTACCCCAAGCGCCTGACCTGGAAGCCGAGCACCGGGTCAATCTGACGCATTTAGCGGCCTTCGCCATCGACGACCGGGGCAGTCGAGACCCGGACGATGCCATCAGCTTGGAGATACACGAGGAAGGCCGCCGCCTCTGGGTCCACGTGGCCGACGTGGCAGCCCTGGTGCCGCCGGATAGCCCCGCTGACCGAGAGGCCCGAGGGCGCGGCGCCACGCTCTACCTACCCGACGGCAACGTGACGATGTTGCCACGTCAGGCCATCCAGCAGCTAGGAATGGGGCTGGACGAGGTCTCCCCGGCGCTATCCTTCGGGATCAATCTGGATGATGCCGCTCAGATCACGGACGTGGAGGTCGTGCCGAGTCGGGTGCAAGTCACACGCCTCACCTACCAAGAAGCGGAGCAAGCGCTCGAACGAGAGGAGGAGCCGCTCCACAGCCTCCACCAGATCGCGCAGGCGTTCCAGGCCCGTCGCCAGGAGAACGGGGCGGTGGAAATCAACCTACCCGAAGTTAAGGTCTGGGTTGAGGAAGGCGAGGTGATGATCCGCCCCTTGCCGCCGCTGAGAAGCCGGACGCTGGTCCGCGAAGCGATGCTAATGACCGGCGAAGCGACCGGACGTTTGGCGCTCGACGAGGAGATCCCCCTGCCCTTCACCACCCAGGATACCCCCGACACCGACGAACGCCCGACCGACACCGATGACTTGGCCGGGATGCTCAACCTGGTGCGCCACTTCCACCGCAGCGAGCGCAGCAGCACGCCCGGCTTCCACGCCGGCCTGGGCATGACGCTCTACGTCCAGGCCACCAGCCCGCTGCGCCGATACCTGGACCTGGTGGCCCATCAGCAGCTGCGCGCTCACCTGCGCGGCGACGAGCTGTTGAAAGGGCAAGCGATGATGACCCGCATCGGGTCGGCCGAGGCTGTAGCCGACGAGGCGCGCACGGCCGAGCGGCTTTCTCACAAACACTGGAAGATGGTCTATCTGATGCAGCACCCGGGCTGGCGCGGCGAGGGGGTGCTGGTCGAGCGGTGGGATCGGCGCGGCAAGGTCATCATCCCCAAGCTGGCTCTGGAGACGCGGGTTCAGCTGCGCGAGGATCTGCCGCTGAACAGCACACTCGAGCTGCAAGTAATGGACATCGATCTGCCGATGCTGGAGGCCTACTTCCGCCCTGCCCCGTCCACCTGAGCCCGTGTCCCCTGAAGCTCGGTCAGGGTTCTGTCTGGGCCTCAGATTGATGCGTTTGACACCGATTCCGGTCTCTGGCCTGGCTCCGCAGGAGATTCCACCAACAGGCCTCCACAATTAACGCCGCTGAGTGTCCCCTCATAACCTAAGAAGTCGCTGCGAGGCGCATCTACAAGTTGGGGGAGGACAGACTTCGGAAGTCGCGTGAACTGAAGGTACATCACTAGATACCGAACACTTCTCGAATCCAACCTGGAGCAAGCATCCTAATCTGTCGAAGGATGACTTTTACTGGCATCTGGAACGGAAGATCATCCCGGTTGTAAAACTGTCCGGTAGCTAGCTGCATGAGTTAAGTTATAACGCGTCGATGGCGGCGTAGATTTCCTGGCAGCCGATAGTCTCGGGCAGCGGCCCGACGGTGGTCAGCTTCCGCTCGACGATCTCGCGGGCGAACAACGCACACCGCTCCAGCGAATTGCCATCAAGCAGCGCGGTCAGAAACCCAGCCCAAAAGGAATCCCCGGCCCCCGTCGCATCGACCACCTCCACCGGGCGGGCGGGAATGTAAGTCATCTCGCCGCCCTCGGAAAGCAGAATACCATCGGCACCCATCGTCAGAACCACCACTTGCGGACCCAGCGCATGGAACCGGTCGATGTACGTCTCTGGCTCCTCGCCCTCGCCCAAGATGCGGCTGGCGTCATCCAGCGACGGCTTGGTGATGGTGGCGTAGCTCAACATCCGCTCCAGCACATCCTTGGCCTCGCGGTAGTTAGGCCAGATCTGGCGACTGTAATTGGGATCGAGCGAGATAATCTTGCCCTGCTCCTCGGCCAGTCGAAAGGCCTTCTCCACCGCCGAGCGACAGGGCTCGCGGGAGAGGGCAAACGTGGAGGCGTGAACTACCCTGGCGCGTGCGATGGCTTCCTCGTCCACCTCGTTCGGCTCCAGCTGGTAATCACCAGCCCGGAAAGCCTCGAAGTCCGGCGTGCCTTCAGTGCGGGAGATAAAGATCACACTAGTATGGACCAGATGGTCCATCACCATATAGTCGGTGATCACTCCCGCACGCTGGAGCTCCGCCTTGAGGAACTGACCGAAGTTCCCAATGCCCGTCTTGGAGATGACTGCGGCGAGTCCGCCCAGCTTGACGACGTTGACGGCGATGTTAGCCGGAGACCCGCCCTGATACTTGCGAAACACATAAGCCTCGCGCAGCGATTCCGCCTCCTCTTCAGAGATGAAGTCGATCAGCGTTTCACCGATAGCGAGAAGATCCAGGTTCCCTTCGGGAATCTTCACCGTGGCTCCTCCTCGAAGTATCCGCCTAGCACCTCCCGGTACGCCTCGGCGACCCGCTCCGACACCGCACGCCAGCTGTAGTGATGCTCCACGTAGGGACGCGCGTTTCGCCGCAAGCGGGCGTTGAGCTCGGGATGCTCCACCAGATAGGCGATCTTCTCTGCCAGATCCTGGGGATTTTCAGCCTCAAACTGGAAACCGACCTCGCCCTCTTTCACGGTCGTCTTCAATCCACCCACCCGAGAAGCGACGACGCTGCTGCCGCACGCCATCGCCTCCAACGCCGTCAAACCAAAGAGCTCGTAGTAGGATGGGATGATGGTCACGTCAGCAGCGCTGTAGTAGTTGTAGAGCAAGCGCTGGGGCAGCCCGCCCGTGAAGGTCACCCGATCCTGGATGCCGTAACGCCCCATAATCTCCCGAAACCGACGATGCTCCCGCGCCTCCCGTTCGGGCATCTCAGCCGGATCCTGGTCCTTGGGATGCCCCCCCACGATGACCGCGTGCAAGGGAAGATCCGGCTGCTCGCTCAACAGCAGCCCCATCGCCTCCAGCATCGTATCAACCCCTTTTCGCCTTTCCAGTCGGCCGACGAAGGTGAGCAAGAACCGATCATCGGGTATACCGACGTAATCCCGGGCTTCCTGGCGAGAGATTGGCCTGAAGAGCTCAAGATCGACGCCGCAGGGGATCACCTGAATTCGAGACGGATCTGCCCCATAAGCCGAGACCAGATCGGTCCTCTCCTGAGGCGCTGTGGCAATGATCCGATCGGCAGTCTGAGCAACCCGTCGCTCGATATCAAGCCGACGAGTGGGACTAGGGTCCTTGCTACCCAGCGCTTTACGTTTGACCAATCCCAAGGAATGGAACGTCTCGACGAAAGGGATGCACCACCGTTCACGCAAGGACAAGCTGACAGCGCCGCTGAAATAATAGTGACCGTGGATGAGGCGATAACCAACCCGGTTCTCCTCCTGAAAACGGTCGACCCAGTCGGCCAGTTCCTCCAAGAACAGGATCATCCGCTCTTTGGGGAGGTGCTCCGGTGGACCAACCTGGACCCGGATCGCCCGAGATCCCGAACCAATCTCTTCCACACTGGGCTGATCGGGCGACTCCCAGCGGGAGAAGACATCGACCTGGAAACCTTGCCGCCCCAGATGGCGCGACATCTCCTTGACGTAAACATTTTGCCCGCCGTGGTGACTTCCGCCCAGCGCGACCAACGGATCGCCGTGAATCGATATGAACGCTATGGGTGTTGTCATTTTCTTGCCTCCTATGTATCCTCTCAGTAATGGCTAGCCGGCTCAGGCGTAGCCTTGCAAGAACTACGGCGCTACGAGAAGATGCCTACTGCTCCAATCGCTCATAGATCACCTCTCGGTCGATCATGCGCTCAATATGACCAACCACGAGAAGCTTCAGTGCAGCGATCTCGTGGGCGAACCGGACACAGAACGGCCACGGCTTGCCGTCCATGCGAGCGACCAAAAGTCCGCCCCAGAAGGCATCGCTGCCGCCAATAACACTCTTGACGTTCACCAGAGAAAGTGGTCCTACGCGCTCAACCTCTCCACCGTGAGAGACGGTCACCATGCCGCCGCTCCGGGTGAGGATCACGACCTCGGCGCCCAGATCATGGAACCAATGTAGACAAGCTTCCTCGAGCTCCTCCTCCTCCATATTGTAGTCAAAGAGCCGACGCGCATCTTCCAACGACGGCTTCACAATCGTCACATAAGGCAGGATTTGCGCGAGCACCTCCCATGCCTCCATTTTGTCGGGCCAGATGCGGACACTATAATTTGGATCGAGCGAGACTAACTTGCCTTCCCTGTGGGCCAGCCGCAGCGCCCGTCGAACCGCCGAACGCGCTGGCTCACGCGCGAGCGCGAAGCACGAGGTATGGACAGCCCGCGCTCGCTCGATCAGATCCTCAGGCACATCCCGTATATCAAGCAACGTGTCAGCGCCGCGATTGACCTGAAAATCGGGAACGCCCGTCGTCTGCGTCAGAAATACGTTGGTAGTCGGCATCTTCTCAGTCGTCAGCATCGCTTCTGTGCTGACGCCGTGGAACTGAAGCTTCTCCTTCAGAAACTCGCCAAATCGATCCTCGCCGATCATCGAAAGCATAGTCGAACGCATGCCAAGTTTGGCGACGTAGACAGCCACATTGGCCGGCTGCCCGCCCAGATAGCGGGTGAACTGTTCGGCCGCCCGAAGAGAGTTGACCTGTTCCTCCGAGATAAAATCTACCAGTGTCTCTCCGACAGCCAGTAACTCAAATTTCATATAAAGGTCATCCAGTTTCTCAAGTGTGATATCATTCTTCGGTTGAGGGTCCAGGAAGTACGGATGGATGGGGAGGCGAGAGGTAGTGGTCTCTTCCTGGGATGCCCCACGCTCTTCAAGGGCCCGCAGATACCCTTCAGCGGTGCGTTGCCAGGTGTAACGCTCCTGGACGCGACGGTAGCCGGCCGCAGCGTAGTGCTGCCAACGCTCCTCGCTCACGACCAGCGAATACAGAGCGGAGCTCACCTCCTCCGGATCGGTCGGATCGACCAGCAGCCCATACTCCTCGTCATCCTCCCGCAGGCTCTCGCTCGGTCCGCCGAACTTGGTCACCACCGCCGGCAGCCCAGCTGCGATGGCCTCGAGGGGTGCCAGGCCAAACGGCTCATAGTGCGCCGTCAGGGCAAAGATTGAGCGCCGTTCCGAAAAGAACCGATAACCCGCCGCCAGCTCATCCTGCCCCCGTAGTGCGAACATAGAGACCTGACCGCGAAGGTTCTCCCGCTCAATGACATCCATCAATCTATCCAACACCTCCTGCTCGGTCTCCCTCGCCCCCGGATACTCCTCAAGGGGATTGTCCAGATTACCCGTGATCATCACCAGGTTAGTTCGCTGTCGCAACTCGGGGCTGCAGGCGAAGGCCTCCACCAGCCCCAGGTGATTCTTCTTCGGATCCAACCGGCTGGAGGCGACAATGCAGGGCAAGTCCAGGCGATTGTGATCCAGATCACGTTCCAACATCGCCTTGATGTGCCGCCGAACGGCTCCCTCCTCCTCGTGACGGGCGTCCCGATCGAAAATATCCATCGCGACACCCGGCGGCACCACGGCAAACCGCGAATTGGCGGTAGGATCGACTGCGCCACGGTAGGCGCTGTGAGTGTATTGGCTGTAGCGCTCCTGGGAGGTGCTGGTGATGTTGACCAATGAGCGATTCATCGCCAGACGCTCAGCCACCAGTCGCCGCGCGAAGTGGAAGCGCTCGTCCATCGCCGCCAGGTTGTCGCGGTTGACGTTGAGCTTGTCCATCTTCTGCGCCCCCAGCGAATGACCGGTGAAGGTGAACGGCACGCCCGTCTCGTCCTCGATCAGCACGCCGCAGAGCCCGCCGTCGCCGTAGTGCGTGGTGAAAGCAGCAGGCAGTCCACCCTCATCCCGGTAGAACTGGAGCACGTTAGGCACCCAATCGCGCACCAGGTGCGGCCAAAGGAGCTCCTTGCGCAAAAACTCGTCGGGGCCAGCCGGCAGGCGTACGATGCGCACGTTGGGCGCACCGGGGTAGGCGTCGAACCGCTCCGCGAACTCGGGCCACTCCGGATCGATGATCTGGCGGGTCAGAATATCGACCTGATGGCCCAGCTCACCCATCGCCAGCGCCACCTGCTTGACGTAGACGAGCTGCCCGCCGAAATCCGGATGCTGCGTCCAGTAGCTATCGTCGGGATCGAAATTACCCTGCGGGTTCAAAAATCCGATGTGCATATCAACTCCTCCTTAAACGCGCGAGGTGCCAGGCACCTCAACTATCTCACCAAGTCACGCAGCCGGGCCGCCGCGCGCTCCGGCAGCTCCTGACACACGAACAACCCCAAGTGCTCCACCCCGCCGATCTCCTGCGTGTACGGCAGAAACTCGAAGTAGAGCCCGGCGCCGGGACCGTTGTTGGCGATCACGTTGTAGGCCAACTCCCGGCCGATCTGCGGCATCACCGTGCGGATGGCGCGGAGCGCGTCATGCCAGCCCTCGGCGACGGCGCGGATCTCGGCCTGATCCAGCTGATGCATATACCGCTTGCCGACGTCCCTGATCAGCAACATCATATCGTAGGGGCGTCGCATAAAGTAAGGCACCACCAGTACCGCCGGACCGTAGTTCTTGACCGTCAGGTCGGACGGGTTCTCACGCTGCAGATAGGCGGAGAAGGTACCGCCGTGTTCCCGCTCGAAGCGCTGATTGTCCTCGAAGTGCCGTGGCATCACGTTGCTGAACGCGATCTGCTGGTGCCCGTGGATCAGCGAGCCGCCGACCAGGTGCCCGTAGTTCTTGACGATCACCACGAAGCGCTCTTCAAGACGCTCTCGGGGCCCGTCGACGCCGGCGAGCAGGGTCCGCTCCAGCGCCGCCAGCCGCTCCATCACCACCGCACAATCGTCGAGCGGCATGTTGTGCCAGTCCCGGTCGTGCTGCGAGGAGGTCCACTGCAAAAAGTGGAGGCCGGACACGCGATCCTGGTCCTCGAACGGATAGAGGATGGGGAAGAGGTTCTTGTTGATGAACGTGAAGCCCTCGCTCAGCTCGGCCACATCGACCACGCCGGTCGTCTCGCCCCGGCAGATGACACACTCGCGCTCCGGAACGCCTACTGCTTCCGCCGGGACGTTGTCGTGCGGCCGGCGCGCCCGCGACGAGTGATAGAGAATACGCTGTCCGTTCCGCGGATCGACCTGATAGACGCCGTCGGGGAGAAAGTCGTCGATCTCTTCGCACGTCAGAGCCACCAGATCGGCCAGCGAGAGCGATTCGACGGAGCGAGCCTGCAAAATATCGGCCAATGCCTCGCGCTCGAGTTGCTGAGTCATCCTCGCTAACTGCCCTCCACCAACTGACGGCTGATCCGATTGTGTCGCTCAATCACCGGGCCCAGCTCAACCGTCGACAGGTGCCCATCCTCCACCACGAGCTCGCCATTGATGATCGAGAGATCGACTGGCTGCGGCTGGCAGAAGACCAGGGCCGCCAGCGGGTCGTGGAGTGCGCCGGCGTAGGCCAGGCGGTCGAGCCGCAGCCCGATGACATCGGCCGCCTTGCCGGGCGCGAGCTGGCCGATATCGTCGCGGCCCAGCACCCGCGCGCCGCCGCGGGTCGCCATCCAGAGCGCCTCCTCGGCCGAAAGCGCCGCCGGATCGCCCCACTCGTCATCCGACGCCCCCCGGAACTTGACACGCTGCAGAAGCAGCGCCATCCGCGCTTCGGCCAGCAGGTGCGACGAATCGTTGCTCGCCGAGCCGTCGACGCCCAGCGCCACCGGAGCGCCGGCGTCCAGAAGCTCGCGCACCGGCGCGATGCCGCTCGCCAGCCGCATATTCGAGCTCGGGCAGTGACAGACGCCCGTGCCCGTCTCGGCGAACAGCTCCACCTCGACCTGGTTCAGGTGGACGCAATGGACGTGCCAGACGTCCTCGCCCATCCAACCCAGCTCGTCGGCGTAGGCCACCGGGCGCTGATCGAACTGCTCCAGGCAGAAGGCTTCCTCGTCCAGCGTCTCCGCCAGGTGCGTATGAAGCATCACGCCGTAGGCGCGGGCCAGCGCCGCCGACTCCCGCATCAGGTCCGGCGTGACCGAGAACGGCGAGCAGGGCGCCACCACGATGCGCAGCATCGCGCCCGGTTCGGGATCGTGGTAGGTCTCGATGGCGCGGCGGGTGTCCGCCAGGATGTCATCCTCGTCCTCCACCACGCGATCGGGCGGGAGGCCGCCGTCGCTCTCGCCCAGGCTCATCGAGCCGCGGCAGGGCTGGAAGCGCACGCCGAGCTCCTGCGCCGCGCGGATCTCATCGTCGATGCGGTAGCCATTCCCCGGCGGGTAGATATAGAGGTGATCGGAGGCAGTGGTGCAGCCGGAAAGCATCAGTTCGGCCAGGCCGATCAACGCGCTGGTGTAGATCGCCTCCGGCGTCATTCCGGCCCAGATATCGTAGAGCGTCTTGAGCCAGCAGAAGAGCGTGGCGTCCTGGATGCCGGGCACGGCGCGGGTCAACGTCTGGTAGAGGTGGTGGTGCGTGTTGACCAGTCCCGGCAGGACGATCATCCCGCTGGCGTCGATGACCTCGTCGGCCTCGGCGGGCAGCTCGTCCGTCGGCCCGACCTGCTCGATGCGGTTATCGCGCACGAAGAGTCCGCCATCGGCGATGCGCTGCTGCTGATCATCCATCGTGATCAGCCAATCGGCGTTCTTGAGAAGTAAAGTGGTCAAGTGATCCTCCCAACAAATAGTCGATCCTGGCGCTTAAGCCCCCTGCTCCCGCCGAACAAGATGCCCGAAGCAGAGAACAAAGTCCAATCCTGCGCCAACGATTCGGTATACGCTTCCAACTTCGTCAGCCAAACTTTATGGCTGCCAGTGTAGCATGCCTGAGATGATTTGACAATGCCGCCGCCGTGAAGATTGGGCCACGAAACGCGCTCGCCAGCGGGTCGACCGCTTGAGGCGCGAGTTGGAGGACAACACGGCCCTCCCTTACACCAGAATTTGGCAAGCCTCCACAGACATGGTATGATAGGTTGAGGGTATTCGGTAACATAGATTACACAAGGAGAAAAAATGACAGCCAAAATCCTAGACGGACGTTCCTACTCCAAAGAGATTCTAAGCGAGCTAAAGGAGCAAACAGCCGCATTCGAAGAAGAATGGGGCACCCCTCCCACGTTGGGACTTGTACGCGGCGGCTCTGATCCGGCCTCCGTCAGCTACGCCGGCATGATTGAGCGCACTTGCAACAAGTGCGGCGCCGCTTTTGAAGCCCACACCCGCCCCGCCGACGTCAGCGAGGAAGAGATGGCAGCGGTGGTGGAGGAGCTGAGCAACGACGAGAACGTACACGGTATCATCATTCAGCAACCCCTGCCCGAAGGCGTCAAACTTCTCTCACTGGTCAACGCCCTGGACCCGGCCAAGGACATCGACGGGGCTCACCCGTTAAACGCCGGCCGCCTGGCCCAGTTCACGTTCATCGACCGCCCGATTGACGTAGGGCCCTACATGGTACCCGCGACCCCCCTCGGCGGGCTCGAGCTGCTCAAGCACTACGACATCGAAATCGACGGCCAACACGCCGTGATCGTGGGCGCTAGCAACTTGATCGGGAAGCCACTGGCGCTCCTGCTAATTCAACACTGGGCCACCGTCACAGTCTGCGACTTGCACACCGATCCTCTGAGCGAATACACCAAGCAGGCCGACATTGTGGCCAGCGTCACCGGCGTCGCCCACCTGATCAAGGCCGACATGCTCAAACCCGGCGCCACTGTGCTCGACTTTGGATTCGCCGAGAAGGATGGCGAATGGGTCGGCGATGTCGACTTTGAGGCCGCCCAGGACGTCGTCGGAGCCATCACCCCCGTGCCCGGGGGCACCGGCCCGATGACGAACGCGATTCTGATGCGCAACCTGGTGACCGCCGCCAAACGACAGAAGAGCGGCTAATCCCAATTGAGCTGACAATCTCCGACCCCTTTGGCCGGCTGGCGATGGTGCTCCATCGTCAGCCGGCTCTTTGCATCTGCGGCCAACTACCAAAACCACTACGCGCCCCCCTCAACACCCACAGGCCACTAGAAATCTTCACTCACTGTGGTATAATGCACATCCAATGAGCGAATTTGTCCACCTCCACGTACACAGCGAATACTCGATGTTAGACGGGCTGAGCAGCTGCCAGGAGCTGGCCGAGCACGCCGTCGAGATAGGCATGCCGGCCATCGCCCTGACCGATCACGGCGCGATGTACGGCGCGGTCCAGTTCTACAAATCGTGCCGCGCCGCCGGCATCAAACCCATCATCGGGATGGAAGCCTACGTCGCGCCGAGAGGCCGCCAGGATCGCGACCCCCAAAAGGATCGCAGCCCCTACCACCTGGTGTTGTTGGCCCAGAACGACACCGGCTACCACCATCTGATGCGCCTGGCATCCCTGGCCCAGACAGAAGGCTTCTACTACAAACCCCGCGTCGACCGCGAGCTGCTGGAGAAGTATAACGAGGGGCTGATCGCACTCTCCGGCTGCGGCTCCGGCGAAGTGGCGCGGCGAATCAAGAACGGCCAGCTGGACCAGGCCTGCGAGGCCATCGAATGGCACCGGCAGGTCTTCTCAGGCCGCTACTACCTCGAGCTGCAGGATCACGACATCCCCGAGCTGGCCGAGGTCAATCGCCAGTTGATCCCGCTGGCCAATGAACTCGATCTCCCCCTGGTCGCCACCAACGACGTCCACTACACCCGCCGCGAGGACGCCTCCATCCACGACGTACTGCTCTGCATCCAGACCGGCAAGACGGTGACCGAGCCCAACCGCATGCGAATGGACGGGGAGAGCTTCTACCTCAAAAGCGCCGCGGAGATGGAAGCGCTCTTCGGCGACGTACCCGAGGCGCTCAGCAACACGCTGGAGATCGCAGAGCGGTGTAACGTTGAGCTCGAGTTCGGCAATTACCACCTGCCCACCTTCGAGGTGCCCGATGGCTACGACGCCCAATCCTACCTGCGGCATCTCTGCGAGCAGGGCCTGTACGAGCGCTACGACGAGGTCACCCCCCGCATAAAAGAGCGGCTCGATTACGAGCTCGACATCATCCACCGGATGGGCTTCGACACCTATTTTCTCATCGTGTGGGACTTGTGCCGCTTCTCGCAAGAGCAGGACATCTGGTGGAACGTGCGCGGCTCGGGCGCCAGCTCAATTGTGGCCTACAGTCTCTACATCACCAACCTGGAGCCATTGCATCAAAACCTGATCTTCGAGCGCTTCCTCAACGAGGGGCGCGTCACGATGCCCGACATCGACCTGGACTACCCCGATGACCAACGCGCCGACTTGATCCGCTACACCATCGAGAAATACGGACACGAGCAAGTCGCACAGATTATCACCTTCGGGACGATGGGCGCCAAGGCCGCAATCCGCGACGCTGGACGGGCGCTCGACTGCCCGCTGAACGAAGTCGACCGCATCGCCGGCATGGTACCAGGCGGCCCCAAAGTGAAGCTCGATCAATCCCTACGCGAAGTGCCCGAGCTGAAGCAGCAATACGAAGAGCAGGACCACATCCGGCGGCTGATCGATACGGCCCGCGGCGTGGAGGGAAACATCCGCCACGCCAGCACCCACGCGGCCGGCGTGATTGTGACCGACATCCCCCTAGTCAACTACGCCCCCATCCGCCGCCCCACCAGCACCGACGAGGACGAACAGATCGGCGCCGTCACCCAGTACACTATGTCCGAGCTGGAGGAACTGGGACTGCTCAAGGTCGATTTCCTGGGGCTCGCCACGCTCACTGTGATGCGCCTGGCCTGCGAGCTGATCGAGAAACGTCACGGCGTCGAGCTCGATCTGCTCACCATACCCCGCGACGACCCGGCCATCTATGAGCTGCTCTCCCAGGGCGATACTACCGGCGTCTTCCAGGTAGAAGGCCAGGGTATGCGGCGGACGCTGACGAAGATGCAGCCCCGTCGCTTCGAGCACGTCATCGCCGCCATCAGCCTCTACCGGCCTGGCCCGATGGAGTACATCGACGACTACATCGACCGCCTCCACGGCGATAAGAAGGTCGAGTACCGCCACCCCAGCCTGGAGCCGATCCTGAAGGAGACGTTCGGCATCATCGTCTACCAGGAGCAGATCATCCGCATCCTGACGGACATCGCGGGCTATACGCCGGGCGAGGCCGATCTGGTACGGAGGGCGGTGGGCAAGAAGAAGAAGAAAGCGCTGATGAAACATCGCGCCGGCTTCGTCAAGGGCGCAGTGGAGAACGGCCTGCCGCGCGAGACGGCTGAGGCCATCTTCGACGATATTGAGTACTTCGCGCGTTATGGGTTCAATAAGAGCCACGCCGCCGACTACGCCGTGCTCACCTGCCAGACCGCTTACCTGCGGGCCAAGTACCCGATCGAGTATATGACCGCCCTGCTGACTGTCGAGCGAAACAACACCGACAAGATCGGTATGTTGATCTCCGAGTGTCGCCGGATGGGGATGGAGGTGAAACCTCCAGACGTCAACAAATCCGGGCTCGATTTCACTATCGTGGATCAGGCCGAGCAGAAGCCCACCATCCGCTTTGGGCTGGGAGCGGTCAAAAACGTGGGCGAAGGGCCAATTGAGACGATCCTGAGCGCCCGCCAAGACGGCGGCCCGTTTGAAGACCTGGACGACTTTTGCCGGCGCGTCGACCTGCGGAGCGTCAATCGCCGCGCCCTGGAGAGTCTAATCAAAGTCGGCGCTCTGAGTCCTTTCGGCGAGCGATCCGCGCTGCTGCCAATCGTGGAACAGATCATCGCACTCAGCGCCAATCAGCACAACGCGCTGGACGTGGGGCAGATGAGCCTGTTCGGCGAAAGTACCGGCGTCAAGCTGGCAGCCGAGGAGACACTCCTCTCGCCCGATAGCCCCAAGACGGATATCCCTCAGAAGGAGATCCTGGATTGGGAGCGAGATCTGGTCGGCGTCTACGTCTCCGAGCACCCCCTGAACAGGGTGCGGGAACGGCTTCATCACGTGCTGGATGGTTACGCTGGCGCGCTGGAGGAGATCGGGAACGGCGAACAGGCCATCGTGGCTGGAATTGTGAAGCGCGTCCACCGGCATACGACGAAGAAGGGCAACCGCATGGCCTTTGTGACGCTAGAGGACGCCCGCGGCAGCTGCGACGTGGTGGTCTTCCCCAGTGTGTGGAAGAAGACACAACATTTATGGACGCCGGAGAGCATCGTGGTGGTAAGCGGAAAAGTGGATGCCAGCCGACGCGACGAGCCCAGCCTGTTATGCAGCTGGGTCAAGCCGCCCGATGAGGTCAAGGTAGCCGCCCGCACGGAGCCACCGTCCGCCTCGCCCACCAAACAACCCCCACAGCCGGCCAAGCAACCCACTCACGCCCAGCGCAACGGCCCCCAGGACCAAAGCCCGGCCTCAAAACCGCGCACCATCCAGGTCACGCTGCCCCGTAGCGCCGATGCCGACCGAGACATCAAGACGTTGCATCAGCTCCACGAAGCGCTGACGGCCCAGGAAGGCCAGGATCACTTCATCATCCGCGTGGTCGGCGGCGCCAACGGCCCAGTCGATCTGGCGTTCCCAGAAAAGACCACTCATTATTGCCCCGATTTGGTGGAGACGCTGACGGATATCTTAGGCGACGGACGTGTGACCGATGTCACGAAATCTTGACCAGAATCGCGGGCGCAAAGCCTAATCCAAAGATCAAACCAACCGAGGAGGAATATATGCCCAATCAATCAGATAAGAAGAATATTGGAATTCTAGTCAGCGGCGGCCCCGCGCCAGGAATTAATAGCGTGATTCATTCGGCCACTATCGAGGCCCGACTCAACGGGCACGAAGTGTTCGGTATTTACGATGGGTTCAAGCACCTGATGGCGAACGAGCTGGTCGGCACCCCGCTGACCATCAATGACGTAAGCCGCATCTACCTGGATGGGGGATCAATCCTGCGCACGTCGCGAGCCAATCCCACCAAGGAAGAAGCGACCCTCAAAACGTGCGGCCAGGCCCTGAAAGAAGGCAATATCGGCTATCTGGTCGTCATCGGAGGGGACGACACGGCCTACTCGGCTTATCGCGTGGCCAAATATGCCCAGGAACATATGGGGTTCGACATCAGAACTGTCCACGTCCCCAAGACAATCGACAACGACTTGCCGCTACCGGAGGAGATCAACACCTTTGGTTACGAGACGGCGCGGGAGCTGGGCACCAAGCTGGTCAGAAATTTGATGGAGGATGCGCTGACGGGCCAACGCTGGTTCCTGGCCGTGACGATGGGACGCAAGGCAGGGCACTTGGCGCTGGGGATCGGCAAAAGCTCTGGGGCCACCGTGACCCTGATTCCAGAGGAATGGGGAGAGCGTGAAATCCGCCTCCAGGAGGTCTCCGATATTCTAGTCACCTCCATCATCCGGCGGATGGCTTATGGCAAACCTTACGGCGTGGCCCTGGTCGCTGAGGGAGTGATGGAGTATATGTCCCCGCAAGATCTGCGGGTCCTGGAGCACGTCGAGCGGGACGCACACGGCCACATCCGCCTCTCGGACATCAACTTCTCGCACGTATTGACGCGGGTTGTTCGGACGGAGTTAAGAGAGCTGGGTATCGAGATCCGCGTCACGGGCAAGGATCTGGGGTACGAACTGCGGTGCGCCAATCCCATCGCCCTCGACATCGACTACACCCGCAGCCTGGGCGAGGCCGCGGTCGATTACCTGATCCAGGGCGGGACTAACGCCACCATCACTATTCAGGGCAACGAGGTCGTCCCGATGCCCTTCGGTGAGATGATGGACCCGGAAACGGGCAAAACCAAGGTGCGCACGGTCAAGATAGACTCTTTTACCTATCGCTCGGCCTCCAAGTTTATGATCCGTCTCAAACCAAAGGATGGCAAGAACGAGAAGCTTCTCAAGCGGATGGCCGATCAGACCAATCTTTCGTTGGCGGAGTTCAAGGAGCGCTTCGGCTATCTGGTGGGCATAGCTCCGCGCCCCTTCTGATGCATCAGCACTCAACGCTCACGGCAAGATGGGCCGGCGTCGACACCAGCAACACACAACTCAACCGGCAAAGATAGCGACGAGGAGGAAAAATGAAACGCATCGGCGTATTGACCAGCGGAGGCGACAATCCGGGCCTCAATCCGTGCATCCGAGCTGTGGTGCGAATGGGGCTCCACCTGGGGCTAGAGATGATGGGCATTCGCCGCGGGTACGCTGGCCTGATCGGGGGCGACATCAACTCAATGGACGCCCGATCAGTCGGCGGCATCCTGGGACGCGGCGGGACGATTCTAGGCACCGCCCGCTGTCCAGAGTTCTATGAAGCTCAAGGCCGTAAGAAAGGGCTGCGCATGTTGAACCGCTTCGACATCGACGGCCTGGTGGTCACCGGCGGCAATGGGTCGCTGACCGGCGCTTTTGAGCTTCACAAGTTGGGCTTCCCCGTGATAGGAATTCCCAGCACTATCGATAACGACGTCAACGGCACCGACATCTCCATCGGCGTGGATACAGCGCTCAATACCATCCTCGGCGCCATCGACAAGGTCAAGGACACCGCTTCGTCCCACAACCGGGCTTTCCTGATCGAGACAATGGGGCGGAATTCCGGATACCTGGCGCTGGCGAGCGGCATCGCTGGAGGAGCAGAATTGGTCCTGTGCCCGGAGATAGAGACAACCACCGAGGAGATCATCAAGACCGTCGAGGAATCTTACATTCGAGGCAAAGCCCATTGCATCATCGTCGTCGCCGAGGGGTGGCAACCAGGCACGCAGGAGATCGCCCAGAAGCTGCACGACCACAAAAAGGATTTGGGCTTCTCGGTGCGGGTCACACGGCTGGGGCACGTTCAGCGAGGCGGGTCTCCCAGCGCTTTCGATCGCATCCTGGCCACCCGGTTAGGAGCTGCCGCCGTAAGGGAGCTGGTCAACGGGACCACAGGACAGATGATCGGATGGATGGATAATGCCATCGCCCTGATGCCTCTGGAGGAGGCAATCGCCTATCAGAAAGAGATCGACAAAGAACTGTACGAGTTGTCGAGAATTATGGACAAGTGAGTCGACCGCCCACAGGCCCCGTCTCTGCTTCGGCCCGCGGGACATCGGCAGTCCCTCATACGCACCACTGGACTTTGAACAAAACTTAGATCTCTGCTGAGGACCTTCTCCAACACCCCTCCAGCGCCCGCCAGCAGCCACTGGGCAAACTCACGCGCCTCGCCGCTCGGTTCGTCTACAGACGCCAGGTAGAGCTGACGCGAAATCGGGTAGCTGCCCACCGCCACGGACTCCCAATCGGCTCGCACCCCTTCCACCGATAGCACCTTCACGCGCTCGTCCAGCCACAGCATCGAGATGTAACCGACGGCGCCCGGCGTGCTCGCTACGTAATCCAGCATGGCCTCGCTGGAGGGCATCATCACCGCATTGAGCGTTGGAATACCCCCTTCTAGCACGAGATCCTCGAAGACCCGGCGGGTGCCGGAACCCTCCTCCCGGCTGACGACAGTCAGCACCAGACCATCCAGCTCCTGCACGCGCCCATTGAAGATGTCCCGCAGCTGCGCCATCCCCACATCAGCAAGCGGGAAATCGGGGTGAGCGATCACAGCCAGCCCATCGCGGGCGAAAGGCTCAGCCCAAAGCGCCGCTTTCTCGTCGTCAGGATCCGGCGTCTGCAGCCAGGAGAGCAAAGCCAGGTCCGCCCCACCGGCGCGGAGCAGATGCTCGACCTCAAGCGTATTGTAGGACACGTGCTCCACTGTGACCCAGGGGTGAGAATCCTCGTAGGACGCGACTAGATCCTCAACCCAAGGCTGGCAGGAATCGGCGACGGCTAGGCGGAGAGTGACCGGCGATCGGGTGACGGTAAGCGGTTGCGGCGCACAGGCCGTCGCAAGGAGCGAAAGAAACACCGCAACGCAGAGAAGATCTTTCACCGAAAGTCCTCTCGCACCGGATGGAAGACGTCGAGGATACGACACGCAGTGAGCGACCGTCCGCCGTGCTCGACATCGGGGGGAATGACCACCACGGAACCCGCCTCCAGGCGATGGGTTTCGCCCGCCAGCGTCATCTCGAAGGCACCCTCGAGCACGTTGGTCACCTGCTCGTGGGGATGCGAATGCTCCGGCAGCGGCACGCCGGGCTCGAAGCGCCAGTAGACGACGGTCATATGCCCGGTATGGACAAAGCGGGCACTGGCACCCTCCGCCATTTCCCGGCTCGTCAGGTCATCCAGATTCATAATCTCGGCCTCACACACCACAGGTTCCTCCTCGTCAACCAGCAAGTGATTACTCAGGCCCGCCATAGCGCCACGAGCAAATTGATAATGCCAAACACGGCACAGTAGGCGGCAAACGGGTAGAGCCGACGGCGCTGAAGGTATTGTAGCAGGAAGTGGATGCACGCCAACCCGACGGCAGCAGCCGTCGCGAAGCCCACGATCAACGCCGGGGCCTGAGCCGTGAGGCCGCCCATCTGCACCAGATCGATCACCTTGAAAAGCCCCGCCCCGAGGATGATGGGCGTGGCCAGGAAGAAGCTATAGCGAGCAGATGGCTCGCGCTTCAAACCCCGCGCCAGCCCAGCGGCGATGGTCGCGCCAGAACGCGAGATGCCGGGGAAGATGGCCAGCGTCTGCCCCAGGCCCACCACCAACGCATCAAGCCAGTTCATCGCGTCGAGCTCACGCTCGCGGCGCCCCAAACGCTCGCTCACGGCCAGCAGCGCTGCGGTGACCAACAGAAACCCGGCCGCGAACACCGGCCGCCCAAACATTGCCTCGAAGAAGTCCTCCAGCAGATAGCCGATCAAGGCCGCCGGCACCGTACCGAGGATGATCAACCAGGCCAGCGTGGCCCGTTCCGGTTCCTGGACGCGATCCCACCCGACACCGCTGTCCACGATGGCAGCCCGCAACTTACGCCAGCCCAGCTCACCCAGAGAGCCAAGAAATGATCGTATCAGCGCGAGCCAATCCGGCCAGAAGTAGACGATGACGGCCAGCGCCGTGCCCCAATGGACCACAGCATCAAAGGCCAGCCCCGAAGATTCCCAGCCCAATAACCAGGGCACCAAAACCAAATGCCCAGAGCTGCTGACAGGCAGAAATTCAGTCGCGCCCTGGAGGGCGCCGAGCAGAAGAGCACGCAGTACGTTCACATTGCACCTCGCGATCGCGTTACAAGCGTATCCAAGAACGAAAATAACGAATGAGAAGGATACGTCATCCACAGAGAATGTCAAGCGACGGCAGTGTGCCGGGGAGTTTGGGAACCGCTACGATCCCGCGACAGCATCGCTTGACAGTCAGGCGGAGTGCGTGTAACCTTCCGCTATGAGTGAGCTAGGCCGAACCTTCACCCACACTTTCAACCTCAAGGTCCACGAGTGGCCGCGACTGCTGCTTCTCTATGCGATGGTCTTCCTCTTCATCATCGGCATCACCTGGGGCGGGCTGAGCGTGGAGGCTGCGTTCCTGCTCGAAGTTGGCGTCGAGAACCTGCCACGGATCATCGTCGCCAACGCCATCGTCTCGATCGTCGCTGTGGTGGTCTACACGCCGTTCGTCGATCGCGTCCCCCACCGCTCACTCCTGATCGCCGTCACCCTTGCCTGCGCCGTCCCCATCGTGCTCGGACGCTTGCTGCTCACAGCCGAGCGACCGGTCCTCACCAACGCGGCCTATCAGATGCTCTATCTCCTGACCATCGTCGTCCGTCAGGTATTCAATCTCCAATGGTGGACCTACGTCAACAGCTTCTACGACACCCGCTCGGCCAAACGCATCATCCCGGTGCTGGTCACCGCCCCGCGCATCGCCATCATCGTCGCCGGGCAGACGATCGGCTTGCTCAGCGCCTATCTCGCTCCCAAGAATATCATCTTATTGTGGATCGGGACGCTGCTATGCGTGCCCCTCTTGGCTTGGCTGATGCCACACTTGCTGAAAGAGAAGCATGAATCCCACCCCCGCGCGTGGGCCATAACCCCCGGTCCGGAACACCGTTCGTTCACCCGCAACGTCCGCGAGGGTTACGATTTTGTCTCTCAATCGCCCTACCTGCGCTGGATGGCCTTCTCGACGCTCTTTATGATGGCCCTGCTGGCCCTGCTGGAGTTCCGCGCCAGCGAGATCTTCACCCAGAGCACAAGGTTAGGATCGCAAG
This sequence comes from uncultured Anaerolineales bacterium, assembly GCA_964474655.1. GTDB lineage: Bacteria > Chloroflexota > Anaerolineae > B4-G1 > B4-G1 > CAYYTU01. The sequence continues at coordinate 29,638 of CAYYTU010000015.1, forward strand.
AGGCCCTCTCCGGTTTCCTGGGCCAGATCAGCGCCTGGTCCAGCATGATTCTCTTGCCCTTCCAACTCCTGCTGTTCAGCCGCATGGTATCCAAACTGGGGCTGGGCAACGCCAACCTGATCTTCCCCCTCAGCTCCCTCGCCATCTGCGCCGGTCTGATCGCGCGTCCGGGCCAGCTGAGCGCGGCCCTAGCCTACCTGAATCGGAAGGACTTTCGGCGCGTATTCCGCAATCCTATCAACAACCTCCTCTATAACGCCGTGCCGCTGCGCGTTAAGGGACGCGCCCGCGCCTTCATCGACGGTTTGATCGCCCCGATCGGCTCGCTGGTCGGCGGCCTCCTGCTTTTGCTGCCCTTCGCAGCTCGCGCCTGGTTCGTGCCACTCTTGATCACAGTCATCTCCGTGGCCTACGCTGTCAGCGCCGTCATCGTACGCCGGCAATATGCCCACGCACTGATCACCCTGCTGGAAGAGGAGGATTACTCCTCGCTCTTCACGTCCCCATCGGACCTGACCATCACCGACGGGACGACCCTCGACTGGCTGACGCAGAAGCTCCGTGAGAGCGACAATGGCGACCTCACGATCTTTATGACCCAGCTGATCAGTGAGATAGGCGGCGACGACGCCGTGCCCGTGCTGGCCGAAATCATCCGCGCGGCCAACGAGCCCTATGTGCGAGCGGCCATCATCGACATTCTGACGGCTAATCACGCGCGGACAAACGTCGCCGCCCGCATCTACACAGCACACCTGAACGACCCCAATAGTCACGTGCGCCGCTCGGCCATCAACGCGCTGAAGCAGTGGGCCGGCCCCGGCGACGAGCGGTTCCTCGTCCCGGCGCTGGATCTGCTCCAGGACCCTGATATTGACGTACGGGCGCAGGTCATCCCCGCCCTGGCCCAGGCCGGCGACTTCTTCTACCTGGCCTCGGCCGTCCAGGCCCTGACGCAACTGCTGGAAGCGGAAGATGCAAAACGGCGGGCCCAGGGCGTGCGCGTGCTGGGCCAGATCGGCGATCCGCGTTTCATCCGCAACCTGGCATCCTACCTGGCAGACGAGGACGATCAGGTCCGGCTGGAGGCAATTCGCGCCATCGAGGAGCTGGCGCAGCAAACGGTTCCAGAAACCACCATTGAGCCCGTGATGGAACATATTCCCGCGCTGGAGGACGATCCCGTCGAAGGGGTGCGACAGGCCACCGTTGCGGTCCTGGCGCACATCGACACCCCACAGGCCCACACGCTGCTGACGCGCTTCCTGACCGACGCTCAGCCCCGCGTACGAGAGGCAGCCGTCGAGGCGCTGGTCGACATCGGCGCTCCCGCCGTCCCACTGCTCACGCCAGCCCTCGACGCCGAGAAGCCGCTGCGTCAGAAAATGTCCACCATCACTCTCAGTCGCATCGACCGCGAGCAATTTGCGCCCCACGTCACCGCCCGCATTGACGAGGAGCTGAACGTCATCTACGAGAACCTGGCACACCTGGAAGGCCTGGAGGCCTACGCTCACCAGCCAAGCATCGCCGTCCTGCAAAGTCTACTTCGCGAGAAAAACGCCCGGCTGATCGACGACATATTCCATCTGCTGGGCGCCATCCACGAGCCAGAGGCGCTCGACGTGATCGCCGAATCGCTCGCCAGCGACACGCCCCGAACCCGCGCCAATGCCATCGAGGCACTCGAATCATTGACCACGCCCCAGATGGCCCGCGCCATCGCCCCGTTGTTCGTAGCGTCCGAACTCGGTGCGCAGACCCTATCAGAAGCAGAGACTGGCGAAGAGACTGCAAACGGCATCGCTCAACGCCAGACCAATGAGACGATCCAACAGCTCGCCACCGACGACGATCCCTGGGTGCGGATGATCGTGACCTTTGCCCTGGGCAAGATTGGGGCCGAAAGCCGCCAGCCCCTCAATGCAAAGGGGGCTGCCACGCCGCTATCCTGGCCGAAAATTGAGACCCTTCTGGAAGACGCCCTGCACGATCCCGACAGCGACGTTCGCCGAGCCGCCCGTTCGGCTCAGCGAATCCTATCCGAAACCGACGTATGCCGTGACGAAAGGAGAGGGGAGGCAGACGTGCTCTCAGCTATCGAACGGATCATCTTTTTGAAAGAAGTCCCCTTCTTCGCAGGGATGACAATTGAACACCTGAAAGTCATCGCCAACATCTGCGAGGAGGAGTTTTTCCCCCAGGAGACGCTCATCTTCGAAGAGGGTGAGGCCGGCGGCACGATGTACGTCGTCGTCAGCGGACGGGTGGCCATCGAGCGCGAGGCACAACGAGCCGGCTCGCTGATCCGCCTGGCGACGGTCGGACCCCGGGCATATTTCGGCGAGATGGCTCTGTTCGACACCTCTCAACGTTCAGCCGCCGCCCGCACGCTCCAAGACACAATCACGCTCAGCGTCCGGCGGGAGCCACTGATCGCGCTGGCTCGCCAGCATCCTGAGCTGTCGCTGGAGCTGATTCACGTCCTGAGCCAGCGCCTGCGCGCCGCCAACGACCGCATCGCCGAGCTGACCCAATCCAAACCGCGCGAGATCCAGGACTTATATGACACGATCCTTTAAACGCTTCCAGCACCATTAGAAGAGAGGTCACTATGGCACAAATCGTTTCAATCCATTCCTTCCGGGGGGGAACCGGCAAATCGAACGTCACGGCCAACGTCGCAGCCCAGGTCGCCAAGCGAGGCCACCGCGTGGGCGTGGTCGATACCGACGTCAACTCTCCCGGCATCCACGTCCTTTTCCAGATGAATGAAGAGGAAATGGACCAGGCCCTCAACGATTACCTCTGGGGACGCTGTGAGATTGAGGAGGCTGCCTACGACGTAGGCGCTAAAATCGGAGAGGGCGAAGTGGTAGTAATGGGCGGCGGCATCTACCTCATCCCCTCCAGTATGCAGGTCGGTGAGATCACGCGCGTTCTTCGCGACGGTTACGACGTCGGCTTGCTGAGCGATGGCTTCCAGAAGCTGATCGAAAGGCTCGAGCTCGACTACCTGTTCATCGACACGCATCCCGGGCTGAACGAAGAGACCCTCCTCTCCATCGCCATCTCAGACCTGCTGATCATCATCCTCCGCACCGATCAGCAGGATTTCCAGGGCACGGCAGTCACGGTCGACGTCTCTCGCAAGCTGGGCGTCCCACAGCTCTACCTGGTGGTCAATAAAGCCATCTCGTCCTACAATCCCGCCAAGCTGAAGAAGCGCCTCGAAGCCACCTACGACGCACCAGTTGCAGCCGTCATCCCCCTCTCAGAGGACGTCGCCGCTATGCAATCGGCCGACATCTTCTCGCTACGCTATCCCGACCATCCCGTCTCCCGCGAGATCAAGAAGATCGTCAACGTCGTCGACCAGAGATAGGCAAAGGCATCTTCCCAACGCCGTGGAGTAAGATTGCCAACCGTCCGTCGGCCACGCCAGATCGAATGGCAACCAGAAGCGACATTCGCCCCTGATTGTCTAGGCGATACACACGGAGGCCCAAGATGAAACTACATGTCCGATTCTTCCTGATCATCGTCGCGGTACTGGTGAGCATGGTCGCGGTGACCACCTTCGTCACCACGCGAGGTGCTATCCAGGCGATGCTGACACAGCTGGAGACCGACGGCATCACACTGGCGCGGCTCCTGGCCCACAGCAGCGACTTCGCGGCTCGGATACCTCCCCAGGTAGAGCGTGCCCTCGGCGATCAGATGATAGTGGAGGCGCGTATCGCCGCGCACCTGGTGGCTGTGGCAGAGCAGGAAGCAGCGTTGCCAGCGGCGGATATCAACGCACGGCTACGGGACATCACCGACCACACAGTACTGGAGGAGTTCTGGATCACTGACGAGAGCGGACACGCTTACCTGCGCACCAGCGAGCACGATTTTACCTTCTCCGCCGACCCCAATGAGCAACCACAAGCGCATATCTTCTACCCGCTGCTTACCCAAGAAAACGGCGTGGTGATCCAAGAGGCGCGTCAACGTGAGATAGACACCCGCGTATTCAAATACGTCGGCGTCTCCGGCGTCGACCAGCCGCGTATCGTGCAGGTAGGGTACGAAGCTGCGTTCCTGGAAGAGCTGAGCCGGGAGGTGAACGTCCAGACACTGGTAGATGAATTTACCGGTCAGGGCAACGTGGCCTCCATCCACATTCTCGATGAGACCCGCACCAGCGTCGCCGAGAGCACACACCCCATCGACGGCATCGGCGAAAGACTGGACGGCGATGACACCAACCTGCTGGACAATGCCTTTCGCTCCCGGGAAGTACAATCGGCGCTGCGCAAGGACGTCTTTCGCGTCGCCGTGCCGCTGCTGAACGAGGAAGGAGCCGTGGAACGCCTCGCTCTCTTCTATCTGCTGACCGACGATGTTCAGGACACCGTCCGGAGCGGCACGCTCCGGGGCGTGATCGTGGCGGCGAGCCTGGTCCTCATCGGAGCAGGGGTCTCTTTCCTCCTCAGCCGTAGCATCACCCGCCCCGTGCGTCGGCTCGTCGAGGCAGCTCGAACGATTGAGCAAGGCCAGCCCTTTGAGGCAGCGCAGATCGCTGACCTGACGCGATCCCGGGGCGAACTGGCGAACTTAGCACGCGTCTTCAGTCATATGGCAGTCGAAGTCCAGACCCGAGAGGAACGTCTCAAACAACGCGTCGCGGCCTTGCGCATTGAGATCGACGAGGCCAAACGCGAGCGACAAGTCACCGAGATCACGGAGACCGACTACTTCCGCCAACTCAAGGAGAAAGCGGAAGATCTGCGCGGGCCGAGGACGTAAGAACCTCCAGCACCGGAAGAAGGAGAGCCCCCTATGCGCGGAGTGGATTTCCTGCTCGGAGGAGCTTACAACAGCACCGCTTTATGATCAAAATGTAAAGCACGCCTTCGGCGTCCACCCTGCCGCCCCTGCAAGTTGACCACACCCCACTATTCTGAGGAGAGCGGATAAACGAAGCAGGTCCAAGGGAGCTCAGACGCTCTAAGTTGCCTCCAATCCTGTTTGCCAAGCACGTCAACCCTGGCTTCGTTTGCCTTGTTCGCGTCTAAGCACACTCTGCGGTATTGAGAGCGTTGTCGCCAGATGACCTGCAATCCCAGAGCCGCGCTTTCTTGCTCCGTTCCGAGAGCGTTATATAATTAATCGGCGCCGAAGACGATGACCGCAGCACATTGATGCCACACGTGCAACAGTCTAGCTTCCGTCAAAGTCTATTTTTTTGTCTAGGAGGTGACAGAGATGACGAAGCCATCCGCCGACGCGCTCGAGGTAGTCGTCGGGAGCCGGCTCCGCGAGCAGGGGCTGACCCTGGCGGTCGCCGAGTCGTGCACCGGCGGCATGATCGGGCACCGGCTCACGGACGTGCCGGGGAGCTCGGCCTACTTTCTGGGGACGATCACGACGTACGCCGTCGCCGCCAAGGCGCGCCTGCTCAACGTCCGGCGCGAGACGCTGGATACCGAGGGAGCGGTGAGCGAAGCGACGGCGCGCCAGATGGCCCAGGAGGTGCGGATGCTCTTCCGCGCCGACGTAGGCGTGGCGGTGACCGGCATCGCCGGGCCCAGCGGCGGCACGCCAGAAAAGCCGGTGGGGCTGACCTACGTGGCGCTGGCAACCCCAGACGGGACGTGGGTAGAGCGGCACATTTGGAAGCGCGACCGCTGGGGCAACAAAGCCCGCTCGACCGAGGCGGCGCTCGATCTGTTACGGCGTTATCTGGAGGACAAGCTGTGAAAGCGGTAGCTGAGCCGACGGCCGTCGAGGTTCGCTTCGACGTAGAGGGCGAGCTGACCCCACGTTCCTTCACCTGGCGCGGCGCCTCGCTCACAGTGGAGGACGTAGGGCGACGGTGGCGCGAGGGCGACAAGCGATGCTTCAACGTGCTGGCGGCCGGCAGCCGCTGCTTCGAGCTGCGGCTGGACGAAGCGTCGCTTCGCTGGCGCGTCGCCCGCGTCGGAAGGCCCCGACGCCCCGTGTAACGAACAGAGGAGAGGCGTGGTCGTTATGGCGCCGCTGGTGGAACGAGACGGAGGCAACATACGCTCGTTTGACCCCTATCGAGATCTGAAGCCCGTCGTCGAGCTGATCGACGTGGCATTCGGCAAGCGGCTGGACACGGTGGGGAAGATAGCCCTGGAGGAGCTGCGGCGGGCCGCTCGCTGGGGAGCGGTCTGGTGGTGGCTCCGGCCGCTGCTGGGCAGCGGGGGGATCGCGCCGGGCTTCGTCTGGATCGAAGAGGACGACAAAATCGTGGGGAACGTCTCCCTGCGCCGGGCCTCGGCCCCCGGCGGGTTTATGATCGGCAACGTGGTCGTCCACCCCGAATGGCGCCGGCGCGGCATCGCCCGGGCCCTGATGGAAGTCGCGTTGGACGACATCGCCGTTCGCGGCGGGCAGTGGGTGGGGCTGGAGGTCCGCGCCGACAATCAGGTGGCGCTTCACCTCTACGACACGCTGGGCTTTCGAGAGGTCGGCTCGACGCTCCACATGTTGCGCCCAGCCGGGACCTCGTGGGACGGAGAGGCGCCGAAATCGGATGCGCTCCGCTGCGGGCGACACGGAGATCGGCAAGCGCTTACCAACCTGGTGCGGGCCATGATCCCCAAGCCACAGCGCCCGCTGCTGGAGGTTCAGTCCGCGGATTACCAGCCCGGCTGGCTGACGACCGTCGAGCGGTGGCTGGAGGGCCGGCACGAAGTATGGTGGGTGATTGAGGAAGCCGGTCGGCTCGTCGGGGCCGTGCGAGCGATCCGTGAGTGGGGCCATCGGCCCAACCGGCTGGAGCTTTTGACAGCACCCGATCAGGCCGAACATCTGGGGCCATTGCTGGCCCGAAAGGGGTTAGCCAGCCTGAAAGGCTCTCCCGATAAGCTGATTGAGACGGTGCTGCCTCATCCCGCGGAGGCAATGGCGCCGGCCTTGCGCGAGCTAGGGTTCAAGCAGGAACGGCAGCTGATCCAGATGCGAAAGGATCTGACACACCACATCGTGGTAAAGGCCCCTGGGGAGTAGTACTACACCGAGATTTAAACGAAGTTGATCCCTTTGGGCTCTCTGGGACTCTGCGTGGGCCCCGCTGAACAATCTCAAGCTATCGACCACGCGAAATCGCAAAAAGTCTCTGATTGAGGACAGGAGGTCACGTTGACAAGGGCCGTGGGCGTCGTCGGATACAAGGACAGCGGTAAGACCACACTGACCCGCGCGCTAGCCCGCGAGCTGGTCGCCCGTGGCCATGACGTGGCTATCGTCAAACACTCTTCCCACCACCTGGACCTGGACGAGAAAGATACCGCCACGCTGGGCGAAGTCGTCGATCAGGTGGGCTTCACGTCACCCCAGGAATCGGCTGTGCTCTGGAAAGAGTCGCTGGCTCTGGCGGATTTGCTGCCCCATCTGACGGCGGACTTGATCCTCGTCGAGGGGCTCAAGCACGAGAGGACGCTCCCTAAGATCGCCTGCCTGCGCGGGATACCCGATGACCACGAGCTGTTCGACGGGCTGGTCATAGCCGCCGTCGGCCCCCGGAACCAGGTTGAGGAAGTAGCAGTGCCGTTCCTGGATCGAGACAACATCAGGCAGCTGGCGGATCTGGTGGAGGAGCGAGCGTTCAAGCTCCCCGCCCTTGATTGCGGCGGTTGTGGGCACGAAACCTGTTACGACCTAGCCCGAGAGATCGTGTCCGGAAGGCGGAGCGCAGCGGATTGCGTCTCGTTGGAGCCAGCGGTGACGGTCACGATCAACGGCAAGCCGCTACCGCTAAATCCTTTCATCGCCGATCTGATACGCGGGGCTATGCTGGGCTTGTTGTCCCAGCTCAAAGGGTTCAAGCGAGGCAAGATCGAAATCCGGCTCTGATGGGACATACTGAATCGCTTACTCAACGAGGAGTCTATGTCGAAATCGAAAACACTACTGGGACTGATTGTAAACCCCGTGGCGGGGATGGGCGGCAGCGTCGGGCTCAAGGGCACCGACGGTGAGATGTACAAGAAAGCGCTGGCGATGGGCGCCGAGCCGGTCACGCCCAGGCGAACCCGAGACTTTCTAGACCACATCGACCAGCAAGCGGACGTGAAGTGGCTCGTCGGGCCCGAGCAGATGGGCAAGCGATACATCGCAGACCAGACGTGGCCTTACGAGGTGGTCGGGCAGATCGGCGAGGAGACCTCGGCTCAAGACACCAAACGCATCGCTAGGATGATGGTGGAGCGAGGCGCCCGACTACTGGCCTTCGTCGGCGGCGACGGGACGGCAAGGGATATCCACGATGCGATTGATGGCACAATTCCTGTCGTGGCCGTGCCGGCCGGCGTCAAGGTCTACAGTAGCGTGTTCGCGCTCAGCACGCGCGCGGCGGCCGAGATGGTGGAGGCGTTTCTCGAAGGGAGCGAGACGAGCGAGGAAGAAGTGCTCGACATCGACGAGGAAGCCTTCCGAGAGGACCGACTGGCCTCGCGCCTCTACGGCTACCTCGTGGTGCCGGAGGTACGCAAGTTCCTCCAGCCCGGCAAGGTGCCCTCCAGCGTCAACCAATCGTCCCGCGAACGGAAGAAGGATATCGCAGCCTTCGTGGTCGAGACGATGGAACCGGACAGGCTCTACCTGCTGGGTCCCGGCACCACGGTGCGGGCCGTCGCCGACGCGATGGATCTGCCCAAGACACTGCTGGGGGTCGATGCAGCCTATGACGGCGAGCTGGTAGGCGAAGACGTGAACGAAGCAGCTATGCTAGAGCTGTTCGAGCGTTATGAGAAGCGCTCGATCATCGTCACGCCCATCGGCGGCAACGGCTTCATCTTTGGACGCGGCAACAAGCAGTTCACGCCCCAAGTCATCCGCCAGGTCGGCAAGAGCCACATCACAGTGGTAAGCACGCGGAAGAAAATTTCTGCCCTGGACTGCCTGCGCGTGGACACGGGCGACTACGCTCTCGATCAGGCATTGCGTGGATATATGCAAGTGACCGTGGGCTACAGGCAAAGCCGGATGATGAAAGTGCGCTGCGACTGACCGACTGATCGTTGGTCCACCAAAAGTTGATTAGTTGATTATGCCTACAAATCTACCTCCCGAATACTTCAAGATTAAAGAGCACTACCGGGCCGCCAATTCACCCCAGAAGAAGGTCGAATACCTGGAGGAGATGCTCAGCGTCATCCCCAAACACAAAGGCACCGATAGGCTGCGCGGTGATCTGCGACGGCGACTGGCCGATCTGCGAGCCGCCTCCAAAACGAAGAAGGGGGCCCGACGCCAGGAGTCCATCTTCCACATCGACCGCCAGGGCGCCGGGCGCGCCGTGCTCGTCGGGCCGCCCAACGTCGGCAAATCCGCACTGGTCAATGCGCTGACCAACGCAACGCCAGAAGTGGCCGAGTATCCATTCTCCACCTGGGAACCAACACCCGGGATGATGGAGATGGAAAATGTGCAGATTCAGCTGATCGATACCCCACCCCTCAACGAGGAACATGTAGAGCCCGAGCTTTGGAACCTGATTCGCAGCACGGACGTGATCTTGCTGGTGGTCGATCTACAGGCGTATCCCCTCCAACAGATGGAGGACAGCGTGGCGATGTTGAAGGAGCACGGCATCGTCCCCACACACCTGGCGGAGGAAGCGCAAGAGATCGACCATCCGACCCTCAAACCGACCCTGGTACTGGTCAACAAGAGCGACGACGAGACATCCACCGCGGACTTCGAGGTCTTACAGGAGCTGATGGGCCCAGAATGGGAGATGTTCCCCGTCTCCGCCACCACGCACTGGAACCTGGATAGCCTGCGGCGCGTGATCTTCGAGGCTCTGGACATCATCCGCGTCTATTCTAAGCCGCCGAGGCGTGATTACGATCCCAGCGCTCCCTTTGTGCTGCCGCAGGGAACCACCATCGAGGAATTCGCCGGCAAAGTCCACCGGGATTTTCTGGACACGCTGAAAACAGCCCGAGTCTGGGGCAGCGCCGAGTATGAAGGACAACGGGTTGGTCGAGATTACATCCTCCAGGACGGGGACGTGGTGGAGCTGCGCACCTAGCGCGTCAGGTCGCACTGCGGAGGATTTGATGAGCGCCAAGCAACAGCTGATACCGGCCCGTCAAACCCGGATTGAGTTTCGAGTTTCAAACTCCCGTTTTATCGCCACCGCAGCGCCGGTCTTCACCATCGAGGCAGCGAAGGCATTCATCGAGCGCATCAAGAGCGAATTCGACGACGCGACGCACAACGTCCCCGCCTACCTGATCGGGCACGGTGACTCGGTCACTGCGCATTGCAGCGACGACGGTGAACCCTCGGGCACCGCCGGGCCACCGGCGCTGGCGGTGCTTCGCGGGAGCGGGCTGGGGGATGTGGCGGTCGTGGTGACGCGCTACTTCGGCGGCACCAAGCTGGGCACCGGCGGGCTGGTTCGAACCTACAGCGACGCCGTCCGCCGGGTGCTCGACGTCCTGCCCCAGGCCGCCAAGGTGCCCACACATACCATCACCATCGAGCTGCCATATAGCGCCTTCGAGCCAGCGCGGCGGCTCATCGCGGCCCACCAGGGCCAGGTGTTGGAGGAAACGTTCGCCGCCCAGGTGACCGTAACCGCGCAGATTCCCCAACGGAGCTTCCCGGCGTTCCAGGCGGGCCTACGCGAGCTCTCTCGCGGCGCCATCGAACCTCAAATCATCGCCTCGAGCGAGTCGACGATTATGCCACTGGAGACAGAGAACGGCAACGCTTAGTTCTCCTACGTGGCTACTGCTTTTCGTAAGGTTCGCCGTCGGCGGCGGGGGGGGTTGCCTCTCCCACCACACCGGCCAGCACAACCATCGTCACCAGATACGGAGCCATCAGAAGAAGCTGGGAGGGGATCGGCACTTCCAGAATTGCCAGTTTGGTCTGCAGGGCGTCGGCGAAGCCGAAGATCATAGCCGCGCCAAAAGCCCCGAACGGCATCCAGTTGCCAAAGATCATAGCCGCCAGGCCGATGAAGCCCTTACCGGCCGTCATAAGTTCATCAAAGCGCCCCACTGAGCCCAAAATCAGGAAAGCGCCAGCAAGCGCCCCCACCACACCGCCCAGCGTGACATTGATGTAACGGTTCTTGAAGACGTCAATACCCAACGTGTCGGCGGCGCGTGGATGCTCCCCAACCGCCCGCGTGCGCAACCCCCAACGGGTGTATAGGAAGACGACGTGGACGATCGCCAACAGGCCAAAGAGCGAGTAGACGAGTAAATTCTGCTCGAAGAAAATGGGCCCGATGATGGGAATGCGGCCCAGCAGGGGGATTGAGAGCGGCGGCAAGACACTCACGTTATTTAACCGCCCGAACTCAGCCAGGATGCGAGCGCTCATAAAGCTGGTGACGCCAGTCGCCAGGATGTTGATCGCGGTCCCAGCAATGATCTGGTCGATCTTGAAGCGCACAGCCAGAACGGCCAACAGCAACCCCAGCAGCACCCCGGCGACCAAGGCGCAGATTAGCCCGAACAGCTGCGCTGCCCCGGTCGGCCATTCCCAGATGTTCGCCGCCGCACTGGCCATCAGCGCAGAGGTGAAAGCCCCAGTCAACATCATGCCCTCGATGCCGATGTTGATCACGGCGCAATTCTCGCATAACACCCCGGAGAGACCAGCCAGCGCGATTGGGACAGCCCGCAGGACCGCGCTGCTCAACAAACTGGTCAGGTTAAAGGATCGACCCCGAGCGGCCCAAGTAAGGAACGCCAGCACGAAGAAGACAGCCACGGCGCCCAGCGCCAGGTTGACCTGCTTAAAGCCACGAGCCAGCTGCCACCCGGCGATAAAGACGCACAGTAATGAAAGCACGTAGAGCGTGGTCGCGCTGGGCAGCACGAGATCTGGCACGGGTATTGAGGCAGAACGCTCGCCCGTCGGGGTGAGGACGAAAATGGCCGTCTGACTGGGGTCGGCAGCGCGAGCAAAGAGCATAAAAATCAGAATCCCAACGCCCAAAAAGAACAAACCGTAGCTAAGCGATGCTTTGGACGCGACTTCCCTCGTGTCAGATGGTTCCAAAACTGCGCTCACAATGACCTCCCTGAAAAGATTGGCGATAACTTTGCTGTGACCATCACGTACCGCCCCAACCACGCGCGAAGACGGCCTCTTCCTCGCCCTCTGGGACGCGGATACGATAGATGAGCCGGACGACTTCTGGAGCGGCGATGAAGATGATGATCAACGCCTGCACAATCGATATAATGTCGATGGGAACGCGGGCCGGCGGGGCCTGCATCCGCTGTGCACCGGCGCGCAAGAAGCCAAACAGGAGCGAGGCCACCAGCACGCCCACCGGATGGCTTTTGCCCAACAGCGCCAGCGCAATTGAGTCGAAGCCATAGCCGGAGAAAAATGCGTTGGGCATAAAGCGAAGCACGCCCAAGACGTCGTGAGCAGCCGCCAGCCCCGCCAAGCCACCACTCAGCCCCATCGCCAGGACGAAGTTTCGCGCTACGTTCATTCCGGCTGTCCGCGCTGCGCGGGGATTGGCGCCCACCGTCCGAATCTCAAAACCCAACGTGGTCTTGAAAAGCAACCAGTAGACGAAACCGACCATCGCTATCGCCAAGAAGAGACCGATGTTGACGCGAATGGTAATATTGTTGGGAAAGATTTGAGGCAAGTAGGCACTGGGGTTAATCTCCGGGCTGACCGGCCTGGATGCGCCGGGGCGGGCCATCGGCCCGCCAACCTGGAGCAGATAATCGGCCAGGCGATAGGCGATATAGTTGAGCATAATGGTGTTGATCACCTCATGGGCGCCGGTCTTGGCTCGCAGGTAGCCGGCGATGGCGGCCCAGAGCGCACCGCCCGCCGCCCCGGCAGCCAGCGCCAGAGGCAGATGGATGATGGCGGGCAGCCCCGTCAGGCTGTATCCCACAAAGACAGAGGTCAAGCCACCGATGAAATACTGGCCCTCAGCGCCGATGTTGAACAACCCGCAGCGGAAGCCCAGCGCCACCGCCAACCCGGCGAAGATATAGGGCGTGGAGATGCGCAAGCTCTCCGTCAAAGGACGGATGGCCCGCAACAGCTGAGCTGGATCGCCAGTCCGGAAGTAGACCTGGAATCCCTCCAGGAGGCTGGCCGGGCTACCGAAGGAGCCCTCAAAGAGCGCGACATAGGCCACGACGATGGATCGCCAGGCCGCGATCAGGCCAGCCCCAACTCCCGACTCGAAGGCCTCCCAGACCACCGGATCGAAGGCAGCGATGAAGCCGGCCCCAATGACCAGAGCGGTGAAGATGGCCAGGAAGACTATCAAAGCGCCGTGCCAGTTCCAGGTCGTGATGCGGGCCAGAAAGCTGCGGCGCAAATCCTCGCCCGAGGGGCCCACGCGCGTGTGAAGCTCTCCGGAGCGCAATCTATCGGCTACCTCCGTGATTCTCCCCCGTACTTCTGAGGAGACAACCACGTCGGCGGCATGATAAGGCGCCAGCCCCATGCCATCGTTGGACAAGTCGAAGCTGATCGTTCCGCTCTGAAGCTTACCCTCCACGGCGCGGGTGAGAGCCTCATAGACGGCCCGATCAACGCGCTTGACGGCGCTGGTCAACAGCTTCTCGGCGCCCGGCGCCGCTCCATTCTCGAAGGTCGTGACCCACTGGTCCTGATCGACTCCGATGACCCAGGCCCCACCCTCCGCGGCAGCCCGGATGGCCGCCGCGCCACTCTGGCCGGCAGCTGCGAAGACCACGTCGGCGCCCTGTTCCACCAGATCCTGTCCGGCCTGGCGGCCGGCCTCCACGTCAGTGAAGGAGTCCGTATGCGTCTGGACCAACTCGGCCAGACGGTTCGTGTGTTTTAGCCCATGCTCGAACCCCTTCTGGAATCTACGCACGGGGGGGATATCGACGCCACTCACAAAGCCGACCACCTCTTCCTCTGTGATCAGTCCAGCCAACGCACCAGCCAGGAAGCCGGCTTGATCCTCGGAGAAGACGATGCCGGTCACGTTATCACTTTCTGGAAGCGGCTCGTGATCGACGACGATGAAGTGGACCTCTGGGTAACGATCCGCAAGGCGCTCCACAGCCGGCCCGGTGGTAGAGCCGATGGTGACGACCAGGTTACAGCCCTGATCGATCACTTGACGGAGGTTCGAATCATACTCGGCCGGTGTCCCTGTCTCGCGGATCTCAACCGCTAGGTCGTGCTCCTCGGCGGCGCGCATCAAGCCTTCGTAGGCGTACTGGTTGAAAGTACCATCCTCGACGTGGCCTACGTCGGTGACCAAACCTACTCGCAGATCGTCAGGCAATGGGGGCACCAGCTGCCTCCTTTCGATGCTCGTTGACGCCCGCCATCAAAAGACCGATTTCCTCCCGAGTGGCGTCCTCGGCGGGCAAGATGTCCACAATTTCGCCTTCATACATCACAGCGATGAGGTCAGAGAGCGCCATCACCTCGTCCAGCTCCGAAGAGACCAGAAGGATGGCCGTACCGTCATCGCGCTTTTCGATGATGCGGCGATGAATATACTCTATTGATCCCACGTCCAGGCCGCGGGTGGGCTGGGAAGCGATGAGTAGATCAATCGGACGGGAGAACTCGCGGGCAACGATCACTTTCTGCTGATTGCCGCCCGACAGATTGGAGACCGGCGTCATTACGCTAGGCGTACGCACGTCGAACTCCCGCACGCGATTTTCCGCCGCCTCCAGGATCATCTTCTTATTCATGATACCCAGGTGAGCGAAGGGTGGGACGTAGTAGGTGTTAAGAACCAGGTTATCGGCCACAGGGAAGCTGAGCACCAGCCCATCCTTCTGTCGATCCTCCGGCACATGAGCCACGCCGCGTTTCAAGATCTCACGCGGTGACGCGCCAGTGAGATCCTGCCCTAGAATACGCACTTGACCGGCATCCACCTCACGCAGGCCAGTTAAGGCCTCGACCAGCTCTTTCTGGCCATTGCCCTGGACGCCCGCGATCCCCACGATCTGTCCACCACACACGTCCAGGGAGAGGTCTTTGACCGCCACCCGGTCGCGGTCGTCCCTCACGCGGAGATTATCCACTTTCAGCACCACCTCTTCAGCATAAGCGATCTCTTTATCCACCTGGAGCACGACCTCGCGCCCGACCATCATCGCGGCCAGCTGACCGGTGTCCGTCTCCTCTGGACGGGTGGTTCCCACCACGCGCCCATTGCGCAATACCGTGATACGATCGGCCAGCGCCATCACCTCCTTCAATTTGTGGGTGATGAAGATGACCGATTTCCCCTGTTCGACCAGTGATCGCACGACTTTGAAGAACTCTTCGACTTCCTGGGGGGTCAGCACGGCCGTCGGCTCGTCCAAGATCAGGATGTCGGCCTCGCGATAAAGCAGCTTGATAATCTCCACCCGCTGCTGAATCCCCACCGCCAGATCCTCGATGTAAGCATCCGGGTCCACGGCCAAGCCATACTGTTGAGAGAGATGCCGGATACGCTCGGCGGCCTGGGCCCGATCGAGGAAGACGCCATTCTTGATCGTTTCATTGCCAAGCATCACGTTCTCGGTCACGGTCAAGACCGGCACTAACATAAAATGCTGATGGACCATCCCGACGCCCTGGTCGATGGCATCGTTGGGATCTTCAATTTTCACCCGTTGACCGCGAATGTAAATAGCGCCCTCGTCCTGGGTATAGAGCCCGTAGAGGACGTTCATCAGCGTGGTCTTGCCGGCCCCATTCTCTCCCAAAAGGGCATGGATCTCGCCTTCTCGCAACGTCAAGTCGATATGATCGTTGGCCAAGACGCCCGGAAAGGCCTTCGTTATACCGCGCAGCTCCAACACCGGAGGCGATGCATTATGATTTGAGGCCATAGATGTCTCCTTGATGTAACCATCTGACAGTTTATATCATCGGCGCCATCTTTGCAGACGGGCATATGCGTTTCAAGGCTCCGTTTCAGACTTAGGGGTATGAGCTCACAATCAAGCTCAGCGGTTAGTATATGGAAAACCGGGGGGATGTCAAGACGCCGCTTACACATCACCATCCCGCGCAACCGCCCAACGGCCAAAGCGGTTGTCGAAATAGAGTATCTCTGGTATTATCGCATAGGCCTTCTGCACATCCGCACATCGTTTGACATTCATCTTGTCTCCAGAGGAGGAGTTTTGTGTTCATCGGACTGATCAAAACAATGCGCCCCCGGCAGTGGATCAAAAACGTATTTATCTTCGCACCGTTGATCTTCGACGTCAAGCTCTTCAAAGCCCACCATCTGGCCTCGACTGTAGCCGGGTTCTTCTTGCTCTGCTTGATCTCAGGCACCGTCTATATCATCAACGACTTGGCCGACATCGAAGAGGACCGCAACCATCCCAAGAAGCGGCATCGTCCGTTACCGGCAGGCGAGCTCGACGTTGGAGTGGCAAGAGCGGCCGCGGTCGTCTTCCCGCTGGTCGGGATTCCGCTCGGCTTTCTGCTCCATCCGATCTTCGGCGGTATCCTGGTCAGCTACCTGGCGATTCAGATCGGTTATTCCTTTGGCCTTAAAGATATCGTCATCATCGACGTCATGCTGGTGGCCAGCGGCTTTCTCCTGCGGGTGGCATCGGGAGTGCCCCTGGTGGATGCAGAGCGGTTTTCGCCCTGGCTTTACATCTGTATGACCCTGCTGGCGCTGCTGATCGGCTTCGGCAAGCGACGACACGAGCTGGCCCTGCTGAAGGAATACGCAGCGGGCCACCGCCACAGCCTGGAGGACTACAACATCCCGTTCCTCGATCACGTCATCAGCATCCTGACCGCCTCTACACTCTTAGCCTACGCGCTCTATACATTCTCCGCGCCCAACCTGCCCTCCAACCACACTATGATGCTGACCATCCCTTTCGTCTTATACGGCATCTTCCGCTACATCTGGCTGATCCACGTGCGAGAAATGGGCGGCGCACCGGAGGAGATTGTACTCTCTGACCGCCCCTTACAGATCACGATTATGCTATGGGGTATAGCAGTTGTGCTAGTATTGTACATATTAGATTGATAAGGAGGTAGCAATGAATCGCTCGAAGCAACGCATTCTCTGGGGATTGCTGTTGATCGCCGGAGGCACCCTGTTCCTGCTCCAAAACCTGGAGCTGTTGACAATCGCCCCCTTGATCTGGCCCTTCTTCTTTGGCGCAGCAGGGCTGGCCTTCCTCATAGTCTTCCTATCCAATCTGCGCGAACATTGGTGGGCCGCAATTCCCGGCTTCACGCTGCTGGGATTGATGGGCTCAACTGGCCTGGAGGAGCTCGCCCCCGAGCTCACTGACGTCTGGAGCGGTGCCTTCTTCCTGGGCAGCATCGGGATCAGCTTCTGGGTTATCTACCTGGTCAACCGAGACCATTGGTGGGCCGTGATCCCCGGCGGCGTGCTGTTGACGCTGGCGGCGATCACCCCGCTTTCAACCACCTTGCCAGGCCTGGAATCCGGCGGCGTCCTCTTCATGGGGCTGGGACTGACGTTCGCCCTGTTATCGCTTCTGCCTACCTCGGAGGGACGGATGAAGTGGCCCCTGATCCCGGCTGCAGTGTTGCTGGTGATGGGATTACTGATCATCGCCTCCGCCGAGGCACTTCTTAGCTATCTCTGGCCGGTGGCCCTGATCCTGGGCGGGCTCTACTTGCTCCTGCGAGCCCTGGGCACCCGGCAATAGAATCCCACGCGTCGAACCACCAAGCGCTTGATTGGGAAATCACCCAGCCATACGGAAAGATCAGCATCTGACAGGAGGCGAATGAATGAACGAACAGCCATCCGATGGACGAATAAAAGGACGAATGGACCAGCAAACCGACGCACAAAAGGGCGAACCGACAGACGAAACATCAAGAGGAGACGGAATCGTTGGGCCCGTGCTGCTGATCGGCCTGGGGCTCATCCTCCTGCTAAGGAATATGGGGCTGCTCGATTGGAACGTCTGGGAGATTATCTCCCGTCTGTGGCCCGTCTTGCTTGTCATCGCCGGGCTGGATATGTTGATCGGGCACCGATCGGTGTGGGGCTCGCTGCTGGCGCTGGTGTTGACAGCTGCCATCATCGGCGGGGCGATCTGGCTGTTCAGAACCGAGCTGGACACAGAAGCAGAATCCATCCGGTCGATCGAACAACCACTAGAAGAAGCCCGGCAGGCCAAAGTGAACTTGGAGCCGGGCATCGGCACATTACGAATCGACGGCGGACAAGAGACCAATACGCTGGTCGCGGGCACCATTCGCATGGGGTCGCTACAATCGCTACAGCGGGAATTCTCGGTCACGAACGGCCGAGCTCTCTTCACCCTTCGCAACGAGGGGGTCTCCTTTGGACCTTTTTCGAGTGGCGGGAGCAGCCAACCCAGCTGGGACCTGGAGCTCAACCCCCGCATCCCCCTTTCAATGACCGTCGACGTGGGCATCGGCGAGCTCTACCTGGACGCGAGAGGCCTGACGACGAGCCGTCTGGAGGCAAGTATGGGTATAGGGCAAACAATCATCATCCTGCCCTCCCAGGGCGACTTCGAAGCCACAGTGGAGGGAGCGATTGGACGCACCCTGGTCTACGTGCCGGAGCAGCTTTCCACACGCATACGCCTGGACACCGGACTGGCCGGCCGGCAGTTGCCCGCCACTTACCGCTGCGACGCCAACGTCTGCACATCCCCCAGCTACGAAACCGACGATGAACACGTCGAGTTGGTGCTGATTCAAGCCATCGGCCACATCTCCGTACTGCCGCTGGCGACGGAGTAACCGATAACCTCATCGGTCTGCTGAAACGAGAAGGTTTGGAAACCCAGCATCCCATCGCCCTGGTCGAGGCGCGTTCGTCGACATCTGCTCCGATGTGGGAGCCACATCGACGATGCTGACCGACCCTGGAAGGGCAACCGCTGATTGGCCCTGCTGACGATTAACGGAGGTGCATCATCAACAATCATACCAAAAGCACACCGCTCCCCATCGAACATCACATCACGTTCGTCTACACCCGCGATCTCGCAACGACGGCAGATTTCTACGAGGACGTGCTGGGCTTGCCGCTGGCGCTCGATCAGGGCGATTGTCGCATCTACCAGGTCAGTGAAGGAGGGTTCCTTGGCTTCTGCCAGCGCGAGGAGACTCCTCAACAGCCGGGAGGCATCATCCTAACCCTGGTGACGGACGCGGTCAATCAATGTTACGATTACCTGCGCCAACAAGGGGTGACGTTCGAGAAGCCCCCCACGTACAACCCCGATTATGATATCTACCATTGCTTCTTGCGCGATCCCAACGGCTATCTGATCGAAATTCAGCGCTTCGATGACCCGGCCTGGCACAAGGCAGTGAACTGAACCACACCAGATGAAACACCATTCGCCAGACGATCAAGCTCCGGGCTCAGAACCTGTGTCAACCGTCCGTTCGTTCCGGGAGCAGCTGCTGATCGCGTTCCTGGGACGCACGGTGACGAACACCTCGTTCCGCATCGTCTACCCCTTCTTGCCCAGCCTAGCGCGGGGATTGAGCATCCCGCTAAAAGTAGCCAGCCTGCTGGTCACACTACGCATGGCGGCCGGTCTGGGCACGCCGTTCTTCGGGGCCCTGGCGGATCGCCTGGGCCGCCGCCGTGTGATGGTCGCCGCGCTCCTGCTCTCCTCAGTGGCGAGCCTGATGCTGGCTGGCGGAGGGACCTTCGCGGCCGGGGTCGCCGCGTTTGCACTCTACGGGGTGGTGAAAGCGCTCTATGATCCGGCCGTGCATGCCTACGTCGGCGATGCCATCCCCTACCGTGAGCGCGGGCGCGCCGTCGGCATCGTCGAGCTCTCGTGGTCCGGCGCCTGGCTGCTGGGCGTACCCGCCTCGGGCCTTCTGATCGAGCATTTCGGCTGGCGCGCGCCCTGGACCGCCCTGATCGCGCTGGGCCTGATCGGCGCCGGACTCACGCACCACGGCCTGCCGCCCATCCCTCGCTCCAACATCGACGGCGATGGAGGGGACTTCGCCCTCTCAATCGTCAAGACTTGGCGCACCCTGCTGAGCCGTCGGGTGGTCGTCTTCTTGATGCTGACCGCACTCTTCCTCATCCTGGCAATTGAGATTCCCTTCATCGTCTATGGCGCCTGGCTAGAATCGACGTTCGGCCTGAGCTTTGGAGCGCTCGGCCTGGCCTCCACCGTCGTCGGCGTCTCTGAGGCCACCGCCGAGCTGGGCACAACCGTCATCACAGATCGGCTGGGGAAGCGGCGCAGCGTGATGGTCGGGCTGACCGGGTTGATCGTCAGTCTCTTCGCGCTGCCGTGGCTCACCGAGCTAGGATTAGTGGCAGCGCTGAGTGGAGTGGTAGCGATGATGCTGACGTTCGAGTTCGCCATCGTTTCGCTCTTGCCGCTGGCGACGGAGCTCGCGCCAGACGCTCGCGCCTCGCTGCTGGCGCTGACGCTCTCAATGTTCAGCCTGGCGCGACTGATAGGTGGACCTGTGGGGGGATGGCTCTGGCGGGGAGAAGGGATCGAGATCAACGCCACGCTGGGCGCCTTTTGCGGGCTGCTGGCGATGGGCTTCCTGGCCTTCGGGGTCCCAGAAGTGCGCAGTTCGGACACTCCCCCTCTCAGCGCCTCTAATGAGAGCCAGCGGTCGAGTTGAGGAAGAGACGGATCTCGGACAGATCGTGCGCCGGGACACCTTCGGTTCAGATCAAATTAACGACGCAGAAACTCCGGCGGGATGGCAAGCGACAAGTAGACGTCCTCATCGGGGCGGTAGAACTCAATGCCATCTTGATGAGCCTCGGCAGCAAGAACGGTGATGACCACCGGGTCCGCGGTATGACGAGCGCCGACTCGAACTGCAGTTCCATAATCCGGTGAGAGATGGACGTATTGACGCTCCATCGGTTTAAGCCCCTGGCGGAGGATGGCCTCAACAACCTCCGGCGCAGTGCCGTGGTAAAGCAAATCCGGCGGCGTGACTGGCTCATACTGGATGCGACGGTCGATGGAATGACCATACGTAGCCCGAATGCGCCCATCTTTCACCTCGAAGCGCTTCTTGCCGTCGCCGCTGCCCTCCTCCACCACCTCCATCACATCCTCGCGCGTGGCCCAGCGAAAATTTGGCAACCCCTGGAGGATCTCCAACACCTCGGAGAACGAAGTCCATCCCTCTTCGTCTAACGCCAGAGCGAATCGCTCCGGCTGATGACGAAGAATGAGAGCCAGAAACTTGCTCAGTTTGATCAAACGCCGTTGATCGGCCATTGTGTCACCCTCTCCACCATCCCTGGCGCGTGAAACCTACCTTCGCCAGCGATAATCGTTATCCAACGTTTGCCGAAAATCCTTCTGCACTTTCTTCTTCTCTTTGATGGCCCAGGCATCACCCGTCCAGCGATAGAGCAGCAGGCAATGAATCTGCTGCGCGTGTGGCATACGGTTCCAGCGGTTGATCTCTTTATAGGCCGCGCGCACCCAGCCGGCGTTCCGATCTAACCACCCGTTGCTTATCTCATCCGGGGTTCGCGGTTCATGATCCAGCGCCACCCAGTGGTTACTCTCAGTGATGTAAACAGGGCGATCGTTCCATTTCGCCGGAATCGCCTCGACAAAGGAACGGTAAGCCTGAAAGTCGTAATAGTGCTCCTTGGGCGTGCCCGGCTGGAGAAACTCGTCGGTGAAGACAGTCTTCCGGGTAATCAGATCAACGTCAAGCCAATGGGTGTAGGTGTGCAACGCAATGCCGTCCAGATCGCTGATGTAGCTCAGCATCTCCCTGAAGTAGTCCAGCGGGCGGTAACGCTTGCCATCCATCAGCTCCCAGGGGAACGTGTTGTAGGGATCGACTGCGCCGAGCACCACAACCGCCTCCGGCTGCACCGATTTGATGCGCCGCCGAGCCAAGTTGAACGCCTCGGCGTACCGTTGGGGGGTGATGTGCTCGACCGGGTCCTCGGCCCCACCAGGGTGCTCACGCACGTTATTCTGCTCGTTTCCAATCACCCAGATATGACAGCCACGAGAGTTCTGGACGTAGCGAGCGCAAGCTCGGGCGAAGTCATCGTATTTAGCGCGCACGGGCAACGTCCCCGCCGGTTCGTAGCCGTTGTTGAGCCGCACAATCACGCCATACCCGTCGTGCGACCAGGAGGTATAATCGTGACCGCCGCCGTGATCAGGGTCGCTGCCCACCGCCTCGGTGAAGAGCACCCAGCCGGTCTTCCGCTTGCCGCGGAAAAGCGATTTGAAGTTGGCCGGCGTGGTGGCACCGGCCGCGTGGACGCCGAAGATCCAGGCGGACTCGCCAGCCGGCAAGGTGCTGTCAACTACCGGCAAGCGCTTATCGGCCAGACGTTTGGGCTGCAGATAGAGCCCGTTCACATACCCTTCGCGCCGACTGGGGGTCTTTATCTTGAGCCAGCGATCCTTTCCAATCTTATCCTCGCCGGTTTGCGAAACCTCTTTCATCCTCAAGACCGTCTTATCGCCCACGCGCCAGATTACGTCGCTGTCAGCGTCATCACGCTTGCGGACATTTAACCCAATAGAACTCTGAACTGTGACGTGCGTGATCTTTCCCACCATCTCCTCGTGGATGGTCAGGTACTGAGCAGCGACGAACCCTTCGTCCCCATCTGGGGTTCGGATAGCAAGCCACTCTCCCGGCTGCCCAACTTTGGCCTCCACCTCCTCTTTCGACGCTTGCGCATCCAAGACGACGCCATGATCGACCTGGGTAACCGGCGGGCGCTGGGTGGAAGGATCGAGGCGCACGTTCAAGAACCCCAGATCTGGACTGACGACTCTGACCAGCACATCAATCTTGGGAGCCAGCTCCTTCTCGTGAAGCTGAAGATACCAGGCGGCTACATACCCATCCGTGCCCGAAGGGGTACGGATTCGGATCCACTGCCCCTCTTGGCCGATCTTCGATTTAACATCCGCCTTTGGCTCCAACGCGTCCACTACCACCCCATGATCCACCTTGCCGATGGGCGGCCACTGCGTTGAAGGCGTAGGCCGCACGTTGAGATAACCCATCTCGGGGCTAATGATCTTGACCTGAACCTCAGATGGGACCAGATCCTCTTCCAGGCGCAAATACCAGGCCGCTACATAACCCTCACGCCCACCCGGGGTCCGAACGCGCAACCACCGGTTTTCTCGCCCCACGCGAGCCCGCACCCGCTCCTCCGATTCAAGGGCGCTCAGCACCGCGCCATGCTCGACCTGGGCGATAGGAGATTGCCCAGTCGAAGGCGTGGGCCGCACGTTGAGAAAGCCCAGCTCGGGGCTGACCACCACCACCTTTATCTCAGGCTCCACCACTTCTTCATAGATGCAAAGGTGCCACGCGGCAGCATAACCTTCAACCCCACCTGGAATCCGGACCCGTAACCACTGATCCTGCTGACCGACCTTCGCCTCCACTGCCTCTTCCGACTCCAGCGCCTCCAAGATCACGCCATCACGCACCTCTGTGACGGGCAGATGATCGGTCGAGGGGCTCACCCGGATGTTCAAAAAGCCCATCTCCGGGCTGACAACTTCCACCTTCACCCCCGATGGCGGTTCCGGTATCGGTTCATCCGGAGAAAACGCCCGAATGAGCGGTAAAAGATCATCGTTGATCACGGCTGCGGTAAAGACGCTGAAGAAGGTCGGTCGATGAGCCTCCAACCGGTCGAGCCAAATCTGGAACTCGTCCGGTGACATGCGCACGTTCCCATGTTCATCGTGATAGGGACCCAGCACCGGGTACAAAGGGGGGCGATATCCCCAGCGTTCGGCCCAATACTCATAATGCCCATACGTCCACTCATCAATCACACGCTGCGCCTGACGATCGGGCGGGACGGTGCTGCCAGGGGCGAAGAACGTGCCGTAAGACATCGGCATCAACCCGCCCTTGCAGAACTCGTTCATCTGATCGTAGGGCAAATCGCGATGATGAGATATGTTGGGAAAAGAACAATTATACAATTTGTTCAAATCCACCTCGGCAGCACGCAAAAAATGGCCCATCTGCGATGCCTGATCAAAGCGATTACGACACCGGTTCGCCTCGGTATCAAAAATCACTCCCTGAAAACCATCTTGAAAAGCCCGCACGGCCAGATGAGCTTCGGCCTGAGGATCATCCAACAGGAGCCACGTCCACCCAAACGGAACCAGCCCCGCTCTTTTGATCCGCCGGGCCGCATCGGCCATGCCACCGTAATAAGTTGATCCCTGCCCTACTTTATAGAAAACGTGTGTAGCTCCCATACGAGGAGCAATCTGAAGTGCGCGATCAAGTTCTCGACCACGAGCCCAAACCCCTTTTCCGCGTAACATAGCTGCCTCCCTAGGACTATTCCAATATTGGCTCTAACTTTACTTTCCGCTATTTTTATAAATTTAATCGGCGGTTGTCGCCTTTGTTTAC
>CAYYTU010000016.1:0-50700 GCA_964474655.1 uncultured Anaerolineales bacterium
CTCTGCGCTCTCTGCGTTCTCGGCGGTTATATCGACCGCTACCTGAACGGTTACATTCCGGCTTCTATCCACCGGACATTTCTACGAGTGGTCAAGCGGGCAATCATCCCAAGCCCGTCGAAGGGTGATTTTGACGACCTTCGAGTGCAGGTGGTTCCCCCGTCAAGTGTTGTTGGAGCAAAAGAGATCTAAGTTTTATCCAAAGTCCAGGGGCAAGCAGTGGAGTTGCAAACCCCCACTGGAGCAAGAATTTCTACACATCAACGCTTGAATTGACGCGCATGGGGTATCTCACCTGCGCCTAGACGTGAGATGCAGACAACGCGCCGGTCGCTGCCAGTACCACGCAAAGCCCCAAAGACCCAACATCTTTGACGTGATTAGTCGAGCGGGGTGAGATTATGCTGAATGGCGAACTTGATCAGCTCGGGCATACTCTTAATATCCAGCTTTTTCATCAGACGAGAGCGATAAGTATTCACGGTCGTGACGGAAAGTGAAAGAGTATCGGCGATATCCTGGCTCGACTTGCCCTCGACCACATACTGAAGTACTTCCCGCTCGCGGGGATTGAGTCGCTCCAAGGGGCAGATCATCTCCTGTGATGAATACCGCTCCATATAGGTCTGGATTATCTTATCCTCGATCTTGGGGCTCAGGTAACGATACCCCTTCTGCACGGTTCGCACGGCCTCGGCCACCTCGGCGCCGGCCGACTCCTTCACCAGAAAGCCCAGGGCCCCGGCCTTCAAGGCTCGCAAGACGTGCTCCATCGACGAATGCATAGAAAGTATAATTACCTTGGTCTGGGAGCAGCTCTTGAGCACGCGTCTCGCGGCCTCAATCCCATTCATCTCCGGCATCGTGATATCCATCACAACCACGTCTGGTTCAAGTACCTCAATGCGGTTAAGCGCCTTGCGCCCATTGATGGCCTCACCAACGCACTTGATATCCTCTTGCATAGCCAAGATAGCTTTCAGACCGTCCCGCACGACCTTATGATCGTCGACGAGGAAGACGTTAATTATCATCGATTTCTACCTCCACGATAACACGAGTGCCTTGATCAAGATTGGATTCGACGAAGCACTCCCCGCCCACTGATTGAGCTCTTTCCTGCATACTGAGCAAGCCCAATCCATGCTCATCGTTTAACGTGGTCTCTTTACTGATATCAAAGCCAACGCCGTCATCCCTGACCACCATCCGAACGGTGGGCAAATCGACCTTGAGGATGATCGCGGCTCGCGAGGCCTCGGCGTGCTTAATCGCGTTGGTCACCGCCTCCTGGACAATGCGGAAAAGCGTCGTTTCGACCTCAGGGGCCAGAGACGGGAGTTCCTCCTCCGCGATGATGTCGATATCGATCCCCGCACGCTGGGAGGACTGTCTGGCGTACCACTCCAGCGCCGAATCCAAACCGTAGTCCTCCAGCATCGGCGGGCGCAGATCGGCCGTCACACGGCGGATGCGCTCGGCCATATTCTCCACCAGGCGGAGGGAATCCTCGATCCGATCCTCCACCTTCTCTGGTATACTCGGCCCGATCTGGGACTTCACCACATTGAGATTGAGGCCCAACGCAGTCAGTGCCTGCCCCACCCGATCGTGGAGCGTGCGGGCCACCCGCCGGCGCTCTACCTCCTCGGCCTCCGATAGACGTTTCAGGACCATCCGGAGATGCTCTTGCTGTTGATTCAACGATTCTATCAGACGCGCGTGCCAGATGGCTATGGTGATCGAATTGGCAACCTCCTGGGCCAACGGGATATGCCGCTCGCTGAAGGCCTCGTCGTCACTCGACCAGAGGCTCAACGCTCCGATCAAGTCACACTTATACCGCAAGGGAACGGAGAGAAAGCGCTTCAGGCCCTCCGAGTGTAGGATGGAAAGCGCTTCAGCCACGTCAGAGCGCGACGTGATGTCACCGGTGATGAAGTCGCTACCCTTGAGATCCTCGATATAATCTTGGACCGGTTGCAAGGGATAACATCCCCCTGCTTTCACCTCGGTCTTACCGGTCACTTTGACGGCCAACAGCTCGAGCTGCCCGGCGTCGAAATCGAACAAGACGACGCTGCTTCGCTGGCAGGGGACCAGGTCGTAGATCTGACGCAAGCTGACCCTGGCGATTTCTGACGGAGACTTAGCCTTCAGGATAGCCCGATCGATCTTGTGCAGCGTCTCCAGGCGGGCCAGATGCTGCTCCACCTTCTTTTCGGCTTGCTTGCGGGCGGTGATGTTGATGAAGGAAACCATCAACCGAATCGGCTGCCCGTCAGCGTCCTCAAGTAGACTGGCCGAAACCTGGACATAAAAGCGGGAACCGTCCTTCCGCTGCGCGACAAGCTCCCCAATCCAGCCGCCGCTCTCCCTGATCGCCTGATTTACATCCGAGAATTCCTCGGGGCAAAATGCAATATCAGACATAGATCGCCCCAGCACTTCGGCCGGCTCATCGTAGCCCCAGGTTTCCAGAAATGCCGGATTAACGTAAGTGATCCTCCCATCCAGGCCGCAGAAGCAGATGGCGTTAATCGAAGAGGCGATAGCGGTCTCCCTGAGGCGCAATTTCTCCTCTGCTCTTTTGATTTCACTGATCAACGCGTTACGGATCTGCTCCTGTTCCTGCAGGATCGTCTCTCGGCTTTGCTCGATGAAGCCGGTCGATAGCGCGGCGAAGAGGCCGATCAAACGCTTATGGAGGGCACAGGCACATTCCTGGCATAGCCCCTGGAGAATGGCATGCATCAAGGCCGTCTGCGTGCGGCCCAGCGCCTGCGGGGAGATGTAATGAAGACGAGCCAACTCGGAGCCGATTGATGCCGCCTCTTGCCGCTGGAACGATTCCGCCGTCAGCAGTTCAATCACCTGATCGGTCAGCTCGCGCAGACTCTGGCGCAGATCCACATGTCCCAGATACGCGATCCCGGTAGGGGCGAGGGCCTTGTACCAGCGGTCGACGATCTCTTCCCGACGATTGAGAAGCCTATCTTGACAGTGGAAAGTGTGGGACGTTTCGACAAAAACGTTCATAATGTTCTCTAGACTGGAACCTAGGGCTTACGTCCCACGCCAGCCCACACCATGCTTCGCTCCGGCTCGTCTATCAGAAGCGCATCAGGGGAATCGGGACGCCAGCTGGGCGTATGGACCAACCCCGGCTCGACCAATTCGAAGCCATCGAAGAGGCGTCTTATCGCCTCCCAAGAACGCATTTTACTTTGGGCGTCGGCGCTGACCGCATAGAGGTTTTGAACTTGCTTGATTAGATGCTGAGGGGCATCGTCGTAGGTAGGATGTGCGATCACAAAGTAGCTGCCCGAAGCCATCAGCTGCTTCCATTCCGCAATTACCTCGTATAGCTGCTGGTCATCGGGGATCAAGTGAAAGATGGCAACGCCGAACAGAGCCAGCGGCTGATCAAAATCGATCAGCGCTTTGACCTCCTCGTGGTCGATGATTTTTCGCGGGAAGGCCACATCGGCCCGGATGGCGGTGGCGGTTTCATTATCGCCCAGCATAGCCCGGCTGTGCGCCACGGCCACGCGGTCTATATCGACGTAAACGACACGGGTCTCTGGATTGATGCTCTGAGCAATCTCGTGGACGTTTCCCAACGTCGGTATACCAGAGCCCAGATCGATGATCTGTTCCAGCCCTTGCCTCACCACGTACTCGACCGCTCGACAGAGAAACGCACGATTGGTAATGGCGCCCGGTCGAATGTCCGGGTAGATCGATTCGATCTTTTGGGCCACTTGCCGATCGATCGCAAAATTATGGTGCCCGCCCAGAAAATAGTCATAAATACGCGCCACATTCGATTGGTCCAAAGGGATGTCTTGAGGAACCCAATCCTCTCTCGCCCGCTCTTTCCCTCTTCGATCTTCCTTTGTCACGACGATCACTCCTTTCAACGTATAGTAAGTCTCGGTGCCGCCTCCCTGTCAAACGTTGTTGGGGACAAAACCCTCCTAAAAGATTCCAAATACAACGAAACTGGGGGGATTTCGCCTGAAAAGTGTTGGCTATGTACGCTTATGCTCCTCTTGATCTTTCGGGAAGGTTACCAACGTTCAAGAGAAGGACTACCAAAGTCTCAATATCGGCTTCTCAGCAGGCAACGCCAAGGCGTATGCAAAACTTGGGGGATACGAGCGTCAATACTTCGGAAGTCTACGAGAACGATGTGCTCTAGCTTCAAAACCGCTCTTTTCAGCACAATTTGGCAAGCAAATTAGTATTCAAAGACTTCCGAAGTCTCTCCTCCCCCCAACTTGTAGATGTGCCTACAATGTCAGTATAAGACGATTTGAGGCAGAAGTCAACATGAACGCCTTCAATGACAATAGACAATATCTCCGCCTCCGTCTATAATATTCGAAGCTGGAATCGGCGTCGGAGAAGATTTCCACAATTGCCACGAGATACATCTGTCCAAGTAGAGACGTTCCGAGCGCCACCTGAAATTCTATAGGCGCGTTTCGTTTTTCCATCGTCACCTTGAGGTTCTCTGAGACTTTGCGTGGTGCTCAGAGCGGGTTTGTAACACGCGTGTTTGGTGGCCATAAAGACTTCAGTACCACTTTATGGTCAAGCAGTGGGGTTTGCAACCCACTGGAGCAAAAATTTCTATATATCAACGCTTAAGTTGATGGGTATGGGACACATCCCCGCTGAGCAATCTCAAGCTATCGACCACGCGAAATCCCAAAGAGCCCTTCTCAATTGACGATCAAACTGACAGTCAGGAGGTAAACGCATGCCCACTTACCAACGACCACCCGGTACTCTGGATACTCTCCCCACGGATCAGCCATACTGGGATCTAGTGCGCAAACGCACGCGTCACCTGGCGGAGATGGCCGGCTTCGAGCGTCTGGATCTGCCCATCTTCGAAGCGACCGAGGTGTTTGCACGCGGCATCGGCGAGGGTACCGACGTAGTGGATAAAGAGATGTATACCTTCACCGATAAGGGCGGGCGGGACCTGACGCTCCGTCCCGAGTTCACAGCCGGCGTGGTGCGGGCCTACATTGAGAACGGGCTGAAGGTCGAGGTTCAGCCCCAGAAGCTCTACTCCATCGGCCCTACGTTCCGCTACGACCGCCCGCAGGCCGGCCGCTATCGCCAGTTTACGCAGTTCAACGCCGAGATTCTGGGGGAGCAAGACCCGGCCGCCGACCTGGAGATTATGGCCCTGGTCTGGGACCTGTACGAAGGCCTGGGGTTTCGCAATCTGGAGTTCCAGCTCAACTCCACCGGCTGCCCGCGTTGCCGGCCCGGCTACGTGGCGGACTTGAAGGCGTATTACGAGGCCCATTACGACGAAATCTGCAAGGATTGTCAGCGGCGGCTGGCAAGCAGCCCCCTGCGCGTGTTGGACTGTAAGAACGAGCAATGTCAGCCTCTCATCGCCGGAGCCCCACGCATACTGGACCATCTATGCAATGAATGTGCCGACCACTTCGCGGCCCTGCGCGACTATCTAGACTTGCTTAATCGAGAATACGTGATCAATCACACGTTGGTGCGCGGGCTCGATTATTATACCAAGACCGTCTTCGAGGTCTGGGCGGCCGGGATCGGCGCCCAGAGCGCCGTCTGCGGCGGCGGGCGGTACGACGGCCTGGTCGAGCTGCTGGGCGGTCCGCCGACGCCGGGCGTGGGCGTGGCGGTGGGATTGGAGCGCATCATCTTGGCGATGAAGGAGATGGGCGTGGAATGCCCGCCGCTCGCGACGCCTGAGGTCTTCCTCGCCTACCTGGGGGAGGAACCGCGCCGCGAGTCGCTGCGGCTGATGGACCGGCTGCGCCGCGCCGGCGTGGGCGCCTATCTGGCGCTGGGCCGCGATCGCGGCCTGAGGAGTCAGCTCCGCGAGGCCGACAAGCGTAACGTGCGCTACACCGTCATCATCGGCGGCAACGAACTCGAAAGCGGTCAGGCCACGGTTCGCAATATGAAATCCGGCGATCAGATAGATGTGCCGCTAAATGAGCTGACGGCGTGGTTCGAGGATCGGTTAGATCAGGGGACAGCCCCAACAGTGTAGTGGACGCGGTCGATGAGCTCCTCCTCGCTCAGTTCACCCGCCCCAAAGGCCTCCAGATCAGCCCGACCCACGGCAGCGTGGATGTGCTCCGCGCTTTGTTCCGATGCCGAGGGCGGAAGAGCCCAGATCGTGACCGCTATGCGAGAGACGTCCTCGCATTGGTCGATTCCTCGCAAGGCCCGCGCGGCGTCGAAGGCGACCCACACTTGCTGCGCAGCTGCATCGACCGGGTCGCCCGATGCGAGGCGATGGCTGACCTCGAAGGTCAACGTCCCTTGCGACGTCAAAAACACCGCGCCCCCTCCGCCCGCCTCGGCCAACGCCCGGGCCGCATACCATCGGCAGGTCTCCTCAAAGACGGTCCTTGAGGGCGCGGATGCCGGAGCGGGGACATCAGGAACCGGGCGCGTCATCGCAACCACCAGCGCGACGATCACGACCACGTTGGCCAGAGCCAGCGATCCCACAATCCGCTTCTGTCTCGCAGTCATGGCAGGAAGTGTAGCACAGTTCAGTCGCAGCGCAACAAAGAATCACGTCCACCTGATCGACAAGGAGACTCGATGAAGATGATGAATCTGACCCAGGAGCAACGATGGGGCCTGGTCAGCACGGTGCTGTCCAGCTTCCTGCTGGGCTGGGCGCCGATCCTGGGGAAGATGGCTTACGCCGGCGGCGCGATGCCGTTCACACTGGTTGGCATCCGCACCGTCGTAGCGGCGGCATCGCTCTGGCTGGCTTTTCTGGTCTTCTGGCGGGATGAGATCGCCATCGGGTGGCGCGATTTGCTCGGCTGTCTCGGCGTAGGAGCAGTCAACGGCTTCGGGTCACTATTCTACTACCTGAGCCTTTCGCGCCTCAACGCTTCGCGGGCCGCTCTGCTCAACACGCTCTACCCGCTCTGGGTGGTGCTATTTCTCTTCGCCGCCGGCCAGCCGCTGACGCGCCTCACGCTAGCTCGGCTGGCGCTTTCGATGGTCGGCACTTACCTCTTGACGCGAGCACGACCGGGAGAGGAGCTCGACTGGCTGGGCGTCACACTGATGATCGCCTCAGCAGCGGCGTACGGTTGGCACTTGGTGTTGGGGCAGTGGGTATTGGCCGACGTACCCGCCCGCCAGGGCACCCTTTACATCGTGACGGCGATGGCCTGCGTGGTAGGAATAGCGCGGACTTTGCAAGGACAGACGCTGGAGCCTATCACCCTCTCCGGCTGGCGGGCGATCTTTGCGCTGGGACTGACCACTGCGCTCTCTCGCTTGGCGATGTTCAGCGGATTGGAGCGATTGGGCGGCGTCGAGACTGCATTGGTCAGTCTGCTGGAGCTGCTGGTCAGCTTGATGTTGGCTTTCTTACTCTTGGGGGAGCGGCTGACAGCTGGACAGTGGATCGGAGGCTTGTTGTTGATTGCCAGTCTAGGATTGATGACGCGGGATCGAGGGATGCGCCTGGCTCAGGGCAACGAGCCGTTAAAGTGGCAAGAAAGCGGATAATGCGGCGCGGGCCCGCGCGGAGCTAGGGCGCTAATCAGAAAGAGCGTCTTTGAGAGCTGCGGAGGCCTCGGATGCGTCCTCGGTAGCGGCTTCTTCCTCCTCCTCACACTTGTCCGCACCTTCGACGGTGATGGGCAGCAAGATATGGAAGGTGCTACCCGGCAGATCTTCCTCATCGTACCCCTCACTATCCACCCAGATCTTTCCCTCGTGAGACTCGATAATTCCACGTGTCACCGTGAGCCCCAGCCCCAACCCACCGCCCCTGAAAGCAGTCTTGCTGGAGCGGTGGAGGCTGGTATCCTCCAGTACGTAGAACCGATCGAAGATACGCTCTTGTTCGTCGCAGGGAATGCCCACGCCGGTATCCTCCACCGAGATGTGGACAGTGTCATCAACCGCTTCGCCCAGGATATAGATCTCGCCGCCATCGGGGGTATACTTCATCGCGTTGCTGATCACGTTCCAAAAAGCCTGATGGAGCCGTTTGCTATCGCCCTGGATAATGGGCAGGTCCTCCAGCCCCTCGAACGTGAAGGTCAGATCGCGAGACAGCCCAAAGTTCCGCACGTCTTTCACCACCTTGTGAACCACTGTACCCAAATTCACCGCTTCACAGGCCAGGGTCAGCTGCTCGGCGTCGATGAGCGAGACGTTGCGAATCTCATCGAAGACGCGGTGGAGACGCTTCGAGGCGCTGGCGATGGCGTTCAACATATGGCGCGGGCTGCCCTCCTCATCGGGATCGCCGGGGATGTCTGGATTCTGGAGCAGGATCTGGACGTAGCCGTAAATGCTGGTCAGCGGAGTGCGCAGCTCGTGGCTGGCCAGGATGATGAAGTCGGACTTCATCTTCTCCACGTGTTGGAGTTCGGCGTGGGCCTCCTTTAGATCGTGGATCTTCTCCTCCAGCCGCTTGACCAGCCGGCGGCTGTAAGCTTCCAGATGCTCGGCCTTCTCCTCCGGCGATTCGATCGTCTCTTGCATCCCCTCCAGATACTCCTCCACTTGCTCTGGGAAGCGATCGACGTCAATGGGCTTGGCAATGTAGCCGTCACATCCGGCGATGAGCGCGCGCTCGCGATCGCCCTGTAGGGTGGCCGCGGTGACGGCCACAATCGGCACGTCCCCAATATCCTTGATGGAGCGTAGACGGGTAGTCACCTCATAGCCGTCCAGGCCGCCGATGTTAATATCCATCAGAATCAGCGTGGGGTGGAGCTGCCGCGCGATGTCGATGGCGTCTACGCCGTTATCCACCACCTCTACCTCGTACCCTTCGGCCTGGAGAACCCGCTGCACCAGAGAAGCGCTGGCCGGGTCATCCTCGACGTATAGAATGCGCGGGCGCTCTGTCTGGTTCATCCTTCGCCTTCCTCCAAAGCATCCAGCACCTCGTGTAGCAGATCTTCATCGGTGAAGTCACCCTTCTCCAGCAACATCTGGATGTGCCCACTGAGGCGGTCCTTCTCGTAAGACGTCAGTTCCTTGGCCGTGACGACGATGACGGGGATCTGGCGCAGATCCTCGTCCGCCTCCAGCGCCTCCAATACCTCGAAGCCGTCCATTTCCGGCATCATCAAGTCCAGAAGGATCAGGTCCGGACGCTCGCGCTGGATCATCTCCAGACCGGTCCGCCCATCCTCGGCCTCGAAGAACTGATAGTCCCCCCGCGCCTGGAGAATCCGCCGCAAGAGCCGCGTGGCATCGGGATTATCCTCCAGGATGGCGATGCGCTGTATACCGCGATCCAGGTGTTCCAACGAGCCTAATAACCCTTCCTCCACCGTGGGCGCTCGTCTATCCGGCTCCACTGTACGGGCCCATTCCTCACCCAGCAGATGCTTCTCCACCGGGAAGGTGTGACCGGAACAGTTAACAACCACGACTTCATCCCGCTTGATCGTGCCCTTGCGGATCAGGCTAAACAGCCCGGCAAAAGCCAAAGCTGCCGCTGGCTCCATTGATAGACCATCCAGCTTCGCCATCACGCGGAGCGCTCGGAACGTCTTCTCATCGGAGATAGCTTCGAAGGCGCCGCCGTGCTCGCGAATCACGCTGGATAAAAAGGTATAGGCCGGGCCTGGACTGCCGGTGGCGACAGTGATGACCCTCGTGCGGGGATTGAGCACCGGCTCAGCTTCCTCCAACCCTTTCTGGAAGGACCAGACCATCGGAGCGCATCCTTCCGCCTGGATGCATGCCAGCCTGGGCATCTTATCCACCAGCCCCATACGCACCAGCTCTTCGTATCCCTTCCAGACACCCACCGGCCCCATCCCGCCGCTGACAGCCTGGATGTACCAATCGGGCGTTCGCCAGGGCGTCTCGCCCTCCCCCAGGAAGACAGGGAGTTGCTCGGCGATCTCGAAGGCGACGGTCTTCATGCTCTCCCGCGCTGCGATGGAACGGATGCCGCGATCCAGGAAGAGCTCTTGCCGCTCGGCAAAGGCCGCGGCTACCTGCTTCGTCTGGTCGTAGGTGCCGGTGACCTTGACCACCTCGCTGCCGTAGACAGCCACCTCCCGCATCTTGTCCGAGGGGACGAGGCTGGTGAGGAAAGCCCACAATTTGATGCCCGCTAAAGCCGAGTAGGCCGAGTAAGCGATAGCCACGTTGCCGGTAGAGGCCACGACGCCCTCAGTGACGTCCAGCTCCTTCATCACGGAGATGGAAAGCGCAGCTTGCCGATCCTTGAAGGAGCCGGTTGGCCCTTGCCTTTCATCCTTGACGTAGATATGCGGGCAACCCAGCATCATGCCCAGGTTGTCCGCGTGCAAAAGCGGCGTGCCGCCCTCGCCCATCGTGACCCGATTGCGCTGGTCCCTGAGGGGCAGAAGATCCCGATAGCGCCACATATCTTGAGGACGATTGCGCAGCGCGTCCGGCCACGCTTTTTTCAATCGTTCGTAATCGTAGATGACGTCCAGCCAGCCGCCGCCGCAGTCAGGGCATTGTTCTGGTGGATGGGTGAGCGGTTCCTGGTAACCACAATCGGCACATTTTAACTGGGGGAAGGAAGGGGGCTGATTCATCAAAATCTCCTGCTCTCTTGTTCCAGCGTATAGGGATAGGGCACAAAGGCATTATACCACGGGCGAGGAGAGTGCCAATACGCCTGATTGATCTCAAAGTAGTACTTTTCACCCATATTCCTCCCCGGCAAGAACGGCGAGGATGCGCGTTACTCTCCCAGCATCTGGAGAACCAAACGCCGCGAGCGCGAACGGGTGTCGAAGTCAAGAAAGACGATCTGCTGCCAGGTGCCCAGCGTCAGCTGACCATCCACGAAAGGCACCGTGAGCGAGGGGCCGATCATCGCCGCCCGCACGTGGGAATGCCCGTTGTCGTCGCCCCAGCGTAGGTGATGCCGATAGTCACGGTCAGGCGGCGCGATCTCGTCGAGCACCCGCTCCAGGTCGTGCAAGGCGCCGCTCTCGTACTCAATCGTCGTCAGTCCGCCGGTTGAGCCGGGACAAAAGATCGTGACGGTGCCGTCGGACAGCCCGGACCGATGCACGGCTTCCGCGACCTGCGATGAAATATCCAAGATGTCACAGTGCCCCTCGGTCTTCAGATTCAACTCCTCAGTGACAACCATCCTTACCCCCCAATCCATTCTCCATTCTCTATTCTCCATCCCCCATTCTCCATTCACTTCGTCGTCTCCACGCGCTGCCAGAGCTTGGGCAACGGGCGACGGAGCAATCTTACCTTGATCAGCACCAACAGCCAAAGGTGTAGCCGCGCGGCGAAGAGTAGCAGCGTCCAGAGGAACTCTCGCAAGTTTCGGACGTAGCGCAGCGCTGGCAGCGCGCCAGTGAGCGCCTCATGCCAGGCCGAACGCATCCGCACCGGCGATTTGCGCACGTAATCCTGCGCGTACCCGCCGGCCGAGCGCACCTTCTGTCGCAGCCAGTCGCTGTACGTGGTGGGGTACTTGACGAAGACGCGAGCCTCCGGCGCGTAGTGGATGCGGTAGCCCTGCTGCGCGATGCGATGTGAGATCACAGCATCCTCCGCCAGCGCGTCCTCCGGCACCTCGTCGATCAACGTGCGCCGAAAGGCGAAGAGATAGCCGGAGCACAACAGAAACTGGCCCCTGCGGTCACGCTTCAGACGCGCCCGGTGGGCGCCGGACTCGGTCAGCAGATGAGACCAATAACCCAGCAGCGTGTCGCGCGGATTGGTGCTGACGGGATGGCCGCTCACTGCGCCGACGTTGGGATCATCAAAGGGTGCCAGCAGCGGCTCCAGCGCATCATCAGCTACGAGCACATCTCCATCGCTGAGCACCACGATATCGCCTTCGACGGCCCGCAGTCCGGCGTTGAGCGCCGTCGGCTTGCCGCGCTGGGGATCGGCCACATGGCGCACGACCAGATAGCGCGCGGCGTAGTCATCCACCACAGCGGTCGTCGCGGGGTCCGGGGACACGACGAGGATCTCACCATCATCCGGCACCTGTCCCAGGAAGGCCTCAATCGCCTGCCCGACGGTCCCGGCCTCACGGAAGGCGGTGATGACGATGCTGACGCGGGCGTTCATCGCACCCTACGCAAGATATGAGGTGGGCACAATAGCGCTTAGGCACACATTGGCCTCTGCGCGGTCAAATCCCACTGCATCAGATCGGTCTCCGGATTATGGCGGCGATAGATGGTCGTGGGCTCGGTCTCGACCACCACCTCCAGCGTCGGACCGGTGATCGCTTCCACCACATGTCCGCCCAGCGCACTGTAGTCGGCGCGGCCCACGGTGACGTGGAGATGAACGATGCGCTCGCCGTCCTCACCCTGGCTGATATTGCCGCTCAGGTTCAACACCTCCAGCGGCTCATCGAAGTCGCGGTTACGATACGCTTTTGCCTCCACGTCGAAATAGCCCAGCGTGGCCCGCTCGAAAGTGCCGATAGCGCGGATGGCGCCGAAGCCGACGCGGTACCTATCAGCAAACTGCTTAAGCTGCTCAATGACCTCCTCGCCTGGATCGAGTCGGACCAGGTAGCGCTCGCCTAACGATTTGACCTGCATACATACCTCCTTGAACACGTAATGAGCTTGTCTTCTGGTGGTTGAGGTGCTGCGTGGGTAAAAGCCCCCTACGACGGGCGAACGAAGCGATTCTAGGGTAGCCCAGACGCATTAGACTGCCTACAGTCACGTTTATCGAGCCTATCAACCCCAGCCTTCGTTTGACTTGTTCACGCTTAAGGATGCTCTGCGACCTTGAGGGCATTTTTGCTGAGCGATCTGCTTCGAAAGCCCACGACATCGCGAAAACTAGCCACGAGGATTATAATGGCTTTTCAGCACCAGGTCAACCAGAGCCAAGAAAAAAAGCGCGGGAGAGATCCATCCCCGCGCCTTCACCGGCGAGCAACTATTCGTCATTCGCCATTCACCATTCGTCATTCATCATTCGCTATTCGTCATTCGCTATTCAAAACCGCTCCCTCGCTGGCCGAGCTGACCATCCGCGCGTAGCGTGCCAGATAGCCGCCGCTCACGCGAGGCGTCGGCTGTTGCCAGATCTCCTGTCGGCGGGCCAATTCCTCGTCGGGGACATAGAGCGTCAGCTTCTTGTTCAGGATGTCCAGCTCGATCTCGTCGCCCTCCTCCACCAGCGCGATGGGGCCGCCGGCCGCTGCCTCCGGGGAGACGTGGCAGACGGAGGCGCCGCGTGTGGCGCCGGAGAAACGCCCGTCGGTCAGCAACGCCACCTTGTCGTCCAACCCCATCCCCGCCAGCGCCGAGGTGGGCATCAACATCTCGCGCATACCCGGCCCACCTCGCGGCCCCTCGTAGCGGATCACGACCACGTCACCCGCTTCGATCTCGCCGGCCAGGATGGCCTCCATTGAGGCCTCCTCGCTTTCGAAGACGCGCGCCGGCCCGCGATGCTGCATCATCCTGGGGCTGACCGCGCCGGCCTTGACCACCGCGCCCTCCGGGGCCAGATTGCCCCATAGCACGGCGATGCCGCCGCTGGCGCTGTGCGGGTCATCGGCAGGGCGGATCACGTCGCCGAAACGAGCTGCTACTTCCAAATTCTGCGCCACAATCTCGCCGGTCACGGTCTGAGCGTTGCTGTGCAAGAGGCCCTCGCGGTGCAGCTCCGCCATCACCGCCCGTATGCCGCCGGCCTCGTCGAGATCCTGCATGTGGTGCGGCCCCGAGGGGCTCAGCTTGACCAGGTAGGGCGTGCGTGCGCTGACCGCGTCGAAGGTCTCCAGCGGCAGTGTGACGTCGGCGGCGTGCGCCACGGCAGGGAGATGGAGCACGGTGTTGGTCGAGCCGCCGATGGCCATATCGACCGCGATGGCGTTCTCGAAGGCGGCCTCGGTCATCACGTCACGCGGGCGGATCTCCTCCTCGATCAGGTGCATCACCTGCATCCCGGCCTGTTTCGCCAGCCGTAGGCGGGCCGCCGTCGGCGCTGGCACGGTGCCGTTGCCCGGCAACCCCATGCCCAGCGCCTCGGTCATGCAGTTCATGGTGTTGGCCGTGAACAGCCCGGCGCAGGAGCCGCAGCCGGGACAGGCCGCCAGCTCCAGGGCCTGTAAGGTCTCGGCGTCCATCTGCCCGGCCTGCACCCGGCCCACCGCCTCGAACATGGTCTTGACGTCCACGTCCTCGCCGCGATGGCGCCCGGCCATCATCGGCCCGCCGCTGACGAAAATGGCGGGCAGGTTCAGCCGCGCGGCGGCCATCAGCATGCCCGGCACGATCTTGTCGCAGTTGGGGATGAAGACCAGGCCGTCGAAGGGGTGGCCCATCGCCATCACCTCCACCGAATCGGCGATCAGCTCGCGGCTGGGCAGGGAGAACCGCATACCCGGATGGCCCATCGCGATGCCGTCGCAGACGCCGATGGTGTTGAAGGCCAGCGGCGTACCGCCCGCCATCCGCACGCCGGCCTTGACCGCCTGCTCGATGCGGTCGAGGTGGACGTGACCGGGCACGACGTCGTTGTAGGAGTTGACCACGCCGATCAGCGGGCGGTCGAGCTCCTCCGGCGTCAGGCCAGTGGCATAAAAAAGACTCCGATGTGGAGCCCGTTCAAGTCCTCGTTTCGCTTTGTCGCTGCGCATAATTCTCCTTGATTGATTTTACTTCGTCTCCGGCAAAACCTGGACGTGAAGTCCATACCGGGAGATTGAGTCCTACCTCCGCTCGACAGGTCAGGCGACTGCCCCACTCACCTTTCGCACGCTTCCACAGTCACTGAGGTCAGCCGCAGCCGGTCATCCGAGCCATTTGTCGATCTCACTGGTGTACGCTCGAGCTGTGGCCAGGTATATAGCCCGGCGTAAATGTCATACGAACCTGGCGGTAAGTCCGATGGGATAGGAATTGAGAACCAGGTGACTAAGCGGTCACCGGGATGCCAGTAGAGACTGCTCACTCCAGGCCCATCGTATTGCGAAACCAATCTCTCTTCCGTGGACATCAAGTGGTTGAAAAAACGATAACGCTCCTGCTGATTGTTCTGGTTCACCATCCAATTTGCGGTCAATTTGATCTCATTGCCAGGACACCATTCGCCTTCCAACCGATAATCCAACAGGCTAAGCCCGTTTGCCCACCGAGCGAGAATTTTCTCTTCTGGCTTTTCAATCGACGCTCCCTGGGATGTGTAGAAATCCCATTCACTGCAGGGCGTGGTAACCTGAGACCCTTCTACCGATTCTCCGATTCTGCCTAACAACGCCGCTGTTTGGGGATCGTCACCTGCCATCAAATAGACCGCTGAATCTTGAGGGATGGACACTCCATCACCTAAGCGAGTGAAGCGTACCTTCACTCCTGGCTCCAGCCAGTGGCGAATCAAACCCAGCGTAGAATTGCTTGCGTCCACTCCATCGTCCAACACTATTAAGTTGTGTGAATGTGTCTCGTTCAGCAAGGCCCGTACTCGATCGATGGCCGCAGTAACGTGACGCAGCTGTACACACCGAGCCTGATTGCTCATAGAAAGCTTATCGAGATTAGCGTAAAAGTAATACCCGGATGTGAAAGTAAGTACAGCAAATGGCATCGCAGCTGCGACTTGTATTGCCCGGCGTCGTATAGCTTCTCCGTTTTTACCAAGAGAGCGCAGGGCCCTCACGGCATCATCGGTTGTTATTGCAATTGTGATATACAAAGCAGGGTATAGGTACAGAAAATAGTGGTGTTGCAGATAATGGGTATGTTGGAGGTAAGCAGCGATCGGTACAGCGCTCCATAGAAAAAGAATCAATTCGGCGGTCTTTCCGGATGATAGATTGCTCATCCACGCCGTCCCCACGTTACGTAATGTTACCAGCCCTAAGTAGATCAAGCTGACCCAGAGCCACCATCGCATCAGGACCTTGAGTATGGGCCACTTCGGCTGTAGGACACCCTGTGCGCTCACTAAGTCACCTGCGATCAGCGCCGATGATAAGTTAAGCTGCTTCGTGCTCCCCATCGCTTGCAAGAAAGAGGTTACATCCATAAACCCCGTCGCTCGCTCGAAGAGATAGTAGGGAGTAAACGTGACTGCAAACAAAACAATCCCTATTACAACTGCCGCTATCTTCAGGCGCTTGTGGAAAAGCAGACCACATATACCTATCACCCCGATCAACACTACCGATGCCCAATGCAGCTGGACCACGCCCGCGAGAGCGATAGCAGCTCCAATCAGCCATCCCGGCTTCTGATCTTCGCTGAAGTAGATGCTCAGACAGCCCAGAGCCAGGGTAGAGAAAAGCGGAATCATAGTAGGATTCCAGATCATGCGCGAAAAATGGACGGACCAGGGGCTAACTGCATAGAGAAGGGTAGATATCATTGCCACCCGCACGCCAAAGAGTCGACGCGCAAAGCCGTAGCACAATCCTACACTCGCTAGATTGGCTAGCGCCGTAAGCCAGACCACGGATATGATCCGGCGGGTGAGAAACAGCGGCAGGGCATAGAGGTATTCCACCAAGGGAGGGTTGAAAATACCAGCCGATGACTTGTTGGCCGCCAACGGTATCTTACCCTGGTTGACGAACTCCATCGCTGTGCTCAGCAAGGCTGATTGGTCACCGCCTATCCAAGTAGCCTCCAGATTCGTCAGACGAAGATAGGCGGAGATTGTTATGAGGAGAACCAATATTGCTCCCTCACAGATCCTTTGGTGTTCTTTGACCCAATCTGGGATTGAGCTAAGCATTATTGTTTGTCAATCTCTCTCGCTGAGAGTTCATCACAGCACCTCTCTCACCACCCAATCGCCCATCTCCGCCGTACCGACGGTGTGCGTACCCGGCGCCGCGATGTCGGGCGTGCGGTAGCCCTCGGCCAGCGCCGCCGCGACCGCGTCCTCGACGGCCTGGGCCTCGTCCGTCAGCTCCAACGAGTGGCGCAGCAACATCGCCACGCTCAGGATCGTGGCCAGCGGGTTGGCGATACCCTGCCCCATGATGTCGGGAGCGCTGCCATGGATCGGCTCGTAGACGCCGAACGCACCCTCCGCCAGCGAGGCCGAGGGCAACATCCCCATCGAGCCGGACAGCATCGAGGCCTCGTCGGTCAGAATGTCGCCGAACATATTGGCCGTCAGGATCACGTCGAAGTCGGCCGGACGGCGCAAGAGGTGCATCGCCGCCGCGTCGATCAGCACGTGCTCCAAGGTCACGTCGGGATAATCCGCCGCCACCTCGGTCACGACCTGGCGCCAGAGCCGCGAGGCCGCCAGCACGTTGGCCTTGTCGGCTGAGGCGACCTTGCCGTCGCGCTGCTGCGCCAGGCGGAAGGCGGTGTGCGCGATGCGTCGAACCTCATCGGCGGTGTAGCGCATCATATCATACGCCGTCGGATCTTCCGCCGTAGCCTCCTTCCGTGCGCCGAAGTAGATGCCGCCGGTCAGCTCGCGTACCACCAGCAGATCGACGCCCTCCAACCGTTCGGGCCGCAGCGGCGAGGCGTCCATCAGCGCCGGGTAGACGTGAATGGGGCGCAGGTTGGCAAACAGCCCCAGCCCCTTACGCAGGCCCAGCAGACCCTGCTCGGGGCGCACCTCGGCCGTCGGGTCGGACCATTTGGGGCCGCCGACAGCGCCCATCAGCACCGCGTCGGCGCGACGACAGGCCTCCATCGTGGCCTCCGGCAGCGGATCGCCGGTGGCGTCGATGGCGCAGCCGCCGATCAGCGCCTCCTCGAACGTGAACTGGTGGCCGTAGCGCTCCGCCACCGCCTCCAAGACCTTAACGCCCTCGGCCACGACCTCTGGCCCGATACCGTCGCCGGGCAACGTCGTAATATGTGCTTGCATTGAATCCTCCTCCCACCAACCTACCGGCCTACTGCCGTCAACCCATATTCTACCGCATCTGCCAGCGCCAGCCAGCTGGCCTCGATGATGTTGGCCGAAGCGCCGACCGTGGTCCAGCGATCCGTCTCGTTCTGCATGTCGATCAGCACGCGCGTCGTGGCCGCCGTCCCCTGGTCGCCATCCAGGATGTGGACTTTGTAGTCGGCCAGGTCGAACGCGGCCAGATGCGGGTAGGTCGGCACCAGCGCCTTGCGCAGCGCTGCATCCAGCGCATTGACCGGCCCGTTCCCCTCGGCCACCATGTGGAACTCCTCGTCGCCCACGCGCACCTTGATGGTCGCCTCGGCGAAGAGCCCGCGCCCCTCGCGGTGCTCGACCACGACCATAAAGTCCTCCATCTCGAACGGGGGCTCGTAATCCGGTTCGGCGCGCCGGAGCAACATCTCCACCGAGCCCTCAGCCCCCTCGAAGGTGAAGCCGCGATGCTCCAGCTGCTTGATGGTGCGGAGCACGCCGGAGAGATCCTCCAGATTCTCGTGAGGGATGCCGAGATCCTCGGCCTTGCTGCGCAAGTTTCCGCGCCCAGAAAGCTCCGAGACGAGCACGCGCGACCGGTTGCCCACCAGCGCCGGATCGATGTGCTGGTAGCTCTGCGCGTTGCGCCGCATAGCCGAGACGTGGATACCGCCCTTGTGCGCGAAAGCGCTCCGGCCCACGAAGGCCGCCTGGCGGTAGAGTGTCTGGTTGGCGACGGAGGCGACAGCTCGCGCCGTGCGCGTCAGGTGCTTCAGGCGGTCGACCTCCAGGGCCTCTTGGCCCATCTTCAAATTCAAATTGGGAATCAGCGAGCAGAGATTGGCGTTGCCGCAGCGCTCGCCGTAGCCGTTCATCGTGCCCTGCACGTGCGTGGCGCCGGCGCGGACGGCCGCCAGGCTGTTCGCCACCGCCATCTCACCGTCGTTGTGCGCGTGGATGCCCACTCGCACGTCCGGGAAGGCCTCTCGTACCTCGCGCGTGATCTCCTCGATCTCCCAGGGCATCGAGCCGCCATTGGTATCGCAGAGCACCAGCGCGTCGGCGCCGCCCTCGACGGCGGCCCGCAGCGTGTCCAGCGTATAGTCGGGATCGGCTTTGTAGCCATCGTAGAAATGCTCGGCGTCGTAGATCACCTCACGGCCATGCCCTGAGCATGTCGAAGGGCCACGGCCTTTCAGATAAGCCACGCTCTCCCGGATGATGCGCAGGTTCTCCTCCGGCGTCGTGCGCAGCACATCCTCCACGTGGAGCATCCAGGTCTTGCCCACCAGGGTCACGACCGGCGTCTCCGCCTCCACCAGCGCCTGGATGTTGGCGTCCTCCGCGGGCGTGCTGCCCACCCGGCAGGTGCTGCCGAACGCGGTCACTCGAACCTGCTCCAGGTCCAGATCGCGCACGCGGCGGAAGTAGGCGGCGTCCTTGGGGTTCGAGCCCGGCCAGCCGCCCTCGACGTAGTGCACGCCCAGCCGATCCAGAATGCGTGTGATCTTCAGCTTGTCGTCTACCGAAAGGGAGATACCCTCTCCCTGAGTTCCATCGCGTAATGTCGTGTCATAAAGCAAAACGTTTGGCTCGTTCATCTTCTCCTCCTGGTGTTCGTCATTCGTCATTCGTCATTCGCCATTCGTCCTCGCGTGTAGGGCACCAACCCGCCAGCCTCGATGATCCCCATAATGAACTCGGGGAACGGCGCTGTGCGATACGTCCGTCCGGTGCGGTGGTTGGTAATGGTGCCGGCGCGCAGATCGACGGTCAGTCGATCACCCGCCTCGGTTTCCTCCACAGCCTCAGAGCATTCCAGGATCGGCAAGCCGATGTTGATGGCGTTGCGATAGAAGATGCGAGCGAAACTCTCGGCGATGACGCACGAGACACCAGCGCCCTTGATCGCCAGCGGCGCGTGCTCCCGCGAGGAGCCA
The DNA here is from genome assembly GCA_964474655.1 of uncultured Anaerolineales bacterium. Classification (GTDB taxonomy): domain Bacteria; phylum Chloroflexota; class Anaerolineae; order B4-G1; family B4-G1; genus CAYYTU01. Next base: position 19,797 of record CAYYTU010000016.1, read on the forward strand.
CAGCCGAAGTTCTCGCCGGCGACAATTATGTCCCCTGATGCAACGTCCTCGGCGAAGTCGGCGTCGATGTCCTCCATACAATGACGTGCCAGCGCCTCCGCGGTGGAGACGTTCAGATAGCGCGCCGGGATGATGGCGTCGGTGTCGACGTGATCGCCGTATGTCCAGGTGTTACCTTCAATAAGCACAGTCTCCTCCAGTTACGGAATACGTTTTACGCATTACGTATTGCGTGAAACGTAAACTACAGGTCGTCCGGATGTACGATGCGTCCCGCCACCGCTGATGCCCCGGCGACGGCTGGTCCCGTCAGATAGACCTCGCTATCCGGGTGGCCCATGCGCCCGCGGAAGTTGCGGTTGGTGGTGCTCACCGCCCGCTCGCCGCTGGCCAGGACGCCCATATGACCACCCAGGCACGGACCACAGGTCGGCGTGCTGACGACGGCACCAGCCTCAATGAACGTCTCGACCAGCCCCTCGCGCAGCGCGTCCAGATAGACCTGCTGCGTGCCGGGAATGACGATACAGCGCACGCCCGAATGGACCTGCTTTCCATCCAGCACCTCGGCGGCGACGCGCAAGTCGTCCAGGCGCCCGTTGGTGCAGGAGCCGATCACCACCTGGTCGATGGGCACATCGCCGGCCTCGCTGACCGGGCGGACGTTCTCCGGCAGGTGCGGGAAGGCGACCACCGGCTCCAGGTCGCTCGCGTCGATCTCCAGCACGCGGCTGTACTCGGCGTCGGGGTCCGCGTCGTAAGCGACGTAGCTGCGCGAGACGCGGTCATCCACGTAGGCACGGGTCGCCTCGTCGACGGCGAAGAGCCCGGCCTTACCGCCGGCCTCGATGGCCATGTTCGCCATCGTGAAGCGGTCGGCCATTGACAGCGCATCGACCACCGGCCCGGCGAACTCGAGCGCTTGATAGAGCGCGCCGCTGACACCGATCTCGCCGATGGTATGCAAGATCAGGTCCTTGCCACCGACCCAGGGCTGCAGCTCGCCCCGATAGACGACGCGGATCGTCTCCGGCACGCGCAGCCAGACCTGGCCCGTGGCCATCGCCACGCCGATGTCGGTGGAGCCCATGCCGGTGGCGAAGGCGCCCAGCGCCCCATAGGTGCAGGTGTGGGAATCGGCGCCGACGACGATCTCGCCCGGCGCCACCAAGCCCTGCTCCGGCAGCAGCACGTGCTCGATGCCCATCTGGCCCACGTCGAAGTGGTGGGTAAGGCTATGTTTCTGAGCGAACTCGCGCACGAAACGACACTGCTCGGCCGACTTGATGTCCTTGTTCGGTGCGAAGTGATCGGCCACCAGCGCCACCCGCTCGGGGTCGAAGACCTCCTCAGCCCCCATATTCTCGAACAGATTCTTGAATTCCCGGATAGCGATCGGCGCCGTGATGTCGTTCGCCAGCACCATATCCACCGCTGCCTCCACCAGGTCGCCGGGCCACACCCCATTTTTACGGGGCACAGGGTTCCCCTGGCCGTCCACCAGGTGGGCGGCGATAATCTTCTCTGCGATTGTATGTCCCATAATTAGTTCGGTGTTCTGATTTTCACCACGTTACCGTCTTCGCTCGTTGAGCAGACCAGCGCCGCACCACTTTGCGGCCCAGCCTCGGGGTTCGGCGAATTTCTTGCCGTTTCCGTTGCTCTTCACAGCTTTGGATCGACCCTGGCTCGTGCCCAGGCCATGTCCACACCACTTCGCGGCCCAGCCACGCGGCTCGGCGAACTTCTTCTCGTTGCGACCATATTGCGTGTTCATCTTTCCCTCCTGAGGGAATAATAAGTAAAACGTAATGCGTAATGCGTCATGCGTTATGCGTCATGCGTCAAACGTAATCTAATCTCCCAGCCTACCAACCTACCAATTTACCAATCTACTACTCTACCAAACTCCCAACCTACCCTCCCCGTGCGTCCTGGCGGGCGGCGATCAGGCGGTTGAGCGCGAACATGTAGGCCTTGGCGCTGGCCGCGATGATGTCGGTGTCGGCGCCGTGACCGCTGAAGACCTGGCGCTTGTCGCCGTTCACCGGCTCCTCGGCCTGGATGCGGATGGTCACCCGGCCCACGGCGTCGATGCCCTCGGTCACCGCCTGGATCGAGAACTCGATCAGCTCGTTCGGCTCGCCGATGACGCGGTTGATGGCGCGATAGACGGCGTCCACCGGCCCGGTGCCGTGGTTGGCGTCGCAGACGACCTCGCCGTCGGGCTGCCGGATGCGCACGGTGGCGGTGGGGATGCTCTGATCGCCGCAACTGACCTGGATCTGTTCCAGGTGATAGGCCTCGTCGAAGAACATCTGCACCTCGTCGGCCACAATGGCCTCCAGGTCGCGGGTGTCGACCGTCTTCTTCTTGTCGGCCACCTCCAGGAAGCGCCGATAGACCTGCTCGAACTGCTCATCGCTGAGCGTGTAGCCCAGCTCGGCCAGGCGGTGGCGCAGGCCGTGCCGTCCCGAGCGCGCCGAGAGCACGATGGCCGATTCCGGGGCGCCGACATCGCGCGGGTTGATGATCTCATAAGTGGTGCGCTCCTTCAGCACGCCGTCCTGGTGGATGCCGGACGAGTGGGCGAAGGCATTGGCGCCCACGATGGCCTTGTTCGGCTGCACCGGGATGCTCGTCAACTGGCTCACCATGCGGCTGACCGGGTAGATGCGTCGCGAATCGACGTTCGTATCCAGCCCGAAGAGATCGCGGCGGGTGCGCAGCGCCATCACCACCTCCTCCATCGAGGTGTTGCCCGCCCGCTCGCCGATGCCGTTGACCGTGACCTCGACCTGACGGGCGCCGTTGCGCACCCCGGCCAGCGTGTTGGCCGTCGCCATCCCCAGGTCGTTGTGGCAGTGGACCGAGATGATGGCCTGGTCGATGTTGGGCACGTTATCGACGATGCCCCCGATCAGCGCCCCAAATTCCTCCGGCGAGGTGTAGCCGGTGGTATCTGGGATGTTGACCACCGTGGCGCCGGCCTCAATGACGGCCTCCAGCACGCGGTAAAGGTACTCCGGATCGGCGCGGCCGGCGTCCTCGGTGTAATACTGCACGTCCTCCACGAACCGCTTGGCGTATTGGACCGCATCCACGCCCTGCGCCAGCGCTTCCTCGCGCGTGGTGCGCAGTTTGTACTTGACGTGTACGTCGGAGACGCCAAGCCCGGTGTGAATGCGCGGACACACGGCGCCCTGGAGCGCCTCGGCCGCGGCGTCGATGTCCTTGCGGTTGGCCCGCGTCAGCCCGCAGATGGTGCAATCGCGGATCTCCCGCGAGATGCGCTGCACCGCCCGGAAGTCACCGGGCGAGGAAACGGGAAACCCGGCCTCGATGATGTCCACCCCCATCGCCTCCAGCGCGCGGGCGATCTCCAACTTCTCATCGACGTTCAGCGCCGCCCCGGGCGACTGCTCGCCATCGCGCAGCGTGGTGTCGAAGACGTGTACCTTATCCTTGCTCTTAATGTCAACCCCGCTCTCGTCCATAACTTTCTCCCTGATAAGTCAAAAGTGGCAAGTGGCAAGTATGCAAGTAACTACCAACCCACAAACTTGCAAACTTGCAAACCTGCAAACTTGCAACTTGCACACTCCCCGTCCTACTCCCAATTCTCCGGTCGCAGCGAACGGACTGCCGCGCCGGCCTGCCACATCTCAGATTCGCGCATCTCGCGCAGTTCCTCCTCCAGCCGCTCCTTGTAGTCCGGGGCGCTGTTGGCCTCCAGCACGATGCGCGTCTCCTCGCCGGCCACGACGCTCTCGTACAGCTCGTCGAAGACCGGCTCGACCGCCTCACGGAAGCGATGGCGCCAGTCAAGCGCACCGCGCTGGGCCGTGGTGCTGCAGTTGGCGTACATCCAATCCATCCCGTTCTCGGCCACCAGCCGGATCAGGCTCTGGGTCAGCTCCTCGACCGTCTCGTTGAAGGCCTCGCTGGGGCTGTGGCCGTGCTCGCGTAGCGTGTCGTACTGCGCCTCCATAAGGCCCGCCAGGGCACCCATCAGGACACCGCGCTCGCCGGTCAGGTCGCTGTAGACCTCTTTCTCGAAGGTGGTGGGGAAGAGATAGCCGGAGCCGATGGCGACCCCGACCGCCAGCGCGCGCTCCTCGGCGCGTCCGGTGTAGTCCTGGTGGACGGCGTAGCTGGCGTTGATGCCGCTCCCGGCCAGGAAGTTCCGGCGCACGCTGGTCCCCGAGCCCTTGGGCGCCACCAGGATCACGTCGAGGTAGTCGGGTGGCACGACGCCGGTCTGGTCGTTGTAGACGACGGAGAAGCCGTGAGAGAAGTAGAGCGCGTCTCCCGCGCTGAAGTGCGGCTTGATGGTGGGCCACAGCGCCATCTGCCCTGCGTCCGAGACCAGAAATTGGACGATGGTCGCTCGCTCCACTGCTTCTGTCCAGGGGAAGAGCGTCTCGCCCGGCTCCCAGCCGTCCTCCTGGGCCTTGTTCCACGAGCGCGGACGCTCCGGCGAGCCGCCGACGATGACGTCGATGCCGTTCTCCTTCATATTGAGCGCCTGGGCCGGGCCCTGCACGCCGTAACCGAGCACGGCGACTACCTCGTCGCTAAGCACCTCTCGCGCTCTCTCCAGCGGGAACTCCTCCCGGGTGACGACCTCCTCGACCACACCACCAAAATCAATCTTTGCCATATCTCCTCCAAAAGAGTAAAACGTGAAACGTAATGTAAGACTGCTCGGGCCGGTCTCCCGACCGTGCCCGATCATGTGGCGCGGTTGGGAGACCGGCCACAGCTCAGACTTGCTCACTTGTCACTGCCGTTGTTGCTACCGCGCGTCATGGCCACGCGGCCGGTGCGCACCATCTCTTCCACGCCGAAGGGCTGAAGCACTTCGAACAGCCCGTCGATCTTATCCTCGGTGCCGGTCACCTCGACCGTCAGCGAGTCCAGCCCGACGTCGACCACGCGGGCGCGGAACGTCTCCACGATCTGCATCACCTCCGCGCGGTTGCCATTGCGAGCCTCCACCTTGATCAGCGCCAGGTCGCGGATCACGGCCGGCTGCTCGGTCACGTCCTTGACCTTGATGACGTTGACCAGTTTGTAGAGGTTCTGCACCACCTTCTCGGTATCAGTGCGCTCGCCGTCGACCACGATGGTCATCCGCGAGACGCCCGGTTCCTCCGTGTGTCCGACGGTCAGGCTTTCGATGTTGAAGGCGCGCCGTCGGAACAGGCTGGCGACGCGGTTCAACACACCCGGTTTGTCCTCAACCCATGCCACTAATGTACGATCCATTTTTATCTCTCCTCAATTACGCAAGATCAATAGCAAATTCAACTACACCTCAACGGGGCGACGGATCATCTCGTCCAGCGCGGCGCCGGCCGGCACCATGGGGTAGACGTTGCCCTCCTCGCCCTTCTGTGCGATCTTGAACTCAATCAGGGCGGGGCCAGAATGAGCCCGTGCTGCCGCCACGGCCTCCTCGGCCTCCTCCGGGTTTCCGGCTCGCCACCCGCGCACGCCGTAGGCCTCCGCCAGCGCGACGAAATCGGGATTGAGCAAGTGCGTCGATTCGTATCGCTCGTCGTAGAAGAGCTCCTGCCACTGGCGCACCATTCCCAGGTAACTGTTGTTGCAGACCGCGATGCGGATCGGCAGATCCTCCTGAACGACGGTGGCGAGCTCCTGCAGCGTCATCTGGAAGCCGCCATCCCCCACGATGGCCCAGACCTCTTTATCGGGCTGGGCGACCTGAGCGCCGATGGCCGCCGGCAGCCCAAAGCCCATCGTGCCCAGACCGCCGGAGGTAACCTGGGTGTGAGGATAGTCGAGCGGGTAGTACTGCGCGGCCCACATCTGGTGCTGTCCGACGTCGGTCACCATGATGGCCTCTCCCTTCGTCATCTGATAGACGACGTCAATGGCCTGCGGCGCCAGCAGTCGCCCGTTGCCAGGGCGGTTCAGAGCATCGCGCTTGGCGGTGTCGTCCTGCCACTCAGCGATCTGCTCCAGCCAGGCGCGATGGTCGGCCGGCTCCACCAGGGGCAACACCTGCTCCAGCACCTGGCGCAAGTCGCCCTCGATCGGCACGTCCACCGGCACGATCTTGTTCAGCTCGGCCGGATCCAGATCGACGTGGATCTTACGAGCGTCGGGCGCGTACGTCTCCAGCGTGCCGGTCACACGATCATCGAAGCGCATTCCGAAGGCCATCAGCAGATCGGACTCCTGGATGGCGCGGTTGACGTAGGCCTCGCCGTGCATGCCCATCATGCCCAGCGTCAGCGGGTGCGATTCGGGGATGCCGCCTTTGCCTAGCAGCGTGAGGGCCACGGGCGTCTCCGTCTTCTCCACGAAGCGCCGCAGGGCGTCCATCGCGCCCGACATCAGCACCCCCTGGCCGGCCAGCACGACGGGGCGCTCGGCCTGGTTGATCAGCTCGGCGGCCTGCTGCACCAGCGCCGGATCGCCCATCTCCTGGGGGTGGTAGCCGGGCATCTCAAGCCCATCATCGGGCGGCGTGAAGTCGGTCTCCGCGATCTGCACATCTTTGGGCAGATCGACCAGCACCGGGCCGGGCCGGCCGCTGCGGGCCACGTAGAAGGCCTCGTGGATCACGTCGGCCAGCTCGTCGACATCGGTGACCAGGTAGTTGTGTTTGGTGATGGGCAACGTGACGCCGGTGATGTCCGTCTCCTGGAACGCATCAGAGCCAATCAGCGGCGTGGGCACCTGGCCTGTGATGCAGACCATGGGCGAGGAATCGATCATCGCCGTGGCGATGCCGGTGACCAGATTGGTCGCCCCTGGCCCCGAGGTAGCCATCGCCACCCCCACTTTCCCGGAGACGCGGGCGTAGCCATCGGCGGCGTGACCGGCGGCCTGCTCGTGTCGCATGAGGACGTGGTGAATGCCGTACTCCTGGCGCGGGTGATACGTGTGCATAATGGCGCCGCCGGGGATGCCGAATACGACCTCGACGCCCTCGCGTTTCAACATTTCCCAGACGATCTCGGCTCCTGACCTTCTCATCTTTCCTCCTTAACTCTTCCCTATTCCGAACCATCAACTATTATAACAAAAAAAGCCGCCCGGCTGGGCGGCTTCTTGCCTCGCGACTTGGCTTTCGCCTTTGGCCTAACTCGAGGCCTTCCCAACCGTTAACCCCTCCTGGCTAAGCAGGAGGTCAATAATAACGATGAGAAGGCCAAGAAACAGACCTAACATCGGACGACGATAGCTATCTGTACCTGCTATAACATCTCTTGCAAATGTCATCGCGAAAACCCTCATCTAAAAAGCAAAAAGGCCGCCCCGCTGGGCGGCCTTCACAGTCAAAATAGCGCGAAGCTACCCAACAGGTCTTAACCCCTCATCGACAAGAATGAGGAGCAATTTGGGCAGAATAACGATTTCGCGCAAGTTGTTCATCATCATAACTTTATCTTCCCGTCAACTTGAGGCAAAATTATAAAGGGCTTCTCATATTTGTCAAGCCGCTACGCCGCTATTATGTTAACGGCGTGTAAAAAGACCTAGTACTTTCTTACCACATCCCGGTACGTGCGCGGATGACGGCACTGGAGGATCTGCGTCTCCTCACGACGCCGACTCGTCTCGTCCAGGTCAATGGTGGCGACGGCGTAGCCCTCGCTTGGCTCGTCCACCCGGGTGTAGAACTGGCCGTAGGGGCCGATGATGCCACTCTGGCCAAAGAAAGTATACGAAGGCTCCTCGCCCACCCGATTGGCCGCGGCCAAGAAGACCGCGTTTTCGTACGCTCGCGCCCGCAGATACGTGCGCCATTCGTCCGTCTTCGGCTCCTCCCAGTTGGCGCACACCAGCAGCAGCTCAGAACCGCGCATCACCAGGCTACGCGCCGTCTCCGGGAAAGCCAGATCCCAGCCGACCATCAAGCCAACCGTGAACGGAATGTCGCGCACGGCGATCTCACAGGCCCGGATGCGATAGCCGGAGCGGAAGATCATCTGCTCTTCGCCCCGCAGGTGGACCTTGTGATGCTCGTGGAGTACGTCGCCGTCGGGCCCGACCAGAACGGCGGTATTATAAAGGACGCTTTCGACCTTCTCTTTCTTGGTGACCATGCCGAACGCCACGTGAATTCCAAGTTCACTCGCTCGTTGGGCAATCAGATTCACCGTGGGACCGGGGACGCGCTGAGCCAAGTTAGGGAATCGCGGCCCCACCTCATAGCCCGTCGTGATCAGCTCGGGGAAGACGATTATATCCACCGGCTGCTCGGTGGCGATACGATCAATGAAATCGCGCATCTTGACAAGGTTTTCTTGCTCCTGGCCCAGCTTCGGTTCCATCTGTACAGTCGCAACAGTAATCTCGCGCATCATTATCTCCTTACGAATCTCGCTCCATCCTCGTTCCGTCGATATCAACGCAACCGCCGCAATACAACAACCAGATCTTGCGGCAGTGGCGCTTCAAACGTCGCCTCCTCTCCTGTAACAGGGTGAGTAATCTGCAAGCGGGAAGCGTGAAGGAAATGACGATCTTGCAATAGATCCTGACGGCGGTAGCCGTAGGTATCGTCTCCCACTACCGGATAGCCCAGCCACGATAGGTGGACGCGTATCTGGTGCGTGCGCCCAGTGTAGGGGTGGACTTCCAGCAGCGTTTGGTCCTCGAACCGTTCCGCCGTTCGGTAGAGTGTACGGGCATACCGGCCGCCTCGCGTCGCGGCCATTCGCTGACGGTGTCGTTCGTCGCGACCGATTGGCACTTCGACGATGCCCTCCGGCGGCTGGACTTGCCCCTCGACCAGGGCCAGATAGGTCTTGTCGACCTTTCGACGCTTGAACTGGCGCTGTAGCGCGGTCAAGGTCACCTCGTCCTTAGCAACGACGAGCACGCCCGAGGTCTCCTTATCCAACCGATGGACGATACCGGGCCGTTCGGGGTGACCCACGTCGGCGACGTCAGGGCAGTGGTGCAAGATGGCGTTGACAAGCGTGCCGCCGGGATGACCAGGCGCGGGATGGACCACCATCCTGGCCGGCTTGTCGACCACCAGCAGATGCTCGTCCTCGTGGATAACAGCGAGAGGGATGGGCTCCGGCCCCACCGACCGATCCGGTTCCTCCGGCAGCATCACCGTCACCTCGTCACCAGCTTCGAGGCGCTGAGCAGGCTTCTCACACGGTTGACCGTTGATCAGAACCGCACCGGCTTCGATCAGCGCCTGACCTTTGGTGCGGCTGAGCGCCGACACCCGGTTTCGGATCACCTTATCGACCCGCTTGCCAATCCCGCCTTCGCCCTCGTGGATCGTAAACGTAACCTCTTGCACTTCCATCACTTCCTGTTCTCCGCCTCGTCTTTTATCGAACAAATATTCTATCACACAATGCAGAGACGGCAACTACGCAAAAAGCGAGACCGCCTTCGCCAAGAAGGCTGGCCTCGCCACAGCAGCAAGAGAATTGGATAGGCAGCGCTCAGGCGCGTCCAGGCACGCTCAGTCAGTCACGCTTCAGCGCCGGCTGCTCGCTCCTGCCGCGCCATTCCTCCCACAGCATCAAGCCGATGAGCACGGTAACGCCGCTGACGATCGAGGTATCGGCCAGATTGAAGACCGGCCAGTGCGCCAGCGGCCAGAAGTTAAGATCGATGAAATCGACCACAAAGCCACGGTGCAAGCGGTCCACCAGGTTGCCGAGAGCGCCGCCTAGTTGAAGCCCCATGGCTACTCGTACCAGCCACTCGCCATCTGGCAAGTGGAGGTAGTAGAGAACAAGCGCCACGATGACCAGCGAGGCAATGACGATGAAAAAGTCCCCCCAATGAGGAAAGAGCCCAAAGGCAGCCCCTGTGTTCGTGACATAGGTAAACTGAAACAAAGAGGCCAGCCCGGGAAAGATATGCCAGGACTGGCCTTGTCCTAACGTCTTTACAATGAAGTATTTGCTGACTTGATCGACGAGCAGGATAAATGACGCCATAAGGGGCAGGATCAACGCTTCCAGTTTCTTTCTTCGCAAAGAGAAGCTGCCCTTTTGTTACTCGCCGTACTCGCGCTGGGTTTGACAATCGAGGCAATAGACCGCAGACGGTAACGCCTCCAGGCGCGCGCGGTCGATCCGACCACCGCAGTTCTCACAGATACCGTAGGTACCGTTATCGAACTTAACCAGTGCGCGTTCAACTTCTCCCAACGAGGCGGCGATTTTGCGCCGAAACGCTACGCCCACCGTCTGCTCAAAAGCCTCGGTGCCATCGTCCGCCATGTGGTTGCCATAGCCCACGCCTTCGTACTCAGCGTTATTATCGATCCGCTGCAGCTGATCTTTGAGTTCTGCTCGCTCCTCTAGCAGTTCTCGTTTCGCTCTCTCGTACGAAAAAGGCATCTGTCCTCCTTCTCCCTGTCGCTAAAGAGACCGACGGGAGGCCATCTCTTCGATCAATGGTCTCGTATTCTACCTCACTCAGATGGTGTTGACAAGGGAAAACCCTCTGTGTGGAGCAGGGCAAACGCACATGGAAGGAAGAACGCTTAGAATCCCGAAGTTTACGGGTATGTGCGCAACTCTTGGGACAAATGCCCGGCCCAAACGTCGGATTTCTGACCAAATGCGATTGCCCTGGTTGTGTGTAAGGGAGGTTCGCTGGTCGATCAGGCTTGGCGCACGCTGAGCGTGATCTCGTGTCCGCTCACATCGTCTTCGCTGACGGCCTGCGCGTCGTCAGTGGGTTCTCCGCTCACCAATTCCACGCTCAGGGTCTCATCGGCGATGTAATCTCGCCACGACTCGATGGCCTCGACCAGCTCATCTTCCGCTTGGTAGGTGGTAACGATGCGATCATCCAGGTCGAAGTCCGCCTCCTTGCGCAAGCTCTGGATGCGACGCACAACATCCCGCGCCAATCCCTCGGCGACCAGCTCCGGCGTGAGCGCTACCTCCACCGCCACGGTGAGGCCGTGCTCCGAGGCAACCGCCAGATCCTCCGGGGCTTCCTCGCGCACCAGCACCTCGTCCGGGGCCAGCTCGACCTCCTCGTCCTCAACCTCAATCTCCAGGGGAAGATCAGCTTGCAACCTTCGCACCGCCGCCAGCGGGTCCTCCAGGCCCTCCAACGCGGCCTTGACCGCGGGGAACGTCTCTCGGAAGCGCGGCCCGAGCACCTGACTATCCGGCAGGAGCCGGTAATCGACCAGCTCGCTCTCATCCTCGACGAAGACGACCTCTTTTACGTTCAGCTCATCCTGCACCAGGTCGATCATAGCGTCGTCCAGCTCGCCGAGGTCCGGCGGCAGGTAGATCAGCGCCTGGGCCAACGGCTGGCGCAGCTTGATCCCGGCGCTGTTGCGAGCCGAGTGGCCTTGCGTGACCACGTCGCGGGCCAACGCCATCTGAGCCAGCAAATCCTCATCCACTGCCTCCAGGTTCGCCGTCGGCCAGCGGGTGTGATGGATGCTCTCCAGCGCGTCCGCGTCCACGGAGCGAACCAGGTTCTGGTACATCATCTCCGGGGCGAACGGAATAATCGGCGCCAGCAGCCGGATCAGTGTGGTCATCACGCGGTAGAGCGTCGCATAAGCGGCCTGCTTATCCGCGTCCTGTTCACTCTTCCAGAACCGACGCCGGCTGCGGCGGACGTACCAGTTGGAAAGATCGTCGAGGAATTCCTCAATCGCCATAGTGGTGGCATAGGCATCGTAGTTTTCCAGACGCTCGGTGGCGCGGTCGACAACCTGGTTCAGGCGGGCCAGAATCCATCGATCCAGCAGCGTTGGTTCGGCGGGCGCCACCTGGTCCCAGCGCGTGTCTGGCTCCCACGCGTCGATGTTGGCGTAAGTGACGAAGAAGTCGTAGACGTTCCACAGCGGGATCAGGAACTGACGTCGCACCTCGTCCGCCCGGTTGTAGCCGAAGAGCAGGTTCTTCTCCGGCTTGTGGGCACAATAGAGCCAGCGCATTACATCGACGCCCATCACGTCGGCGGCCTCGTTGAACTCAATGGCGTTGCCCCACGACTTATGCATCTCCCGTCCATCCTCGGCCAGGAGCAGCGCGTAACTGAAGCAGGTCTCAAAGGGCGGCTCGTTGACCATCACCGTCGCCATCGCCAGCAGGCTGTAGAACCAGTTGCGGAACTGACCAGGGAAGGACTCGCTGATCCAATCGGCCGGGAACCACTTCTCCCAGTACTCGCGGTCGGTGCGGTAGCGAAGCGTGCTGAAAGCCACGATGCCAGCGTCGAGCCAGGGGTTACCGACGTCGGCGATGCGTTCCACCTCGGCGCCGCACTCGGAACATTCGATGCGCACATCATCGATCCAGGGCTTGTGCGGCGTGTGACCCTCGAACGCCTCCCAGCCGGTTACGGCGCGCTCCTTCAGCTCGTGCTCGTCGCCGATGACCTCGAAGTGGCCACATTCTTTGCACTCCCAGATTGGCAGCGCCAGGCCCCAGTAGCGCTTCTTGCTGATCATCCAATCGTCCATATTGCGCAGCCAGTCCAGCTCCCGCTCCAGGCCGAAGGACGGGATCCAGCGGATCTGTTTGGTGACCTCGATCATATCGTGGCGCAGATCATCCATCGAGATGAACCATTCATCGACCAGGCGGAAGACCAGCTCGGTGCTGCAGCGCCAGCAGACGGGGTAGCGATGGGTGTAGTCCTCGACTTTGTAGAGGATCTCTTTCTCCCGCAGGCTATCGAAGACGCGCTCGGCGCTATCGCCGACGTCGGTACCGGTGAAGGAGCCAAACCCTGCGATGAACTGACCCTCTTCGTCCAACGGCGCGATGGCGGGTAGGTCATACTCCTGGGCCAGCTCGAAGTCCTCGGCGCCGCAGCCGGGCGCGATGTGGACGATGCCGGTGCCCTCTTCTTCACCCACATCCTCCCAGAGGATCACGTGATGGGCCTGAGGACCGCCCATCGTCTGCTGCGCCTCCAGCTCGTCGAACGGACCCTCGTAGGTCAAACCGACCAGTTCCTCGCCCCTCATCTCATCAATCACTTGATAGTCGCCCTCCAGGATCGGCAGGGCTCCTTTGGCGAGGTAGAGGATCTCATCATCCTGGCGCACCTTGACGTAGGTCAGGTCCGGCCCCACCGCGGCCGCCACGTTGCTGGTCAACGTCCAGGGCGTGGTGGTCCAGACCAGCAGGCTCTCGTGCTTTCCTCCACACAGCGGGAAGCGAACGGTGACGCTGGGATGCGTCAGCTCGCGGTAGCCCTCGGTCACGATCTCGTGCTGGCTGATGCCGGTGGCGCAGCGCGGACACCAGGGCATCACGTCGGTGCCCTTGTAGAGCCAGTCCTTCTCCCAGCAGCGCTTGAGCATGGTCCAGATCATGTAGTTGTTCTCGGTAGAGAAGGTGAAGTAGGAACCGCCCATCTCCGGCAGCCCCAGCCGCCCGACGATGTTCTCGACGGTATCGGTCACCGGCCCCTCGGAGCCCTCGACGGTGATGACCTTCTCCGGCGTCTCCCGCATCATAGCGGCCAGCTCGCGCAGGAAGTCGGTGTCGTTCCAATCCATCCAGTAGCCCAGGCGCTGGGATTGCTCCGTCTGGACGGCGGCGTAGCGCAGCACGCGCTCCTTGCAATCGCGCACGAAGCGAGCCACGCCATAATCCTCAATATCGCGCTTCGACTCGAACCCTTTCTCCTTCTCCACCTCAACCTCGACCCAGAGGCCCTGGCAATCGAATCCGTTCTGGTAGCGCGTTTTGTAGCCTCGCATGGCCCAATAGCGATGGTAGAGATCTTTGTACGTGCGGCCCCAGCCGTGATGGACCCCCATCGGGTTGTTGGCCGTGATCGGCCCATCGATGAAGGACCAACGAGGGCCGTCTTTGCGGAGCTCGACGAGTTTTTCAAAGGCCTCCGATTCCTCCCAGAAATCGAGTACCTCGTGCTCCTGAGCGACGAAGTCAACGGGATTTGGCACTGGCTTAAACATATCTCCTCCTATGTGACGAAAGCAAACACCTACGCTATAATCAATCTATATCCCCCAAACGGAGGTTGACATGCGCATCAGTTCGAGAGGGACGAACTCTCTATCTGCTCGGAGACGTGAACGCCCCCACGGCGACGAGTGACGATGCAGTCCCCACAAGTGATTTTCGTGGACACCGAGCTCTTGATGCCCGTCCTCTCCAGTCAATAAGCGGCGCAGCGCACCCCGGAGCGAGAGAAAACAAAAAGCCCTCGTCCCCAAAAGGGACGAGAGCCATCACTCCCGCGGTACCACCCTTCTTGCCCCACATAGACGGGGCCGCTCGGCCGGCGACCAACATCGCCGCATCCTGCTAACGGAGGACGAACCGTCTCGACCTACTCAGGTTGCACCATCACGAGCTTTTCGGTCGGCGGCTCCGGAGGGATTTTCGGCCCGGCTCCCGCGCCCGGCTCTCACCTATCCCAGGCTCTCTGAGCGGTACCCCGCGCTTACTCTTCTCCATCGTAGCCTTTCAGCTCGGCGCATTATGCCACAAGTAGCATGAGATGTCAAGCAATTTGGATCGCGCTCAATGCCCCAAAATGCGCACGCTCTCCTCGCGATTGTGGTGCACGAGATGCCAACCCTTGAAGCGAGATAGGAGCATACGAACCTGGTCACGCAGGGCGCGCATCCGGTCGTTCTTGGCTTTCCAGGTGCCTCGCACCTGATTGAGCACCAAAGCGCTGTCGCCTCGCACTTCGAGGTCGAACTCCCGCGGCGAACGGCCGGCTCGCTCGATACGTTCGATCAAACCGCGCAGCGCCTCGACCAGGGATTCGTACTCGGCTTCGTTGTTTGTCATCTCACGGTCGAAGTCTAACCGTACGATCTGCTCCTTGCCGTCGCTACTCCGGCGCAGCGCGTAGCTTCCATAGCCAGGGCCAGGGTTGCCCTTGCTGCCCCCATCGAAGATGATGACGTAATCCGTCTGCTCGTCTTGAGCTTCTTCGGGAATGGACAAAGAGAGCGATGGCTGCGGCACACGACCAGGGGAGGGAAATTGATAATCTTTCGTCAGCTGTTGGAATAATCGGTCACGTTCGTCCCGGGAAAGATCCTCAATTTGGGCGAGGATTTGTTCTACAGTCTCAGGCATCAAGAGGCTTTCCGATCGTAGAGAGATAGCAGGTTAGCCCTATGAATCTGCTGTACTTGCCCGTGGAGCGGCAGGCGAGAGAAGCCGATGGTTTCAACATCGTGGTTGCGCAAGACCTGTTCCCCTTTTCCACTTTCAATCGCATGCTCAACTATCTCCTCGATGGCATCGAGGTATTCCAGGCTTTCCTGGACCTTGTCCTCGACTTCGCCGACCAGGATGACCTCACCGTGACCTTGCACCATATTGTTGATCTCGGGCAGCTCGAGTATCTTTCGCAACGAGGAGCGGAAAGCGTCGACGTCGCCATCCACAACTGACGGGACGGGCATCATCAGATCGGCCGCAAACAGCACCAGATCGTCCTCAACGTAGACCATCGCCAGGTCCTGCGTGTGTCCCGGCGCGTGAATCAGGTGCACCACCTTGTCGCCCAGCTGGAGCCCCATATCACCGTCCTTAAACGTGATATCCGGCGTACGCAGCTCCACGTCGGACAGCAAAGGTTCGTCGTCCTTGTGCGCCTCCAGCGCCGGCTGACCACGCTCGATCAGCAGCTTGCGACATATATCGTGGCACACGACGTCGGCCTCGCGGAAGAGGTAGGCGCCATACGTGTGGTCGGCGTGGTAATGGGTCAGGATGACGTACTTCGCGCCCGCAGGGCAGACTTCGGGGATGAAGGACTGAAGCTCACGCGCTTCCATCGGAAACGGCAAGGTATCGACGAGAATCGCTCCCTGCGGGGAGACGATCATCCCTGCTGTCACCTGAGCGTACATTTCGCTGGTGAAAACGTAAACGTCGTCGGCGACTCGTTCTCGGAGCATAACTGGTTACCTCATCGTGGGACAGGGAGAAGAAGCCATAAGGGTCAAAGAAAGTAAAGTAGGGAGAGGATAATACAAAAGGTGAAATAAGTCAAGAGAGGCATAAACCGCTGGTCTCTGGTGATGTTTACAAAAAAGATGAACCCCGCTGTGCCGTGCGCCGGTGTGTGTTGAACCTCCCGTCGTAAGTGGGTGCCTGCTCCCTAGCTTCCTAGAGAGACGACAGCTCCCTATCTGGTAGGTGTTGGCTCAAAACGCAATCGGCTGTCACGCACACCGCAGGGTTAATTAAAATATACCACACATTCTAAAGTGTGCAAGCTAGCGGAAGAGAAGCTGAAAGCGACGATCAGGCCATTTCCAGGTAACGCTCGATCTCCCAATCCGTCACTTGGATGCGATACTCTCCCCATTCCGCCCGCTTGGCCCGGACGAAGACCTCGGTGATGTCCGGCCCGAGCGCCTCTTGGATTACTTCGTCCTCCTCCAAAGCATCCAGCGCTTCTGCCAGGGTGCCCGGCAGCGTGCCGATGGCCCGCTCTTGTAGGTCGCACGCGTCGAAGTCATAGACGTCCTCGTTGATCGGAGGCGACGGCGTCAGGTCGCGCTCAATCCCGTCCAACCCGGCGGCGAGCATGGCGGCAAATGCCAGGTAGGGATTGGTGCTGGGGTCAGGGCAACGGAGCTCGATCCGCGTCGCGCTGGCGTGTTGAGGGCCGTGACCCGGCACCCGGATCAGAGAGGAGCGGTTGAGCTGGGCCCAGCAGATGTAGACCGGCGCTTCGTAGCCGGGCGTCAGCCGTTTGTAGCTGTTGACGGTGGGAGCTACCACGGCGGAAAGGGC
Source organism: uncultured Anaerolineales bacterium (assembly GCA_964474655.1). GTDB lineage: Bacteria > Chloroflexota > Anaerolineae > B4-G1 > B4-G1 > CAYYTU01. The sequence goes on from CAYYTU010000016.1 coordinate 36,539, forward strand.
CTTCGCGTGCTCCATCTGCCCGGCGATGAAGTTATAGGCCAGCCGAGATAAATTGTACTCGTCATCGGGATCGTAAAAAAGGTTGTTCCCCTCGGCGTCGAAGAGGCTCTGGTGCGTATGCATACCAGAACCGTTGATGCCAAAGATCGGCTTGGGCATGAAGCTGGCGTAGAGCCCATGGCTGACCGCTACGCCGCGCACTGTGTATTTGAACGTGACGGCGTTATCGGCGCTGGTCAGCGCCTCGGCGTATCGAAAGTCGATTTCGTGCTGCCCGGTGGCGACCTCGTGGTGGCTTGATTCGACCTGCATGCCCAGCGCCTCCAGCGCCAGGATGATCTCGCTGCGCACCTGCTGCGCCTCGTCGCGGGGCGAAAAGTCGAAGTAGCTACCCACATCGTGCGGCACCGGCCGCGTCGGATGGTGGGTATTCGGCTTGCCATCTCGCCGGAAGAGAAAGAACTCCAGCTCGGGGCCCACATTGTAGATATAGCCCATATCTTTGGCCTTGGTCAGCATCCGCCGCAGCGCCTGGCGCGGCACATGCGACGAGGGCTGCCCGTGCGGACCATTGACGTCGCAGATCAGGCGCGCCCTGCGGCGCTCGGGGGCGCTCCAGGGCAGCACGCGGTAGGTATCCACATCGGGCATCAGGACGAGATCGCTTTCGTAAATACGAGCGAAGCCCTCAATCGACGAACCGTCAAACCAGACGCCCTCCTCCAGGGCTTCCTCCAGCCGGCCTACGGGAATAGTGACGCTCTTGATCGCCCCCATCACGTCGGTAAACTGTAAGCTAATGAATTGGACACCGTCCTCATGGACGCGCTTTATAAGATCGTGGGTCATGTGCTTCCGCTCCTTTACTCTCTTACTCTTCTAGGGCTCCGGGGACTCATATGGCTTTCGTCCCCAGAGATGTCGTGGCACGCGTACTCACTCACGCCTAATCCTCAGCCGGGGACACAACGCAGAGGTGAAGCTCGTCGAGCTGTTCCTGCTCCACCGGCGAAGGCGCGCCGGCCATCAGATCCTTGGCCTGCTGGGTCTTGGGGAAAGCGATTACCTCGCGGATGTTCGGCTCGCTGGCCAGGAGCATCACCAGCCGGTCGATGCCAGGCGCGATCCCGCCGTGAGGCGGTGTCCCGAACTCGAACGCCTCTAACATATGGCCAAAGCGCTCCTGGGCCTCTTCCACATCCAGCCCAATCAGATCGAAGATCTTCTCCTGTACGTCGCGTCTATGGATACGAATGCTGCCGCCGGCAATCTCCTCGCCGTTGCAGACCAGGTCGTACTGCTGACCGCGGGCGGCGCTGGGGTCGCTATCGAGCAATGGCAGGTCCTCCGGCATTGGCGCAGTGAAAAGATGGTGACTGGGGTCCCAGCGCTGACCTTCCTCATCCCACTCAAAGAGCGGGAAGTCGATCACCCAGCAGAAGGCCATCGTCTTGTCTGTGTGATGGCGCAGCCCCAGACGCTCGCCCAGCGCCAGGCGCAGGGCTCCCAGGACCGTGCTTGCCACGCGGGCCTCATCGGCGACGAAGAGCAACAAGTCGCCGTGCTCGGCCTCCAGGCGCTTGAGAAGCGATGCGACTTCCTCGTCGCTGAGGAACTTGGCGAAGGATGAGCGCATCTCCCCCGCCTCGTCCAGCGCCAGCCAGGCCAGCCCTTTGGCGCCCTCCGCTTGCGCCATCTCGACCAGCTCGTCGATCTGCCCGCGGCTATAGTCGCCGCAGCCGGGCACACAGATGCCTTTCACACGCCCCCCGTCGGCGACGACGCCGCTGAAGATGCGAAACGCACTATCGGCCACCAGATCGGAGACGTCGATCAGCTCCATACCGAAGCGAATATCCGGGCGATCGGTGCCGAAGCGATTCATCGCCTCGGCGTACGTCATCCGAGGAAACGGCTGGGCGAGGAGCTCACAATCAGAGCACTCCTCCACGAGGTCGACCATCATCGCCTCGACCAACACCATCACGTCCTCGCGCTCGACGAAGCTCATCTCCAGATCGAGCTGAGTGAACTCCGGCTGGCGGTCGCCGCGCTGATCCTCATCGCGGAAGCAACGGGCGATCTGGAAGTACCGCTCGTAGCCGGCCACCATCAGGAGCTGTTTGAGCTGCTGGGGCGATTGTGGCAAAGCGTAGAATTGGCCCGGATATAGGCGGCTGGGCACCAAGTAATCCCGTGCACCCTCCGGGGTGCTCTTGAAGAGGATGGGCGTTTCAATCTCAACGAACCCGCGCTCATCCAAAAAGTCGCGGATATACTTGACCACTCGATGGCGCAGCATGATATTACGTTGCATCCGCTGCCGGCGCAGATCGAGATAGCGATATTCCAACCGCAACATCTCATCCACCGGCTGGTCGTCATAAATGTAGAAAGGCGGTGTCTTGGCCGGGTTCAGGATTGCTACCTCGTGGGCCAAAACCTCAATCCCGCCCGTGTCCAGATCGGGATTGACCAGATCCTCTGGACGGGCCCGCACGATACCTGTCACATGAAGCACGTACTCGTTGCGTGCCTCTTGCGCGATGGCGTGCGCCTCTTCGGCCACCGCCGGATTCGCCACCACCTGGACAATGCCGGACCGATCTCGCAGGTCAATGAAAACCAGGCCGCCATGATCGCGTCGACGGTTGACCCAACCGGCCAGTGTGACCTCTTGTTTGACATGCTCCTGGCGCAGATTGCCACAATGATGTGATTTCAACATATTGGCTCCCTTACTCGTTTGCAGACCAGATCATAAGCAGGTACAACAAAAAAAGCCGCCCGATGGGGCGGCTTGCTATGCGTTAGTAATGCCTAGACGACGCATACCCGCGACCGCCCCTCGGGGGCGTTAAGATTATCCTCATTATCGATAATCTGCTGGGTATGAATCATCCTTGGCCTCTAACCTGAAAGTATAGCATACCTGAAGGCCGTGTCAAGTTTTGGTTCACCGCCAGCCGGGTCACGGCATCTCCAGCACGGTGACATCGTTAGGCAGCGTGGGGATCACCTCCAGATTGCCTTCATACTTCGCCACCTCGCCCACGACCCGCAGGCGACTGCCCTCTGTGCCCAGGGCGGTATTGTCGGCGATCCGATCGAGCACGTTGCGCCAGATGAAGACCACCACCGATCCAGTATCATCGCCAAGATGGACTTTGACCGCGCTGGGAAGGCCTTCCACGCGGGCCACCTCGCCTTCGATCATCACGCGCTGCCCTTCGTACTCACCACTGAGGGCGCCGATTTCGTGCTTTGGGGTTTCAGCCGTCGCCCCCTCCAAGGCTTTGACGTCGCCGCCGAAGCCGGGTTCCAGCTGCAACTCGCCTTCGTATTCCCCCACCTCGCCCGTCGCTCGCACCCGCGCCCCCAGGTTGAGCTGGGCAGCGTCCCAACAATCATCATAGACGTCATGCCACATCAGCAGGATGATCTGGTCGGTCCCGTCGTCCAGCGTGAATTTGAAGCCGTGAGAGAAGCTTGCGGTTTCCACGACCCGACCCTCCACCGTAACTTCCTCGCCGGTGCGCCCGGCGGAGAGATTCTCCAGCGGCGTCAGTGCGACAACCTCGGTCGGCGTCGCGGCTGGAGTAGTGGTCTCGGTCGGCGTCGGCGCAACAGTGGAAGTAGGGGTGGGGGTAGAAGTGAATACAACTCGAGTGGGGGCCTCCGTCGGCGAGGACGTCGGCGAGGGCTCGACGGTGGGAGATGGCGGCGGCGTCTCGGTGGGAACCGAAGTGCCCGTTGGCGAAGGTAACGGCCTGGTAGTAGATGTCGGCTGCGAGGCAGATCCGCTCCCCCCGCATCCGACAGCAGTTATGAGCAGAACGATGATGAGAATCCTGGCGCGACACACGACTTCCTCCTTTCACACATATGATTAGCTTGTCCCGCCCTGGCTCGCGTGAAGCGCGGGCCAGGCGTCTATTCGACCACAGTGAGTCCATCCACCGACGGGATAATCTCCAAATCGCCCCGGTACTCGTCGATCGCGCCCTCCACCTCGACCTGCACACCCGATCTCAACCGCTCGGCGTCCGGCAACGCCTCGTAGACCTCCTGCCAGAGCAAAAGCACGATGGCGCCGGTTTCGTCGTTCAAGGTGAACTTGACCCCGTGTGAGAAAGACTCCGGGCTGCTCAGCGTTCCGCGCAGGATGAACGTCCGGCCCACGTCGGCGCGAGTAACGTCGCCGATAGAAGTAACGGCAGAAGGGGTAGAGGCGGGGGCGAAGACGGACACCTCTGACGCCATCGCCGGGATCACTTCCAGCTGGTCCTGATACTGGCTCACCTGGCCCGCGGCATGAACCACAGCGCCGAGCGTGGGCGCCTGCGGGAGATCCTCGTGGATATCCTGCCACAGCAATAAAGTGATCGAACCGCTGCCGTCGTCCAACGTCAATTTGACGCCTTTGGAGAAAGGCTCAACTGCGGTGGCGGTGCCCTGGATGGCCACCAAACGCCCGACGTCTGAAGCGCTTAACGCGCCGATGGCGCTTTCCGCTGCGATCTGGCCCGTTTGCTCCACCGGCTTGATGTCCCTGGTGGAGGCAGGGACGAGCTGCAGCGTGTCTTCATAGAGCGAGACCGCGGCCTCAAGCTCAACCACTTGCCCCACCGTTATCGTCGGCGTGAACCCGCTGAGGGCAATCAGATCCTGACTCACGACGACCGGGATAGCCGCGGTGCCGTCGTGGATGGAGACCAGCGTCAACCCGTCATAAGGAGCGTAGACGTCCCGCACCTCGCCGCGCACCCGTACGCGCCGATACTGATCGCCTGCCCGGATAGTCCCGATGGGCCGATCCTCCGCCTCCGCGCGGGCGAGCGTCAGCTGATCCGGCACTTCGATGGTCAGTGAGAGAAAGTCCTCGCGCACGCGGAGGGTGCCCGCCACCTCGACCTCGTCGCCGAGCGCCGGCACACGGTCACGCGCGATGAGCTGCCGGGTCGCCCCCCGGTAAGCCGCGACGTAGATATCACCTGTGTCGTCGGCCAGCCAGAAGCTGAGGTAGTCGTCCTCTGGATTGTAGGAAGGCGTCTGGGTACAATGTCCCGCGATTCGGACGTAAGCCAGGTTCATCGTCGCGCCGGCCTGACCGATCTCAATCAAGGGTACGTCGGCGTAGATGGCGGTAAACCAGAGTATGCCCAGCCCGACCGTGGCGAGCATCAGGGCAACGATCTTCACGGCGCGGACGGGCGTACGACCGGTCATCCGGGCGCTGCAATAGGGACAGGCTTCACGAGGACCTACGTAACGACCGCAGCTGGGGCAATGGCTCACGCTGACTCCTCGACGGGGTAACTTGGAACGGGTTAGGTGAGTTTACATCAAGCCTGCTATTTTGTCCAGCCAGGGCCGGCTTTGATTCTCTGCCAGACGTCTGCTCAGATCCAGTGCTTCTTCTCGCGTCTTGATCTCACCGATGGCCTGAGCTTCTCGTACTGCCTCCAGTAGCTGCCCGATCATTGGCCCTGGCGATAGTGCCAGCTCTTCGAGCAGATCGTGCCCGCTGATCAGCAGCGGCGGCGCGATGGTCTCCTCGCGACGGTTGAAGTAGTGGCTGAGCAGCAGCTCGGCCACCTCCAGCCGACGCGCCCACCGTTGCTCCCGCAGGTTTGGTCCCCAGGTCGCCAGATGATCGGCTAGACTAAGCAGGACGATCTCGACGCCGACGTCTTCCGTATCCTTGAAGTAGCGGTAGATGGCCCGCCGGGTGACTTTTTTGGCGCGCGCTAAGTGTGCTGGTCGTAGGTGCGCCTCAACGCTCGTGCGTACCCGCTGCACCTCGTCCCGGCTGAAGTGCAATCGACGCATCCAGCCCGCCGCGAGCTTCGCCCCGGCGGGCTCGTGACCATAAAAATGGATGCGTCCATCCTCGTCCACCGAGCGTGTCTCTGGTTTACCGAGGTCGTGGAGCAGGGCCGCCAGCTTAAGCAGCAGTGTCCGGTCGCGTCCGTCACAGACATTGACCGAGAGGTGGGTCTCCAGGTCGTCGGTGAACGGGCCCAGCACTCGCGTCAGGTCACTCCAGGCTGCTGCGGGTATGTCTAACAGGAGGGATGACGGGCGATCTGGTTTCCCTGCCACGGTATTCACGACGCCCTTCAGGGCCTCCATCACGATGAGAGTGTGCGTCCAGACGTCGAAGCGGTGCGGAGGTGATTGTGTGATCCCTTTGAGCGCTTTAAGCCCCGGCACTATCTTGGGCAGCAGATCTAACTCGTCGAGGCGTTGCACGGAGGTCGTGGCGTCTGGCGCTGCCAGGGTGCGCGTGAGCTCATCCCGTATCCGCTCGACCGAAGAACGACCCAGCAGCGCGGCGTGGCGACGGATTAGGGCCGCTGTCTCAGGCTCGATCTGGAATCCATCTGTGCCCAGCTCGGCTTCCAGGCGCACGGCGCGCTGTAGACGTACCGGGTCGTTGCGGAAGGCTTGCTCATCAATGACCCGGATGAGCCTTGCCTCCAGGTCGGCGGTGGCGTGCAGGGGATCAATCAGCGCGCCGGTCGCGTCCAAGGCCATCGCGTTGATAGTGAAGTCGCGGGCCAGCAGATCGTCCTTCAGCGTCTCGCCGCGCAAGAGGGCGAAGTCGAGGTCCTCCCGCGGACCGTCCTCCGACGTCAGCACTACCCGTCCGGTTTCGCGCGTGGTATCCAGTGGGAAGTAGGCTCCATTGAGCGAATCGGCCACCGCCCGCGCCAGCGCCAGCGCATTTCGGTCCACGGCGAAGTCCCAATCGTGTATGGGACGTTCCAGCAGGGCATCACGCACGGCGCCGCCCACCAGCCAAATGCGTACACTGTGCTGATGCGCGAGGCGCAGGACGACGTTCCAGGGGGGATTTGTCGGGTCGAATACTTTGTCACACATCAAGAGCCCGTCCTTTCCGCAGCTAAGCGAAATCAAATAAGTACAGGAAGTCCGTCGGCAAATCTAAAAATCGCGTTATCTGACTTTGCCACCCCATATCTGGGTTTAATTTGCCAAAAACCCAGATGTGGGGTTGGGCAAATTAAGATGCCGAATTGTGTGATCCGGGACGGACTCCCTGAAGTACTTCCCGAAAGCTACGACGGTTAATTTTCGCCCAAACTCGAGTCGTTCGGCGTGTTTTTAACTCGCCCGGTGACTGTTTTTCAGTTTTCGAGAAGGTTATCAATCACAAGAACCTTTGTGGACTTACTCAGCGCTTGTGGTTGGGGTCTTCGAGATCTTTCGGCACCGAAACGAACATAACGCGCGGCTCTTCCTTGGGGCGGCTCCGTTTGGCAGCCCGCCGGGCCTCGCGGGCCGTCCACCCGACACCGACCACGCGCCCGTGCACTAACGCCACCCAGCGTCCGGCGTAAGGCGCGAGATCGAAACGTTTGTGCTCGGCGCTTCTGACCATTGCGGGGGGTATGATAATTGAGAAGTCTATGGTGTCAAGAAGGTCAGCCGCTGGGGGAGTCATTGGCATGCTTGTTTTCCGTCACTGGTTGGTCCTGGCGGTGATTGACCAGCCAGACGCCGGCGATGAGCACGACAGCGCCGATGACCAGGGCGATGGTGATCGATTCGCCCAGCAGCAAGTGGCTGAAGGATACGCTGAACATCGGCACCAGGTAAATGAACCCCGCCACCCGCCCGGCTGGCATATGGTCCAGTGCGCCAAACCAGACCAGGAGGGCAAAGACGGTACAGGGCCACGCCAGGAAGAGCACGGCGCCCCAGAACGAGAGCGGGAAGGTCAGCAGGCGGCTCAGAAACGACGGTCTTACGAAGATCATTGAGAATGCGCCAGCGAAGATCATTGAGACGCCGGTGACCATCAGCGGCGAATGGCGGGCCACGACCGATTTGCCGGCGATGGTGTATACGGCCCAGGTCAGCGGCGCCAGCATCGTGATCAGCACGTATTTGACGTCGGAAAAGGTCACGGCTTGTCTGCTGCCCCAGCGAATGATGATGAACAGGCCGCCGAAAGCGACAATGAGACCCAACGCGTTGTTCCAGGAGAAAGATTCGTCCAGGAGGAGCACCGATAACGCATAGACGAATGTGGGGTTAAGGGCGATAATCAGGCTGGCGGTCCCGGCGGGGACGTGCGTCTCTCCCCAGGCTAGGAAGGCGTTATAGAGAATCGCTCCGGTCAAGCCCAGGAAGAGCAGCTGCCACTTCTCGGCGCGGACCATCTCGCGGACCTGGCGGGGGCGCGTGAGCAGCAGCATCGCTGCGAAGGTGATCGCCACCGGTACGAATCGGAGCGTGACCAGCTCCAGCGGCGAGACGTACTCGATGATGTGTTTGATGGCGATGAAAGCGTTCCCCCAGACGAGGGTGACGAGCACCAGCATAATCGCCCAGAAGGAAGGCTTTTCGGATAATCGATTGAGTGGGAAGAGCATCTTCTGTCTGTCTCCTTTGCGGTAAACTACCTGGTTTGCTCAAGCCGGGGTTGTACCCCGGCCCTTTTCAGATTGGGGTCTCTATCAGATTCCTCGGAACACGGATCGTTTGTTCTGGGCGCAACATGACGCGGAACGGCGTGTTATTGTACGTGCATTCTGTCTCTTGTCCAGCCGAGCTGCCTTGCGGGCGCGGGAAGCTCGGTGGACAAAAGAGAGAAACGGGCATACAATAACAGAAAATTATCTGAGCAAAGGAAGGTCTCTTATGGTTTCAATAGAAAAGATCGACACGGGTTCCAGGGCCGACGTGGAGCGCTTCATCGACGTTCCTTTTCGGCTTTACGCTGATTGCCCCCAGTGGGTCCCGCCAATCCGCGCGGATGTGAGGACGATGCTCGACAAGGATAAACATCCGTTTTACCAGCATTCCGACGCCGATTTCTTCGTCGCTGTGGAGGACGAGGAGGAGGTCGGACGGATCGGGGCGTTGGAGAACACACGCTTCAACGACTACCACGATACGCGCGAGGCGCAGTTCTATCTCTTCGAGTGCGTGGACGATCAGGAGGTGGCGAATGCTCTTTTCGAGCGCGTCTTCGAGTGGACCCACGAACGCGGACTGGACACTGTGGTTGGCCCCAAGGGCTTCAGCCCCTTCGATGGCTACGGCATCCAGATCGAAGGGACCGAGCATCGTCAGATGATGATGATGATGAATTACAACTACGACTATTATCGCCACCTCGTTGAGCATCTAGGCTTCGAGAAAGAGGTCGATTTCGTCTCGACCTACATCAAGTTGAGCGAGTTCCATCTGCCGGAACGTATTCATCGCATCGCCGAGCGGGTCAAGGAGCGTCGAAACCTGGTCGTACGCCGCTTTAAGAGCAAGCGCGAGCTGAAGAAGTGGAAGGATCCCATCGGGAAAGCTTACAACGAAACTTTCGTCGATAACTGGGAATATTACCCGCTTACGAAAGAGGAGATAGACTTCGTACTGGATGATCTGGTGATGGTTGCCAACCCGCGTCTGATCAAGATCATCACCCACGAATATGACGTGGTGGGGTTCCTGCTTGGATTTCCCGACGTTTCAGCCGGATTGCAGCGCGCAAACGGGCGCCTCTTTCCCTTTGGCATTTTACACCTGTTGTGGGATATGTGGCATACCAATTGGGTCTCTCTGAACGGGATGGGGATCATCCCCCAGTTCCAGGGGCTGGGCGGCAACGCGCTGTTGTATTCCGAGATGGAGAAGACGGTCAAAGGGGACTTCGACTTCGTGCATGCCGAGCTGACTCAGGTGGCGGAAACAGCAGTTCAGATGCGCCAGGATCTGATCAACCTGGGCGCCAAGCCTTACAAAAACCACCGCGTTTACGTCAAACACATCTGATCCCTTCCCGGTTGCGGATGTTTGGCGAGTCTCGACTGTTTCTTCCGATCGGGCTGCTGAGCTATCTCAAAGGCCTAAATCTCTACCATCCGCCGTCGTTCTGATGGAATCTCCAGGCAGCGCTCTGAGATAATTCCTCTTTCAGACTTGCCCCCTGCACTTTTCAAATTTTTGAGGAGCAGCGACTTCGGAAGTCTTAAAATGCGGTTCGTGAATCTAATTAGCAAAGCGGGGTTATTTTGCATCCAAAATCCTCGACGGTAGACTTCCAAAGCCTGGAGTCGCTAAACTGCAGGAGTTAAGTTTCAGAGTGATCTGAAAGCGAGACACCCTCCGCTTAGAACGCCAGATTGTTGGTGTGCCGCCTCTCCTCTCTTTTGATTGGTGTTGATTGTTGTTGATCGATTCTGATCGATTAAGCTTAAAATCAGACAGAGGTGAACGATTTACTGTTGACAAAACGCTCACAATATGGTAAAGTGGCGTTATGAGCCAGGCATCTTCGCCCACCTTGACCGCAGAAAGACGCTCCGCGATCGCGCAGGCGATAACAGAGGAGGGTGCCGCCCGGGTAGCCAACCTGGCGGAACGCTTCGACGTCAGCACAGCCACCATTCGGCGGGATCTGGAGACGTTGGAGGACGATGGCCTGGTCCGAAGGGTCCACGGCGGCGCTGTGGCGGCCGAAGAGAGCGGCGCGAAGAAGAAACCTTCTCACCGTGATGACGCCACAGAAAAGCGCATTGGAGGAACTGTGGCCGGTATGATCGGCGATGGAGAGACGATCTTCCTGGGAGGGGGACGGATTCCACTGGCCGTCGCTCAAGCCCTACCCACGGACCTGCGGGTCACCGTGGTCACCAACAGCCTCGCAGTCGCTCATTGGCTCGCCGAGCATACCTCGCACACGGTCATCATCACCGGCGGACAGGTGGAAGGAGAATCTTTAGGATTGGTGGGCCAGCTGACTCGAAAGGCCCTCTCCACTCTACGAGCGGATCGCGTCATTCTGGAGCTGGACGGCGTCAGCGCCGTCGAGGGCTTGACCCACGACAGCCTTCCTCAGGCGGAGATCGCCCAACAGCTGCTGAAAACGGGTTCGGAGGTGATCGTCTTGGTGCCGGCCAGCCGGGTAGGGCGAGTGGCAGCCGCCCGTATAGCGCCGGTGACCGCCGCCGAGGTGATCGTCACCACCCGAGATGCTCCTGCGGCCTACCTGTGGGACCTGAGCGAGACGGGGGTGGGCATCACCCTGGCATAAGCAACATCTACCAACACGTCCAAACCTAACATTATATTGAAAGGAGAAAGCAAATGGCGGAAATTCGATACGAAAACGTCACGAAGCGATGGGGAGATGTCGTAGGCGTCAAAGACCTCACCTTCGAAATCGCGGATAAGGAGTTTGTCGTCTTCGTCGGTCCTTCGGGTTGTGGGAAGTCCACCACACTGCGTCTGTTGGCCGGCCTGGAGGAGATCACCGAGGGCGCAATCTACATCGGCGATCGGATGGTCAACGACGTGCCGCCCAAAGACCGAGACATCGCGATGGTCTTCCAGTCCTATGCGCTCTATCCTCATATGAACGTCTACGACAATATGGCCTTCGGGCTTAAGCTGCGCCGGATGGATAAATCGGAGATCGACCGGCGGGTGAAGAACGCCGCAGAAATACTGGGCATTGAGAATCTGTTGGAGCGGAAGCCCAAGCAGCTATCCGGCGGCCAGCGGCAGCGTGTGGCCATCGGCCGCGCCATTGTGCGCGAGCCTAACGCCTTCTTGATGGACGAGCCGCTTTCTAACTTGGATGCCAAGCTGCGTGTGCAAGCCCGCGCCGAGCTTACCAAGCTCCATCAGCGGCTGGAGAGCACCTTCGTCTACGTGACCCACGATCAGGTCGAGGCGATGACGATGGGCACCCGCATCCTGGTGCTGAAGGATGGCTTGATGCAGCAGATTGACACCCCGCAGAACTTGTACGATTATCCCGACAACCTTTTCGTCGCCGGCTTCATCGGCAGCCCCTCGATGAACTTTATGGACGCCACATTGAGGGAGCGCGACGGCAAAATGGTAGTGGATTGCGACGACTTCGTGCTGGAAGTGCCCGATGATCGGCTCGATACCTACCGCCCGTACATGAGTCAAGAAGTCATCTTTGGCCTGCGCCCGGACGATGTCCACGACGTTGAGTTCACCCCACCGGGTATTGAGGAGCAACGGGTTGAGGCCCAAGTCGATGTGGTGGAGTTGCTGGGCAACGAGGTTCTGGTCCACTTGAAGACGGACCAATATGAGTTCCTGGGTCGCTTCGATCCCCGTACCAACGCTAAAGTAGGTAACACCATCCAGACGGCTTTCAATATGGACCGTATGCACATCTTCGATAAGCGGACAGAAGAGGCGATCCGCTAGCGTTGGCGTAGACAAGTGAAGAGAGCGACAAGTAGACAAGGGGCTACCTTGTCTACTTGTTTGTATCGCAACTATTCATTAGATGCTCCGCCGGGGTTTGTACCCTGCGCGTCAACTTAAGCGTTGCTGCGTAGAAATTCTTGCTCCAGTGGGGCTCGCAACCCCACTGCCTAACCATAAAATTTTGTGGTCACCAAACAAGCGGGTTACAAACCCGCTACGAGCCTTAAGTAGTTGCAATCCCGGGATTTCGAAGCAGGTTGTCTAGCGAAAACGCTCTAATACCGCAGAGCGTGCTTAGACGCGAACAAGGCAAACGAAGCCAGGGTTGACGCGCTTGGCAAACAGGATTGGAGGCAACCTAGAGCGCCAGCCCCTTGGACCTGCTTCGTTTGCCCATCCCCCGCCGAGCTGGAGAGGTGAATAGTTACCTTGTATCACCCAAGGAGGAAGAATGGCTGACCTAGACTTGATGAGCAACCTGGCGATCGAAGGATCGACCAAGATCATCTTAATCGTACTCGACGGACTGGGCGGGCTGCCGAAGACACCCGCGGGCCCCACCGAGCTGGAAGCGGCCTATACGCCCAATCTCGATGCCCTGGCCGCGCGCTCGATCTGCGGTATGAGCACGTCGGTGGCGCCGGGCATCACGCCGGGCAGCGGCCCTGGTCATCTGAGCCTGTTTGGCTACGATCCGATCGAGCATAAGGTAGAGCGGGGCGTGTTGTCGGCGCTGGGTATCGACTTCGACCTGCAGCCGGGCGACATCGCCGCGCGAGGGAACTTCTGCAGCGTCGATCCGGCGACCGGCAACATCACCGACCGCCGTGCCGGCCGCATCCCCACCGACCTGGGGGCCAGACTGTGCGAAAAGCTGCGCCAGATCCAGCTGCCGGCGGTCGATCAGATCTTCGTCGAATCGGTGAAGGAGTATCGCTTCGTGCTGGTGTTGCGCGGCGAGGACCTGGAGGATGGCCTGACCGAGACCGATCCCCAGGAGACTGGCGTGCCGCCTCTACCGGTCGAGCCGACGCGCCCGGAGGCGAAAGAGACAGCCGAGCTGATCAACCGCTGGCTGGAGAAGGCCCGGGATGTGCTGTCCGCCGACGCCGCGGAGAACGACCATCCGGCCAACAGCTGCAACCTGCGTGGCCTGGGCAAGGACCCCGGTCTGCCGCAGATACCCTCCGTCTTCAAGCTGCGCCCTGGCGCTATCGCCACCTACCCGATGTATCGTGGCGTGGCGAAGCTGGCCGGAATGGACATCTTGCCCACCGGTGAGACGATCGAGGATGAGGTCGAAACGCTCAAGAGACATTGGGACGCCTACGATTACTTCTTCTTCCACGTCAAGAAGATCGATAGTCGTGGCGAGGATGGCGACTTCGAGGCCAAGGCTGCCGTGATTGAGCACTTCGACCAGCTGCTGCCGGATATGATGGCCTTGGAGCCAGACGTGGTGATCGTGACCGGTGACCATTCGACGCCTGCGGTGTGGAAAGCGCACAGCTGGCACGAACTGCCGGTATTGATCTGGTCCCAATACGTCCGGCCCGATCGCACCACTACCTTTGGCGAGCGTCCTTGTATGAGTGGTGGACTGGGGCACATCCATCACGTGGACCTGATGCCACTGGCGATGGCGAACGCCGATAGACTGAAGAAGTTCGGCGCCTGATTCTGCTTGGCTTTTAGCTTGGTCTTGATTGGGCCGCGAAAAAGGCCATCGAGAGAAGCCGCCCAAACCATGGGCGGCTTTTCCACACCTCACTACCGGGGGGCATCTACAAGTTGGGGGAAGACAGACTTCGGAAGTCTCTGAATACTACTTTGCTTGCCAAATTGTGCTGAAAAGAGCGGTTTTGAAGCTAGTGTTCTGTTAAGCCTATACTTTTGCGGTTTTCGGTCGGCTTGAATGCAAGTAGGTATGCGAGTACTCC
>CAYYTU010000017.1:0-50579 GCA_964474655.1 uncultured Anaerolineales bacterium
TTCTCTGCGCTCTCTGCGTTCTCGGCGGTTATATCGACCGCTACCTGAACGGTTAAAGCTTCCGAAGTCTGGAGTCCCTAAACTGCAGGAGTTAAGTTAGATGCGAACAAGGCAAACGAAGAGCTGAGTTGATACGCTCGGTAAACGCGTTTGTAGGCAAGCGAATGCGTCCAGGCCACCTCAGAACTGCTTCGGAAACCCCACTTCCGCCACTCTTGTCGGCTCCAAAAGCGTGAAGTATAATCAGTTCAGGACTGAGGATCTATTATGAAACAGACGAACCCAAACCTGATCGGCAAACTACTGATCGGATGCGGTAGCTTGTTGCTCATCGTCGGCAGTGTGCTAGTCTATCCCTACGCCAGACCCCGTCTGGCGACGCGTCCCACGCGCCTGCAAGCAGCTCCCACCGCCACGGTTACGCTCCCTGCGCCTACCATCGCCCTCACCGACACCTCCTCCACCACACCCACTGCATCGCCTGTCCCTAGCCCCACTGCCACTGCCGCTATCACGCCGACGACGCTGCCCACGAGCACGATGCTCTTAACGCCCACCTCAACACCTCCCTCTCCCGTCCCATGGCCCACGATCGCGCCAGGCGAAGCCGACCCGTTCGCCCCCAGGCGGATCGTGATCCCGACGATAGGCATCGACGCGCCTATCATACCGGTCTCTCTGGAGACGACGACCGTCGACGGGCAAGAGCAATCGACGTGGCAGGCTCCCAATAGGTACGCCGCCGGCTGGCACACGAGCTCGGCCAAGATAGGCGAGCGCGAGAATCTGGTGCTCAACGGTCACAACACCGCCCACGGCGAAGTCTTCCGCGATCTGTATACCCTGGAGCCCGGCGCTAAGATCAGATTGTACTCAGACGCCATCACCAAGACTTACACAATCTCTGAATTGGTGATCCTCCAAGAGGCGGGTCAACCGCTGGCGGTGCGGCTCCAAAACGCTCGCTACATTATGCCCACGGCCGACGAGCGATTGACACTCGTCACGTGCCACCCTTACGGCAGTCTACGCAATCGGCTCATCGTGATCGCCTTCCCGGCGGACGATGCTTGAGACTGGAGTGATACGATGAAAGCATTGCTCGATCTTCCCATCATCTCGCGGGTACGCCGCAACCACGCCTTGGAACACGCCACGATGCGTGTGCTCAGCGAGCGCCATCCCAACCTCAATCTAATGGGGCGCTCTTCGTCGAGAGGCTTCTACCTCTACGGCCCGGTAGAATCAGAGGATATCTTCAACGCCGCCCAAGAGGGCCTGCAGCGTCTGCAGTCCGGACGGCAAGAGATGGCCATCCACCCCAACTGTGGCTCCAACCTGGCGGTGGCCGGCGCCTTGGCCGCGTTGGGAGCGTTCGTAGCGCTGGAGACGTGGCCGACGGAAGAAGGCGAGAATCAAACGGGGCGAATCCTGGATCGCCTCAGCCGTCTGCCGCTGGCAAGCGTGGCCGCGATGGCGGGGATCATGCTCGCTAAGCCGCTGGGTCCATGGCTCCAACGCCACGTCACGACCGAACCCGAAGTCGGCGACCTTCAGATCGTGAGTATCACGCGAGAAAAACGCGGCGACCTGACCGTTCATCACGTTCACACCGAGGGGTAGATGGCAAAGCCCAAACCGACCTTTTACGTCTTCCACGGCGAGGAAGAGTTCACCCGCGCCGAGACGCTGAACGATTTCAAGCGCCGGCTTGGCCCGCCCGATACTGTCGAACTCAACACCACCGTACTGGAAGGGAAGGGGCTTACAGTGGGCGAGCTCCGCCATTCCTGTGACGCCATCCCCTTCCTGGCAGATAAAAGGCTGGTCATCGTCAAGGGCTGGCTCAGCAGCCTGGCGCGCTCTTCCTCCCATCAGGAGACGATGGAGGCCTTGGTCGACTACCTGCCGCGCTTGCCAGAGACGACGCGGCTCGTCTTTGTAGAAGAAAAGAAGCTGGCCAAGAACCACCCCATCGTCAAGCTGGCCCGCCAAGAAAAACGCGGATACGTCAAACTGTTCGATCGCCCGGACGCCAATGCCCTGCCGCGCTGGATCAAGAAGCGCGTCCAGAAGCACGGTGGGGAGATAGAGCCACGGGCCGCCCATCAGCTGGCGGCCGTCGTCGGGGCTGACTTGAGGCTGCTCGATCAGGAGATCATCAAGCTGGTCACCTACACCAACGCAGAGCGGGCGATCACTGCATCCGACGTCGAAACGCTGGTGCCCTACACACAAAACGCAGTCATCTTCGATATGGTGGACGCGCTCGGCCGGCGAGAAGGTGACGTCGCCGCTCGCACGCTCCACCGGCTGCTGGAAGAAGGAGAACATCCTCTAGGGTTATTTGGCATGATCACCCGACAATTCCGGCTCTTGATCCAGGTCAAAGAACTGAAGGAAAAGGGCGCCAACTCCCGGGACATTTCAAAGAAGCTGGGCATCCATCCCTTCCCCGCCCGCAAGCTCCACAGCCAGGCCACTTACTTCACCGCCGAGCAGATGGAAAAAGTTTATCAGCACTTATCGGAGACCGATCTGGCGATCAAGACGGGACAGATGGATGCGGAGGTCGCACTCGATCTGCTTGTAGCCGGCCTGGCGGCCTCGACGCCCTGAGCCCCCGCCGATTCTATACCGGGCCAAGGGCGAGATCCACTTTCCGACTAGGCCTGGGCATGATATAATCGCCAAAATACAAATTAGATGCTGGCAGGAGACTTCACGAGCCAACCACATCACGCCCAATGATCGCTAAGCGCTTCCAGTGCCGTTAGCCTTGTTGAGGAGAGAAAATGATCGAGAAAAAATTGGCCCTACGGAATCGCATCATTGGTCTGTTGCTGCGTGAGGCCAGAGAACGGGCTGAGAAGACGAAGGAGGAGTGCGCCGAGGCACTGGGGGTTTCCCCCGATACTATCACCGCCTATGAACGAGGGCGCCAGCCCATCTCGCTGCCAGAGCTAGAGGCACTGGCCTATCTGCTCGATACGCCGATCACGTATCTCCTGGACCAGGACGCCGATCTGGAGCAGAAGGAAAAGCCCCTGCCGCTTCAGAAGGTACTCAAGCTCCGCCATCGGATCGTCGGAGCTCTGCTGCGAGAAGTACGTCACGAAACCCGAATGACGCAGAAGGATCTGGCAGAGGTAATAGAATGTCCACCCAGCCGCATCTCCGACTATGAGTACGGCAAGAGGCCCATCCCAGTCTCAGAGCTGGAGACCCTGGCCGAGCATCTTGATATCTCGCTGGACCATTTCCTCGATAGTCAGAAAGGGCCGATCGGTGAGTGGCACCATCGAAAAGTTATGGAGCGCCGCTTCCACAAGCTCCCTCCAGAGATACAGGAGTTCGTCACCACGCCGGTCAACATCAAATATCTGGAATTGGCGATGAGACTCTCTCAAATGCCGGCCGGCGGCCTGAGGGATATAGCCGAGGGCTTGCTGGAAATCACTTATTGAGAATCCAAGTATAATAGTGAAATCGTAAACCGGAGGCAGATATGACGGATAGCGCACAAGAGATCAAAGAAGAAGGGCTTCGACTGTTTCAGGAGGGGCTTTACCCAGAGGCCGCTGCCAAGTTCAAAAAGGCCCATCAAATGCTCGTTGAGGAGGACAACCAGGTAGAAGCAGCCGAGATGTTGAATAATCTGGGCGTGATCCACCGGATGGAGCGCAAATGGGACAAAGCGATCGCGGCCCTGGAAGAAGCCCGCGAAACCTTCGCGGAGGTCGGTGATCACAGCCGAGAGGCGCAAACGCTGGGCAACCTGGGCGGGCTCTACGCCAGCCAAGGAAAGCGAGAAAAGTCAAGAACCTGTCTCCGTCAGGCCGCCAATCTCTTTGCGGACCTCGGCGACGCTCAGCGCGAGGGAGAAACGCTGCTCGCTTTGGGCGTCCAGCGATGGAAGATGGGGGAACGACAAGCGGCCCTGGCGACGTACGAAGTGGGGTTGAAAACGCTCAAGAACCCCACCCTGGTACAGAAGGTGTTACGCTGGCTGCTCGGCATCCGATCCCAGGTCTGGGGTGGTGGAGGAATTTAGCTCTCATACAACGCTAAAGCGCCCGGCGCTCATTCGCTCATAGGCCGGGCGCTTATTTGTTATCTTACTTGAAGGAATCTAACTCCGTAGTTTGGCGCCCAATTCTTCCTCAACCCGCCGGACAATCGCTGCCCGCACATCGGCGACCTCCTCGTCCGTCAGCGTACGATCCTCCGCCTGATACGTCAAGCGATAGGCCAGGCTCTTCTTTCTGGCCCCGACCTGCTCTCCGCGATAGACATCGAAGAGGGCGACGGAGCTCACCAGCGGCGCTCCGGCTTCGGCGATGCGATCGCGCACGCGGACGGCCGGGACGTCCTCGTCCACGACCACGGCCAGATCCTCGTAGACGGGGGGATGAGCCGAGATCGGCGTCATCTCCGGCGCCCGCCCCCACGAGGCAAGCAGCGCGTCCAGATCGAACTCCAGGGCACAGACGGGCTGTTCCGGCAGGTCGAACGCCTCGCGCACCAGCGGATGGAGCTCGCCCATCATTCCCACGGCCTCGCCGTCCACGCGCACCTCGGCGCATCGGCCGGGATGGAAGGTCGGTTGCTTGGCACGCTCGAAGGCGCCTTCAAGCCCCAGCCGATCCAGTAGCGTCTCCACCACCCCTTTGAGATCGTAGAAGTCCACCGCCGTGCGATCCTGGCCCTCCAGCCACGACCGCTCCTCGCGTGGACCAGTCATCACGACGCCCAGTCGCCGCGGCTCGTCGGGGAGCGTCTGGCCCTCCTGCGGCAGGAAGACCTGACTGATCTCGAAGATCGACACGCGGTCGAGGAAGCGCAGGTTCTGACGCGTGGTACGCAGCAGCGAGGGGAGCAGCGTCTGGCGCAACGTGTCCATCTCCGACGAGAGCGGATTTTGCACGTGCAGATAGTCGTCGGGGTCCGGAGGGGCGCCTCCGGGATCTAATTTCGCCTCGTCCTCCAGGTCGATGAGGGAGTACGTGATCACCTCGTCCAGGCCACAGCCGGTCAGCAGATCGCGCACCTTCTCGGCGCCCTCCAGGCGGCGGTTGACGCGCTGCGGCGGGAGCTCGTCGCGCATCACCGTCCGCGGGAAGCGGTCGTATCCCCAGATGCGCCCGACCTCCTCGACCAGATCGATCGAGCGGGTGACGTCACGCCGGTGCGACGGAACGACGACTTCCAAGCCTTCAGCGTCCTCGCTATCCGAAACCTGGAACTCCAACGAGGTGAGGATACGAACGATCTCATCCCGAGGCACTTCCACGCCTAAGATACGCTCGGCGTGGGCGGGATCGAACGCCACCACGGTCTGCGGTTCTCGGCCGGGGTAGAGATCCCCCATCGCAGGCGCCACATCCCCGCCGGCGAGCTCGGCCATCAGGTAGGCCGCCCGCGCGGCTGCCTTCACGGTCAGCTCCGGATCCACGTGGCGCCCAAACCGCTGCCCGGACTCGGTGGTCAGTCCCAGCTCGCGCGACGTGCGGCGGACGTTGAGGAAGTTGAAGTTCGCCGCCTCCAGCAGGACGTCGGTCGTCTCATCACTGACCTCGCTCTCCTGGCCGCCCATCACGCCAGCCACGGCCACGGGGCCGCCGCCGTCGGTGATGAGCAACATCTCATCGTCGAAGGTGCGCAGCACGTCGTCGAGCGTCTTCATCTGCTCGCCGTCCTCGGCGCGCCGCACGATGATGGCCGGCGTCTCCTCGCCGGGTCGAGGACGCAGGATGTGGTAGTCGAAGGCGTGGAGCGGCTGGCCCAGCTCCAGCATCACGTAGTTGGTGACGTCCACGATGTTGTTGATCGGGCGCACGCCGGCGCGCTTCAAGCGCTGCTGCATCCAGAAAGGCGAGGGTTTGATGTCAACGCCCTGGATGAAGGCCGCCGAGTAGCGCGGGCACAGGTCGGGGTCGGCGATCGCCAGGTCGATGAAGTCCGGGTCAGCGTCCAGTTCCACCGGGCGGCACTCCATCATCTCCAACGCGCTGCGATCCAGCGGCCGGTCGAGCAGGGCCGCCGTCTCCCGCGCGACGCCGATGACGGAGTTCAGGTGCGCGAAGGGGCCTTTGATATCGAACTCCAGCACGGCATCGCCCATACACTCGGCCAGCGGTTGGCCCACCGGCGCGTCGTCGGGCAGGTAGAGGATGTCCACCTGCTCCTCGGAAAGGCCCAGCTCTTTCTCCGAGCAGACCATCGCGCGGGAGGGCACGCCGCGGATCTTGACCTGGCGCAAGGTCATCAGGCGCCGCTCTTCGGCGTGACCATCGTAAAGCTGCGCCCCTTCCATCGCGAAGGCGACCTTGAGGTGCAGATCGCTCTCGCCCTGGCGCTCCAGCAGGCTGGGCGCCCCGGTGACCACCACTTCGTTCTCCGAGCCGCCGTACGCCACCTCGACCAGCACGAGGCGGTCGGCGTTGGGATGCGGATGCACGGCACGCACTTCCCCGACGACGATTTTGTCGGGGTCCCAGGGCAGATCGGCCTGTGGCAGGCCGATGTATTCGATGGTCTCCACCTCCAGGCCGGCGAGTGTGAGGCGCTCGGCCAGCTCCTCGACGGAGATGTCGATGTCGACGTAGTCTTTGAGCCAAGAAATTGGTACACGCATTAGATTCTCCTTGCTGCTGTTCAGAACAAATGACCGGCGGCTAACACAAAATCCAACTGAAAGAAGTAACGGCGGTTATCAGGCGAGATCAAGGCCAGAGAGAAGAAAAAAGCATGGCAAAACCCAACATCGACAGAATCATGCCCATCCGCCGTTTCGCTCCGTCGACTTTCGGCCCGAACAGCGTGAGCAGTCCTCCCAGCGCCAACATCGTCGGCAAGAGACCGAAAGGTTCGATCACCCAAGGCTAGATCGTTTTCACCAACCGTTGCCCCTATGTCGCCAAGCTAGTTACATAGTGAAGATACTTCCCTCCCTCAAGAAACAGATATTGAAAAAGGGAGGGCTGTTCAGGGTCCGCAACCGACATGTTTCGATCACGTGACCTCGCTCCCATCATGACGAAAATCCCACCAGATAACGCCCAGGCCCCCTAGCGACGTCGCCACCGTCAACAGGAGCCCAACGTAAAAAATTGCAGGCGCGAAGCGGAAGACGACCTTATGTGCGCCAGCGGGTAAGTACACGCCTCGCAGCACGTAGTTCGCCCGCAACAACTCAGCCGGCAAGCCATCTACTGTGACCTTCCAGCCGGGGTAGTACGTATCGCTCAGGATCAAGAGACCAGGGGCGTCCATCTCTGCTTCCACTTCAACTCGATGCGGCTCGTACCCGGTGATCCGAACCGCCGACGAGGCATGCAGTGGAGCATCCGCCATCGCAGCCGCTTCGTTGACGGGCAGCGGCCTCTCCAAAAGGGCCGTCGTCCAGGGATTGAAGTCGGGGGCGACAAGCTGCTGCAGCAAATCCCGATCGGATGCGAGCTCCACACGGTGTACGACGTAGGCCCTGGGCAGGACGTTGGGGTTCTCGTAGATCCACACGCCCTGGCGGATATCGGCAAAATGCAACTGAACACTGCGGGCGGAAAAGGCGGGCTGATCTGAGGAGCCATCTCTGGCCCCACAGACCGCCACCGTGGCCTCATCACCCGCAGTTGGCGCCTCCACCGCCCAGACAAACGTCTGTCCCGCCGAGTCGGCCACGGGAGCGAAGAAGAAAGCATGCTCCCCACGCTTTGGCAGTTCCTCTCCATCCACCGTGATATCGGCTACCAACTCTCCCCCCTCACGATCCCTCCAGAGGAAGAAACGCACCGAGTCAGGAGAACCACTGCTCGTGCGCACGAACGCCACATCCACGCGGTTGAGCCCAGGATGGACGGCACGGAAACGTCCTTTGACGCGCATGCCGCCTCTCAGCGGCATGCCAGGTTCTGCACAGCCTGGGTGAGAGATATCGAGAGAAGTCAAGTAGTCATCCAATGGATGGGTCGCCAAAACGTACTTGACGTTGAGCAGGCTGAAGAGTGGATCGAAGTTACTATTGACCAGCATATTGCGATTGGGCTTCATCCACCAGATGGCGACCTCGTCGTCAATGACCTTGACCAATTCCCGGTACCGTTCCACCATCAGCGAAGTATAGCCTCCGATCTCGGAGAATCCAAACACGGAGAGTACGTTGGGGCCAAAAACCGGCCTATCGGTCTGCAGAGGCAAGAGACGATAAAGAGAAGTATCTTGCCGAAGCCAGGTCGT
Source organism: uncultured Anaerolineales bacterium (assembly GCA_964474655.1). Classification (GTDB taxonomy): domain Bacteria; phylum Chloroflexota; class Anaerolineae; order B4-G1; family B4-G1; genus CAYYTU01. The sequence continues at coordinate 8,239 of CAYYTU010000017.1, forward strand.
CACGTCGTTCTCGGGATAAAGAATATCGAGCGAGTTGACCGGATTAAAAGGCATCCCCCATTGGAAGAGATCGACCACCAACAGAACAATCAGTAAAGCGATTGCTGAACTCAGTTTCCAGCGCGTCAGCAGCAGGCAAACCATCCCGAACAGCCAGATCAACCCGGTGCGCCACAAGTGGGGTGAGATATCAGTCCAGTGGACGATGACCTCTGCTCTCTGGTTCAAAGCGATCAAAGTTGTCATGCCGACCAAGATTGCCAGCACAGAAAGAAGAGCTACCCATATCACCACGCGATTCCAACGCATTCCCTTCATCACGGCATCCAACCCGAAGGCAGCAGCCACGCCGCCAAAGAAAGGGACGTAGGCGATCAGACTGACCAAGCGAAAGTAACGCCCCCAGGGCAGCCAGGCGATTAGCCAGGCCACCGGTGTGCCCAGGGCGATCAACACGGTAACAAGGTGAACGCCTGCCCAGAACTTGCCCACAGCCCGACGTGTCCATACAAGCGCAGCCAACGCCAAAGGAAAGCCTATCGCCCCATAGTAAACGGTCACCTCGGCATAGTTGCGGCGACCCCAATAGGGAAAGCGAACTGGGTTGCCATAGAAATCAGGAATCCACAGACTAATGATATGCTGAAGAGGCCACTTAGTGCGCAAGAATGCTCTCGCATCCATAGTGTTACGGTGGCTCATACCAACGAGTTGAGACGTAAGCAGCAGTTGGATGGCCCCCAGGCCAACGCCTACCAGTCCGACCATGACCACCATAACCAGAGGATACCATGCCAGGCGGCGCTTTTCCCAAGAGAGCGCGGCTGTCTTGTAGACGGCGTAGATGGCAAGGGCTATCCCATTGCCTAAGGCGAATTGGGTATGGCCGCCCAGAACGGAGATGCCGTAAAAGAAACCGGCTACGATCCCCGGCCAAGTCCGATGCCTTCGCAGGGCCAGTTCATAGAACAGGAACACGGCGGGCAGCCAGGCGAGCGTGCTCAACCGATGTGGATTTTCGAGCCAGACAACCATGTTGCCGTTCAGCATCCAGGCCACTGCACCGGAGAGCGCAGGACCCCGTTGAAGGCGAAGAAGACGCAGCCACGCAAACATAGAAAGACCGGTGAGCACGGTGTGAAACCATGCCAGGATAGGCAACGCTCGCGCGGCAGATAGAAACGTCGCTGCAATCGCATTTAGCGGGTAAAATGTCTGAGCTGCTGTGTCTCCCATTACGGGATGCCCACCGAAAACGTAGGGGTTCCACAGCGGGTAGACCCCCCGCCGGAGCGAAGCGGTGAAGAAATGACGACGGGGATAGAAGGTGTAGAAGGAATCGCTGAGGAGAAGATTTTGGGCTGATTGAGTCACTTGCTTGTGCCATGGAGCGATCCCGCCCTCTATACCCAGGGGCAGCAGTGTATAGCCTGGGCGCAAGGCTGGCGCTAGGAAGAGCGTGGCTAACGCAACTATGGCGAGTATGCATAGAACGTCGCCTCTTTCCCGGGCGAACTCTCGTATGGACATAGACCACCCAGCTGGCTAAAACTGCCTCAGGAACCGCAAGTCGTTCCCGTAGAACAGGCGAATATCGTCGATCCCGTGCTTCAGCATCGCCGGACGCTCGACGCCGGGGCCGAAGGCGAAGCCGCTCCACTCGTCAGGATCGTAACCGCCGTTTTCCAGCACGATCGGATGGACCATCCCCGCTCCCGCGATCTCCAGCCAGCCGCTGTACTTGCACACCCGGCAGCCTTCTCCTTCACACAAAATACAATCCATATCGACCTCGATGCTCGGCTCCGTGAACGGAAAGTAGGAACCGCGGATACGCACCTGACGCTCCGGGCCGTAGAACTGCTTGGCGAACTCGGTCATCGTGCCGATCAGGTCCGTCATCGTGATGTCGTGCCCGACCGCCAACCCCTCCACCTGATAGAACTGATGCTCCGAGCGAGCCGTGATCTGCTCGTAGCGGTAACATTTGCCGGGCAGAATGACGCGGATCGGCTCCGGGCAATACTCGCGCATCGCGCGGATCTGCCCCGGCGAGGTATGCGTGCGCAACAGCACCTCGTCATCGACCCAGAACGTATCCCACATATCCCGCGCTGGATGATGAGGCGGGATGTTCAACAAGCCGAAGTTCATCTCGTCAGTCTCGACGTCCGGCGACTCGTAGACCTGGAAGCCCATCTCGGCGAAGATATCGTAGATGCGCCGCAGCGTCTGCGCGGTGATGTGCAGATGCCCCGGCCCGACCGGACGCCCCGGCAGCGTCACGTCGATGGCGCTCTCCTCCAGCTTGTGCTCCATCTCCCGCCGGCGCAGCGCATCCTCTTTGGCCTGATAGGCCTCTCCCAGCGCGACCTTAGCCTCGTTGGCAGCGCGTCCAAAGGCCGGACGATCCTCCGGGGGCAGATCTCCCACCAAGCGCAACATCTGAGTCAGCGATCCCTTCTTGCCCAGATATTGCTTATGCCAGGCAGCAAGCGCCTCGCCGTCCTCGACGGCCTCCAGCGCCTCCCGCGCCTCCTCATCGACCATTCGCAGCTGATCCAACATCGACATCGTCCCTCACTCCTTACCAAGTATCAAACATCATAATAACAACAACACGCCCTCGTCCCCTGGGGACGAGAGCGTGTTCATCTCCCGCGGTACCACCCACTTTGGCCCTTCCGAGCCCTCTTCTTGCCAACGGCACCAATTTCCTGTACCATCGGCTGCCCCGTTAACGCTGGGCCTGCGGAGCGGGCTACTTGGTGGTGGAGCCGTTCACCCGTCGGCTCGGGAGCGAACTTCGGCGGACATCCTCCGAGCGAGGCTTCCAGTCCCTGGCCTCGCCTCCCTGCCGGGCTCGGACCGCTTACTCCTCTCCTTCACAGCCTTTGCAATTTGTGAGCGAGATTATGCCGCGAGGGACTGGATTTGTCAAGCTGAGGTGCCGTCCAGTGCCCCCCGCTGCCGGACCACCTCGAAGAGGATCACGGCTGTCGCCACCGCCGCGTTGAGCGACTCCACCTCCGACGCCATCGGGATGGAGACCCGCCCCTGTGCCAGCGACCACGCCTGCTCGCCAGCGCCGTGGGCCTCGCTGCCCACGATCAAAGCCGTCGGCCGTGTCCAATCCACCGCGGTGTACGCCTGCGCGCCGCCGGCCGCCGCCAGCCAGAAGTCGCAATCCGCCACGGCCTGGGCGATCTCGTCCCAGTCCGCGTCCGCTATGGGCAACCGCAGGTGCGCCCCCATCGCGGCCCGCACGACCTTGGGATTGCTGAAGTCGACCGTCCCCGGCGCCAGAAGCACCTGTTCCACGCCAGCGGCGAGCGCCGTACGCAACATCGTGCCCAGGTTGCCGGGATCGCGCAGACGGTCGAGGACCAACGTAAACGTCGGATGAGCCGGGCGTGGCAGCTCGGGGAAGGGCAACACGGCGAGGACCCCCTGTGGCGTCACAGTATCGGAGCAAGCCTCCATCACCGCCTCGCTCACCAGGTGACAGGGCGCCAGCGCCTCCAGCGTGACCAGCAACGCTTTTCCACGGGCATCCTCGGCAAACGACTCTGTGTAAAGCACAAAGTCCGGGACAACCGCCGCGCGGACCACCTCCTCGACCAGACGCACGCCCTCAAAGGCGAAGCGCCGATGCTGCTGCCGCACGCGCTTCTGATTCTGCAGCTTCCGAACACACTTGACCTTATCATTTCTCGTGCTGGTGATCATCGGTTCCATAAGCAAGAAAAGAGGCCGTGGCCTAGCCACGACCTCCTCATAAGATCCAAACAGATTAGCGACGTTGGGAGAGCGTCAAACTCCAATCAGCGCGGCGGAATGCGAATCACCTGACCCACGCGAATGTTCGAGGGGTTGGCGACGTTATTATACCGCGCTAAATAGAGATAGCTCATATTATGACGCAACGCAATGCGGAACAGGTTATCCCCCGGCTGCACCACGTAAGTCCTCTCGCTGTCAAATGGCCCTGAGGGAGCGGCAGTGCCCGATGGGATGACCAGCCTTTGCCCCACGTAGATGCGAGTGGGATTGGCGATCCCGTTCGCGCTGGCGATGGCCTGAACCGATGTGTTGTAGCGCAGCGCAATGCGGAACAAGTTCTCGCCCGGCTGTACGACGTGCGTGACCTGCTCAGAGGGAGCGGCTTCCTCAGTCGGCGTCAGCGGTTCGGGAGGTTCAGGCGTGGGGGATGGAGCGACCTCGGTGGGCGTGGGAGACTCTGTGGTAGGCGTCTCCACCGGAAGCGTTGACGTTGCAGTAGGAGCCTCAGTCGGTTCCTCCTCTTCTCCTTCTTCAGCCTCCGGCGTCTGCGCTGCCAGCGTGGCATTCGCAATCGCCGTCGCCTCAAGATCTGGCTCACCTTCTTCCACTTCACCTTCTTCTGTCTCGGCGGCTTCCGCTTCCCCACCCGGCGTCGCCGTCACATCGGGAGCAGCCGGTCGATAGCAACCAGCAACCAACAGAAATATGATCATCAGACTCAGCGTACCCAGGAGAACAGGACCGCTCTTTTTCATAGGCTCCTCCTTCTGAGGCATAGTTAAGGTCACGTAGATCCACATTAAGATGCTCCCATAGTACCACAATAATTCTGTGACGTCAAGCAATATTTTTTCAAAAGACAAAGGATTATGGTAAGATAGATGTATCGGCTTCGGTGAATGAGGTTAGACATATATGGAGGAACGATGAGAGAGATTCTGAATGACCTGAAGCGCTGGCTGGCATCCGACGAGTCGATCGCGCTGGCGACCGTCGTCCATGCGCAAGGATCGTCGCCGCGCCCGATAGGTTCGCGTATGGCGGTGACCACCTCCGGCAAGATGGTCGGTTCCGTCAGCGGCGGGTGTGTGGAGGGAGCCGTCTTTGAAGAAGCCCAGCATGTGCTGGCAGGTGACCCGCCCAAGCGCCTCCGCTACAGCGCAGTCGACGAACAAGGATGGCAGGTAGGACTAGCCTGCGGCGGCACCCTCGAGGTATACGTCGAGCCGCTGGCGAAAATCCATCGCCGCCTGCTGGAGGCCCTGGAGCAAGAGGAGACCGTTGCCCTGGTCACACGGCTGGACGGCGGAGGCCACTTGCTGGCCTGGCCCGATGGTCGTCTGGTAGGTGATCAATCGCTGGCCCCTCAGCTGGACGCGTTGTTCCCCGGCCCCCGCGCGGGCCTGTGCCGCCGCCCCGACGGGGATACCTTCCTCCAGGTCTTCGCCCCGCCACCGACGTTGACCATCGTCGGCGCCGTCCACATCGCGATGCCGCTGACCACCCTGGCAAAGACGCTTGGCTTCCACGTCCGCCTGGTCGACGCGCGCCGCGCTTTCGCCACCGAGGAGCGCTTCCCCGACGTGGACGAGATGGTGATCGCCTGGCCACAGGAAGCGCTGGAGCCGCGATACCTGCGCCCTCAGGATGCGATGGTGGTGCTGACGCACGATCCCAAGTTCGACGTCCCAGCGCTGGAGGTGGCCCTCAAGCAATCGGTGGGCTACATCGGGTTGCTAGGGTCGACGAAGACACAGGCGAAGCGTCAGCAAGCGCTCCGAGAGCGAGGCTTCGACGACGAAGATTTGGCCCGCATCCACGGGCCGGTGGGGCTCGATCTGGGAGGCGAATCGCCGGCCGAGATCGCGCTGGCAATTATGGCCGAGATCGTCGCCGCGCGCCATGACCGGCGCGTCGAGCTACCGGGCGCGTGAGCCCCGGCCCTACGGCCCAAACATCTCCTGTACCACAGGATGGATCACGTCCCAACGCGGCAAGAGCACAGACCCGCCGGTCGGCGTCGTCCACGAGGTAGTCATCTCACGGTCGATAACTCGATGATCGACCCCACCCGGGCCGGAACGGAGGAGCGTGAGCCCCACCAGGCCCAGATCGAAGGGCGTCATATCGGTCTCCAGCGCACCGGTGACCGCCCGATAGAGCGCCGGCAAGCGAGGCCAAACGCGCGGTTCGGTCAGACGGTGCGCCAACGCAACCAGGATCTGCTGCTGGCGCTCGGCGCGGTCAAAATCGGAGGAGGCGTGGCGCGTGCGGGCATAAATCAGGGCCATCTGACCGTCCATATGTTGCGGCCCGGCTGGGATCTCAATCCGCGTGGTGCCATAATCCTCGGTGGGATAGGCGTCGTCTACAATCGTCTCCTCGACGGTCACGTCGATGCCGCCCAGCGCATCCACCACGGCGCAGAAACCGTCGAAGTCCAACCGCACGTAGTGATGGATGGACACCTCGAAGGAACGAGCCACCGTCTCCATCGCCAGCTGCGGTCCAGTCGTCTCGGCATCGATCTCCCCCCAGAGGTGCGCGGTGTTGATGCGGTTATCGCCCCGGCCCGGTATCTCGACGTAGAGGTCGCGCGGGATGGATAAGAGACTGACGGACGGTTCGGCCGGCGCCACCGTCATTACCATCATCGTATCAGCGCGGACGGCGTTGTTCTGCCCAGGTCGCCGATCCAGACCCAAAATCAGCACGTTCGTGCGCGGGGGAGCGATCTGCTGCCACATAGCAGCAGCGGTCAACGCCGACCCAGCCAGAAAAAGAAGCGTGGAAAGCGATAAGAGTCCAATCAGGCCCAAGCGCTTACGGTTCATACCGGCGAATGATTGTAGCACCTCCAAGAGGACTGTCAATCTTTGACAGCCCAATTTGCTCATTCTATAATGACTCCCATGCCAGAACTACCCGAAGTCGAGACAGTAGTACGAGGCCTGCGGGCTCCGCTGCGGAACCGCACCATCACTAACGTAGACGTGCGCTGGAAGCGGACCATACGCGCCCCCGATCCAGAGCGCTTCGCGCAACGCCTCCAGGGCCAGACGATCGCCGACGTCGGGCGGCGTGGCAAGTGGATCGTCCTTTCGCTGCGCGGCGACGACCCCTTCGACACTTTGCTGATCCACTTGCGGATGACGGGCCAGCTGATCCTGGAGCCGCAGGATAGGCCCGAAGGGAAGTATGCCCGGGTGCTGATCGAGCTGGACGACGGCCGACGCCTGCGCTTCTCCGATATGCGGAAGTTCGGACGGATGGTGCTGACCGATCGACCAGACGAAGTGTTGGGGGATCTGGGGCCAGAACCGCTGGAGGACGACTTCACGGCGGGGCGTTTTGAGAAGATGCTGGTGCAGCGGCGTGGACGTATCAAGTCGCTGCTGCTCAATCAGCGCTTCCTGGTCGGGCTGGGCAACATTTACGCCAACGAAGCGCTGTGGCAAGCCGGGATCCATCCAGAACGCAAGGCCAACACGTTATCCCCAGCGGAAGTACAGAGGTTGTACGAAGCCATCCGCTCGGTATTGCGCGGGGCGATCGAGAAAAGCGGCACGACGCTGGGAGACGGGATTTACCGGCAGGCCAACGGCGAGGCGGGCGACTTCGCCCCAGAGCTGACAGTCTATGGTCGCGATGGGAAACGCTGCCTCCGGTGCCAGACTACGCTGGAACGGATCGACGTCGGTCAGCGGAGTACCTTCATCTGCCCAACATGCCAGCCGCCCCCAGAAGCTGCTTAGCTCAGCCCACAGCTTGCTGAGCCTCGCTTAGAAGAGCGCACAAGCCGAGTTTCATACCACGTTATACTCGGCCATCCCCCGGCCCTCCTGGAAGCGATCAATCCGGAGCGGCGATATATCGAGCGTGTGAGCTTCACCGTCCAAGATCTCCTCCGCCAGCAGCAGACCAGCGATCGGCCCGTGCATAAAGCCGTGCCCACTGAAGCCGCCAACGCAGTAGAATCCTTCTAGCTGCGGTACGCGCCCCAGAATCGGGTGTGCATCGGGGGAAACCTCATAAAGCCCGGCCCAGCGGTGAGCCAACCCGGCTTCCTCCAGGAGCGGAAAGCGCTCCATAGCCGCCATCAAATGGACCAGCTCCCAGTCTTTATCCACTGACTGGTCAAAACCCACCTCCTCATTGGGATTAGACATACCAGTCAGAATGCCGTCGCCCTCGCGGTGGAAGTAGAGCGCTTGGGCAAAGTCGATCACGAAAGGAAAATCGGACGGCACTTGAGGCATCGGACCGGTGACCACAATCTGGCGACGGAGGGGCTCCACGGGCACTTCGATTCCCGCCATCTCGCCGATCACGCCCGCCCACGGCCCGGCGGCGTTGACGACCGCTGGCGCGGCGATCTCTCCCCGATCAGTGACCACGCCCTGCACCCGACCATTTTCCACCAAGACGTCGGTCACCTCTACCTCGGTTCTCAAGTCTGCGCCCAGCTGGCTCGCTTGAGAAACATACCCCTGAACCACGCTGTTAGGGTCGGCCAGGCCATCGCCAGCGTGGAACGTCCCCGCCAGCACCTCTTCCAGGTCGATCAGCGGCGCCAACTCGGCGATCTCCGACGGCGTCAGCCACTCGGTCGCCACCCCCAGACGACGCTGCATCGCCACGTTCTCCCGGAAAGCCGTCACGTCTTCCTCCTCGGTCAGCAGGAAGAGGTAGCCACAATAGTTGAGGTCAATCGGCTGGCCCATCTCCTCCTCAAACCGATCCAGCATCGGCAGACTGAGTTGGGAGAGCTTAACGTTGATCTCGGTGCCAAACTGGTAGCGGATGCCACCGGCGCACTTGCCCGTGGCCTCCATGCCAAAGAACGGGGTTCGCTCCAGGAGCAACACGTCGTCACAGCCTTTGAGCGCAAGATGATAGGCCGTGCTAGCGCCCATCACGCCACCGCCCACGATGATTACGTCAGCTCGTTTCGGCAAATCCATACCATCCCCCTGCTCTCATCTCCCAACCCGTCTCAAAGATCCACCTCAACGCCCAGGGCCATCCGCCGCGCCGACTCTAGCACCGCGGCAGAAACCGCCACGTCCTGTACGGCCACGCCCACCGATTTGAAGAACGTGATCTCCTCCGGCGATTCGCGGCCTGTCTTTCGCCCGACGATGATGTCGCCCAGCTCTGCGTAGATGTGATCGGCAGTCATCATCCCTTGCTCAATGGGGATCAGGATATCCCCCGCCTCGACCATACAGGCCTCGCACTCATCGATCACGACCCTGGCCCGCAGAATCGTCTCCGGCGGCACCTCCTGCATCTCCGGGGTGTAAGCACCGATGGCATTGATGTGCGTCCCGAGCCGGACGTCGGCATTGTCAAAGACGGGGCTGGTCGCCGTGGTGGCGGTGCAGATCACGTCGGCGGCCTTGACCGCCTCGCTCGGCGTCTCCGCGACCGCGATAGGCAGCGACAACCGCTCCGCCATCTCGTCGGCGTAGGTACTGGCCTGCTCGGGAGCGATATCGTAGACGAAGGCCTGCTCAATCGGCCGGACGGCACAGACGGCCTCCAGCTGCGTGCGACCCTGGGCCCCGGCGCCAAAGATGGACGCCGTGCTTGCGTCCCGACGGGCCAACAGGTCCGTGGCAGCGCCGGAGGCAGCCCCGGTCCGCAAGGCCGTGAGATAGGCGCCATCCATCACGGCCGCCGGCTGCCCGGTCGTGGCATCGACCACCACGACCAGGGCGTGGATGAGCGGCAGCCCCTTGGCCGGATTCTGGTCGAAGACAGAGACGATCTTCACTGCCAGCTGGTCATCGGCGGCGAGGTAGCCCGGCATCAGCAGTGTGACGCCATCGTGTCTGGGCACGTCGAGCGCCGTGCGCAACGGAAGATCCGCCTGCCCGGCGGCCAGCTGAGCGAAGCCGCGCTTGACCGCCTCTATGGCCTGGAGCATCGGCAGCGCCCGGCGCACGTCATCGCGTGAAAGAATTCGCATAATGATCTTCTCCTATCACCTCTTGGATTCATTACCGGACACTTCTTCAACTTAACTCCTGCAGTTTAGCGACGCCAGACCTCCGAAGTCTCTGCTCCTCAAAAATTTGAAAAGTGCAGGAGTCAAGCCTCAATTGGTCAAGCGAACAATCATCCTGAACCGCTCGGCTGAGCTCACGACGAAGCCTGTCAAGGGGTGATTGTGAGCGTTCCGAGACCGCAAAAGTCGTTCTTCAATAGACTCAGAATGACTTTTGCTGGCATTGGGGGCGAAAAATCGTCCGCATTGAAAAGATGCCCGGGAGTGAGTCACCTGGATTCGATGGAGGATAGCGCAACCGCCAGATCATCGGATCTGGCGGTCTATCTCAGCACAATGTACAGCGATAAACGACATAGATGGAACGATCGCTTGCTCTTGATGGGCGAGTTCATACCTCGCAGGCGAGATGGAACCCCTCTTTAAGAGGATCGTCGGGATCGACTACGAACTGCTGGAAGCCGGTCACATAAGCGTTCCCGGCGATCTCCGGCACGACGGCCTTACAACCCGCCAGCTGCTCTTCTCGCAGCAGACGCCCGGTGAAGCGCGTGCCGATGATGCTCTGGTTGACGAAGGGTTGCCGCAAATCCAGTCGATCTTCGGCGTAAAGGGCCGCCATCTTGGCGCTGGTGCCGGTGCCGCATGGCGAACGGTCCGCCTGTCCCTGACCGAAGATCACCACGTTGCGACAGTCAACCTCCTCGTCCTCGCCCAGATCCTCGTAGATCTCGACCAGATCGACGGTGTTGATGTGAGGCTGCATGGGATGGATGACTTCGACTTGCTCGTTGACGGCAGCGCGGATCGCTATGCCGCGCTCAATCAGCCCAGGCAGATGGTCCAGCGTAACCTCCAGCTCCAAAGACTGGGCCGGCACCAGGGCAAAGAAATTCCCCCCAAAGGAGATATCGATCTGGAGCGGGCCAAAAGGCGTCTCTACCTCTACGGCGCGGCGGTAGAGGAACGCCGGTACGTTCTCCACGGCGATCTGGCCGACGCGCTTGCCATCCACCGCCGCACAAGCACGCACCAGGCCGGCCGGCGTATCCATAACCACGTCGGTCACAGGTTCCTCCAGCGGCACCAATCCCGTCGCCAATGCGGCGGCGACCACGCCGATGGACCCGTGACCACACATCGCCAGGTAGCCACCGGTATCCATAAACACCACGCCCAAATCAGCTTCGGGTCGCGCCGGCTCCATAATGATCGCGCCGAACATATCGGCGTGCCCACGCGGCTCGTGCATCAGCGTGGTGCGCACGAGATCGTGCTCCTCTTGCAGGCATCGCCGCTTCTCCGCCATCGTGCCCGGCAGAAACGGCACGCCGGCGGTGACCACGCGGGTCGGCTCGCCGGCAGTGTGGGTATCGACGGTGTTAAAAATGTGTCGATACACTACAACCACTCCTTCCCGCCCACCGCTTCCTCGGCTCCCAGGTAGGCCTCAATGACTTTGGGGTCGTTCTGTACAGCGGCAGGCTCACCGGAGGCGATCAGCTGGCCGGTATCGAGTACGTAGACATACTGGCAGACCCCGCTGATGACCCGCATCTTGTGCTCCACGATCATCAGCGTCTTGCCCTCGTTCTCGTGGATGTCCATCAAAAGTTCCATAATCCGATCGGTGAGCGCCAGGTCGACGCCGGCCGTGGGCTCATCCAGCAACAGCAGATCGGCGTCCGTCATCAGCGTCATCGCCAGGGCCAGCAGCTTGACCTGCCCGCCGGATAAGCTTCCTGTGCGTTCATCGCGCAGATGGCCCAGGTCGACCTTATCGAGGAAGTATTCGGCCCGTTCGACCAGATCACGGTTCTGACGATGTACATCGCCCCAGCGCAGGAAGACGCTCCAGGGATCCTCGCCGACCTGATGCTGACCGGCCACCAACATATTCTCCAGCACTGTCATACCGCGCGGCACCTGCGGAATCTGGAAGGAGCGCACCATACCATGTTGAGCGATACTATGAGGAGCCAGACCACTGATCGGCTTCCCGCGCAGCTTCACCTCGCCGCGATCCCGTTCGTAAAAGCCAGTGATGACGTTAAAGAGCGTCGTCTTGCCCGAACCGTTGGGGCCGATCAAACCGGTGATGCTACCGTCCTCCACCGTCAACGAGACGTCGAGGAGGGCCTGGAGACCGCCAAAGGACTTATCAATATGCTGTACTTCCAACATCAGCTGCCTCCCTCCTTAACGTGAACAATCCGCTTCTGTTCTGGAATGAGGCCTTCGGGGCGGACGACGACGAAGAAGATCGTCAACCCCCCGATGACCAGCGTGCGAAGCGCCGCCACCAGGTCCGTCGGCAAGTAGACCAGATCCTTCACAAAGCGAGTCGAGGTGTTCAAAAGCGTAACGACCAGAGCACCCAGCAGGACTCCCTTGATGTTGCCGGAGCCGCCGACGATCATCATCGTCCAGATCAAGAAGGTCACAGCAGGAGCAAAATGCTCAGGGCTGATGAAAGTATGGTAATGAGCATACAATGCCCCACCCAGCGCCGCCACCATCCCCCCGATGATCATCGCCCAGGCCTTGAAGCGGAAGACGTGCTTCCCCAACGCCTCCATCATGTCCTCTGTCTCACGCAATCCGCGCAAGACGCGTCCGAAGGGCGACGCCGTCAGCCGCTCCAGGACGAAGTAGACAAGCGCCATGCAAACCAGTACAATCGCCAGATAGAAGATATTATAAGCCTCGCCAAACATCGAGGAGAACGGGCGTGGGATGCCGCGGAGCCCGAAGGGGCCTTCCGCCAGCCACTTCTCGTTGTTGATGAAGAGACGTAAGCTCTCGGCGGCGGCGATACTCACAATGGCCCAGTAGTCCGCCCGCAGCTCAGAGGAGGGCAACGCGATGACGAGCGCAAACAGGGCCGAAAGCAACATGCCAACAAAAACGCCGAGCACAAAGGGCATACCGGCCATGTACATCAAGGCCGACGCGTAAGCCCCGATCATCATAAAAGCAGCTTGACCGAAGTTGGACAGCCCCGTGGTTCCGACCTCAAAGTTCAGGCTCAGGGCTACGATACCAAAAACCCCGGTCATTACAAGGAAGTGAATCAGAAAAGCAAACACGTTATGCCTCCTTTCTTCCCAGCACACCCGTCGGCTTAATCAACAACGTCAGGATGAGCACAATGAAAGCGATGGCGGGCTTATACTTTACGGGGAACTGAAAGCCTCCGACGTTAAGCGCGATACCGATATTCTCGGCCGCCGCGAAGATCAGCGAGCCCACCAGGGCGCCGTAGACATTGCCGATTCCTCCCAGGATGACGACGCAAAAGGTAGCCAGCAACAAAGCCTCGCCCATATTGGGCCGGAGCTGCGTCTCCAGCCCGATCAGGATACCTCCGATAGCGGCGAAAGCACAGGCCAAGAACCAGACGTAGAGCACAACGCGTTCGGTGTCGATGCCCGTGGCCTCCGCCAATTCCCGATTATCGGAGGTAGCCCGGATAGCGCGCCCAATATTGGTCTGATGGAGAAAAAGGTGAAACCCGAGTATGGCCAGAGAAGCAACCGCTACGATCAAGATACGAACGAATGTGACCCTGGCCCCCAAGATCACTATCGGCCTCTGCACGCCCAGCCCATAATCCTTGATCTGCCCACCCCAGAATACCTGCACCAGGCTGCGTATGGCCTGAGCCAGGCCGATCGAAGCCACCATTCGGATAAAAGCATCGCTCCTTCGCAACCAACGGAAGATGACCCGATCGGCAAGCATCCCCAGGATGCCGGTTATAATCACCGCCAATAGCGCAGCAAGAATGATGTTCATACCCAGGCCAACCGAGAAGAGGAGGGCCAGGTAGGCTCCAATTGTGGCAAACTCGTTCTGTGCAAAGCTGGCGAAATCGAGTAGATCGTACACCAGGGTGAGGCTGATGCCGATCAATGCCAGCTCGCTGGCCCGAGATAAGATATTGAACAGCAATTGTGTTAGTTGCATACGTGACCTCCATTAAATCACGATAATCACAAACGATGGATAAGTCCGTTACAGAAGCGCGAAGCTGTGCGGGCCCAACAAGCGCAAGAGCCGTCCCTCAATCCCTCAATGAACTTTGCGAGGCAATCCAAACGAGGCACTTTTCACCAGGGAAAGGGACAGAGCGAGAAAGTGCAATCACCCTCAGCGGTAAAAAGCAGGCCAGCATGCGGTGATACCGGCATGCTGGCCTTACAGCACTCGCTACTCGTTATAGAGTTTAACTTCGCCGCCGGTGTAGATCAGCTTATCGTAAGGTTGATCGGCGCGCTGACCGTTTTCGTCAAACGCCAGGTCGCCCGAGGCGGCGTCGTAGTCGTCCGTGACCTCGTAGAGAGCATCCTTGATCGCCTCTGGATCGGTGCCCACTTCTCGCATGGCCAGCGCGGCCAGCCAAGTGGCGTCGTAGGCCAGGTAGCTGAAGGGGCCACCGGGCTTCTCTCCGAACTTCTCCTCGAAAGCCGCCGTGAAGTCTTGCCCGGCCGGCAAGTGATAAGCAGGCTCCAGGCCGATATGGCCCTCGACCGTCTCCGGTTCAGCCACACCGGTGCACATCGTCAGGTAACCGCCGATCCACTGAGCTTCTTTGCCCATCTCCATCGCCTGCTTGGTGAGAATCTTCGACTCCTCACCGTATGCGGTGTAGAGGATCGCTCCCGGATCGCCATCGAAGAGACGCTCCAACTCGGCCCGATAGTCCGTCTGGGCCAGGGGGTACTCGACGATGTTAAGGATCTCACCGCCGCCCTCCTCGAAGGTCTTAACCATCCACTCCTCCATCCCAATGCCGAAGGGATTGTTGGGCACCAGGACAGCCGCCTCGGTGTATCCCTCCTCCAGCGCCCACTTGGCCTGCTCTGTACCCATCAGATGGTCCAGGCCAATGGTGCTGAAGAAGTAGTCGCCGACCTCAGCGCACTGGGGTGAGGTGGAGCCGGGGTTGATCATCACCACACCCTGCTCCTGAGCGTACTCGGCTGCCGGCAACGTGACGCCGCTGGAGAAGATGCCGATGATAACCGGCACCTTGTTGACGTCGATCAGCTTATGTGCCGCGTCCGTACCGGATTCGGGGCGTGATTCGCTGTCCTCGAAGATAACCCGCAGGGGCTTACCGTTGATGCCGCCATCCTCGTTGATCTGCTCGACGGCCAGCTCCACGCCGCGCCTCTCGTCGATCCCCTCGTGCGTCGACGCTCCCGTCAGCGGAAAGACCGCGCCGATGGTCACTTCCTCCTCTTCTTCTTCTTCCTGGGCAGGGCCGCCACACGCTAAGGGCAACAAGAGAGCTACAACGGCCAGCAGGACAAAAAACTTACGCAGGGTTTTCACTTCTACCTCCTTTTAAGTGATATGTAAACTCGTCCGTCCAATGGGTTTCTCTCAAAACCCTTGAGGTTGTAACGCTTTCTATACACCACCTCCTCTCAAACTCAAGCAGCCACCCGGAAAGTCTCCAAAGGTGTTTCAGCCCATCCTGTCCATTGAGGACAGATGTGAGCGTCACAATTGCATCAAGGACGAAGTATCACACATCTCTCCCAAAGAGCACTATGCCTGGGGCCTCGCGAAACAGATAAAAGGTAAGATATGACCCTGATCAGGATGGCGGGTTTTTCGACGGGCTTCGGTGTGAGCTCAGCCGAACGAGCCAGGTGATGGTCGATCGGGCGAACCCCAAAAGATTCCACCGGCTACGAGTCGTCGGGACGTTAGAGCTCGCCCTCGCCACCCAGATATGCCGACTTCACCTGGGGATTTGCCATCAACTCTTTGACCGGCCCCTCAATCACCACCTGCCCCGTCTCAATGACGTAGCCACGCTCGGCCACAGAGAAGGCCATCCGTGCATTCTGCTCCACGATGAGGATGGTCATGCCATCCTCCTCGTTCAATTGGCGAATGACTTCAAAGATCTCCTGCACCAAAAAAGGCGCCAGGCCCATTGAAGGTTCATCCAGCAAAAGCACCTCTACGTCCGTCATCAAGGCGCGTGCGATGGATAACATCTGACGTTCACCACCGCTGAGCGTGCCCGAAATCTGAGTGGTCCGTTCCTCAAGCCGGGGGAAGACAGAGAAGACCCATTCCAGGTCTCTTTCAATTCCTTCTCGATCGTGACGGGTGAACGCGCCCATCTTCAGGTTCTCCAACACGGTAAGCGTGGGGAAAACTTGATGCCCGTCTGGAACCAGAACGAGGCCCTGCGTCACCAATTTGTGAGCAGGTGTACCCTGTATCTCCTCTCCATCCAGGACCACTTTCCCAGAGCGAGGCTCCAGGATACCGCTGATCGTCTTCAACGTGGTGGTCTTACCGGCACCGTTAGCTCCGATCATCGTCACGATCTCGCCTTTATCCACGCTAAGAGAGACCCCAAAAAGGGCTTGCATATCACCGTAGTAGGTATGAATGTCTTGAACCTCCAATAGCGTCATAGACGTTTATCTCCTTGTCAGGTAAGCGTCGGGCAGGGGAGCCCAACTTGGTGAAATAGAGGAGGATAGGTAAAATTACCTAAAATCATATGATTCAAAAGACGGGTGGGATTATAGCGCCTCAATTTACTACTGTCAAGTTAAGCTTCGCCGACTCTTTCCTGAAGCAGTCGGGCCAGCCCAACAGCCAATCTCTGGCTAGGGCGCTTTTTCCTAACCCCCTCTTTTTTATTTCAGCTTTTCCTCGCCGGCGAACTCGCGATAGGGACTCAACTCCTCAAGCGTCTCCTCATCCTCCGGCGTCAGCTCGCTCTGTACCATCCGCGAAAGCAACGACCCGACCCCGGGGCCCAGCATAAAGCCCTGGCCACACATCCCGACGGCATAGGCGTACCCCTCCAGCTCTTTCGACCAGCCGACGATGGGGAAGCCGTCGGGCGTCATCGGGTAGAGCCCGCGCCAGGTCCGGCGCACGCGGATGTTGGCCAGCTTCGGCATCAGCCCCACCATCCGCGGGGCGACCATCGGCAGGAACTCCGACGTCTCCCGGCGATCGGTGCCCACGATTGGCGGTTCCGGCGTGATGCAGAAGACCACAGCCCCGGTTCCGTGCTGGTAGAAGTAGTAGTTCTTCGACCCTTCGGCGGGGCGAATGTCGACCACCATCGGTTCCACAAAGCGCTCCACCGGCTCGGTGATGCCTGCCTCGTGGCTATCGGGCACGACCGGCACGTCCAATCCCCCCATCTCGGCCAGCGAACGGGCCCAGGCCCCGGCGGCGTTGATCACTACCTCAGTGGCGTAGCCGCCCTGGTCCGTGCGCACGCCGACGACCTTGCCTCGGCGGCGAATGATGCCCGTCACCCGCTCGCCGAAGCGGAACGTAGCTCCGCGCTCCTTCGCCCGGGTGTAGAACGCGTGGGCACTCAACAAGGGCGACGCCGACCCGTCGTTGGGCGAGTAGGTGCCGCCGATCAAGTGCTTGGGGTTCAGATCGGGGATCACGTCCAGTAGCTCGTCCCGCTCCAGCCAGTGGATGTCCAGTCCATAGGACTGCTGGACTTTCAGCAGGTCCTTGAGGATACACTCTTCGCGCTCGCGATAGGCGACGAACGAATAGCCGCCCCGGTGCCACTCAATGTCATCGCCATAGGTCTCCTCCCAGGTGGAGAAGACGTCCAGCGACTTGAGACAAAGTCGAATCTTCGAGGGGGCCGAGTGTGTGGCCCGAATCCCTCCGATGGCCGCCTTGTTGGACCCCTGGCCCGGACTGGCGAACTGGTCGATCACCAACGGCTCCAGCCCGGCCTTGGCCAGGAAAAAGGCCGTCGGCAACCCCACACTCCCGGCACCCACGATCACGGCATCGTAAACCTTCGTGGTCATCATACCTCCTAGCTCAGCTCAACGCTAACCACTGCTTGTCCATTGCCCGTCGATCAAGAGACTCGCTAACACCAACATCACCAATGAGAGACCGGCGCCGACGTAGAAGACGGTTCCGATCCCATACAGTCCATACACCCACCCCATCAGCGGCGGCCCCAACGTCTGGCCGAGCCGCAGCGTCATACTGTTCAGAGCCATAAACATCGCCCGATACTCGATCGGCGCAGCGCCGGCCAACAACGTCTGCAGAATGGGGATGTTCAATCCCTGCGCCACGCCGAACAACAGGGTAGGGATCACCATCATCCCCAGCCCCGGGACCAGCGGGATCAGCGCCAGCGACGCCGCGTAGAGCCCAAAGGCGACCAGAAGCACCGTTCGCTCCGAGCGGGCGGACGACAGCCGCCCCAGCTGCGAAGACGCCAGGGCCGTCGCCAGCGACATCGCGGACATCATCAGCCCGATGACGAAAGATGAGGCGCGAAAGGCGCTTTCCATCAGAAACGGTACGTAAGTCAGGTAAGAGCCATACAGCACCAGGAACGTCACCAGAATCAGGAGCAGCAAGCCAATCACGCGCCGATCCCGAAGGCCCTCCCAAACCGCCCGAAAGTAGAACCGGATGCGCTGCTCACACGTCGGGTCCCGCGTCTCCAGCGCCAGAAGCACCAGCAGTCCGATCGGAATCGCCAGCACCGGCAGGACGAAGGGCCAATACCAGCCGAACGTAGCCAAAGCGCCGCCGAGGGCCGGATACGCCGCCGTCCCCACGCTGAGCACGCTGGCGTTGTATCCCATCGCCGCCGCGCGATCTTCGCCCTTGTAAAGGTCACCGATCAGGGTGACGTTCAGCGTGCCCAGCGACGCGGCCCCCACGCCTTGCAAGACGCGCAGCCCCAGCAGCAGGTCGAAGTCGCGGGCCAGGGCACACGCGCCACCGGCCAGGCCGAACAGGAGCAGCGAGGGCACCAGGATCACCTTCCGCCCCCACCAGTCGGCCAGCGCGCCCAGCACCGGGGTCAGGATGACGCCCGGCAGTGTGAACGCTGTGATCAGCCCGCCGACCGCCTGCGAGGACAAATCCAGCGCACGACCGATCTCCGGGAAAGCAGGTGTGACACTCGCGATCCCCAGCACGGCCATCAACGTAACCCCCAGAACGATCTGGAGGTCACGATCCCAGAAGATGGTCGAGGTATGCTTTGCCATAGACGTGACTTCGTGCGACCTGCGTGACGTCTTACGCTACTCGCCCGCGTAGAAGACGTGATAGATAAACCTGGCAAGAGAAAAAGATTCGCGCCCAACGACTCTTCATCATCAAAGCCTTCCTGATCAAAGAAGCCGGTTTTCTCCCATCTACATCCCGCCCTCGTGGGCATCAGTGGCGTGTGTGATAGCCTCTTCCTCGACCAGTCCCTCGCCGACGCCGGCGAAGACGCCCAGCGGCACCTCGATGAAGAGCGGGCGCTGCGTGTTCTCCCTCACCTCGTCGAGCGATACGCCCTCGGCGCGGAAGAGACGCCTGATCAGCGTGGTGCACGTCTTGCCGCCACAGGCGCCCATCCCAGCCCGCGTCACGGCCTTGATGTGATTCATATCGCGGATACCGGAGCGGATCAGCTCGCGGATCTCGCCGGCCGTCACCCGCTCGCAGCGGCAGATGACCTCGTCGTCGGCGATGCGCTCGACGGGCTTCTCCAGCGGCTCGCTGACCCACGGATCCTGCACGCGGATGCCCGCGATGCGCTTGGCGATCTCGTGTGGCGCCTTCACCCGCACCAGAAGCGCCCGGTCCGCGAAGCGCGGCGCCCGCACCTTCACCACCTCGACGTTGCCCAGCACCGTGCCCTCGGTATCGAGCACCGTCACCACATCGCCCGCGTCGATCGTCTCCTCCGGGAACTCATAGGGGATCGTCACCGTCGGATAGTCATCGTCCTTGCGATAGTCCACCAGAGTGACAGCCAGCCCCGGGCAAATGGCCACGCACTGCTCGCATCCGATGCAATCCTCGCCGATGTACTCCGGCAGGCCGCGCAGGTCGTCCTCCTCGATCACGATACACTCCTGCGGACAGACCGACGTGCACGGATTGCATGGGATCTCCTGGGCACAATGGAGCACGGGGAAGACCTCCTGTTCCTGCTCTGGAATATCCTCAGTGACGACAGCGCCAGGGCGAGATTTGAGGATCTCAGCCGTGCGGTGCCATTCCGGCGGCACATCGCCCACGTCGCGGCCCAGCGCCTCGGCGATCTCTAACCCGCGGATGCGCCCGGTGAACATCGCCGCCGACGCCTCGGCGATCTCCTCGGCGTCCCCGGCCGCGTAGACCGGCAGACCAAACCGCTCGGCCTTCTCCACGAACTCGTCCACCGGGTCCAGCCCCACAGCGATCAACACCGTGTCGCAGTCGAACGTCTTCTCCGTATCCGGGATCGGGTTCCAATGCTCTTCGATCTGCCCGATGGTGACCGATTCCACTTGATCCTCGCCGTTGGCGCTGAGGATGGTGTGCGAGGTGTAGATTGGAACGCCCAGACGGGTCAGCTTGTCCTTGTGGACCTTGTAACCGCCGCACTCGGGCAGTGCCTCGCAAAGCCCCACCACCTGAATCCCGGCCTGGAGCGCGTGGTAGCCCGCGATCAGCCCGACGTTGCCGCCGCCGACGATAAAGAGCCGCTCAGAGGCCTGTACCAGATCGCGATTGACCAGCGTCTGAAAGGCCCCCGCGCCGTAGACGCCCGGCAGCGTGTTCCCCTTGAAGGCCAGCGACTTCTCCCGTGCCCCAGTCGCCACCAGCAGAATCTGAGGCCGGATCAGGACGTAATGCCCCTCGCGCAGCACGCCCACCTTGCGATCGGAATAGACTGCCAGGGCCGTGGTATCGAGCCAGACCTGGATGTTCTCGTATTTGTTGACCTCATCCTCTAGTTTCTGTGCGATATCGATGCCGCGCGTCCCGGCGTAGCAGGCATCGATGGAGCCGAAGAACTTATGCGTCTGGAGCACCAGTTTGCCCCCCAGACGGTGCTTATCGTCCACGATCAGCGCCCGCACGCCGGCCTTGCCCAGCTCGATCGCCGCCGAAAGCCCGGCCGGCCCGCCGCCGATGATCAGACACTCCACATCGACGGTCTTGATCTCCTGCATCTCAGGTGCACTTGCGACCTCGGGCAGCTCCGGCTTGCCCTCCATCGGCTCGACCCGCATCCCCGGCTCCACCGGCACCATACAGGACTTGACCGGCAACCCATCGGCCATCACCAGGCACTGGGCACACTGTCCATTGGCGCAAAAGATACCCTGAGGGGCCTCATCCTTATGGTGGTGACCAAAGATGCGCACCCCGTTAGCAAAAAGGGCCGAGGCGATGGTCTCCCCTTTCTGAGCCGTCATCGTCTGGCCCTGCCAAGTAAACTCGACTGTCTCCCGCTCGCCCACCGGGAGGATAGGATGTTCGCGAACGCGATATTCTGCCATAGGCTCCTCTCTTACTTAATCTGCGGCGAACCCGTTTGTTCGTTCAGCGGTTGCCAAACCCGACTTCCAAATCGATCTTATTATAGGTCCGAACGCGATGCAAGGCAAAATCGACTTCACTTCTGTTCCCACCTGGGGTACAATGACGCCACGTTTGTTTCCATCAACGAGGAGAGTCGACCTATGGCACCTCAGCTCGTGACCCACGAGACCTATCTCTCGCCGTTCACCTGGCGCTATGGATCCAAGGCGATGCGCACGATCTGGAGCGAGGCCCACAAACACCGGCTCTGGCGCCGCGTCTGGGTCGCTCTGGCGGCAGCGCAACACCAGGCCGGGCTGGTCACCGCCGAGCAGCTGGCCGAGCTGCGGGCGCACGCGGAGGACGTCGACCTGGCCCGCGCCGCCGAGATTGAGGCCGAGATCCACCACGACCTGATGGCTGAGCTGCGCACCTTCGCCGAGCAATGCCCCCAGGGCGGCGCCGTGCTCCACCTGGGCGCCACCAGCGCCGACATCCAGGACAACGCCGACGTGCTGCGGCTCCGGGAGGCGCTCGCGCTGCTGGAGGAGCGTCTCAGCACCGTGCTGGCCGATCTGACCACGTGCATCGAAGCGCACGCCGAGCACGTCTGTATGGGCTTCACCCACCTCCAGCCCGCCGAACCGACCACCGTCGGCTACCGGCTGGCCGGCTACGCCCAGGATCTGCTGGAGAACCTGCGCCAGCTCCGACACGTGCGTGACCAGCTGAAGGGCAAAGGATTCAAGGGCGCCGTAGGCACCGCCGCCTCCTATGCGGCCTTGCTGGACGGCACGGGGATGACGCCGGGCGAAATGGAGGCCCGCGCGTTGGAGGGGCTCGGCCTGGAGGCCTTCCCGATCGCCACGCAGGTCTATCCGCGCCAGCAGGACTACCGGGTGCTGACCACGCTAGCGGGGTTGGCGGCCTCGCTCTACCGCTTCGCCTTCGATCTGCGGCTGTTGCAGTCGCCGCCGCTGGGCGAGTGGAGCGAGCCGTTCGGCGCCAAGCAGGTCGGCTCGTCGGCCATGCCCTTCAAGCGGAATCCCGTCAACGCCGAGAATATGGACAGCTTAGCACGCTACGTCGCCGCGTTGCCCCGGGTGGCCTGGGATAACGCCGCGCACAGCCTGCTGGAACGCACGCTGGACGATTCGGCCAATCGACGCCTGGTGCTGCCCAACGCGTTCCTGGCCTGCGACGAGTTGCTGCGCCGCACCCATCGCATCCTGAAGGATCTGCGCATCTACGACGGGGCCATCGCAAAGAACCTGGACGCCTACGGGACCCTCGCCGCCACCGAGCGGCTGCTGATGGCACTGGCCCGCGAAGGCGCCGACCGTCAGGCGATGCACGAGGTGATCCGTCAGCACGCGATGGCGGCCTGGCGGGCCGTCCAACAAGGGCAGGCCAACCCGCTCCCCGATCGCTTGAGCGCCGATCCCGAGATCCTGCGCTATCTGCCGGAGGAGCGCGTACGAGAGCTGCTCGACGCTGAGGAACACATCGGGGACGCGCCAGCGCGGGCGCGAGAGGCTGCCTCGACGATAAACAAGTTTCTAGAAGAAGAGGAGACCATATGATCGCCACCGGCACCCTCATCAACGTCGTCACCGTCCTTATCGGCGGGACGCTGGGCACCTTCCTGGGCGCACGGCTGCCGGAGAGGATCCGTCAGACCGTGATGCACGCCCTGGGCTTGCTGACGCTCGTCATCGGCGTGCAGCTCTCCTTCGAGGCGGAAAACATCATCATCGTGCTGGGCAGCTTGCTCCTGGGCGGGATCGCGGGGGAGCTGCTGGGTATTGAAGCCGGCATCGACAGCCTGGGACAGTGGCTGGAGCGCAGCACAAGCAACGATAGCGAGCCGGCCGAGCCGGCCGCGCCAGAAGACGCCCACGCCGGGTCGACCCGCTTCAGCTACGCCTTCCTGACCGCAAGTCTCGTTTTCTGCGTCGGGCCGATGACGATCCTGGGCTCCATCCAGGACGGCCTGACCGGCGACTACACGCTGCTGGCGATCAAATCGACGATGGACGGCTTCGCCGCGCTGGCCTTCGCCTCCACGCTGGGGCCGGGCGTGATCTTCTCAGCGCTGACTGTGCTGGTCTACCAGGGAGCGCTGACGCTGGGGGCCGGCTGGGCCGATGCCACGCTGACCGATCCGATGATCGCCGAGATGACGGCCACCGGCGGCGTCTTGATGCTGGCGCTGGGGTTCGGCTTGCTGAAGATCAAGGAGATCCGCACCGGCAATCTCCTGCCCGGCCTCGTCATCGCCCCGATGATCGTCGCCGTGGTCGAACGGTTCTCCGGTTAGCATCCCTTGGATCGGCCCAAGCGTTACGACCACGTCTATCTCTCGCCACACCTGGACGACGTCGTCCTCTCCTGCGGCGGGCGCATCTGGCAGCAGACGCAGACCGGCGCACAGGTGCTGGTGATCACCGTCTTCGCCGGCTCTCCCGCGCCCGACGCCCCTCTCTCCCCCTTCGCGCAGGCCCTGCACGCACGCTGGGGCGATCCCGCCGACGCGGTCGCAGAGCGCCGCCGCGAGGATCGGGCAGCGCTTTCGGCGCTAGGGGCCGACGCCAGCCACTGGCCTCACGCCGATTGCATCTACCGACGCGCCCCGGACGGCACGTTCCCTTACGCCAGCGAGGACGCGCTCTGGGGTCCGATCCATCCCGTCGAGGAGCACTTGATCGAGGAGTTGGCGGCCCGGTTGCGCGATCTTTCGGCGAGCGGCGGCACGCTCTACGCGCCGCTCGCCGCCGGCCGCCACGTCGACCACCGCATCGTGCGGCGGGCGGCGGAGCAAGCGGAAAAGGGGCTCATCTACTACGAGGATTTTCCCTACGCGGAGGACCGAGCCGCCGTCGCAGCAGCGCTTGAGCCGTCGGCGGAAGCGTGGCGCCAGGAGCACGCCTCGCTCTCGCCCCAGGCGATGGCGACCAAGATCGCGGCCATCGCCTGCTACCGCTCGCAGGTCAGCACCTTCTGGGAAGCCGAGGAGACGATGATGTCGCACGTACGGGCGTTCGCGGAACGCGTCGGCGAGGACGGCCCGGCGGAACGGTACTGGCGCTTGGGCGAGGAAGGCTAACGCTTACGCAGCGCCGTCACGACGCCGACTTCGCCTGCGCCTGGGCCGTGAAGCGCGCCTCGTCGATGACGAAGCGCTGGTGATCGGCCTCGCCGATTCGCTCCACCTCGTCCCAGGCCTCGACGCGGAAGACCAGCCGCCGCCCGTCGACCTCCAGCAGTTCGGCGCGGGCGCGGACGTTCATCCCCACCGGCGTCGGCGCAAGATGCCGCACGTCAATCCGCCCGCCGACGGTGGTCTGGGCCTCCGAGAGATGCCCTTCCAGAGCCTGAATCGCCGCGCCTTCCATCAGCCCCACTAGCGCCGGCGTGCCGAGGACCGCCACCGAGCCACTACCCAGCTGCTCCGCCGTGTTGACCTCGCTCACCATCATCTCCAGCTCACCGATCAATCCTGACTCAAGCGTCTTCATCTGTCACCTCGTCAAAAATGGCACCACAACCTTGAACAAACAATACAGATCCAGCGCCGCCAAAGCGGCGAAAAGCGCCCCCAAACCCAGAAGGCGAAGCCTCCGGTGGAACGAACGCGTCAACGCATCCAGCCCCAGCGCCGCCACCGTCGCGATAGGCACCAGAGCCGGGAAGAGATAGCGCCCCTGATGTTGAACGAAGGTGAAGTTGTACCAGAGGAAAGAGCCCACCGTGAAGGCTGCGGAAAAGGCGAGCAGAAAGAGCGCATATCGGTTGTGCGCCGCGAGCTCGCGCTGCCGAACGAACCAGACGACGAATCCCACCAGCAACAGTGCCGACAGCGCCCCCAGCCCCCAGTAAATGCGCCGCGAGAGCGGCACGGCCATCCAGCCGAATTGGCCCCAGAAGCTGTGGAACGTGGTGCGGGCCAGACGGTTCAGCAGCCCCCACCAGCCGTATTGCGCCAGCCACTGAGCGGTGCGGGGCTGTCCGGCGACGACAGCATTGTGACGCGCCAGGCCCAGCGGATCGCGCCAGCCGTAGATCAGCCCGTTGCGGATGAACCAGGGCGCTGTGATCAGCGCCATCGGAAGCAGCATCCACGCCAGCTGACTCGCTGCCCAACGCCAAGATGCTCGCTCCTGACGCCAGCGAAGCCCCACCGCCAGCACGGCCACCGGCACCGCGACGTAGGCCGTGGTCTTGGTCAGCAAGGCGGCCGCCAACAGAAGCCCAATGCTCCAGGGACGGTCATTTCCGCCCCCGACGTAGACCACCAACGCCCACAGCGTCCCACCCACGATCAGCTCGGCCAGCGCGTCGTTGTTGACGCCGGCCGTCATCGCTACGTGCTGCGGGATGAAGGCGATGAAAGCCGCCACCATCAGCGCCCGCCCGGGCCGCGCCGGGAAGATCGCCCGCACCGTGCCAAAGGCGACCACCAGCACCCCGGCTCCCATCACCACCGAGAGCAGCCGCAGGGGCACCAGCGCCCCGTCGAAGAGATGATAGATCGGCGTCGCCAGCAGATAGTAGAGCGGCGGCTGGTGATCCTCGTAGGTCAGCGGCTCGACGGAGAGCTCGGGCGGGAAGCGCTCCGAGGTGAGCCGTCCCAGGTACGCCTGATCGTAGTCGCCGACCTCGATGACGGGAAAGCCTCGCCCCTCGGCCAAGGCACGGATGTAGTTATAGTGAGCCGGTTCGTCCGGAACCTGCCAGCGCGGCGTGTGCATGGCGTAGAGCGTACCGAGTGCCACATAAGTCACGACGATGGCGAGCAGAGCAAAGAGGATCAGGAAAGACGTTCGCTCACTCATCGGTCACCGCTGGTTCAAGCGAAGCCGGCGTGCCCGGTGCCACCCCCTTGATCTCCACCAGGGTGCCCACCGGCGCCCAGTGGTAGATCCGTTCCGCGTCGCCGACGTCGAGGATGATGCAGCCATAGGAGGCAGGCCAGCCCAGCACGCTCGACCAGAGCCGATTACCGCTGACGTTGATCGGCAGCTCGTGTATGCCGTTGGCGAAGTCAGGACCCTCGTAATAGATGCCCATAAAGTAAGGCATATCCAGGCCCCAGCGCGGCGCGTAGGCGTTTCGCTCCTTGAACAGCACCTGAAACTGCCCGGCGATCGTCGGCGTGCTCGTCATCCCGCTGGAGCAGGTGAAGTCGAAGACGAGCCCCTCGTCCTCGTAGCCCCGCAGCCGCTGCTCCGAAAGATCAATCTCGATGCGCTTGTTCGGCGCCAATGGCTCCGGGAAGAGCACATCGATGGAGGGGATGGTCAGCTCCATACCCACCGTCAGCGAACCGGGCTCCACGTCCGGGTTCGCCTCCTCCAATCGCCATTGGGGGAAGCCGTGTGCGTAAGCGACGTCAAAAAGGTTATCGCCGGGCTGCACAGTGTAGGACTTCTGAGGATGACGGATACTGGCCCGCGCCTCCGGCTCACCGGTCAGCAGCGCGTCCACCGTACAGGTCAGCGTCTCGGTGATCGCCAGCGTGCGCTCATCTCCCAGCCGGGGCTGGAGTTCGAGCAACCAATCGCGCACCGCGGCCTCGTCCACCGCTAACGTCAGCTGCGTCTCATCAGGGACCGACTCCAGCCACGTCGCCACGCGCTCCGGCGGGGCTGTGAACTCGGCTTGATACTCAGTCGGTGGATCGACGGCGGCAAGCCGGAACGGCTGCGCCAGGAGCGATTGGGCGCGGGAGCGGGCCGGCTCCGGATCGGTGATGCACGGTGGTACCTCCTCCACCACCAGATCGACCCCGGCGGCGTCCTCCGCCAGCGCCACCAGCACCTGCGCGGCGCTGGCCTCCACGTCGAGTCTTGTTCCCACTTGAGCGGATGTGATATCGAAGCCGGAACTACTAATCTCCAGTTGGGCATCGCTTGCCGGCTCGCTAACTTGCTCGACGAGCGGCATAAGCGCCCTCTCGATCTCCGCCGAGCTCGGTTCGACGACGCGCGGCGCTATCGAACGCCCCCGGAACCGGATGCGCCAGGATATATACCAAGGACCTTGTCGCCCTACCCGATAAGCGGCCTCGGCGGTTCTGCGATAATCGTAAGCGCGACCCAGCTCGGCCCAGGCAAGCTGCCAGCTCTGATCGCCAGCGCGTAACACCAAGACCTGTTCTGCCGGGTCGGGCAGTCCTTCCTGGAGCCTATCCTGTGCCTCCCCCACCGTCATACCCCCCACACCCACATCCCAGACGGAGACGCCTGGGTAGATACGATGATGGTAGAGGAGAGGATATCCAAACACGATGGCCCCGGTTGCCAAGAGCACCAGGAAACCAGCTACCAGATGAACCCACTTCGACACGTTTTGCACTCCAATGACATTGATAACACTCCAATCCCAGGACGACAGTCCAAGTATAGCCCAGCCCGGCGAGCGGTGCAAGTAAGCACATCCCGGCAGAGACTGACCGCCGCGCAATAACCCGGTTTTGACAAAACCCCTCACCGATGCTATCATACTCCGAGCTCAAGTAAGGGAGTTAATCAATGCTCAACACGACTGAATGGCGTCCCGTTCACTGGGTCCTGACCGGCATCATCCTGCTGACACTTCCCTGTTACTGCATCGGCATCTCGATGCTGGTGCTAAGGCCCGAGACGCAGCGTGCGACGGCGACCCCGACCCCCCCGCTCACCGAAACCGCCACTGCTTCGCCGATTGCGGAGACGAGAGAGCCGACAGAAACGCTTGAAGCAACCCCCACACAATGGTTCCCACCAACCTACACGCCCACTGGAACGCCCACAGAGACCTCAACCCCCACGGAGACGCCCACGCTCACCGCTACCCACACACCGGAGCCCACCCACACAACACAACCTACCGCAACGCCGACAGAGGTGCCTCCACCAACGGAAACGCCAACAGAGACCCCCATTCCCACTGATACGCCGTTGCCGACCGCTACGCCAACCATCACTCCCACCGCCACCACCGAACCAGATGCGACGGCGACGTTTCCCAAACCCACCATCGCCCCCACCTTCACTATCACGATCAGTCAAGGGGCGACTTCATATAACTCGGGATCATAGACGGGAAAAGGAGACAGAATTGGACCTCATTTCTTTGCTTAGCGAGCTCTCGGAATCGGAGGGGATCGCCGGCTTCGAAGGCCCTGTGCGCGAGCTCATCCGAAAAACCTGGCATCCCTTCGTCGACGAGATGGAGGAGGGCAAGCTCGGCAGCCTGATCGCTCTCAAGCGCGGCGTCGGCCCCGAGCCACGGCCCAAGCTGATGCTGGCGGCCCATATGGACGAGATCGGGCTGATGGTGACTGACATCGAGGACGGCTTTCTGCGCATCACCCGCGCCGGGGGCACCGATCGCCGGGTGCTGCTGGGGCTGGAAGTCGTCGTCCACGCCGAGCGCGATTTACCCGGCATCGTGGCGACGCGCCCGCCTCACGTGCTCCCCAAGGAGGAACGGAAGAAGACCGTCCCCTGGGACAAGATCTTCGTCGATGTAGGACTGCCACCAGAGGGAGTCGAGCAGCTGGTTTCGGTTGGCGACCGTATCTCCATCCGGCGCGAACTTTCGGAACTGAAGAACCAACGTGTGTCCGGGAAGGCACTGGACGACCGTGCGTGCGTGGCCGCCATAACGCTGGCGCTGGAACAGCTCAGCCGCATCCAACACACCTGGGACGTCTTCGCCGTGGCGACCACGCAGGAGGAGCGCGGGCTAAAAGGCGCCATCACCTCCGCCTACAACGTAGCGCCGGCCCTCGCCATCGCCCTGGACGTGACCTTTGCTCAACACCCCGGCGTGCCTAAGACCGGCTCGCTACCCTTGGGCGAGGGGCCCTCCATCGCCATCGGACCGAACTTCCACCCCAAGCTCCTGGAACGTCTGAAGGAGGTGGGCGATACGAACGAGATTCCCTATCACGTTGACCCAATCGCAGGGCGCAGCGGCACCGACGCCTGGGCCATCCAGGTCACCCGCGAGGGCGTGCCGACGGCACTTGTATCCGTGCCGGTGCGTTATATGCACCAGCCAGTCGAAACGCTGGACACTCGTGACGTGGAAAGAGCCGGGAGGCTGCTGGCAAGCGTCATAGCGGGCCTGGAAGTGGACTTCCTGGAGCAGATAGAGCCCCACGCGACAGAGAGCGAAAAGAGCGAGTAGATTAAGATGACCAAGATGATATTGAAAGACCTTTCGGAAGCCTTTGGCGTCTCTGGAAATGAGGATCAGGTGCGCGGGGTGGTGCTTGACGCCATCCGGGAGCACGTCGACAAAATTGAGATCGACACGATGGGCAACGTGTTGACCGTCAAGCGAGGCACGGGTCAGGAGGAGCTGCGCGTGATGCTGGCGGCCCATATGGACGAAATCGGCCTGATGGTCGTGGGATACGACAACGGTGGATTCTTGAAGATAGATTCCGTGGGCGGCATTGATCCCCGCTTGCTGCCGGGTACCCGGCTTCAGGTCGGCCCCGAGCGCATACCGGGCGTGATCGGCATCAAGCCTATCCATTTAGTCGAATCGGGCGAGATGAATAAAGTCACCAAAATCAAGGATCTGGTCGTGGACATCGGCGCCAAGAGCGAGGACGAGGCCAAGGGGTTGGCCCCTCTGGGTACTTACGCCACGTTCGATACCGCGTTCCGCGACCTGGGACCAACCGTGATCGGCAAAGCCTTCGACGACCGAGCCGGCTGCGCGGTGTTGGTGACGCTCTTGCAGGGCGAGCGTTTCCCTTTCGATCTCCACGCCGTCTTCACCGTCCAGGAGGAGGTCGGATTGCGGGGCGCACGCGTGGCGGCCTACGCCATTGAGCCCGACTGTGCTTTCGCGCTGGAGGGCACCATCGCCGATGATATTCCTAAGGAGAAAGACGTCAGCCCCACCACGGAGATGGGAAAAGGACCGGCCATCACGGTGATGGACCGCAGCTTCATCGCCGACCGTCGGCTGATGGAATTGCTGACCAGCACGGGAGACGCCCTCGACATCCCCTATCAGTTCAAGCAACCAGGAATCGGCGGTACCGATGCCGGCGTCATCCACCTGAGCCGCGAGGGCGTGCCCTCAGCGACGGTGGCGGTACCCAGCCGGTACATCCACAGCCCAGTGGCGATGTTGAGCCACGAGGACTTCAACAACACCGTGCGTCTGATGCGCGAATCGCTTTCGCGCCTGACGGCGGAGAGATTGAGCCGTAACTGAGGCGCAAAAGCAGGGAGAACAACTGATGAATGATTTGATCCGCAAGCTGGTGGAGACCTACGGGCCTTCGGGCGCCGAGGAGCAGATTCGAGACGTCATCCGCACCGAAGTCGAGCCCCTCGTCGACGATATCCGCGTAGACGCAATGGGGAGCTTGATCGCCCACAAAGAGGGCAGCGGCGAAGGTAAGCGCATCGCCCTCTCGGCCCACATGGACGAGATCGGCGTGATGGTCACGTACATCGACGAAGAAGGCTTCGCCCGCTTCACGAACATCGGCGGCGTCCGGGCGCTGAATTGCGTAGGAGGCCGAGTGGCATTCGCCGATGGGACGACGGGCGTCATCAACGTCGAGCAGAAGCGCGACAACCAGAACAAGATCCCCCAGCTCGAACAGCTCTACATCGACGTCGGAGCCTCCAGCGCCGACGATTGCCCCGTCCAGGTGGGCGATCCAGCCGTCTTCGTGCGCCCTTTCGCCACCCGTGGCACACGCCTGATCGCCAAGGCGATGGACGACCGCATCGGCTGCGCCGTGATGATCGAGGCGATCCGCGGCCTGGAAAGCACCCCGCACGACGTCCACTTCGTCTTCAGCGTCCAGGAGGAGGTCGGGCTGCGCGGCGCGCGAACGTCGGCCTTCGGGATCGACCCCGAGATAGCCATCGCCGTGGACGTGACCGGCACCGGCGACACGCCGGAATCGAGGCCAATGGCGGTAAAATTGGGCCAGGGCCCGGCGGTGAAGGTCCAGGACGGGCGCATGATCGCCAGCCCACAGGTGCGCCAGCTGATGGTCCAACGCGCGAAAGAAGCCGACATCCCGTACCAGCTGGAGGTACTGGAGGGCGGCACGACCGACGCTGCGGCGATGCAGCTCACCCGCGCCGGCGTGCCGGCCGGCTGCCTCTCCATCCCCTGCCGCTACGTTCACTCGCCATCGGAGATGGTGGACGAACGGGACGTGGAGAACGGCGTCCGGTTACTGCTGGAGATACTGAAGCGGTAGAATCCACCTTTCCAACCAGGGACGAAAATGGAGAACGCTACAAAGTCTCGCGGCTACATCCTGCTCTTTTCGGCTGTTAGCCTCGTGGTAGGCTTTTTGATCGGCTATTTCTCCTCACGTCCTCAGCAATCCAGCGCCCCCATCGTCGTCGCCACATCCCGGCCAACCGCCACGGCAAACCCGACTGCCACGCCAAGCCCCATGCGCATCTACGTCAGCGGCGCGGTGCGCGAGCCGGCCGTCTACGAGCTCGCCGTGGGCAGCATCGTGCGGGAGGCCATCGACGCCGCAGGCGGGCCGGCGCCGGATGCCGATCTGACGGGCATCAACCTGGCACAGGAGCTGCAGGATCAGCAGCAAGTCCACGTCCCACGCGAAGGAGAGGAGAATCCGCCACCGGCCATCTCAGGAGGATCAGGAGAATCTGCGGGAGGAGAAGGTTCCGGTTCGCTTGTCAACATCAACACCGCCTCGGCCAACGCGCTGGAGACGCTGCCCGGCATCGGCGAGGTGACCGCTCAAAACATCATCGACCACCGCGAGGCGAACGGACCATTTGAGACCATTGAGGACATTCAGGACGTCTCGGGGATCGGCCCCGCCACGTTCGATCAGATCAAGGATCTGATCACCACCGGCCCCTAAGCACCAAGAACGCGACTATCGCCGTCTGGAGACGCCTCTTACATTAACATCGTCTACTACCACGGAGAGCACTATTGCGTTTATTCACTTGTCCTAACAAGTAGGCAGCTGTAGACGAACGGCTTCACTGTTCAGGCCGCAGCCGCAGCCTCCACCGCCGGGCGGAACTTGTAGCCATAGACGATGGCCCCTTCCTCGCCGCCCCCCTGCACCTTGCGCGTCACCATCTCGACCGGCATACCGATCGTCACGTCGTCAGTGTCCACGTCCGTGAGCTGCGCCGTGACCATCGGGCCCTCCTCCAGGCGCACCAACGCCACGGTGTAAGGCGCAAACTCCTCAAAGCCCCGCGGCGGACTGTAGACCGTGCTGTAGGAATAGACCTCGCCACGACCACTGAAATGGACGATTTGCTGCCCCACCGTCTCACACTCGGGGCAGACGTCGCGCGGGGGAAAGATCCGAGCACCGCACGCCTCGCAGACTTCGCCTTCCAGACGATAACGCTGTTGCTGCAACCTCCAGTTCCTCGGAATGCTGTTCATTTCCTACCTCCTCAAAAATCTCGTTTGCTGACTCGCTGATTCGCTCATTCGCTGATACGTTCCAAAATATGAGTGATGACAGTCGCGCCGCTGCCCCCGACGTTCTGCGCCATACCGATGTGGGCATCCGGCACCTGGTTCTCGCCGGCCAAGCCGCGCAGCTGCTGCACCACCTCAACCACCTGATAGACGCCGGTGGCGCCGACGGGATGTCCACGAGCCTTCAGCCCTCCCATCGTGGAGACCGGCACCTCTCCCTCTCGCCCAATCTCGCCCTCCAACGCCAACCGCAAACCCTCGCCCGGCTCTGCAAATCCGGCCGCCTCCAGGCTGAGGACGGCCATAATACTGAAAGCGTCGTGCAGCTCGAAAAGATCGATCTCCTCCGGATCCAAGCCGGCTTGCTCGTACGCCCGCTGCGCCGAAAGCTGCGCCCCACTCAATGTCAACGGATCTTGCCGATCGTGGATAGCGAGCGCATCGGTGCCGACGGCCGAAGCAGCCACGCGCACCGGCGCGGTCGTGTGCGTCCCATCGGCATCGGCAGCCGCCAACACCACCGCAGCCGCGCCGTCACAGATCGGCGCGCTATCCAGCAAATTGATCGGACTGCAGATCATCTTTGCGCCGGCGAAGCGATCAGCAGAGACCGGAAACGGGAACATAGCATAGGGATTATTGACCGCGTTGCGGTGGGCGTTGACGGCGAACGGGGCGAAATCCTGATCGTCATACCCGTACTCGTACATATAACGCCGCATCAACAGGGCGTTGAGAGCCACGAACGTAGCGCCCTGGGCCGCCTCGTAGTCAGCGTCGGCGGCCATCGCCAGCGCCGAAGTGGTATCGGGGGCCAGAGTATCAGTCATCTTCTCCACGCCGACGACCACCACTACATCCATCAGCCCGCCGGCGACGGCCATATAGCCCATTCGCAACGCCGCCGCCCCGGAGGCGCAGGCCGCCTCAATCTTAAACGCCTCGATCCCGCGCAGACCGGCGAAATCGGCCACCAGCGCTCCCAGATGCTCCTGACCGTCCAGCTCGCCGGAGAGCATATTGCCCACGTAAAGCGCATCGGCGTGTTTCACGCCAGCCTCGGACATCGCCGCCTGGAGCGCCTCCAGCGCCAAATGGCGCAGGCTAACGTCCCAATGCTCGTCGACCTTCGTCTGTCCAACGCCAATAATAGCAACGTCTTTCATAATCTATGATCTACCTTGATTTACCATTACGTGACGAACTTCTTGGTGTACCGCGCATACGTCGCGTAGTCGATCGCCACCCGGCGGGCGATATAATCGCGCGTCATCGGGGCCCGGTGTTGTCGCTCCACGATGGCCTCGGTGACGCGCAGCGAAAACGCATCGGACCCAGCCCCGGAGCCGTAGCTCACCAACAGCACCCGATCGTCGGGCGCGGCCAGATCCAGAATCGCCGAGAGCCCAATGGGCGATGATCCGGCGTACACATTGCCGATCTCGTTGACCAGCAAGCCGGGCTTGAGCTGCTCCATCGTGAAGCCCAGCCGCTTCCCGGCTTTCAGCGGGAACTTGACGTTAGGCTGATGGAAAACGGCGTAGGCGTAATCACTCGGCTCTGTGCCCAGCGCCTCCATCAGATCATGCGCAGCGTTGAAGATGTGCTTGAAATAAGCCGGCTGCCCGGTGAAGCGCCCGCCGTGCGAGGGGTAGCGTTGATAAGCGCGACGCCAAAAGTCGGGCGTATCAGTGACGAAGGAGAGTGAACCCTCGAAGATGGCCAACGCCTCCTCGGCCGGGCCAATCAGATAGGCCGCGCCGCCGGCCGCCGCGGTATACTCCAGCGCGTCGGCGGGACGAGCCTGCGCTGTGTCCATCCCGACAGCCAGCGCGTAATCCGCCATCCGGGAGCCGACGAAGCCGATGGCGGCCTGCATCGCCTCGGTGCCCGCCTTGCAGGCGAACTCCCAATCGCCGGCCTGCGTGAGCGGCGCGGCGCCGATGGCTTGAGACACGATGGTCGCGGTTGGCTTGACGGCGTAGGGATGCGACTCGCTACCAACCCACACGGCGCGTATCCGCGCCGGATCGACGTCACCGGCGCGGGCCAGCGCGTTGCGGGCGGCCTCAATCGACATCGTGACCACATCCTCGTCCAACCCCGGCACCGACTTCTCTTTGATCGGTGTCCCACCCACGCCGTCGGTCCAGAGACGAGAGACCTCCTCAGCCGGCAACCGGTAACGAGGCACGTAGGCCCCGTACCCCAGGATACCAACCTCGCGGTCTGGCTTGAGCACACCCATTCGGTCCTCTTTAGCGGTCATAGGTTTCCTTGCTCCCATGTCATCAAATCCACTTGCAATAACCTCCCCTAGCTCCATTATAAAATCCCAACCGGGGGAAACGCAATGGGAATTTGGGGCTATGAATCTGCTACGTGCTCCGCATCTGGGCCAGGATCGCCTCCGCCTGGTCCGGGCGAATGGCTTCGGCGTCGACCATTCGGTCCACAACCAATGGAATCTCCTCGCCTTCCGCGCCGGCCGCGATGGCGACCTGGCGGGCATGGAGACGCATATGCCCTTGTTGAATGCCCTCGGTCGCCAGGGCCCGCAAGGCTGCCATATTCTGGGCCAACCCCACTGCGGCGACGACCTCCGCCAGCTGTTGGGCGGTGTCCAAGTCCAGAATCTTGAGCACCACCTGGGCCGTGGGATGGACACGCGTCGCGCCGCCCACGGTACCCAGCGCCAGCGGCAGCTCCAGCGTGCCGACCAGGTTATCGCCGTCACGGGCCCAGGTGCTCAAGCTGGTGTAGCGGCCCGAGCGAGCAGCGTAGGCGTGTGCTCCGGCCTCAATCGCGCGCCAGTCGTTGCCGGTGGCGATCACGACGGCGTCCACGCCGTTCATAATGCCCTTGTTATGGGTCGCGGCGCGATAGGGATCAGCGGCGGCGAAGGCCCACGCCTCGACGATGCCCCGCGCCACGTCCTCACCGGCAAACTCTTCGAAGGTCAACGCTTCGACCGGCACCGAGCAGCGCGCCCGCGCCAGCCGCCGATCGGCCAGGTTGGAGAGAATGCGCAACATGACGCGCCCGCCGGTGATCTGCTCGACGCGCGGGGCCAGCGCCTCACAGGCGGTGTTGACCGCGTTGGCCCCCATCGCATCCCGGCAATCGAAGATGAGATGGATAACCAGCATCGGCCCGACCGGCGAATCCAGCACGCGCACTTCCAGGTCGCGGGCGCCGCCACCCAGCTCCTTCAGCACCGGATCGGTCTCGTTCGCTCGCGCCAGCAGCTCGTCGCGCGCTGCCAGCAGATCGAAGCGAGCCGACCAGGGATCGGCAACGTCGAGCACCTGGATCTGTCCAATCATCTCCGGCGCCGATGTGGTGGCCCGGAAGCCGCCGCCGGCCCGGGCCAGCTTGGCCGCAAACGAGGCCCCGGCCACCACCGAAGGCTCCTCAATCACCATCGGCACCAGCATATCGCGCCCGTTGACCACGAAGTTGGTCGCAATCCCCAGCGGCAGCGCGTGCAGCCCGACCACGTTCTCGATCATATGATCGGCCCGCGCCAGCTCGCCGCCCATCACGGCACGCAGCGTCGCCACCTCGTCGGCGGTCAAGGCAGCCCAGCGGGTTACCTCCGCGACCCTTTCGTCCAACGATTGTTTGTAGAAACCAGCCAATCTGGATGATCGCTCCGTCATCATTACCATTCCCTACCACACACCCAAAACCGCCGGACGACAGAGCGCCGGCGGCTTCACAGCAGGCTTAATTATAACAGATGGATGCTCCCAAAAGCTACCAAATCGGCCCCAAAATCCTCCCAAAAGCTATCAGAGCGATCATTTTATCACGCTACATTGCACTGATCGTCAGAAGTATCACTTCCAACTAACGTCCACAACACGACCTCCGGCGGGGCCAGAAAGCGAGCGCGAGGCGCCCCCAGCCCCTCCATCCCCAACCCGCGGCTGACGTAGAGCGTGGTATGGCCCTCGCGGTAGCGGCCCATCTCGTACCGTTTCCCGAAGTCCGAGCTGGTCATCAGCGCGCCGAAGAGCGGTAAGCGGAGCTGTCCGCCGTGGGTGTGCCCACAAAGGTAGAGAGCGACATCCAGTTCCACCGCCTCCGGCATCAGGTCCGGCGAGTGGTAGAGCAGCAGGGTGAACTGCCGGTCGGGATCGTCGGCCAGCAGACGGCGCAGGCGAGGCGCATCGCGCTCACGCTCACGGGTGCAGCGGAGCCCAGCGAGCCGTATACGCTGCCCGTTACGGATCAGCTCGACGACGTCATCCAGCAGCCAGGTGATGGGCAGGCCCGCGAAGATCTCCGGCACAACGCCCTCCAGATCGACCGGTGGGCTGCCCGTGATGGCGTAGACGGGGCCATCCGCGCGTTCGCAAAGCTCGCCCAGCAGCTCGCGCGCCTCGGCCTGGGCCTGAGGATCGTGCACGCTGGATAGATTGAGGTAATCGCCGGTGAGCAGAATAACGTCCGCATCCAGCTCCTCGATGAGATCGAGCAGCTGCCGCTCCCGCGCCGTGATCCGCTCGACGTGGAGATCGCTGATGTGCAGCAGCCGCAGAGGCATCCTGCCGTTCAGCTTGGGCGATCGGAGATCAGCCTTCGTGACCTGGACGTGAAACGGTTCGATCCAGGTGGCGTAGAGCGCGGCGGCGACAATGGCGATCTGAACAACAGCGAGGCCCAGGAAAGCAGGCCAGGTCGACCAGAGCAGCCCGACCGCAAACGTGAGCATCGTCCGCAGGAAGGCCAGCGCCAGCAGCGGCGGCGTGACCGGCCCGAAGGAGCGACCGCGCCGGGGCAGCAGGGCCAGTCCCACACCGTCGACGAGGGTGACTAGCAGCGCGAGGAGGGCGACGGGCAAGCGGAGCGCATCCCAGGGCCAGCAGGCGATGGCGGCCAACGCCAGCCAGGCCGGGGTCAGCGCCAGAGGCGAGACGCGCCCCAGCAGCTCGGTGAAGACCAGGACGATGTGCAGGATCCCCGAGCGATAGTCGGGCGGGTGAAAGGAACGGGAGGACGTGGCGGAGCTATCGAAACGGCTGGTCGGCATTGTCAGCAATCTCCAAAAGGGCGCATACAAAACTTGGGGGAGTAAGTAACGAGAACCACAGATCGCTCTTATTTAATTCCGACAGGCTTAGCACGGCGGTTTCGCCGCGGCCCCCCCGGGGGGGGAAACTGCGTGCTACAGTAGGCAAAGTCGGCCTACGCCGACTACTAAAGCCGCTGGAGAGCGGCTTCGCAAGGTATAGCCCGCGACTTTAGTCGCCGGGCGATATCTGTGCAGGGTTCTACACAAGAGCGAGACTTTCTTCCTTCCCGCAACCGATATCCACTGAAAACAGCGAGGCGATAGCCTCCCATACACCAAAGCGGGTCATTGGTAAGCTCTGCCAACACGGAATCTAGCCACTCCTCGTAAGTCACTACGATACCCCTTCACGCAATACGCACGACGCGACACGTGCTACGGCAACACGTCGCACAGCGCGTCCGGGCGGTTGGTGATGATGCCGTCTACGCCCAGGTCGATCAGCCGGCGCATCTCGTCGGGCTCGTCGACCGTCCAGGTCACGACGCGGTAGCCGTGCTGCCGCGCCCAGGCGATGTAATCGGCGTCGACGATGGTGTGTTCGGGGTGACGGGCCTCGTGGGGCGCGATCGAGGCCGACCAGCGCCGCCGCAGGGCGAACGAGGTCTCTGCAGCCGACAGCAGGCCAACCGGCAGATGAGGGTCAAGCTGCTTGATCCGCCGCAGGGCCAGCGGATTGAAGCAGGAGACCAACACCCGCTCGCTCATCTCGTGCCGCTCGATCAGGGCCGCGACGGCCCGTTCCAGCGCATCATCGCGCAGCCCGGCACTCTTCAGCTCGAGGTTGAGGAGCAGCCGGTCGGCAAACGCTTCCAGTACCTCCTCCAGCGTGGGGACGCGCTCGCCGGCAAACGCCGCATCGAACCAGGCCCCGGCGTCGAGCCGCTTCAGCTGGGCCAGCGTCATCGCCGCCACTCGGCCGCGACCGTCAGTGGTGGCGTCCACCGTCGCATCGTGGATGACCACCGGGACGCCGTCGGCTGAGAGCCGCACGTCGAGTTCGATCCCATCGGCGCCCAAATCTACAGCCCGCTCAAAAGCGGCCAGCGTATTCTGCGGCGCGACGGCTCTGGCGCCGCGATGTGCGAGGTTGAGGATGTATCCGGCACGGAAGAAGGTCATCGCCTCACTCCGCCACGTCTCCAATCCAGCGATCGTAGAGCTGGCGGTGCTGATCGCCGGTCACGGTCCCCACCACCGCCAGCCAGTCCTCGGAGGCGGCAATTCGATGACGATAGCGCTCGAAGTAGGCCTGCAAGAGCTCCCGAAAGGTCTCGTCGCCCACGGTTTGCCGCAGCTCGTGGAAGTAGAGTGGCCCCTTCCGATAGACGATGGTGCCGTAATTGGCGCCATCATAGGCCGCTACGGGCAAGCCGGCTGGCTGATCGCGCCCACGTTCCCGCGCCTCCTCGTAAGAACGACGAAAAGTCGTCCGCACTAACTCGTCCGCCACGTCGGCGCCGTAGCGGTATTCGTAATAGAGCAGCGTGCTGTACTGCGTCAGAGCCTCGTCAAGCCAGGGCTCATCGACCTGATCGTTCCCTACTATGCTATACCACCACTGATGGGCCACCTCGTGCACCACGATCCACTCCAACCGGCTGCCGGGGTCCTCGTAGTAGGCGCTGTTGATCACCACCAGCCCCGGGTATTCGATCCCGCCAGCCAGCGTAGGCGTCTCCACCACGTCGAGCTCGGTAAAGGGATAGGGGCCAAACTGACGATTAAACAGGCGGACGCT
This sequence comes from uncultured Anaerolineales bacterium, assembly GCA_964474655.1. Classification (GTDB taxonomy): domain Bacteria; phylum Chloroflexota; class Anaerolineae; order B4-G1; family B4-G1; genus CAYYTU01. The sequence goes on from CAYYTU010000017.1 coordinate 47,662, forward strand.
TTCCGCCGCGTAGTCGAGCGCTCGCGCCCCTGTATCCGCGTGCCCGGGGCGAAAGATGGCGTTGACGCGGACGCCATCGACGTAAGCGCTAATCGTCTGGTAATCCGATCCCAGCACAAGATTGAAATCCCGCATCGGGGCGGCCAGACAGGACCAGGTGCTACGACCGGCCTGCGGGGACGACGCGGTGCAGACGCCGGAGGCCGCGAGCGTCATCGTCGTTGGGGCCGTGACGCGCACGTCGTAGAACGCCACATCGGAGGTGACGGCATCGCCATGGGGCGGCGCCAGCTCGATGTTCCAGCGCTCGTCATCGTAGACGGGGACGAGCGGATAGCTGTTCGCCAGCGCCACCACGCCGTCGTAGTAACCCAGCTGACGGTAGCCAGCGGCGTCGGTGGTGGGAAGCGCGAGGGTAAAATCAAGTCTCAGATCGACGCTTGCACCCGGCGCCAGAGGCGGCGCAAGCGGCAGCCGCAGCGCTGATCCGTCGAGCGCGGCGACGGGGTCGACCGACCGTCCGTCAAGCGAGACCGCGGTCACGGTCATCGTGCCGCCGTAGCTCGGCGTGTTGGGGAAGAGACGGAGGTAGAGCGCCTCAAGCGCGACGTCCTCCGTGTTGGTGTAGCGCACGCGTTCGCGACCGCGGATCGTCGGTGGGTCCAGCGTAAGGGTCAGGTCGAGGGTGTAGCGCGGGGCGTCGGCCTGCGCGGACAGATCGGCGGTGAAATCAGCGCGGAGCGCGCGTGCAAAATCGGGCGTTGGCGGCGACGACGTCGGCCCCACGGTCGGCACGGGGGAAGCCGGCGGCGCCGTGGGATGTGCGGTCGGCGAAGGTGAGACCGTCTCGGTCGCGACAGGAGCAGGAGAAGGGGTCGGCAACACGCAAGCCATCAGACACAGCCCGCAGAGTATCAGCACCACAGGACGAACGTTCCTCATCGACGCATCCTTCACGCAGCGTCCAGAAAATCGGCCACCAGACGGGCGACCTCGCGCTCGCGCCCGCCGAAGAAGTGATCGGTCTCGGGCAGGATGTGGAGCGTCTTGGGCGGCGGCAGGCGGTCGACGTAGGTGCGCAGCGCATCGGCCGGGGCCAGCGGATCGTTTTGACCGGCGATGAAGAGCTTGGGGCGCGTCTCGTCGTCCAGGAAAGGATCATCGTAGTGCGATTCCACCAGCGCGATGCCGCCCATCCGACGCACGCGCGGATCGCGGGCGGCGTGATGGAGCGCCACGCCGGCGCCAAAGGAGTACCCCACCACGGCCAACCGGCCCGGATCGACCTCCGGGCGGACGAAGAGGTGATCGAACGCGCCTTCCACGTCGTCCATCTCGCCCCGCCCCTGATCGAACGCACCCTCGCTCTCGCCGGCCCCGCGAAAGTTGAAGCGCAGCGCCATCCAGCCGTTCAGAGCCAGCTCCAGGCAGACGGCGACGACGATCCCGTTGCCCATATTGCCGCCCATCTGAGGGTGTGGATGGCAGACGACAGCAGCAGGGAACGGCCCAGTTCCATCCGGCCGGTGGAGCACGCCCACCAGGGTCGGCCCGTCGTTCGCGGCGGGGAAAGAGATCCGCTCAGTCCCGTTGGCCACGGCTAGCCGCCTCCCACCGGCGGGAAGATACCCACCTCGTCACCATCGCTGAGCACGTGGTCCGCCTTGCGCACGGTGCCATTGACGAAGACCACCTTCACCTGCTCCTCGGGCAGGTCCAGATGCTCCTGCAACTGGCCGACGGTAGCGCCTTCCGGCAGCTCGACCGGCATCGTTTCTCCGATAGCAAGCTCGGGGAAGTGGCGGCGCAAGGTGGCGAACAGTTTGACGTGAACAGTGATCATACACACTTCTCCTTGTTGATCGTTACGGCGTATTATAGCCGATTTAGCCGATCGCGCACATAACGCCAAACGCCCTCCTGCAGGCCTGGGCCTGCAGGAGGGCGTTGGGGTTAGGGCAAACGCATTTATATTTCTTGGACAGGATTAACAGGATTAACAGGATAATTTTTAACTAAAATCTTGTCAATCCTGTAAATCCTGTCTAGAAAAGCAAGCGTTTGCCGTCATTTTGCGGGGATGTAAGATAAATGCGTTCACCCTAGCGTTGGGGTACGCCGTCAAACGTTCAGCTCACTCGTAGTTGCGCAGCACCAGGGGCAGGTAGATGAAGAAGTCACTCCGATCCGTGATGCTGGCCTCAACGATTTCCGCGAGGCCATCGTAATCGCCGTCGTTGCTGGTGGCGGTGTTGGTGATAGTGCCGGTGTGCGGCGACTCCTCGCTTTCGCCATCGTCCACCGCGGTGACGGTCACCGGCTGCTTCGCGCTCCAGTTTGCAGCGTTGAAGGTCAGCGAGTCGGGCGAGACCGTCGTCTGTCCATCGGTCGTGACCTCGATGGTGACCTCAGCAGCGGGCTCTGTATCCAACCAAACCTCGTACGTGTCCGTGGCGCCATCCTCGACGACGGAGACGGTAGCCGGCTCAACGCTCAAACCAGGCGAATCGTCATCGCTGATAGTCAGCGTAGCAGAGCTATTTGTCCCAATGGTGGCACTGACGGAATTGGATAGATTGAGTATGACCGTCTCATCTTCCTCAGCAAGATCGTCATCAATGATATCGACGGTGAAGGTCTGGCTGGTCTCACCGGCGGGGAAGGTGAGGGTGTCACTGGCGGCGGCGTAGTCCTCGCCCGCCGTGGCAGTGCCGTCGCTGGTGGAATAGTCCACCGTGACCTGCCGACCAGAGGGGGCATCAAGTGTGACGGTGATAGTCGCCGAGCCGTCGGCCTCACCGACGCTGTAGCTTGTGCTGTCGAACCTCACGTGGGGCAACGGGTCGTCGTCCCTGATATCCAGCGTGGCTGTATCGCGGTCACCCAGCTCAGCGTTTGGAGGCCCGCTGAGCAGGAGA
>CAYYTU010000018.1:0-45492 GCA_964474655.1 uncultured Anaerolineales bacterium
TGCATCGCAAGACACTCTGCTTCTCCAAGAAGCGCGAATATCTGGAGTATCATCTACACCTGGTATTGGCCTACTACCACTTCGTGCTCTATCACTCCAGTCTGCGGGGACCTTACCCGAACCTATCCCAACCCGTGGCGACGGCTCGCCCAAGATTTGGAGACAGCAGACACCGGCGATGTCCGCTGGGCTGACCGACCACCAGTGGACAATGGAGGAATTGTTAATGTACCAAGTACCGGCCGGGCCATAGCACCGGCCCGGACGCCGAACGGAAGATAGACGCCCATTCGCTCCAGTTTCACCTGCCTGGAGCGAGAGGGAAAAGGCGTCTATGAGTATCTCAACAGGCTAATGTGCTGTCATAAACACATTCTTCGAGCCTCTCATAACGTCCCTTTCGATTTATCTCAACTATTTAGGGACATTACCCAACACCGAATGCGGAAACAAATGGCGCGATAAACCGACGCCGAGCATTCGTTATTTTCTCAATTCGCTGTAGTGTCCCATTTAACACTTCCTTAACAAGGCGTTAAATTGCTTTGAAACCCAACGTGGTAATATGAAGTGTCAGTAAAGGTATGTGAAAAAAATGGAGGTGCAGCTGTATGAGACGAATCGTCGATGACGTGGTCAAATATATTTTCCTCACCAGCGCGCTGGTCTCGATCTTCGTCGTCTCCCTGATCCTGCTTTTCACGCTGCAAGAGGGGTTACCGGCTTTCCAGGAAATCGGCGTGTTGCGTATGCTGACCGGCACGGTCTGGCGTCCCCAGCAAGGTCAGCTCGGCATCCTGTCGATGATCGCCGGATCGATCCTGGTCACCATTGGAGCCGTCGCCCTGGGCGTGCCGCTCTCGCTGGGCGGGGCGATCTTCCTGGCGGAGGTGGCCCCGAAGAGCGTGCGTGAGATTGTCCGGCCGGCGGTGGAGCTGCTGGCGGGCATCCCCTCGGTGGTCTACGGCCTGTTTGGGATGGTGGTGCTGGTGCCACTGGTGCGCAACCTGTCCATAGCCGGCAACACCGGCTTTGGGCTGCTTTCGGCCTCGATCGTGCTGGCGGTGATGATCTTGCCCACCATCACCAACATCGCCGAGGACGCTATCCGCGCGGTGCCGCAGGAGTACCGGCACGGCTCGCTGGCTCTCGGGGCCACACATTGGCAGACTATCGTGAAGGTCACGCTGCCAGCGGCCCGTTCTGGCATCGTGGCGGCCATCATCCTGGGAGTGGGGCGGGCGCTGGGTGAGACGATGGCGATGATTATGGTGATCGGCAACTCGATCCGCTTCCCGCAGCCGCTCAACGACAACCCGCTGACTCTGTTCCTCAGCCAGGCCCGCACGCTCACGGGCAACATCGCCGTCGAGATCACGTACGCCACCGGGCTGCACGAAAACGCTCTTTTCGCCACCGGGGTAGTGCTCTTCGTGCTGATCATTATTATCAACAGCACCGCGCGTATATTGATGCAGGGAGGAGTAGGAAGATGAGCGATGGGAAGATCGCCGCGAAGGACGTGCCGCTGCTCGGCCTGGTAAGACAGGCCCTCGCAAACAGCGAGGGCGCCTCGGAGGAAGGGACGAACCTGGCCCGCCGCCACCTCATCCAGCAAGTGGCCTTTGGGCTGTTGTGGCTTTCTGGCCTCACGGCCGTGGCCGTGTTGCTGGCCATCGTGGGCTACATCCTGGTGCAGGGCGCTCGGGTGGTCAATCTCGAGTTCCTGTTGACGCCTCCCAAGGGCGGGTTGACCGGGGAGGCCGTGGGCGGGATGTCGACCACCATCATCTCCACCTTCTATCTGGTCTTCTGGGTGATCGTTATCGCCGGGCCGCTGGGCGTGATGGCCGCGATCTATCTGGTGGAGTACGCCGAGGAGGTAGAGGGGCAGACCGGGCTGATCCCCTTCTTGGTGAGCGTGGTCCGCTTCGCGGTGGAGATTCTGGCCGGCGTGCCGTCGATCATCTTCGGCCTCTTTGGCTACGCCCTCTTCGTCTCCGCCAAGGCGCTGGGCTGGAGCTTCTCCCTGCGCTCGGCGGCCGTCACCGGGGCTTGCCTGGTGTTGCCGGTCATCATCCGCGCCAGCGAGGAGGCGATCAAGGCCGTGCCCGCATCCTACCGCCGCGGCAGCCTGGCGCTGGGCGCCACCAAGTGGCAGACGATCTGGAAAGTAGTTCTGCCCGTCGCCGCGCCGGGCATCATCACCGGCATCGTGCTCAGCGTGGGACGGGTGGTGAGTGAGACGGCCGTCTTCTTCGTCACCTTCGGAGGCGGCGTCCGCGCGCCGGATACGCTCTTCGATCTGGGCGCACCGGGCCGCTCGATGGCGCTCCACGTCTACTACCTGGCGATGGAGACCCGTGCCTTCGATAAAGCGATGGGCACCGGAGCAGTTTTGATCCTGACGATTATTCTGATCAATCTATTTATCAATATCCTCTCACACCGCCTGACCGCCAATCTGAAAGGGAGATGCTAAATGGAGTTTACGGACGTAAAGTTGGAGACGGAAAACTATAATATGTACTATGGGGAGTTTCAAGCCTTGCGGGATGTGACGATTCAGATCCCCAAAAATCACATCACGGCCATCATCGGACCGTCGGGATGCGGCAAGAGCACGTTCTTGCGCACCTTCAACCGTATGAACGACCTGATCGCTGGCACGTCGGTGGAGGGCCAGGTGCTGATCGACGACCGCAACGTCTTCCAGATGGACCCGGTCGATCTGCGGCACTGCGTGGGGATGGTCTTCCAACGGCCCAACCCCTTCCCCAAATCGATCTTCGATAACGTGGCCTACGGGCCGCGCGCCATCGGGCTCCGGGATCGATCCAGGCTAGCCGAGCTGGTGGAGAAGAGCTTGCGCAATGCCGCGCTCTGGGACGAGGTAAAGGGTGATCTAAACAAATCGGCGCTGGAGCTTTCTGGCGGGCAACAGCAGCGGCTCTGCATCGCCCGCGCGCTGGCCGTGGAGCCGGATGTGATCCTGATGGACGAGCCGGCCTCGGCTCTGGACCCGGTGGCCACCTTGCGCATTGAGGAGCTGATCCAGAACCTGAAGCAACACTACACCATCGTGATCGTGACTCACAATATGCAGCAGGCAGCTCGAGCCTCGGACTACACGGCTTTCTTTATGATGGACAAAGAGGACCGCGCCGGCTACCTGGTGGAGTATGGACCCACTAACCGCCTCTTCACCAACCCGCAGAATGATCTGACGGAACGCTACATCACCGGGCGGTTCGGCTAAAACGTATCGTGTATTGCTTATTGCGTAAAACGGAACACGCGACGGGGAGCGTACCAATAAGCCTCCCCTCAATTAGTCTGAGGAGACAATGATGAGGCAACCGAAAGTCTTGTTCCTCTGCAGCGAAAACCGGGCTCGCAGCCAGATGGCCGAGGCATTTCTGCGCAAATACGCCGATGATCAGTTCGACGTCTACAGTGCCGGCCTGGAGCCATCGCCGATCCATCCCTACGTCTACCAGGTGATGGAAGAGGTGGGGCTCAATCTGGAGGATCATTACGCCAAAGGCGTGGACGACTTTTTGAACAAGATGTACTTTGGCATTCTGATCACCGTCTGCTCCAAGGCCGAGGAGAGATGCCCGATCTTCCCCGGGCTGGGCGAACGCCACTACTGGCCCATCGAGGATCCGGTGGCGTTCCAGGGCACTGTGGAGGAGAAACTGGATAAATTCCGCCAGGTAAGGGACGCGATCGAACGCCGCGTGCTGGACTGGTTGGATAGGAGAGGAAAAAGCGAATCCAAATGAAAGAGAAGAAAGAAGTTCTGTTCCTTTGCACCGGTAACTCGGCCCGGAGCCAGATGGCCGAGGGGCTGGTCAATCACCTCCTGAGCGACCGCTGGAAGGCTTCCTCAGCCGGTACGGAGCCTTCTGGCTACGTCCACCCCCTGGCCGTAGAAGCGATGTCCGAGCTGGGGATCGATATCTCAGGACAGCGCTCCAAGTCGACGGAGGAGTTCCGCGACGCTGAGTTCGATGTGGTCATCACCGTCTGCGACAACGCAGCGGAGAACTGCCCCCTCTGGCTCGGCCGGGGTAAGCGTGAACATCTGGGGTTCCCGGACCCGGCCGCCGCCGAGGGCAGCCCAGAAGAACGCCTGGACGTATTCCGACGTGTGCGGGACGGGCTCCGCGAGGCGATCTTCTCCTACCTGGACCAACACACACCATCAGAAGGAGGACCGCATGCCCCGTGAAGGCTTCGATCAGGAGTTGCAACGCTTACAAGACGAGGTTCTGGCTCTGAGCAGCATGGTGGAAAGCGCCATTACGGCTTCGGTCAACGCACTGGAGCAGCGCGATTTGGAAAGGTCCAAACACCTGATCGCCCAGGATGGCCTGATCAACGAACGGCGCTTCGAGCTGGAGGCCGATGCCCTGGCCCTCATCGCCACGCAGCAGCCGATGGCCCGCGATCTGCGCACCATCGCTGCTGTGCTGGACATCACCGGGGAGCTGGAGCGCATCGGCGACTACGCCAAAGGCATCGCCAAGATCAACCTGATGATTGGAGAGGAGCGTTTCGTCAAGCCCCTCACCAATGTCAACGTGATGGCGGACAAGGCACGCGATATGCTCCACCAGGCCCTGGAGGCTTTCGTGCGGCGAGATACCACACTGGCCCGCGCGATTCCCGATCAAGACGACCAGGTGGATGCGCTCTATAACCGCGTCTACCGCGCGTCGATCGACCTGATTATGGACGATCCGGCGCAGATCGACCAGGCTAACTACCTGCTCTGGGTCGCTCACAATCTGGAACGTGCAGCCGACCGCGTGACCAACATCTGCGAGCGGGTGATCTTCACCGTCACCGGCGAGCTGGTGGAAATGGACGTCGAAAGCTCAGGGGTCGAAAGTCTGAAGTAACCGCCTCCTTCTCCCTCATACACAACTTATGCCCCCCCGCCGACAGCCAACCTTGCCGAGACCAGCACGCAGGGTCATAACCTACGTGCTTCTCGGGTTTCGAAGCAGGTCGCCCAGCAAAAATGTCCTCAAGGCCGTAGGGCGTGCTTAGGCGTGAACAAGGCAAACGAAGCTGGGGTTGACACGCTCGATAAACGTGACCGTAGGCAATCGAATGCGTCCGGGCAACCCTAGAATCGCTTCGTCTGCCCTTCCCCCTTCCCTACTTGACACACTTGCTTCATTGTGATACAACTTACACTCGCCCTGGATACTGACATGCTTTTTTTATGATTAAACAAGCCTACTTCCAGCACCTTCCTGCGTCTGACGCACCCTCGCTCTGCCATACCGATGAAACAACACATCTCAGGTGGTTCTGAGTAATGGAATACCCTCTCACCGAGACGCAAGCCCGCACAACGAAGCTGCGCAGATATGGTACTCATTTCGCGCGATGGGCGCTGATTGGCCTGCTGCTGCTTAGCCCCATAGCAATAGCGGTGGGCTGCGGGAATGGAGGATCATCGGGCACGGCAGACGAAAGTAGCGACAAGGCCAAAATCATCGAGAACAAGGGCTCCGACACTCTGGTCAACCTGGCCCTGGCCTGGGCAGAGAAGTATATGGAGACTCATCCCAACGTCCGTCTTTCCGTCACCGGCGGTGGTTCCGGCACCGGCATCGCAGCGTTGATCAACGGCACCGTCGATATCGCCAACGCCTCGCGGGATGTGAAACCAGAGGAGATTGAGGCCGCTGAGCAGAACGGTATCTCCCCGGTCGAGTTCGTCGTAGCCCGGGACGCCATCGCCGTCGTCGTCCACCCCTCCAATCCGGTAGACAGCCTCACCCTGCACCAGATATCCGATATTTACACCCGAAAGATCACCAACTGGCGCGAGGTAGGCGGCGAAGATCGCCCCATCGTGCTGCTTTCCCGTGAATCCAACTCCGGGACCTATGTCTACTTCCTAGAGAACGTGGTGCGGGTGGGCGACGAGGATAGTGACCTGCTCTTCTCGCCTGATACCTTGCTGATGCCCTCCTCGGAGGGGATCAGCAGCGAGGTGCGTCAGAACCCTAACGCCATCGGCTACGACGGGCTGGGTTACGTCACACACGACCAGAAGATGATCGCCGTGGCCCAGGATGCCGAAGGGCCTTACGTCTTGCCTTCGGTAGAGACAGTCAACGACGGCTCCTACCCGATCGCGCGTCCACTCTATATGTACACCGCTGGCGAGCCCACCGGACAGGTCGAGGATTATCTGACGTGGGTGCGGGGCGAGGGGCAGAAAGTGGTGCCGGAATTGGGATTCGTGCCCTTGGAATAACATACAACGAGACTTCAGTGAAGTTGATTCTTTGATGGTCATCCTGAGCGACCACGGCTTTGTGGGTGCCACTGATGGCCAAGTCAAGTCCAATCGTGCGCATAATTCACCTCCTGAAACTAAGTGCTGCCTTGCGATAACGACGAGAAGGTCGGAATTAAGCCCAGTCCCAAGCTTGCCGCTGATAAGGGCTGTCTCTCAAGGACACCCCAATGTCCCCAATAGGGTCGGTACCTGGGCGAGTATGACATTCTCAGGATAGAGGCCGCTAGGCGCCTCAGCTTGTCGATAGTCAACTCCGACCCGCCCAAGTACCAACCATACTGCGAAGGCTATTTGCTGTCAACCGCTATTCGTGTTGTTAAAGTCCAAATTCACTATGAATCTACGTAACAGTATACAAGCCTGTCGAAGGATGACGACTTGGCGAAAATCGCACTCTTCGACAGACTCGTCGAAGTCTCATTGTGGTGATAAAACCATAACCTCAGCCAGATTGTCTGGCTATCTGTCCGCTCACATTGGGCTTGCACCAGGCGCAGCTGCGGGAACAGACCTTGTCAGGCCACCAGCCATTGGACCATACCAGCGTTTCACAGGAGATACGCTTTGATTGAGGATGACATTTTGAAAAACGGTCAACCGCGCCGAGTCGAGTTTCTCATTGAGGCCCTCATCCGCGTGTTAGGCTTCTCGGCCATTGGATTCGTGGCGCTCATTTTCTTCTTCCTGTTGCGCGAAGGGGTGCCCGCCTTCCTCAAGGTGTCGCTACCAAATTTGTTCGGGACGCAATGGTATCCCACGTTTGATCTCTTTGGCACCCTGCCGCTAATCTTAGGCTCCTTGCTGGTAACTGTGACGGCTATCGCCATCGCCCTCCCGCTGGGCGTGACCACGGCCGTCTTCGTGCGCGAGGTGGCGCCCAGCTGGACGCGCGAAATTCTCAAGCCGATGATCGAAGTGCTGGCCGGCATCCCCTCGGTGGTATTGGGCTTCTTCGGCATGACGCTGGTAGCGCCCTTCATCCGCCAAACGCTGGGCACGCCGACCGGCTTGACCGCCTTCACCGGCGCGATCCTGCTGGCGTATATGTCCCTGCCCACGATTATCAGCGTGGCGGAGGATGCACTAGACGCGGTGCCCAGCTCTTACCGCAACGCGGCCCTGGCGCTGGGAGCCACAAAATGGGAGACCATCTGGCGCGTGGTGGTGCCAGCCGCCCGCTCTGGCATCGTCACAGCGGTGATGCTGGGGCTGGGGCGGGCCATCGGCGAGACGATGGCGGTGATGATGGTGACGGGAAACGCTGCCCGTATGCCCGTCACGTTCGATTCGCTCTTCCGGCCCGCACGCACGATGACGGCGACCGTAGCCGCCGAGATGGGTGAGGTCGCTCAGGGCAGCGTCCATTACCACGTGTTGTTCGGCATTGGCCTGATTCTCTTCGTCATAACGTTTCTCATCAACTTGACCGCCGCCGTGACGATCTTCAAGAAACGGCGACAAGGAGGGCTACGCTGATGCACCGTCAGCACATGCAAAAATGGGGCTTTGCCTTGCTGGCCCTAATCGCTGTCGTCGTCGTAGCGCCTATTCTCTTCGTCATTGGCGCCATCGCTGTGCGCGGGATTGGCGCCCTCAGCTGGGAGTTTCTGACGGCGATGCCCCGCGATGGCATGAGGGCTGGCGGTATTTTCCCGGCCATCGTGGGCACCTTGCTCCTGACGCTGGGGACGGCCCTGGCCGCCATCCCGGTGGGCGTGGGTGGCGCGATCTACCTTTCGGAGTATGCCAGCGATAACTTGCTCAGTCGGGCGATCCGGCTGGCGATTATCAACTTGGCAGGCGTCCCCTCGGTGGTCTATGGCCTGTTTGGGCTGGGGCTGTTCGTGCTCTTCCTCCAGTTCGGGACGTCGATCGTGGCCGGCTCGCTGACGCTGGCGATTATGACGCTGCCTATCATCATCAGCACCACCGAGGAGGCGCTGCGATCCGTGCCAACCGAGTTCCGCACCGTCAGCGCCAGTCTGGGCGGGACCCGCTGGCAAGGCATTCGCCATATCGTCCTGCCACAAGCACTGCCGGGCATCATCACCGGCGTCGTTCTGGGGCTTTTGCGGGCCGCCGGCGAGACGGCGCCCATCCTCTTCACCGTGGCGGCCTTCTATTTGCCTCGCCTACCAGAATCGCCCTTCGACCAGACGATGGCGCTTCCCTACCATCTCTACGTCATCAGCACCCAGGTGCCCGGGATGCCGCTGGAGATTCAGTACGGAACGGCCCTCGTATTGCTGACCCTGGTACTTTCGCTGAACGTCGTGGCGACGGTGATTCGCAGCTACTATCGACGGCAACGGGAATGGTGAGTTTCATTACCGGACACTTCTCTAGTACTACAACGAGTGTTCAACGAAGTTGATCCCTCGACAGTCATCCTGAGCCTTTCGGCTGAGCTCGTGCCGAAGCCTGTCGAAGGATGACGACTTGGCGAAAATCACCTTCGGCAGTCTTGTACTCTGTTTACCCCGAGGAGGCACATGTCCGAGAAGAAACTGGTCCTGATTGATGGTCACGCGCTGGCCTATCGCGCTTTCCACGCTTTGCCCGATGATCTGACGACCTCACAGGGCGAGCTGACCAACGCTGTCTACGGCTTCACCTCGATGCTGCTCAACGTGCTGCGCGACGAGGAGCCCACGCACGTGGCTGTCACCTTCGATAAAGGCCCTACCTTCCGCCACGAGATCTACCCCGACTACAAGGCCCATCGGGCCAAGATGCCGGACGAGCTCCGTTCTCAGATGGGTCGCATCCGTCAGGTGGTGGAGGCGCTGGATATGCCCATCTTCGAGGCCGAGGGCTTCGAGGCGGACGATCTGCTGGGCGCGCTGGCCGATCAGGCGGAGGAGCAGGACGCTGATGTGCTCATCGTGACCGGCGATATGGACCTATTGCAGCTGGTGGATGAGCATACGCGTGTGCTTACCTCGCGCTGGCGCTTTTCGGACACGGTGGTCTACGACGTGGATGGCGTCAAGCGTCGCTACGATGGCCTGCCGCCTTCCCGCTTGGCGGAATACAAGGCCCTGATGGGCGATAAGTCCGATAATATCCCTGGCGTCTACGGCGTGGGGGAGAAGACCGCTACCAAACTGCTCAAGCGGTACGATTCGTTGGAGGAGATCTACGAGCACCTGGAAGATATCTCGACTCGCTTCCGTAACCGCCTGGAGGAGGGGCGCGAAGAGGCTTTTCTCAGCCGAGAGCTGGCGACGATTGTGCGGGATGCCCCGGTGGCGCTCGACCTGGAGGCCTGCCGCGTGCGCACGTTCGACTACGATCGGGTGATCGAGCTCTTCCGCGAGCTGGAGTTCCGCTCCCTGCTGGACCGGCTGCCGAAGCCGAAGCAATCCGCGCCGGCCGGCGTCCCCCATCAGCTCAGCATGTTCGGCGAAGAACGATCTCGCCCCACAGGCCCGGAGGCCGACGAGGCCGAAGCAGCCGCCGATTACGAGATCGTGGCCGACGAGGAGGCGCTTCGTCAGCTGGCGGCGCGACTGGAAGACGTCCCTGCGCTGACGATCGACACTGAGACCACTGCCCCCGATCCGATGGAGGCCGAGCTGGTCGGCATCGCCCTCACCGACGCCGCCGAACGAGGCTATTACATCCCGGTCGCCGCGCCGGCTGCCGATCCGCAGATTCCGCTGGAGACGGCGCTCGGTGTGCTCGCGCCTCTGCTGAGTGATCCCGACCGGGCCAAGTATGGGCACAACATCAAGTATGATCTGACGGTGCTGGAACGGAGCGGGGCCGAGCTCGCGGGCCTGGCCTTCGATACGATGCTCGCTGAGTGGCTGATCAACCCCTCGTCTAACAACCTGGGCCTGAAAGACTTGGCCTGGACGCGGCTCAAGAAGCAGATGACGCCTATCACCGATCTGATCGGCACCGGGAAGGACCAATTGACGATGGACCAGGTTCCGGTCGAGCAGGCGGCGCCCTATGCCTGCGCCGACGTCGATATGACCCAGCGGTTGGTGGAGGTGCTGAGGCCCGAGCTGGAGGAGAAGCATCTCTGGTCGCTCTTCACCGAGGTGGAGATGCCGCTGGTGCCGGTCCTTTCGGCTATGGAGCAGGTGGGGGTGGGTTTCGACGCCGAGCAGATGGAGCGCATGTCCGAGCATCTAGCGGATCGGTTGCACGAGCTGGAGAAGCGGATCTACGGACACGTCGGCTACAAGCTCAACGTCAACTCCACGCAGCAGCTTTCCGATGCGCTGTTCAAGACGCTGGGGTTGCCATCGCAGGGCGTGCGCCGCACCAAGACGGGCCACTACTCGACGGCCGCCAGCGTGCTGGAGCGGCTGCGCGATAAGCACGAGGTGGTCGATCTGATCCTGGAGCACCGCGAGCTCTCCAAGCTGAAGTCGACCTACGTCGACGCGCTGCCCAAGATGGTCAATCGGCGCACCGGTCGGATGCATACCTCCTACAACCAGACCGGCACGGTGACCGGGCGGATCAGCTCTAGCGATCCCAACCTGCAGAACATCCCCATCCGTACCGAGCTGGGCCGTCACGTCCGGCGGGCCTTCGTGGCCGACGCGGGCTGCCAGTTGCTGGCCGCCGACTATTCGCAGGTGGAACTGCGGGTGATGGCCCACATCTCCGGCGATGAGGGTTTGCTGGGGGCCTTTGAGCGCGGCGAGGACGTCCACGCCCGCACCGCGGCCGAGATCCTGGACGTGCCCCTTGATGAGGTTACGCCGGAGCAGCGGCGCTTGGCCAAGAGCGTCAACTTTGGCCTCTCCTACGGACAGACGGCCTACGGCCTTTCCCGTGCGACAGGGCTGACGCAGCCCGAAGCGGAGGAGTTTATCGAATCTTACTTCGAGCGCTTCCCCAAGGTGCGTGAGTATATTGACGCGACCAAGGCGCTTGCCAAGCGGCAGGGCTACGTGGAGACGCTGCTGGGGCGGCGTCGCTACTTCCCCGAGCTGGAGCCGGGCAGCAAGGCTTCGTATCGGGCGCGTCAGGCCGTCGAGCGGATGGCGATCAACGCCCCAATCCAGGGCACCGCGGCCGACATCATCAAGATCGCGATGATTCGCCTCCATCGGGCGCTCCAAGAGCGCGGGATGGCGACCCGCATCATCCTCCAGGTGCACGATGAGCTGATTGTGGAGGCGCCCGATGACGAGGTGGAGGACGTCGCCCCGATGGTGTGCCGGATTATGGAGGATGCTTTTGAGCTCGATGCTCCACTCAAGGTCGATCTTAAGATCGGTTGGAATTGGGAGGAGATGGAACCGATGAGGATCGAGGAATGACTATCTTCTTTTTGAGCAGTAAAGCCACGCGAAAGCTAGCGACTGCCGAACTATTGAGGATGATGATCGATCTGACGGCTTTCGGATCTCAAGGCGGGGCTGATGTTCGTCCGAGCGATGCCGGTTGTCTTTTTCGTCCGGTGGTGATAAGATAGCGCAGGAGAGTTGCCCGTCCTCAATCAATTCGCAGATATAATCAGGAGGTCACAATGGAACGGCTCAAACGCTTCTGGAACGCATTCAAGGATATTGCCATTATCTTCTCCTTCGTCGTCAACTTTGTGCTGGTTGTCACGTTGCTCGTGATCAGCATACCGGCCCTCAGGATGGCCTTTATGCTTAAAACGACTACGGTGGAGCCGTTGCTGACTGACCTGGACCAGGCCTTTGTGGGACTGGGCAAGTCGGAGATTGATACCACGATCAGCATTGACCAGCAGACGCCCATCTCCTTCACGCTACCGCTCAGCGAGCCCTTGACCATCGACTTTGATCTGGGTATCAACAAGAACACCACCGTGGTGCTGCAAGAGCCGGTGCCGCTCAACAATTTGCCCGCGCGCTTCGCCCTGCCTGGGGGCGGGGGAATGATCAACGGAAACGTCTCGCTCTCCTTGCCGGCCGGTATGCAGCTCCCCGTCCGTTTGAATATGACCGTGCCGGTCGAGAAGACTATTCCGGTCCAGATGGAGGTGCCGGTCGATCAAGAAGTTGACATCGCGATGGAGGTGCCGGTCAACATCAAGCTGGGCGAGGCGGGGTTGGATCCGGCGGTCGAGGATCTGCGAGAGGTCTTCCGACCCCTGCGGGTCCAGATTGAGCAGCTGCCCGACGGCATCCAGCTGGGTTCGAAGTGAGCGCCGGAACAGAGCGTCCCATCTGCGATTATGAAGGGTCCGCCTATCGCACTGATTTCTGGGGGCGAGGGCGGAGCTACGAGGACGCGGTCGAGCGGGCGGCGCTGCGACGGCTGCTCCCGCCGGCGGGGAAGCGTCTGGTCGACATCGGCGGTGGCTATGGGCGGTTGATGCCGCTTTACAATGGCTATGACGATGTGGTCATCTTTGATTATGCGCTCTCTCAGTTGCGTCAGGCGCAGGCATTATGGGGCGAGTCTGGGCCTGATGGTAAGCCGCATTACATCTATGTGGCTGGTGACTTCTACCGGCTGCCGTTTGCGTGCGGCATGTTCGATACCGTGACGATGGTCCGCACGCTCCACCACGCTGTCGACGTCCCGGCCGTCTTGAGCGGGATCGCCCGCGTGCTGGCTCGGGATGGCACGTTGGTTATGGAGTTTGCCAATAAGCGTAACTTGAAGGCAATCCTGCGCCATCTGGCGCGGCGACAGGATTGGTCGCCCTTCGCGCGCGCCCCGGTGGAGTTCGTGGATCTGAACTTCGATTTCCATCCGGTCTGGATTGCGGAACAGCTGAGCGCTGTGGGGCTGAGAATCCGCGATCGAATCCCGGTCTCCCATTTCCGAGTTGAGCTGCTCAAACGTCTGGTGCCCACGGGGCTGCTGGCGACGCTTGATCGCCTGTGCCAGCCCATCGGCTCCCTCTATCCGCTATCGCCCAGTGTCTTTTTGCGCTGCGTGGTCGAGGAGCCAAGGGGCGTCGCGTCTGACGATGCCTTCTTCCGCTGTCCGGCCTGTGGTGCCACCGAGATGAGCGAGGGGGAAGAACACCTGATTTGCCTCGCTTGCGAAACCCGCTATGCCGTGCGCGACGGCATCTACGATTTCAAGGAACCGGAGAGGGGCTGAGATGGTCGCTGTCTGTCGAGAGCCGTTGTTCGCCGATCTGGTTTATAACGAGGAAGGGGAGCCGGCGAAGATCGTTCACATCGGCGGGAAGCCTTATTACGCCGTGCCGGAGGGCGAGTTCTTGCGTCATGTCGAGGCCGAGCATATCGAACGCCAGATTGTCGAGGCGTTGCAGGAGCGTATAATGGGTATGCGGGAGACAGTGACGGAGGGCGTGATGGCGATGCTGGGCACGGAGGATCTTTTCACGCGGGCATCCATTGAGCACGCTATCGAGAACCTGGATCATATCCTGGAGCCAGGGGCCGTCGACGTGGACGAGCTGCGTACTGCCCTCTGGATGACTGGTTTTCGGGCTATCGTCGACGTGCACGGTGATGTGGTAGCGCTCGATTTGCCCGGCTGGGCCGACGATGCACCTGAGTGATCACTTGTGAGCATCGCCTTATTGGTGTATACTCTTGACCTATCCAACGAAAATCAAATAGTCATGAGGAAGACAACGGAGGAGGAGCACACTGATGAAAATCTCCTGCCTGCAGGAAAATTTGGCTAAGGGTTTGGGCATCGTCGGTCGGGCGGTTTCGCCCCGATCTACGCTGCCGGTGCTTGGCAACGTGCTACTTGAGACCGATGGTGGGCGCCTTAAGCTTTCTGCTACCAATCTTGAGGTGGGCATCAACTGCTGGATTGGTGCCAAGGTGGAGGAAGAGGGGGCGGTCACGGTGCCGGCGCGTACGTTCATCGACCTGGTCAACGCTTTGCCACCGGGGCAAGTGGATATGGACCTGGTCGTGCGCACACAGACGCTGAATTTACGCGCTGCCCGCAGCGAGGCCAACATCAAGGGGATTGATGCCCAGGAGTTTCCGATCGTGCCCGTGCCGGAGGATGAGGACGGGATTGCCATCGAGCCGGACGTGTTGCGCACGGCGATTGAGCAGGTGGCTTTCGCCGCTGCCACCGACGAGAGTCGTCCGATCTTGACCGGCGTATTGGCAAAGTTCGAGGGGGAGCGGTTGACTCTGGCGGCCGCGGATGGGTTCCGTCTTTCGGTTCGCACTGTGTCCTTGCCGGAAGCCGTCAGCGATACGTTCAGTATCATTGTCCCGGCCCAGGCCTTGAGCGAGCTGAACCGCGTTTCCGCCGGCGAGGAAGCGTCTATCTCCATCAACGTCACGCCCGCTCGCAACCAGGTCATCTTTCAGCTGACTGACATTGTGCTGGTCTCTCAGCTGATCGACGGGAACTTCCCGGACTACCGGCAGATTATACCGCGTGAGCACACGACGCACACGGTTTTGGACACGGCGCCGTTCCTCAAGGCGTGTAAGATGGCGCAGATATTCGCCCGCGATGCCTCGAACATTACCCATATCCACGTCAAACCCGGTTCTGATCTGGAGCCTGGTCGCGTGCAGGTCTCTGCGACCGCGGCTGAAACGGGTGAGGACGTCAGTGAGATTGACGCCAACGTCGAGGGGGAGGAAGTGGAGATCGCCTTCAACGTCAAGTATTTGATTGACGTGTTATCGGTCCTGAAGGCGCCTCAGATCGCTCTGGATACCAGCTCCTCCTCCAGCCCGGGCGTGATCCGGCCGTTGGGCGATGAGGACTTCACGCACGTAATCATGCCGATGCACCTGGGACAATAATCCCTGACGAGGGTTTATCAGACGCCCTGGGGCCAATATGCCCGAGGGCGTTTCTTTTTGCGAAGCTCTATTTGCCCCTTGCTTGCAGGTTGATATAATGCTCGTTCGTTACGAAGGATATGCCATATGACGGAATGGGAAACTGATATTCGACTGGGCCTGAGCGTGGGGGTGGGCGCTTTCGTCCTCATTATGCTCGTCGACACTGGTCTGATCGTGCTGGCTACCTCCCGTCCCTTTGGTTTTGGGACGTTCTTGACCGGGCTGGCGGTTTTGTTCAGTTTTGGCCTGCTGACGGTGATCGGCTTCTGGAGTTATAGCCTTGCCACCTCGCGCTATCTGCTCGACCGCAACGCTCTCATCGTCCAGTGGGGGCCGATGGAGCAGACCATTCCCCTCCATGCGATTGAGCGCGTCTTCACGGGCGATGAGTTGGAAGCTGAGGTCCAGCTTCAAGGTGGTGTGTGGCCGGGGCACTGGGTCGGCTACGGCGATATCGAGGGGCTGGGGCAGGCTCTTTTCTATGCCACTCACCCGCCGCATGAGCAGATCTACCTCGTTACGCCGGGCCTGGTCTATGGCATCTCCCCCATCAATACCGAGGCGTTCCTTCAGTCCCTCCATCGCCGTATGCAGATGGGGCCTACCCAGGTGCTGGAGCAGACCTCTCGCCGTCCCGCCGTGCTCGAATGGCCTATCTGGCGTGACGATCTGGGATTGTCGCTGCTCGGAGGTGGCCTCTTAACCTTGCTCGTGCTGGTTGGGTTCTTGAGCTACCGGTTTCCCGCTTTGCCCTTGCTGGTGCCTCTGCACTTCAATGCTGCTGGGGTTCCCGATCGGTTTGGGCCCCGCTCCACGCTGTTTATCATCCCTCTTATTGGATTGTTGGCTTTTTTGCTCAACAGTGGGTTGGGTTTTCTGGTGTATCGGTGGGAGCGAATGGCCAGTTACTTGCTGTGGGCTGCCGCTATCTTCGTGCAGGTGTTAGTATGGGCAGCCACTATGAGCATCCTTGGGTGCATCTGAGCAGCGGGGGTAGGGGCGGGTTGCCGATCAGGTGACGCTTCCAGGGCCCCTTCGGCAGGTGATTTGAGGGGGTCATTACAGCGCGGCGCGGGTCGATGAGCAAGCAGGTGGCTCAGCTACTCCAGATCGTTGGTGGCGGCATTTCGTTGTCTGGCGTAGTCCCAAAGTGGCAGTTGCCACTACGGAGCGATGCAACGTCCCAAACAGGCTCCTGCTCCTTTGTTGCCCTCCGCCGGGGCCGCTGAGTGCGCTGACGGCCCTGAATGCGCAGCGATCACCCGACCAAGGACTACCCATGCTACAACGAGATTCAACGAAGTTGATCACTCAATGGTCATCTTGAGCCGATCGGCGGCGCTCACGCCGAAGTCTGTCGAAGGAGACGACTTAGCATTAGGTTTGACCATGGTTGACAATCGCACAATTGAAATGTAGCAAGCAGCTATTTTTCCTGGGGATACTCCCACATATAGGCGTCTGCTCACCAAGAACGCAGATATGGGGGTAGCTCTGGGTTGTGGATTCTAAATGTGCGATTGGGCTCGCCGCGGTCAAAGGTCACGCTAGCGAAAATCGCCTCTTGAAAGGGTGCTTGCCACGTCAAAGCCTCGTTGTAGTATTAGCAAAAGTGTGGAAAGTCCATACCGTACAGCCATAGAGCCAGGCAATCCCAACAAGTCCATTTAAGACCATTATGGGCCAGCGTCCTCCGGCGACTGCGCTGTAGCGCGTGACGGATTCCACAAAGCTGATGGGCCAACGCGGGAAGAGAGCCAGCGAGCCGAGCCTCAGCGTCGCGCCGCTGCCCAACAGTCCCCACACCAGCCGCCAGCGGTGTCGGCTGATTGCCCATAGTAAAATCCAGGGGACAACCAGAATAACCATTTGAGGTTTGATGGAAGTCAAGGCCAAGGCAGCGCCGGCTATAATATTCTGATGGTTCCTTAGGGCCAGCAGTGTCACAGCCAGAAAGAATGTGACGTGCAGTGTGAACTGGCCCAGCATAGTGCTGCGCGCGACAGGATAGAGAGATAGAGCGCCGAGGAAGAGGCCGGCGAGCGCCAATGGCCTCGGGGTCCAGTGTACCAGGCGCAGTAAAACCACTACGGTCGCTACCGTCACCCATTGGAGTAACACCATCCATATCGCCTGAGCCCAGCTATAGGGCAGGTGAACCAAGGGCCAGAAGCTGAATATCACGTGTAGAGGATAGGCAAAACCGCCCTTTCCTTCGTCGCGCAGGGCGGGATCTATGCCTTTGGCGATCTGTATCTCGGACGTGACCTCCGTGCCGTAGGGGTCACGTCCCTCCAGGAGTAAAGCCCGTGCGCCGGCCCAAGGAGCGTAGAAGTCATAGCCTCCTGGGAAACGGGTGGTGAAGAGATGATGTACGGCCACACTTTCCGCAAGGAACAGCGCACCAATCAGCAAAATGCCCAGCAGCCAGACGTACCATCTTACAGGGCCTCGTTTCCTCATCCCAGATACCCCAGATCCTGCAACCGCTGCCGCACAGCCTCTTCGTCGGCAGGGGAGAAGTCGGCGTGGCGGCTTTCGGCCTGGCTGGTCTCCTGGGCGGCAGCCAACCGCGTGGTGTCGATCCAATCCAGGTGGAGGGCATCGGTCAACACCCGACCGTCCATATCGGCCGGCACCGGCTGCCCCATCAGGTAGAGCAGAGTGGGCGCCACGTCCTCAATACTAGCGTTTTGCAGGCGAACGTTGGCCTGCACCGGGCTTCCGTGCAGCAGAACCATCCCATTTCGCCGGTGCCAGCCGGTGATGCCATACGAAACGTCCACCAGGCGATGCGAGGCGAATTCATATTCTCCGAAAGAAAGATAGCGAAAACCCTTCGGGACGAACACGATGTCAGGCATTTGTTCTACGTAAGGGCCCTGGAAGAGATCCTCACGAGTGTAAACAGTATCGACTAACCGCTCACCGGTCTCTGGATCTTCCATTGTCATCAGACGGTCGATCAAATCTTGGCGTACTTGTTCATATTCACTTCCCGGTGCGACGATTCCCCTTGGCTCCCGCCCGCGTAGATTGATCCACAGCTGACCGGCGTTACCTAACGAATAGACTTTTGTTTGAGACCAGTCGACATCTTTGAACGAAAGAAAGAGGCGTTCTAGTTTTTCTTGTCCTCTACCCTTGGTGACTTTCCCTTTCAGACTCCCCAGGCCCAGCTTAAGTAGGAAGTTATATGCGGTGATGGGCGTGATGCCCAGCGCGAACAGCGCTTCTTTGAGCCGGGTAAGGGGGCCTCTCTTCATCTTCAAAAAGCCCCAGCGTCGCAGCCAGTTGTTCATATAGATGTATTTGTGGAAGGGCCCAGCGCCGTGGTCGGACATCAAGATAAGCATTGTCCGTTCGTCTACACGATCCAAAAGATCAGCAAGCTGCTGGTCGATGTACTGATAATGCTCCAGGATGGCGTTTTGATACTTTTCAGTGCCGGGCGCTCCGTGCAGCGGATGATCGGGGTCCATAAAATGCCAGAGACCATGCTGGAGCCGGTCAGTCCCTCGGAAAACGTACATCAGAAAATCCCAGGGGTGCTCTTGCATCAGGTGTTTCACGGTTTCCAGTTGTATGTCGGTGGTCTCGTAGATGGATGTCAGAAAGCGGTCGATGTCACCCTTGGCGTAAGACTGCGGTGCGTGAATGCGATAGCCGTTTGCTCTTAGCTCGTCGGCCAGTTCCGGTGGGTAAGTGAACTCGGATTTTTCCGAGGGGCTCAGCAACCCGGTGATCATCAACCCGTTGACTGGTTCTGGGGGGTAGGTGAGGGGTACGTTAGTGACGATGACTTTCTTGCCTCCGTCGCTCAGCAGGGACCAGAGCGAGCGCCCTTGGCGCAGCGATCCGTTCACCGGTGAGACGTCGTAGGAGTCTGGTTGGCGGAAGACGAAGTCGATCAGACCATGTTTGCCGGGGTTCTTGCCGGTCATGAAAGTTGACCAGGCCGGCGCGGTAATGGGCGGCATTGTCGAGCGCAGGTTTCCCCACGCCCCCTCTCTCATCAGCCGGGCGAAGGTGGGCAGATGCCCGGCCTTGGTCCAGGGTTCGATCAGATCAAACGTCCCGCCGTCCAGGCCGATGACCATAATCTTTTGATCCATTATAGTTAGTTCTCCAAGGTAAGCTTGTCGGCTTTTGATGAGGTATCGAGTAGTTCGTATAATTTGTAGGTGGAGCCAAAATCTTCTATCAGTTTGAAGTTTTGAGCTTTTAGATCGTCCAGCAATTGCAGGTGCTCGTCAGTGATTGGGTCCGGATGGGTCTCCACGAGTAGCTCCAATCCTGATTGATAGAGCAATACGTGGGTGAATCCCGCGGTACGCCAGGTATCGGCGATGACGTTGGCATCGTATCCGTGGAGGTGAGCGCTGTGGGGAAGGCGATCTAACATAGCGTCGGGCCAGCATTCTGCCTGACAATGATAGGTCCGCGGTTCCCATAAAAAGAGCACCTGGGCGTCAGGCGGTAGCGCTTGATTTATGTGCTCTATGGCGACGTAATACCAGCCCAAGCGTCGGCGCAAGTAATCTTCGCGCGATTCTAGGCCGAAGACGACGGGTAGGGTGTTCTCACTCAGAAATGCGGTTAGCATCGAAAAGAGTAGCAGGCCCAGGGTTATGCTGATCACAGTGCGCGTTAGCCAGTCCACGCGCAGTTGTGGGCGGTTCAAGGTGTGTATTCGGCTCAAGGCAGCGCCCCCCAGCATCGCTGCTGTCCCGAAGACCAGGAACAGAAAGCGCGCGCGTAAGAGTCTGGCCGTGCGCGCCAGACCGCTCAGCCAAAGGGCGTAATTGACACCGAAGAAGAACAACGTATATCCAACAATTGAGTGTTCTTCTTGATTGAGGGTTCGCCAGATGAAGGCCAGCAGCACTATGCTGGGTAGGAGAAAAGGCCCGATAGTGGCTTCGTAGAAGAGCGTTCCTTCCGTGCCCATAATTGTCGCTTCCAACGGGGCTATTAGTAGACGCCAGGGAGCCGTTGAGGCCAATCCGGTACCGGGAAGGCCGTACCACCAGCTGCGCCATTCATCCCAGTATACGCCGTTGGTGAATAAGAAAGGATAGACGGGATTGCCCGTGGTGACCCAATTCTCTATCAGCCCAGGCAAAATGACCACGGTGGTAGGGATAGCTACGGTGGTCAGTCGCCGGAGGATGACTATCACGCCATCGCGGCGTGAGGCCCAGGCTAAGCTCAGCCCCAGGGCGATTGGTACTGCGACAGCGGTGTATTTAACCCAGCCACAGAAGCCGCAGAGAATTCCTGTAACCACCAGCCACCCTTGGGTCCGCGCGTTGCTTTGAGCCTGTCGTTCGCGCCAGCGCAAGAAGCTGTATAGGGCCGCGGTGGTATAAAAGAGAAGCGTGGCGTCTACGTAAGCCCGCTCCATCAGGGAGAAGAGCGTGGGGGCTGAGGCGAGCAGCGCAGTCGCCAGCCAAGCGGCTTTATGCCCGAAATAGCGTTTGGTCAGGGCGGCAGTGGTGACCAGGGCCAGCAGGCCATATCCAAAGTGAAGCAGTGGAGCTACTCTTTCGCCAACAAGCAACAAGCCCAGTGTGAATTGCATTTCTGCCAGTTGAGGAAACCCGAGATACGGCAGGTCAAGGGGGTGGACTATTTGGCCTGTCTCTACAAAGAAGCGCGGGCCGGTGAGGTGGTAGACCAGGGTATCCCAGCCAATCGGCGGAGATAGCGCGGTAAGGAACGTCAAGACCAAAACTGCTCCCACGTATATACTCACCCAGCGATGGAAGGAAGATTCGGGTTGTGGGAGGTCACCTACGCGGAGGGTGGTTAATGTTTCCTTTAGCTCGTGTCGTAATAACAGGGCTAGAGCCAGCATTCCCCCACATGCAATAATGGGTTGGAGTAGTCCCAGCAGGCCCAGGGTCAATATCAGAAAAGACAACAGCCCCAGTCCTATCCCAATCGACAGGGCCAGCCGGATGAATGGGGGTTCCTCGTCCAGGAGGGAGCCTGTTGCTCGCCGCCCCAGTGCTGCTCCCAGCCAGGTGATTCCTAACCATGCGATGATGCTTAGCAGTGAGTGTCCCAGCCCGGTGATGATCTCGGCGTCAAAAGGTTTGTGTGCCCAAAAATAGCCGGTCACGAACGCGAAAAGCCCTAGCATCAATCCGGTGACCTTCAAAGTCCATTTCAGAGAATGAAAGCGGCGGTGCATAACAACACCTCGTTTACGGAAGTTTGCGGCAGATCAACATTCTACGCAATCCGATGTAGGGTATCACGGAATGCTTCAGGCGAGCTTCTAGCCATTCGCCTGCTTCGACTAACCATTGAGGTCCGCCGGGGATAAGAACATTTGTTTCTACACGCTCTATTTGGAATCCGGCATTTTCCGCCATCTTCACGAGTCTTTTGAGGCGGACGGAGCGGTGTGGTCCTTTAGAGTGATGGATGCCCAAGATGGCGGCAATGAAGTGAATCGGTTCCCACAGCACGTTTGGAGTGCTGAGGATCAGGATGCCACCGGGATGAATAACACGTCCCAGTTCGCTCACCAGTTTTTGAGGGTGAGGAAAATGCTCTACTGTCTCAAGCGAGAGTGCTACGTCGAACTCTCCATCAGGAAAGGGCAAGGAATAGTCAGTGAGTTGTATCCATTGGAAATCTTTCAACCCGGTGGTTTTTAATCTCTGTTTGCATATCTTTCCCATCTTGCGCGAGACTTCCATGCACACGGCTGAATCCACTTTGCCTTCTTGATAAAAATAGGCTGTTCCTTTGCCAGTACGGGCGCACAGATCGAGGAAACGGTTTGAGTTGGGTAGCTGAGCGAGACGGAGTGCGTCGGTGAAACGGCGAAAGTAGGAATAAGTCCCTTGGTTGATCTCGTCGTAGTCTTTGGAAATTGCATCGTAGTGTTTTTCAATATTGGCAAACGACCAGTGGGATTGTGTAAAGTAGCGAATTTCCTTCGCGGCTCTCTTTAAGAATCCATCTTTCACGTCGATCTCCTTGTAATCTCGAAGGAAGTGGAGTGTAATCCTTGCCGCTTGGTTGGTTTAGAGACATTTTTCCAAATCTGACGAAGCTGCTCAAACAGAGGTCCGATGACTGTTAGAGGGATCTGTTCGACCAGCCAGCGGCAGAATCGCGTACGACCAGCGGAGAAAATGGAAAGAATGACCACCTCCACCAATTTGCGCGATAACGGAATAGAAGTCGGGCGGTAGCCATAGTCAGGCACACGTTGCCCCCAGGCCTTTCGCCACTGCATACGGATGAATGCACCTCGTTTCTTGAAATCGAACATGTGAGCGTGCATGGACAATGCCTCTTCTAACTCGATTTCCTTCAGCTCTAACAGCCCACTTTGCTCCATTTCAGTCAGCAAATTTTCTCCTCTTTCCGAACGCGCTATCACAACCGAAAAGCCACCGCCTTGTGCCTCGTAGCGCGGATGCCAGGCATCCCCTACCGAGATATCGGTCAGCTCGTTAGTGAAGTCCACCGCCAGCAGGCTGCTTTGTGTGACGTAAAAGGGTATCAGATAGTTATAATAAAACTTCTTTGCCTTCAGCACACGCCCCGATCGGGTCCGGATTTGGAGATAGCCGGGCCATTCACCCTCTCGGTAACTTAAGTCAGTTACTTCCTCCAGGTCGTGCACACCGTGGGATCGCAGATAACTTTCCACGGCTCCGAAGTAAAGATTAGTCCCCACGTATGGACCGATGACTAAATTCACTTTTTGAGAACCCTTGTGTCCTGCCCGTTGGAGCTGACGTAAAGAAGCTACTTGATCTGGCAAGCCTACATAAGCGAGTGGGCCTGGAAAAGATGCTATCTCTGGCAGGATGACGTTTACAGGGACCGGTGCGTAGACACTCTGACTGACTTCCCTCACATCTTCGGTAGAACGGGCGATGACGGACTTGGCTAGCCAGGGTTTGGGCTTCCCTTGCTGGACGACAACTGCACCATTAATTGCTCCTTGATCTAGCAGATAAATTAGTGTCTGGGTGATAACACCGCCAGAAGCACCGCGTTGGCGGATGGTCGGTACGTTTGAGTAACCGATGAAGATGCGCCGGTAGGGTCCGATTAACCAGTTCCGCGGCAAGGCTCCAAAGAGTTCAACATAGGCTTCAGGGTAGGAAAATCCTTTGCCTGGGCAAGCCTTGTAGGCCAATGAGCTAAGTTTGACTTTTCCTTCCCCGGTTCTTACTGGCAATGGGCCCTTTGATGTCGGCTCCATCTGTAAAGTGCTCTCAGATAGACCGACACAAGTTCCACAGTGAGTACATAGCCCCGCGTCGATGACCTCAGTTTTCAATTGCTCGAAGATTGATCTATTGCTCATCGCTGGTAGTAGTTAGGCAAGCGGCGGTTGATAATTTCGGCCAGCATGCCAATGACAGCCACCTGGAATGCCGTCATGGCGATCACTAGCGTGCTCACGTCGGCTAGCTTTCCCAGCACCACTTTGCTGAACACCGCCCAGGCCACTGCTATCGTGAAAAGTACTATGCTCGTGGGCAAAAATATCTTAAGGGGAGCGAAATATAAAGCGATACGCCCTACTAACTGCAGAAAATAGAGGGTGTCTCGAACGGGCTTGATCTTGGAATGTCCCACTCGAGCGAGATAGTCGATAGGCATGTAATCAACGAGGTAGTTATTGGTCAGCATTGCCAGGGTGATGGTGGTCGTGAAGGAGAAGCGGTCAGGCAGCAAGTTAAGCAGCCGCAGCGCTATCTCGCGGCGAAAGACGCGCAATCCAGAGTTGAGGTCTGGGATGGGCTCCTCCGCTACGAACTTGGCTAGCTGGCGAAGGAGCCATTTGGCTGGCTTGCGGATGAGCGGAATGCTTACTTCTTCTCCCACGCGGGCGCCGACGACCATGTCCCATTTATTTTCGGTGAGGTGGGTCACTAATTCGGGGATATATTTGCTGGGATAGGTGCCATCGGCATCGGTGATACAGATTAGCTCATATTGCGCGTGGCGGATACCGGTCTTGAGCGCTGCGCCATAACCCCGATTTTCTCTGTGTTGGAGGACCGTTACCTTGGCAAATTGCCTTGCTATCTCCGCTGTGGCGTCATCTGATCCGTCATCCACTACGATAATTTCGTATGGTGATTTAGCGTGAACCATTGTCGCCTGCAAATCTTTCAGCACAGCGCCGATGGCCTGTTCTTCATTATAAGCTGGAATGAGAATTGTCGTCGATTTTATAGAGACTTCTCTTCTTGTATTACGCATCTTACCGGCGTCTATTCTTGCTGACTGAGTTGATTCGCCAGCTCCCTCAACCACTCTCTTACCTCCCGCGGCGATGTCAGCCGACCGTCGGCGCAGCTCTCGCGTGGTGCCTCCGACACCACGATAGCGATGCCGCCGCGGGCCTGGATCACGCCGAAGGCCTCCTCGTCCTTATCATCGTCGCCGACATAGAGCGGCAGCGCACGCGCCCAGCTGTAGCGCTCCAGCAGGTAAGCCACCGTCTTCCCCTTGTGCGCCGCCTTAGGACCGACCTCCAGAAACTTATGCCCCCCTAACACGCGGAACAGATCCGGTGACACTTTCTCCTCCGCCATCCGCCGCGCTGCGTGCAAGACCTCCTCGGCTTCGTCGTCGACCGCGAACTTGGCGTGGATCGCCAGCGCCCAATCCTTGTCCTCCAGGAAGAACCCCTCGCGGTCGGCGATCAACGCCTCCCAGCGCGGCTTGAGCGCCTCCAGCGTCGGCCGGATGGCGTCGTACGCCACGCGCTCCTCATAGTCGCCGCTCGGCGTCCGCAGCTCGATCCCGTAGGTGCCGGCCAGCACGATGCCCGGGACCGGCACCAGCTGCTCGACGTGACTCAGCCTCCGCCCGCTGACCACGGCGACGCGGATGCGGGGCTGACGCGCCAACCGGCTGACCAGCACCTCGACCTCCGGATCGGGCGTGACCTGATCGGGCGTGGGCGCGAAGTCGGATAGCGTGCCATCGTAATCGAGGAACAGCCACAGCCGCTCGGCCTGAGCGATGCGGGCTTTGACCGACTCGGGAGCGTGAAGCATCAAGTGTCCTCCGTCCTCTCCAACAATGGCTCGATGTCGTGGTGAAAGATCATCCGCCAGGTGTACGCCTGGCGCACGCGACGACGCAGGCGATGCGTCGGGCTATGCTCCAGACGATTCACGATCTGCTCCGCGACCGCTGCCGGATCATCGTTGACGTCGATCAGCGTCACATCCTCGCCGCCGATCTCGCGAGCTGCCGGCACCTCGGTGCAGACGACCGGCGTGCCGACCAACCCCGTCTCCAGCACCGGCATGCCGAATCCCTCGCGGTGGCTGGGCATAAACATCACGTCGCTTATGCGGAAGAGATCGGCCACCACCGGCATCTCGATCAAGAAAGGCTCGTCCGGATCGGGTCCGGATTCGAACACGAAGCGCATCTCGTCCTCGACGTCCATCTCGCGGCGTAGCGCCTGCAGCTCGCGGAAGTACGCCATACTCTGCTCGTCATGCGGATCGGGCGGACCGGTCAGGATTAGCTTGGGCTGAAGATCGTGTGCTTTCAGCGCCGCCACGACCTCCAGCGCGTACTCGATGTTCTTGGCCTGGGTCACCCGGACCGGCATCAGCAGGATCACGTCGCTCGCCAGCAGCTCCAGCCGCCGAATCAGCGCATACCCCTCGTCGGTCAGCCCCAGCAGAAGGGCCGGGTCGACGCCGTTGTGGATCACGTGGATCTTCTCTGCCGGCTGATCGAAGAGCCCGGCCAGCGTGCGTTGCCTCTGTCGAGAGACCACCACGTAAGTCACCTCTTCCCGATACGTGCGCAGCAGATCCCAGGGGTAACCGAGATGGAGGTTGGGGCGAGAATGCTCGCTCGTCCAGCCGAAGTCGTGACACCAGGCGATGCAGTTGGAAATCGCACCCTCGTCCAGCAGGCGATGAAGCGCTGCGGTCAGCGGCAGATTGAAGCGCTTGGTGAAGATGTTGTGCACGATCACGTTGTCGAACCGAGACAGTGTCTGGTCGAGCGTTTCCGTCAGCTCCTCAGTCAACGCGTCGAACGCGTCCGGCACGGTGCCCTGAGCCAGTTGCGCCGTAATCTGGGCGATCTCCTTGTGCTGCGAGTCGATCTTGGGCAGCGAGATAAACGTAGCTTCTGGCGGGAGCGCGTCGCCCTCGCCGCGCCCGGCGACGACGGTGACCGGATAGCCGGCCTCGACGAAGGTCTCCACGTGGGCCTTGATCACCCCTTCGACGCCGCCGACGACGGGCGGCGCAGCGTAGTGCAGAATGGCGGTTTCTGGTCGTTTCATGATTCTTCCACCTGGCAGAGGTTCAGCTCCATCACGCTTTCCAGCTGGTGGCAAAGCCAGGCAGTGATGTCCTCTCGCTCGATCAGCCAGCGCAGCCGTTGAGCACGCTCGTGGCGCTCCTCCGGATCCATCGTCAGCCCCTGATGGAGCGCCTCGGCTGTGGCGTACACGTCGCACGGCGAGATGACGTTCGCGCCGGGCTCCAGCTGCTGGCGTGCGCCCGTCCGTTCGGAAAGCACCAGCACCCCGTCGCGCTCGTTGACCGTCGGGCCTTCTTTGGCGACCAGGTTCATCCCGTCGGCGATGGAGTTGACCAGCAGCACGTCGTACATCTGCATAGCGGCCACGGCGCGCGGATAGTTATCGCCCACCAGCACCCGGATCGGCTCCCAGTCGCTGTTTCCGTGTTTGGCGTTGACCTGCCCGGCGGCGGCCATCAGTTTGTCCAGATAATCCTGGTATTCCCCCACACCCAGCCGCGAGGGAACGAGCAGGGCCACGAATTTGACCTTACCCAGGTGCTCGGGGTGGAGATCGAGCATCTCGTCGAAGGCCTGGAACCCGCGCACGATGTTCTTGCTGGGCTCAATGCGGTCGACGCGCAGGATCAACTGTCGATCTTTTGCGAAGTCCTTGATTTCGGAGCGATACTCAGCTGCTTCTTCCGATTTTGCCATCTGGCGCAGCGCTTCCACGTCGATGGAGATGGGGAAATCGCGGGTGTAGGTGGCGTGGTTTTTGTACCAGATTCGTCCTCGCTCGTACTTTAGCTGGGCCTCGGGGAGATAGGATTCGCAGGTGCGCAAGAAATTACGGGCATCCAGTTCCGTCTGGAAGCCCAGCACGTCTGCGGCGCATAAGCCATCCAGGATACTCTCCCGCATCCGTGGGGGCAGAATGCCCCAATACTCCGGCCCGGGCCAGGGGATGTGCACGAAGTGCAGGATGGTGGGCTGATCGGCGGGATCCAGGCCCTCTCGCAGATGACGGGCCGTCAGGTAGAGGTGGTAGTCTTGCAGCATCACCAGCGTGGGGCGCTCGGTGGCTAACGTTTGCTTGGCGATGGTGTCCGCAAAGCTCTGATTGATGGCCACGTAACCGTTTTTCCATGCCTCCCAGGTCTCCTGATCGATCACGGGGGATGTCACCACGTCCCACATTGAGTGTTGCAGGAACCACAACAACGGGTTGGCGATCACGCTGTAATATTGATTGTAGGCGGTCTCGTCCGGCGTGAGAAAATCGACGTGGACCGTGCTGCCTTCATCGTCGAGCGCCACGTCGCCTTCTTGCCATTCTGCGTCGGCCTCAGTGCGGGCACAGGCGACCCAGGTGGCCTCGGTGTAACGGCAAATCCCAAGCAAGGCGGTGACCAGTCCGCCTCCGCCACGTGTATATGTCAGATCGCCATCCTCATCTCTCGTGAACGTGACCGGGCTACGGTTGGCGGCGATGATCAACGATCGTTCGGCGAAAAATTCGGATTGGATGGTTTGGCAGTGTTCGCGTATCTCACTAAGTGTCCTCTCGGTTCTCATAGGACCTCTCCTTTCGTTTCCAGAGCGTCGCTTTTATCTTCCTGGCTGGCCTGAATTGCCAGGTCGATGAAAACAGCAGCGGTCCATCCAAAGGGGTCGGCGGCTGTCTGTGGTCGTTCTCCTGTCTCTGCGTTATAGTACTCGTAGATGCTGTCGTGGGCCATCACGAGCTCTAACGTCTTATCGCGCAGTGTGTGAGCCAGCTCTTGCTCGCCGATCTGAAGCAGCGCTTCGATGAAGAAGTAGTTGATGTTGACCCATACTGGCCCGCGCCACATCGTCTCTGGGTCGTATCGGTCGTCGTTGCGGGCTACGGTGGGGATGACGTAGCTATCCCAGAACTCGTCTGGGTTGGTGAGGTGGTCGATCAAGCGGTCGCATATGTGTTGGGGCAGCTGACCGGTCCACAAGGGATACAAGTTGAAGGGCGTGGCCACCGGCACCGGCTTCTCGTGGTGCAGGGCCTGGAACAGCCCGACCTCCTCGTCCCAGAAATCCTCGATCATACGCTGCACAATTGCCGCGGCACGACGGCGCCACATTGCGCCCTCGGCCTCCATCCCCAGCGCCTCGGCCATCATCGCCAGCGAGCCCATCTGCACACAGAGATACGTGTTCAGATCGGGCGGCTCGACCGGCATACCATAATCCCACAACGGGCTATCGTCCAGGCCGGAGGAGTAGGGGTGGTTGTACTGTGCCAGACCATCCACGTCGTCGTCGTTCATGCTGAACCACCAGGCATTCCAGCGGACCAGCGGCACGTAAATCTCCCGTAGGAAATTGAGGTCGGGGTCGGTCTCGTGGAGCTTGAGCGCGGCCCAGGCCAGAATGGGGGGTTTGGTGACCTCGGCGTGAATCGGGTGATCGAGCTCAGCCACCACTCCCTCGTCGTACACCGAGTCGGGCAACATCCCGTCTTCCAGCTGATGCTCCAACATCGCGCGTATCTGGTCGCGGGCCAGATCGGGGTCCACGTAGCGGTAGGCCAGCGCGTGCAGGGCGCTATCCCATAGCCATAGGCCCACGTAGTTCGTCTTGGAAGGCATCATTGCCTCGTAGGTGACGTTGCCCTGGGGGCTGATAAGGTTACTCGCCATAATCCACCATGCATAGGCGTAGGTGTGGCGGTAGCGCTCGTCCACCGGGGGCACGCTGTCGAACCATTGGTGCCAGCGCTCTTCCGCGGCCTGGTAGGTGATGGAGAATGGAAGGACCTTCCGGGAGAGGTCCAGGCCGCCGCGGATGGTGAGTGTGATGGCGCAATCCTCTTCCGCTTCGACCACGAAATTGACCACGTAACCGCCTCCCCGAGGGGTGATTGTGTTGCAGATCACTTTCTCGTTGCTGGCGTAGGCCAGGTTGCGAACCGATTTGAACACACCGCCCACATCCGTCTCCTCCCAGAACTGGGGGGAGACGTGGAACCGGATGCCGGACGTCGTCTCTGGGGGCAAGCCCAGCGAAAGCGTCTGCTCGTCCTGGAAGACCAATCCGAAGTCGCCCAATCGCGTGCGGAAAAAGAGGGCGTGGGGATAGCTCACCACCTCTTCAAAATCGAGCTGGTCGCCGTGCTCGTCTACCAGGGCGAAGCTATGAATGAAAGGCGGTCGGTGTCGGTAGGTATCCAGCCCTGGTTGCAATTCGATCAGCCGTTCGGCCAGCTTGATCAGCAATCGGCTCTGGCCTGGCACCTGTTGGACCAGCAGGCGTGACCCGCGATCGCTGAAGGGAACCTGCGTGATGTCGATGCGATCTCTTAGCAGTTGGAGATGAGGAGATGTTGTCGTCGCTTGCATATTTATCTACTGATTTCTAGTCCGCTAACCACGACCGTCACCTGTCCTGCTCCAATATTTTCCACCTGGCCTTCCGGCCCCAGCGCCAGCCCCACTTGCTCGGGTAGGCCCAGGCCCAGGTTGTTCGGTCGGATGTCTAACAACTTCCGCAGCCGGTTGGCGGTTTGGGCGCCTTCGAAGTAAGGCTCAATGATGGCCTGGGGCAACCAGCGCCAACCCGGCTCGGCGTGCTCTGGGGCGTCGGGATCGTCGACCCAGGCGCCCAGGGCGGAGGCGCCGACGCCCATTCCGATCACGACCGCGCCCTGGTTGAAGGCTCGACCGATGGTCTCCAGGGCCGGGCTTTCGCGCAGCGCCCGCGTCAGATGTAACATATCGGGCCCGTCGGCGATGTAGATCACGCTGGCATTCTCCAGCAGCTGGCAGTTTTCCGCCATCTGTGCTCCGGCGGCGTCGAAGATAGGCGCCACGTACCCGTGTGGGCCGCCCAGGTTGACGTAATAATCGAGCAGGGCCTCATACTCGACGGTCGAGCCGCCGGCGGTGGGGACTACGACCATCGGCCCTTCCAAATCCGCCCATCCTAGCGCAGCCGCGTCGATGTCACCAGTCTCATTGGCTTGCCATTGACCGCCGCCGCCTAGCACCAACCAGCCGTTGCCGGCCCGCCAATGGAGAGGTCCCGTCTGCGTCAATTCCATAAGTGAAGTTTTCCTCTATGTGCAGGTGAAGAGTAAGTCACCTCGAAAGGAGGTTTGTGAGCCGTGTCACGACAAGTAATGCATAACAGATTCCATCATCACCGCCACGCCCAGCGGTAGCGCATCCTCGTCGAAATCGAATTGGGGGTTGTGATGAGGCGCGTCCAGGCCCCGCTCTGCGTTGGCCGATCCGATGAAGAAGTAGCAGCCCGGCACTTGCGCTGTGAAGTAGGCTGCATCCTCGCTGCCCATCGTCTGTTCGCCACTTGAGACCTTCTCCGGCCCCACGATGACCTCTGCTGCGGCGTGCACCACTTCGGTCATCTCAGGGTCGTTGACCAGCGCCGGCGTCAGGTGTTCGATGGTCAGCTCTGCCCGCATGCCACAGCCTTCTGCTACACGGTCGACGATCTCGTGCATCCGGCGGATCACCGTCTCTTGGACCTCGGGGCTGTACGTGCGAATGGTACCGCTCATCTCGACTCGGTCCGGGATCACGTTGAAAGCCTCGCCCCCGCGGATGGAGCCGACGCTCACCACCGCTGCTTCCAGCGGGCTGACGTCGCGGCTGACGATCGATTGGAGCGTGGTCACGATGTGAGATGCAGCCACGATGGGATCGGCGGCTTGATGGGGCATCGCGCCGTGTCCGCCCTCGCCGTACACGGTGCACGTCCACTTATCGGCCGCGGCCATCACAGGCCCCGGCGTGACGTCGATGGTGCCCACTGGCCTCTGGTTCCACACGTGGGTCATCAAGGCCACGTCTGGACGGGGATTCTCCAGGACGTTCTCCTCTACCATCACCTCCGCGCCGTTGCCGCCCTCCTCGGCCGGCTGGAAGATCAGCTTGAGTGTGCCGCTGATCGTGTCTCTATGTCGCGTCATCAGCTGAGCGACGCCCAGCCCGATCGCCATATGACCGTCGTGGCCGCAGGCGTGCATCACCCCCTCGGTTAGCGAGGCGTAGTCGATCTTGTTAGCCTCGGTGATGGGCAGTGCGTCCATATCGACGCGCACCATAACCGTCGAACCAGGTTGATCTCCTGCCAGCAGCGCCACCACGCCGGTCTCCGCCACGCCGGTCTCGACTTCGTAGCCCCACTCACGTAGTCGTTCGGCGACAATCCCCGCGGAGCGGTGCTCCTGGAAGGCCAGCTCTGGGTGCCGATGGAAGTCGCGTCGCCAGGCGACGATCTGCTCGCGCAGCGCTTCTGCCTCCGCCCTGAAGTCTATCTTTGCCACTGCTCGCTCCTTTATATGTGGCTAAGTATGGCACGCTCTCGGTAAGCCTCAATTCAAGAGGTGCGCGTTGTTTCCGATCTCTCCATCGTCCTCTTTCTACTTATGCCCAGTCTCTCTGAGTGGGATCGATGTGTGTGATCCATTGTATATGATTGTCCCCATCTGTGCAATATCCTGGACTTTTTGCGGGTTTGTCGCCAGCGTGTGGCTGTGCTACAATGCTCTGAAGTGGTTTACGTCTTGTCATCATAAGCGGGGCTGGGATAAGGCTGACACGCTCTCAGAGGAGGTTTTGGATCTGGCCCGGGGACTGCTGCCCGAAAGGTTGCGTCTTGCTCGCTTAAGACCGTAGTCGGTATGGTAGGGAGAGATGAGGCTATAAAGAAATGAGTCGACCTCTGTGGGTGGTTAAACTATTGAAATGGGTCTACCCGGGTCGTTTCTTCGTTGCTAAAGCAACCAATCTCCCCTTGATTGGGCAGCTGGTGGACCATTGGCTTTTCAATGGCGACGGCTTGATCTTTCTTCCGCAGGATGAAGTGGTCCGAGAGATCTCTGTCGATGAATCCATTGATTCACCGGGTGAGATGGTGTTGCCCTCTCAGGTGGTGGATCACTTCATTGAGCAAGCGAAAGTACACTGGCTGATGGATTTCTGCCTTTGTCGCGAGGCCGAGCAATGTGAAAATTACCCCATCGATCTGGGCTGTCTTTTTCTGGGGGAAGCAGCGCTGAAGATCAACCCGGCGCTGGGCCATCGCGTGACCAAGGAGGAAGCACGAGAGCACGTGCAGCGCTGCCGGGAAGCCGGCCTGATTCACTTTGTGGGACGTAATAAATTAGATACCGTTTGGCTGGGCGTCGGCCCGGGCGAGCGGCTGCTCACTATCTGCAATTGTTGTCCCTGTTGCTGCGTGTGGGGAGTCTTATCGCACGTCACCCCCCGCATCGGCGACAAGATCGAGCGGATGCCCGGCGTGGCGGTGAGTGTGAGCGAGCGCTGCGTGGGTTGCGGCAGCTGTATGCAGGACATCTGCTTTATGAAGGCGATCCACCTGGAGGATGGGCGGGCCGTGATCGGTGAGGGTTGCAAGGGTTGCGGGCGTTGTGTCGACGTTTGCCCCCACGATGCAATTGATCTTTCGATCACTGACGAGCGATTCGTGACGACATCCATCGACCACATCACAGCGTTGGTGGATCTTGATTGAATCTGCGTCCTGGTTGCTACTGGATGGAGGGAGGTACGGATGAGTGACTACGTCGTCGCGCTGGTTACAGCGCCCTCTGGAGAGGTGGGCGCGGAGATCGCTCGGTCGCTGTTGGAACGGGAGCTGGCAGCCTGCGTCAATATCGTCCCGGCGCTCAAGTCTTTGTACCTCTGGGAGGGCGAGCTTTGTGCCGATGAGGAGGTGTTGTTACTCATCAAGACGAAGCGAGCGACCTGCGAGGAAGCGGTAATGGATGCGGTTCGTGATCTGCATCCCTACGACGTGCCGGAGATCATCGCATTGCCGATTGTGGCCGGCTCTGGCGATTACCTGGCCTGGATCGACGATCTGGTCCCCGGCTGATGATCGCCGTCTGCTCGTAAGCAGCATCAGGGCGCAGCTGGTCCAAACAGCTGCGCCCGGGTACGTTGCTTGGAGCGAATGAACTACTCGCCGCGCGACGTGGCGCGCTCCTCCAAGATCTCCTCGATCACCGCTTCTGCCTCCTCTGGCAAGGGAGGAACCTCGTGCTGGGCCAGAATCTCCTTCGCGCGCTCGTTGGCCCGCGTGTACATATCCTGGCAGCCTTTGGCCTCCCAATCCTCATAGCGATTGCGGTCGATCAGATCGGGCTTCCATTGGGCCCAATCCCAGCTATCCAGCGTGTGGTCGTCGGCCAGGTAGCCGCCGCCAGGCCGGACGCGGGCCGTGGCATCCAGCGCCAGCGTCCGCGGGCTGACCTCGACGCCGTCCATGATGAAGCGCATCTCGCGGATGATCTCGTCGGCGATGACCAGCGCCTCCATTGAGGACGTGGAGCCGTACTCGATGTAGCCCACGTCGTGGACCAGCGTGCCGCGGGCCAGGAAGTTGGCCATAATGGAGACGGTCATCTCGATGCCCGCCTGGGCGTCGACGACCTTGCTGTCGGTGGCGCCGCCGGCCGACCAGGCCGGGAGATCGTACTGGCGGGCCAGGTCCATCTGGGCCATCATCCCCAGCGGCCACTCGGGGCTGCCGTAGCTGATGATGGTGGTCTTCATATCCATCGCGGCCGTGTTCATCCCGTAGATGTACGGTGCACCGGGGTTGATCAGCTGCGTCAGCACCAGCCCAACGAGACACTCGGCGTTGCCCAGCGCCAGTGCGCCCGCCAGCGTGATCGGTCCGCCGCCGCCGGTGTTGGGCGACGGGATGTAGCCGGAGGGGACGCCCTTTTCGGCGCAGAAGATCAGCTTCTGCAGTGACTCCTCGATGATCATCAAGGGCGAAATCGGCTCAGCGTAGAGCAGGAAAAAGGGCTTCTCGCGCAGGGCCTGCTCGCCGCCGGCCACAGCCGCCGCGATGCGGTAAATGTCCTCCACGTCGGCGCGATCCTTGGCGGTGTAGACGTTGGGCTTGACCGAGCCGCGGATCATGCGTACGAACTCGTGGATGTAGAGGTCGTCGGCTGGCACGTCCGAGGGGTTGCTCATCGACATAATGAAGTCGATGTTCTCCAGCGCGTCGCACAATCGCGCGATGTCCTCCACGTCCTGAGCGGTCGAACGGCGGCGTTCGCCGGTCTTCACGTCCAGCGTGAACGTGGTGTCGGAGCCGGGGCCGAAGAAGACCTTGCCCAGCTCCAACGGCATCGTCAGGCTGCCCAGCCGGTCGTACATCGGGAGCCGCGAGGGCGCCTTGTCGATGGCGTCGACGACTAGATGTTCCGGTATCTTCAATCGACCATCGGATTCCCAGGCGCCGGCCTCCAGCAGAACCTCGCGCCCCTCGGGGTCTTGCATATCTACGCCGGTCTGGGACAGAATCTCCAGTGTGGCGTAGTGCACCTCTCGCACCTGCTCATCCGACATGCCGCGGGCGAAAGGCTGCAGCGTGGGGATAGGGAGTTGTTCAGTCACGAAACGTTACCTCCGGTTTGGGTAGGGAGTAAGTAGTAAGGAGCGGGTGGGATCCGCCTCTCTTGGGATTGCTCCACACTCCATACTTCCTACTCCATACTTCCTACTCCATACTTCCTACTCTATGTTTC
The DNA here is from genome assembly GCA_964474655.1 of uncultured Anaerolineales bacterium. Lineage (GTDB taxonomy): Bacteria > Chloroflexota > Anaerolineae > B4-G1 > B4-G1 > CAYYTU01. Next base: position 34,922 of record CAYYTU010000018.1, read on the forward strand.
CTCAGAGCATAAGCGTGTCGGCAAATTGCTCCTTGATCCACCCATCGACGGCGGGATCAAGGGGTTCGGGTTGATGATTCTCCAGGATGTTGCGGGCAATCCGTCTGGCGCGTTTCCAGGCGTCCTCGCTGCCGTCGGCGGCCCATTCGTCGCGCCCTCGTCGGTCGAAGACGTCGGAGGGGTAGTAGTGCTCGGTGCGCATATAGCGCATCGTGTGCTCGTCGGCCAGGTAGTGACCGCCTGGTCCGACCCTTTCGATAGCCTCCAGCGCCAGGGTGTCGTCGTTGACCTCGATGCCACGCACGGCGCGCATCGCCATACCCAGCATCTCGTTATCGATCACGAACTGCTCGTAGGCGATGGTGGACATATCCTCCAGCATCCCGGCGGCGTGATGGATGAAATTGGCGCCGGCCAGCGCGACCTGAATGACTGACTGGGCCTTCTCCATTCCGGCCTGGATGTCCGGTAACTTGGATTCGGTCATCCCGGCGCTGTTGTAGATGGGCACGTCGTAGAAGTGGGCTAGCTGGGCGATAGCCGCGTTGCTGACGCCCAGTTCGACCGTGCCGGCGATGTATTTGCCGCTGCGCATATCGGCGGTGGCCGGGATGGGACCGATCAGCACCGGCGTGCCGGGGTTGACCAGCTGCGTCAGCGTTAGACCGGATAGCTGCTCGGCGTTCAGCTGGGCCAGGGTCCCGGCCAGCGTCACCGGCGAGGTCGATCCGGCCATCGGTGCCGCCGAAAGGACCACCGGCATACCCTGGCGACAGACCTCAATCAGCAGCGATGTGACATCGGTGGCGAACTTGAGTGGGCTGACCATCCAGCTGGTGATGAAGGAAACGATGGGACGCTCGCGCAACGCCTCCGGGCCGCCGGTGATGCGTTCAGACATCGTTATCACGTCGCGGATACCCTGGAGAGTGTAAGCGCCGGCCTGGACGTGCTTGGTGGTGTTCGCCAGCGCGGCGTAATACTTGCTGATCTCCACCTTCTCGTCGTCCAGATCGGTGGGATAGATGGGGATGAGGAAGAAGTGGATGTTATCGAGCGCGTCCACGATGCGGGCCATCTGACCCACGTCGTGTAACATCGCCTTCCGAATCTCGCTGGTCTCCAGATCAAGCACCTGGAGCGCCGCGCCACCGGTGCCGATGTGCACCCGTTTGTCCTCCAGGATCAGATCGTGTTGGGGGGCGCGGCCTGCCAGCACCACTCGTGAGGGCGCTTTCTCGATAGCCTCTTCCACTAACGAGCGGGGTAGACGCACGTGTCCTTCGTCCACCTCGGCTCCGGCTTCCTCGAATAATGATCGCGCTTGGGGTTCCTTCACGGATACGCCCACACGTTCCAGCACTCTCAAGGAAGCCTCGTGAATTTGCTGAACCTGCTCGTCAGTCAGCGGCTGGTACTGCCCGCCGCTTAGTCCTTTTTGGGGCGTTTTCGTCTTTTTCATCGGACTGTTTGCTCCTAGAAGGATAAGGCTGGAGCATTCTCTCCGTTTACTGGGAGAGAATAGCCCCAGCCAAATGGTCAAGAGGCCATTCTGCGCTGAATGAGCCTAGATGGATGTGGTTTATCGGTGGTAGGTGGTGGCTCAGTCATCTTTCGTCTCTTGCTAGTTTGCTAATGCCTGGCTTTTCAGACGAATCGTCGCAGCGCCAGCGAGTATAGCGTGGATGAATCTACCTACTCGTCCTTGTGGTCGCGGTAGTATTTGATGTAATTCATCGCGAACTGGTCGCGGCCCATCAACAGGTCGGCGGCCAGGATGGACTGTTTGACCTCGGAGGCGTCGACGATCGGCGCGTTGACGCCAGCGCGGATCACCATGCCCAGAGCCACGCGGTTGATCACCTCGCGATCCGGCAGCCCGAAGGAGACGTTGCTGTGGCCCAGCGCCTGGTTGACGCCCAGCTCTTCTCTCACCAGATCGATGGCGTTCAGCGTGATAATCGCGGCATCTGGCTCGGCGCTAACCGTCAGCGCCAGACAGTCGATCAAGACGTCTTCGCGAGGGATGCCCAGTTCCTCGGCGCGTTCGACGATCTTGGTGGCGATTTCCAGGCGCTTCTCGGCGTTCTTGGGAATGCCATCATCGTCCATCGTCAGGCCGATGACTGCTGCTTCGTACTCCGCTACCAGCGGCAGGACGCGTTCCAGGCTCGCCTCTTCGCCGTTGACGGAGTTAATCAATGGCTTACCCTGATAGACTTCCAAGGCCGCTTCCAAAGCGTCCTTATCCGCCGTATCGATGCAGAGCGGGACGCCGACGGTGTCCTGAATAATCTCGACGGCCTGAGGTAGCAGTTCTACCTCGTTCACGCTGGCCGCGCCGACGTTCACGTCCAGCACATCGGCGCCATCCTCCAGCTGCTTGGTGGCCTCGTCGCGGAGCACTTCCAGATTGCCCTCGGTCAGCTGCTCGGTCAGCCACTCGCGGCCGGTGGGGTTTATCTTCTCGCCGATAATCACCGTCGGGAGATCAAGGGAGATACGGACGGTCTTCTCGGTGCCTTTTAGGATTGTTTCCATTGTTTTGCCTTACTCCTTATTCCTCTGGAGACTACTAAACTGCTCGGGGCACGGCAATAGGGGCCGGAGCAATTTAATACTCTCACGTGCCAAAAATCCCATTTGGATAATTCGCCTTTCGGCCCCTCCATCAGGGCGTCTTATCCAAGTGTCAACAATATCAGTTGCGCTAAGCGGTGGTCATTCTGAGATATGTCTGATTTCATCGACCGGCAGTTCCATGCGACGGTTTTCAACTTTGACTACCACGGTCTCTTGCAGCGGTAGCAGATCCACCACTTTTCCTTTGCCGTAGGGCGTTTGGACGTGTTTCTTGCGCTGAGGCAGGTTCTGGAGCGCTTGGAGGTATTGTTTGTGCTCGAAAGCCAGGCAACAGCGCAGACGATTACACATCCCCGTGATTGAGGAGGGATGCAATGAGACGCCTTGCTTCTTGGCCATTTTGATGGAGATGGACTGGAAGTCGGATAGGAAATGAGAGCAGCAACGCGGGCCGCCACAGGCGCCGTATCCCCCCAGTAGTTTGGCTTGATCGCGTGGTCCGATCTTCAACAGCTCGATTGTCACGTTGAGCTTGCTTTGCAGTCGCTGTTCCAGCTCGTCCAGGTTCGGGTTCTTTTCTGAGCTGTACAACAGCGTGAGCCGTTTGCCGTCGAGGGTATATTCGGCGATCACCAATTTGATCGCCAGCCCCAGTCTCTCCTTTTCCTCCCGTGCGAGTGTGAGGGCTTCGTCTTCTTTCTTTTGCCATAGCTGGCGCAAGGCTAAATCGCGCCCGGTGGCCCGGCGCTTGATCGGCTTGAGGCCCTTCACGTCCTCGTCCTGCTGCGGCTTGCGCACGGTGACCACCTCGCCCAGCTGTTTGCCGCGTATCGTCTCGACGAGGGCGAAGTCGCCGGGCTTTAGGTCCTCTTTGTCGCTGGCGTCAAAGTGGTAGACCTTTCCCGTGGGATGGAAGCGCACGCCGGCGATTAATGACTCGCTATTTTCGTACAGATTGGCTCTTGGGGTCATCTCTTTTGATTAGATCATTGACCTGTTGCTGCTCTCAAGTCGATGCGGGGTGAAGCAATGTGCGTTCCCTGTAAGTCATTGGGCTTCCCTAAGCTTGGAAGGCATCGAGCGCCTGACGATCTGGCGCGTTGGCTTCCGCTTGTCCGTTCGTTGGTGTGTTTCTTCACCTTGCATTACTTCTCTTCGGAAAACAAAATGGTGAGGATGCCCCTTTGGGAAAGCCCAGCCCACTGGATATGATGCGGGAATACGGAACCCAATTTTACACTGCTTTTCCAGTTTGGGCAACCTCTCACGCCCTTGGGACGTCGTCCTTGCCGCTATGAGGCGATCTGAGCCTGCCCGGATCAGACCAGGGCGAACGCTTCTCTGCAGCAGACTTCGGCTCGTAGCGTTCTCATTCCGTTTAATTATCACGATGGACGTTTGACAAATTCTCTTGCCCGTGATACCATACGGCGACTGTTCTTGGGAAGGGTAGTTTAGGGCTTCCGATCTTCCGAGTCCATTCATACAGTAGGAGCGTTGGAATCCGAGATCCCTGACCGCAGCTGGGTCCGTATACCTTCTGGAGAACCGTTCGTAATCAATCTGTGTTCGTTCAGATGGCATCCAGTTTCTATCACCGAAGGGAATAGATCGTGCAGGTTACCCGAGAGCGTATTTTGAATATCTTGAAAATGGAGGGGCAGGCGACGGTCAACGACTTGAGCGATGCGTTGGATCTGACCACTGTCACTATTCGTCATCATCTGGACACGTTGCGCAGGGAAGGTCTGGTTGCGGCTCCCTCAGTACGCCATCGTAAAGCGCCTGGGCGGCCTCAGCACGTCTACAAATTGACCGAAGAGGCCGTCTCTTTCTTTCCCAAGCACTATGAGTACCTTATGAACCTTTTGCTTGATGAGATTAACGCTTATCTTGCGCAAGAAGATGTGAGAGCGGTGATGGGACGCATTGGAGCGCGCCTGGCCGAGCAGGTCGAAGTTCCTGCTGATGCGAGTTTTCAGGAACGACTGTCCATTGTGGTTGATTTCTTGAATGAACATGGTTATATGGCCAGCTGGGAGCAAGGCCAAGATGGTGATTTCTTTATCAACGTCGCCAATTGTCCTTATGAGGAAGTCGCTAATCAACATGGGGAAGTGTGTCTTGTCGATCAGACGATGATGACGCATCTTTTTGAAGCTCCACTTCGGCGCCAGGGCAAGTCAGCAAAGGGCGAAATGCATTGCCGTTATCTCATCAGGCTTTCTGACGGGTGATTGTGTGAGGAGAGTATGGCTTTAAAGACAACGTTCGTCTACCCCGGCATCGCAGGCCGGGGTTTTGAATCGCTCAAGCAAGGTATGGACGCCGGCTGGATCTCCCACGGGCTGGCGTCGCTCAGCGCGGCCGCCAAAGCGCAAGGCTTTGCGGTCGATCTGATCGATCTGCGAGCGCTTTCCAGCTGGGAGCATTTCCGTCAGGTGCTGGCGGAGCGGGACCCAGATGTGCTCGGCGTGACGATGATGAGCGTCGACTTCAACCCCGCCAGCCAGGCCGTCGCCATCGCCAAGGAGGTCCAGCCGGCGATCGTCACGGTCATCGGTGGGCCGCACGTCACCATCGCGCTGGAGGATTCGCTCCGCATCCCCCACGTCGATTATCTCGTCACCGGCGAGGGCGAGGTCACGTTCCCCCGGCTCCTCCAGCAGATCGAGGCGGGCGATCCGCCGGAGCACCGGGTACTGCGCGGGTCAGTGCCTGATCTGGACGCCATCCCCGTCGCCGACCGCGATCTGTTCCTGGACGAGTGGCGGAAGTGGGGCTACGACCTGGATTCGCCGGAGGTGCCCTTCGTGCCGGAGCTACCGCCGCCATTTGTGACCATCATCGCTGGGCGCGGCTGCCTCTACAATTGTGCCTTCTGCAAGCCCGGGGAGGATTATCTCTTCGGCAAGCGCACCCGTCGCCGCAGCGTCGACAGCGTCATCGCGGAGCTCCACCAGCTGGTGGACGCCTACGACATCGCCTCGTTTATGTTCCACGACGACTGCCTGACCGAGGATCGGGCCTGGGTGACCGAGTTCACCCGGGCGTATATGGCCGAGGGGTTCGAGATGCCCTTCTTCTGCCAGAGCCGGGCCGACATCATCGTCAAGCACGAGGATATGGTGGCGCGGATGGCCGAGGCCGGGTTGCGCGGCTATTTCATCGGCTTCGAAAGCGGCAACGACCGCGTGCTGCGCTTCATCCGCAAGGGCACCACCGTCGAGCAGAACCGCGAGGCGGCCCGCATCTGCCGCAAGCACGATATTAAAATCTGGGCCAATTATATGATGGGCCTGCCCACCGAGACGAAGGACGAGGTGATGGACACGGTGCGGATGATGAAGGCCATCGATCCGGACTACTACAGCCCGGCTTTCTTCACCCCGCACCCCGGCACCGATCTTTACGAGTACGTGGTGCAACACGACCTGAGTCGCATCACCGACTACGACTCTTACCGGCGCAATCCCACCGAACCGAAGATCAAGGGCCAGGACTACGAGTTCCTCAAGTGGGCGATGGAGGAGAGCCAGCGCCGCAAGCCGATCAACGCCTTCAAGCGCTGGATGAACGAGCAGTGGGAACGCGCGCAGCGCGTCACGCCGGAGAAGGTGCTGGGGAAACTGAACCTCTCCCCCGCCTGATCTGGTTCCTGCGTTTCACGTTTTACGATTCCCATACATATTCTGCAGTCTGAAAGGACTTCTTCATAATGCGAGAACAGATCGAGGCCGCGTTGCGGGCCAGCAAGGCCGATTACACCGAGATCCGGTTGGAGGAACAGGAGAGCACCCGCGTCGTTTACCGCGGACAGGACCTGGAGACCGCCGACGTGGTCATCGACCGCGGCGGCATCGTGCGCTGTCTGGTCAAGGACGGCGGTTGGGGCATCGCCACCTTCAACGACGTGAGCGATCTCCAGCACCGCGTGCAGCAGGCCTACGAGGGCGCCCGCGCCATTCAGACCGAGGAGCCAATTGAGCTGGCGCCAGTGTCTGCCTCCGAGGACGTCATCACCGTGCCGCTGGAGCGCGATTTCCGCGGCGTCTCGGTGACGGAGAAGAAGGCCCTGGCGGAGGCGTATAACGAGATCCTGCTCCAATCCGATCCGCACATCGTGGATACGAGCACCGTCTATCACGACACCTTCAATCGCGTCACGTTCGCCAACTCCGAGGGCACATACGTCGAGGAGGAGCGTCCGATGGTCGACGTGGCCCTCAGCGCCGTGGCGCGAGAGAACGGCGACGTGCAGCGCGCTTTCGAGGCGGTCTCGAAGGTGGCCGGGTTCGAGGCGGCGCTGGGCCATCACGAGCTGGCGGCGACGGTCGCGCAGCGCGCGGTCGATCTCCTTTCGGCGCCGTCGGTGCAGGGCGGGCGCTACACGGTGATCTGCAACCCACGGATGGCTGGCGTCTTCGCCCACGAGGCGTTCGGGCATCTCTCCGAGGCCGATTTCGTCTACGAGAACCCGCAGGCGCAGGAGATGATGGTGTTGGGCCGGCGCTTCGGGCGCGATATTCTCACCATCGCCGACGATGGCTCCATCCCCAATCTGCGTGGCACCCACAGGTACGACGACGAGGGCACGCCGACCGGGCGCACCGATCTGATCAAAAACGGCGTGCTGGTGGGCCGCTTGCATTCGCGGGAGACGGCGGCCAAGATGGGCGAGCAGCCCACGGGCAACGCCCGCGCCACCGGCTACCGCCATCCGCCCATTGTGCGGATGACCAACACCTTCATCGAGGGCGGTGAGACTGCCTTCGAGGAGATGATCAGCGATATCGAGCTGGGCGTCTATGCCTGCGACGCCTTCGGCGGCCAGACGGCGCTGGAGAACTTCTCCTTCAGCGCGGCCTATGGGTATATGATCCGCGATGGGGAGATCGCCGAGCTGGTGCGCGACGTGATTCTCAGCGGTAACCTCTTCGCTACGCTGAAGCACATCGACGCCGTCGGCGATGATTTCCAATGGGCCGAGTGGGGCCGCTGCGGCAAGGGCCAGGGCGGCCTGCCGGTGACGATGGGCGCGCCGCACGTGCGCATCCAGGATGTGCTCATCGGCGGCGAGTGATGCGATCGCCGTTAGTGTTGAGGCCAGGAAAATGAATCACCCAGAAAAAGTGTTGAGCACTTTCGCCAGGTGCTTCAGAAGCATCTCCCGGTACTGAAAGAGCAGTATCAGGTCGATTCTCTGGGTATTTTTGGCTCGTATGTGCGTCAGGAACAAGGCTCTGAAAGTGATCTGGATATTGGTCACGTTTTCGGAGCCACCTAGCTTGCTCACGTTCGTTGCGCTGGAGAATCACCTCTCCGATCTGCTGGGCGTTCCCGTAGATCTGGTGATGCGAGATACTCTCAAGCCTCGTCTTGGACAGGTCATCTTGGAAGAAGTTGTCCGTGTATGAGTCCAGAACGCATCTATCGAGACTTTCTGGAGGATATATTTGACGCTCTTCAGAAGTTTCGTTAGTTTGTCGCCGATGACAAGTCCGTGTTTGCGGTCATTCGTGCCTTGGAGGTTGTTGGAGAGGCGACAAATCGAATCCTGGAGGAGGTGCGGGAGCGATACAAGGAGGTCCCCTGGCGAGAGATGGCTGGGATGCGTGATAATCTGATTCACCATTACTTCGGCGTCGATCTGAGAGTGGTTTGGAAGACCGCAGTGGAAGATGTATCGGCCCTCATACCGGTCACACAGAGGGTCATCGCGGAGGAAGAAGCGCGGGAATAACACTGACATTTGAGCGGGTGCTGTTTCAGATAACGAGATTGAGGGATGACAATGCTAGAACGGTTAATGCAGCAGGCGGAGCAGGCCGAGGTTTTCGAGATCGAGAGTGAGGCCATTGAGATCGGCTTCAAGGCGAACAAGCTGAAGTCGTTCGAGGTAGAGGAGACGCAGGGGATCGCCGCGCGGGCCATCGTGGAGGGGCGATTGGGCTTTGCGGCCTCCAGCGATGTGGCGACTACGGACAAACTGGTCGCCAACGTGCTGGAATCGGCCCGGCTCGGCGACGAGGTGGCGCTGCAGTTCCCCGCCCCGCAGCCGGGGCCATCGGTGCAGGTCTACGACGCCGATTTGGCAGCGCTTTCCGCCGAGCGACTGATCAAAATGGGCCGAGAGATGATCGCTATCGTGCGCGAGGCCGACAGCGAGGCCCACGTCGGCGTCGACCTGACGCGCCGCACGCGCCGCACCACCGTGCGCAACAGCGCCGGCGCCGAGGTCACGGTGGAGAAGGCGCAGCTTTCGATCAAACTCGAGGTCGAGCGTGTGCGCGGCGACGATGTGGTGACGCTCTTCGAGTACTTCACGACCGCCGCGCTGGACGACGGCTACCGCGCGCTCGCCGAGCGCGTGGCGGAGAAGCTGCGCCGGGCGCGACGTTCCGCGACGCTCCCATCCGGTCGGATGCCCGTGCTCTTTTCGCCCAACGGCGCGCCGGTGCTGGCGCTCCCGCTGATACGGGGGCTGAACGGCAAGAACGTCTATCGCGGCATCTCGCCGATGGTCGGGCAGGCAGGCGAGCAGCTCTTCGACCAGAACCTGACGCTCGTCGATGATCCCACGCTGGACGGGCGGCCCGGCAGCAGCTCCCACGACGACGAGGGCGTGCCACGTCGGCGCCGGGCGCTGATCGAAGATGGCGTGCTGCGCGGCTTCGTCTACGATCTCAAGACCGCGGCCCTGGCCGCGGTCGAACCGACCGGCAGTGGCAAGCGCGGCCTCTTCTCGCCGCCGTCGCCCTCCTTCTCCAACCTCGTCGTCGGGCCTGGCGATCAGCCCGTGGACGACATCATCGCCGGGATCGACGAGGGGTTGCTGGTGGAAAGCCCGCTGGGGCTGGGGCAGGGGAACATCATCAGCGGCGCCTTCTCCAACAACCTGAGCTTGGCCTTCAAGATCGAAGGCGGTGAGATCGTGGGGCGGGTCAAGGACGTCTCCGTCGCGGGGAACGTCTACCAGGATCTGCGGACGATTGAGGCCCTGAGCCGCGAATCCGAATGGGTCTACGGCGGCATTCGGCTGCCCTACGTGCTTTTGCCCGAGCTGAACGTGGTCACCAAGGGCTAATTTACTTACCGCGACGCAACTTTGGTCTGCAGATTCCGTATATAGCACGGAAGGAGGTGATTCGCATGAAACTGCTCGTTCGTTGGGTTATCACCGGTTTGGCGCTCTTTGCTGCGGCCTGGCTCGTGCCGGGCATCACCGTCGAAGGAAATGGCTGGACTGTCTATGCCGCGATGGCCGTCATCCTGGGCTTGGTCAACGCCATCGTGCGCCCGATTCTCAAGTTCTTGACCTGTCCCTTGATCCTGCTGACGCTGGGGTTCTTCGTGTTGGTCATCAACGGCTTCACGCTCTGGCTGGCCTCACAGATCGCTCAGAGCTGGTTCAACGTCCATTACGTGGTGGAGGGCTTCTGGCCTGCCTTACTCGGCGGGCTGGTCGTCAGCATCGTCTCTGTGATCCTCTCGGCTTTGGTCAAGGAGGAAGAGGAGTAATCGCCATCTGAACTTATGTTGGATGCATCAAGAAAGCCCCCGCGAAGGGGGCTTTTTGTTTTGAGTGTTTGGATCCTGCTGGGCTGCGGAGCAGAAGTATCGATCCCAGAGCTAAAAGGCTGGATTAGCTAATCCAGCAGCCTCGCCTCTACCTGGGCCCCAGCCGGCGCGTGATCCCAGCCTTCCGGGATGATGGCCAGCCCGTTGGCCTTGACCATCGAGCTCAGGATGCCCGAGCCCTGGGCGCCGGTGAGATAGGCGCGGTACGCGCCCTCCTCCCAGCGGAGATGGACCCTTACGAAGTGACGCCGCTCGTCCTTGTGCGTGATCTCGTCCATCAACGTGGCCTCGACGGTGGGGCGCTGCCATTCGGTCGTCCCCTGCATCTTGAGTAGCGCCGGGCGCACGAACGTCTCGAACGAGACCATCACCGAGACGGGATTGCCCGGTAGCCCCAGCACTGGCAC
>CAYYTU010000018.1:45592-50268 GCA_964474655.1 uncultured Anaerolineales bacterium
AGCGGTTTACCCGGCTTCATCCGCACCCGCCAGAAATCCATCTTCCCCTCGGCGGCGAGTACGTCCTTCACCAGATCGAAGTCACCCACCGAGACGCCGCCGGAGGTGAGAAACAGATCCACATCCTGCTTCAACCCGACCTGGATCTTACCCGTCAGATCCTCTACCGTATCGCGGGCGATGCCCAATAGGATCGGCTCCCCGCCGTGCTCGATGACCTGGGCGGCATTGGAGTAGCTGTTGGTGTTGCGGATCTTGCCCGGGGTCAGCGGCTCGTCGATGGCGACCAGCTCGTCGCCAGTGGCCAGGATCGCCACCCGCGGCTTACGCCCCACCGAGACATCCTGGCGTCCCAGTGCGGCCAGCATCCCGACCTCCTGTGGACGGAGCCGGGCCCCGCGCCCCAGTACCAGCGAGCCTTCGCGCACGTCCTCGCCGGCCGGCCGGACGTAGTTGCCCGGCTCGACTGTGGCGAAGATGTGTACGTGCTCATTCTCAGGGTCCATCTCGGTGTCCTCGACCTTGACGACGGCATCGGCGCCCGGCGGGAGCGGCGCGCCGGTCATGATGCGAATCGCCGTGCCGGGCGTCACCTCTTGCCCTGGCTTGTAGCCGGCCGGCAGCTCGCCGATGACGCGCAGACATGTGGCCGAGTCCGGACTTGCGCCAGAGGTATCGGCGGCCCGCAACGCGTAGCCGTCCATCGACGAGTTGGCGTGTGGTGGAATGTCGACGTTGGCGTGGATGTCCTCGGCCAACACGCGGCCCGTCGCCTCCAGGATCGGCACCTGCTCCGTCTCCAAAGGTTTGAATGCATTCAACACACGCGCTTGGGCTTCCTCTACGCTCAACATCGGTTCCAGCGTTGATTGTTCCTCGTCACCGTGTCCTGTTTTCACCCTGTTTCTCCCTTATGTTTGCTCTTCTGCTCGCTCCTCCACGCCTCGCCGTCGGCCCAGACTTCTTTCTTCCAGATGGGCACAATCTCCTTCAGTCGGTCGATGGCGTAGTGGGTGGCGTCGAAAACCTCCCGACGATGCGCCGACGAGACGGCGATGACCACGATCACCTCGCCGATCTCCAGCCGCCCGATGCGGTGGACGATGGCGACTTCGTGGATGGTGGACCACCGCTCGCGGATCTCCTCGCCGATCTGGCGCAGCTGCTCCTCGGTCATCTCCGGATAGGCCTCGTACTCTAGGTGCTGCGTCTCGCGTCCGTCGGTCTCGCCGCGCACCACGCCCACGAAGGTGCCCACCGCGCCGATGGCCGGGTCCGCCAGGTGGGCTACCACATCGTCGACGGATAGCGGTTCTTTGGTTATCTCGAACAGATTCATTCCTATCCCCCTCCGACCGGCGGCAGGCAGGCGACCACGTCGCCGTCATGCAGCTTGGTCTGCCTCCCGACATAGGCGCGGTTGACCGCAACGCTCAAGAAACGCGTGTAGGTATCCAGGACGGGATATTGCTTCCGCAGCAGGTCGATCAGATCCTTCACCGTCGAGCCCGCCGGCACGTCCAGTTCCATTTCGTCCGTGTCCAACGCTTCCCGCGGCGCGGCAAAAAACTTCACTCTAACCCTGATATTCCCATCCTTCTCCATGTCCAGATCCCCATTCATCATTCGCTATTCGCCATTCGCTATTCTCCAATCCCCACTCTTGCCGCCGGTCTTGCGCACCAGCCGAATCTCCCCGATGCGCATCGTCTTCTCCACTGCCTTCGCCATGTCGTAGATGGTCAGCGCGGCCGCGCTGACCGCCGTCAGCGCCTCCATCTCCACGCCGGTCTTGCCGGTGCAGCGCGCCGTGGCCGTGATCTCGATCCGCGACTCCTCCTCGTCGATCTCGAAATCGATCTCCACCTTGGTCAGCGGCAGGGGGTGGCAGAGCGGGATCAAGTCGTGCGTACGCTTGGCGGCCATAATGCCCGCGATCTGCGCCGTGGTCAGCACGTCACCCTTGGGCGCGTCTCCCGCGGCGATGAGACGCAGCGTCTTCGGCTTCATCCGTACCTCGCCCTTGGCGACGGCCACGCGCTCACTGTCCGGCTTGTGGCCCACATCTACCATCTTGATGCGGCCCTCGTCGTCTACGTGGGTTAGAGTCATAAAATCTCCAACCTGACTTGTCAAACATATCAGGTTTGCTTCAAACTAGTCGATTAACTGAAAATCAACTCGGTAACGATTTACTTCAACAAAGGCTTCAACCATCTTCAGGATATAGTCGAGGTTCTCACTGCCCTCTCTGCAGATGATCAGCCCCTTGACTTTCTCCTCAATCTGACAGAGATTGTCCGCAACCCATCCAATGTAGCGAAGCACCTGTCCTACCACCCTGTCTGACTCCCGTTCTCTCTTCAATTCGATGACTAAGTAAGAGTCGGTACCTGGCTCTTTGGCGAGAATATCGATGTATCCCGCCTTTCCCTCAGTGCTGACTATGGGGTATTGCTGCCCTACAGCGCTATAACTCCAATTGTCCCTGGAATATCTGATCGAAGCTCCTCGCGATAGAGTCTTCAAGATGTTTCTCCGAAATCTTCTCGCTCAATCTGTCATTTGAGACGTGCAAATTGGATTTTGCACTTCGCTATTTTGGGAACAGTTCCCTAATCCTTAATCCCTACTTCCTACTCCCTTCAAATGATACTCGTGAAAGCGGTCTTGGACAAGTTCCCGCGCTCGTTTTACCCTCCGATCTCCGACATCACGCGCTCCTCCGGCTGTACATGTTCCGCCAAGTGATGGCGCATCGGTTTGCAGTTGATGCCCTCTACGATCAGCGCCTTGATCTCGTCAGTGTCGGCGCCCGTGTGCACGCTCGTGCGCGTACGCAGTGGTGTGCGCAGGTCGATCTCCTGATCGGAGAGCAGGCAGGGCCGCAGCTGTCCATCGGCAGTGAGGCGCAGACGATTGCACTTGTAACAGAAGTGCTCGCTGATGGGTGTGATGAACCCCAGCGTGCCCTTCGCCCCAGGCAGGCGATAGTAACGGGCCGGCCCGCTCCCGACGCGCATCTTGACCGGTTCCAGTTCCCCCAGCGCTGCTTCGATTCGCTCGCGAGTTTCCTGTGCCGTCACGACTTGCTCTTCCCAGGCCGTGTTTATCATTTCACCATCACCGACCGGCATCAGCTCGATGAAGCGGATGTTCCACCAGTCGGCCTCTATCGTCTTGGCGGCCAAGTCGACCACTTCGTCGTCGTTCAAGCCGCGAATGACCACGGTGTTGATCTTTATCGGCTGCAGTCCTGCCTGGCGCGCCACTTTGATACCCGCCAGCACGTCCGCCAGGTCACCGCAGCGGGTGATGCGCCGGAAGCGCTCTTCGTCGAGCGTATCCAGGCTGATATTGACGCGGTGCAGCCCGGCCTCGGCCAGTTCCTCGGCGTAGCGGGCCAGCAGAATCCCGTTGGTCGTCATCGCCAGGTCATCGATGCCAGGGATGCGGGCGATCTTGCGCACCAGATCGACGAATCCTGCTCGCACCAACGGCTCGCCGCCCGTCAAGCGTATTTTGTTGATACCCAGTTCTGCCGCGGCGCGTACGATGGTCTCGATCTCCTCGTAGCGCAGCATCTCCTCGTGTGGGCGCCAGGGCACGCCCTCTTCCGGCATACAGTAGATGCAGCGCAGGTTGCAGCGGTCGGTGACGGAGATGCGCAGGTAGCTAATGGGGCGGTTATAGGCGTCTAAATGGGCCATAGGTTCACTCCTCAGTTGAGTTTGAGCGGGTGCCAGTAGCCCTCGGCCCATTCGACGAAGGCGATTGGCCGAGCGCCGCGCCGGGCCGGGCGCAATTTGTCGCTCAGGATCAGGCCCTTGGTCACCGGCTGGTTGTCCAGCGTCCGCACCTCGGCGACGCCGGCCGCCAGCACGGCGGCGATGGGCTGCAAGCCGCTCAGCTCACGCGAGCGCCCCACCAGCACGTAGCGCCCGTCGTCGCCGCTGGCCGCCAGTCCCACCGCGGCCAGCGCGCCGATGACGCCGTCCTCGCTGCCGCCCAGCCCCAAAAGCGAGATGGCGTGCGCGGCGGCCAGGGCGCGGGCCTCTTCCTGGGTCACCACCTCTCGCTGCGCGCGCTGACCAAAGGCGGTGATATCCTCCGGGATGTGCGACGCCACGCACAGGCCTGGGTCGCTGCCGGGGTTGAAGTGCTGGCGCATCACCGCCTGGACGCGCGCCAGCAGCGCCTCGGGGTCGAGGCGTCCGTTCGGCTCCAGCACGATGGCCGCGCTGCTGTTCTTCGCTGTATAGGACACGCGCGGATCGACTAGCAATTGGTGGCGCGTGATGCCCAGCAGCGGGTAGTCGGCGGCCAGCGCCCCTGCGATCTGCCGCGCCAGGTGACCGGTGCCGCGCGATTCGAGCGTGTCGGTGTCGTCCAATCCAATGAAAACCAGGTCTTGCGCCAAGGGTTGACAATCCTATCTCTATCGGTATGTTGGTTTTGGGTATATGCTCAAAACATAACTGCCCAGGTAGTCTAACTTGGACACAGAGAATCGCTGAGAAGGCACGGAGATTCACAGAGAATTGAAGAGCAAGATTTTCCTATCATCTCAATAAACCGGGGCAAACTCGCTCGGGCCGGTCCGCCGAAGGCGTGACCGTGCCCGCTGTGGCTCGGTCGGGAGACCGGCCACAGCTCCCCAACTTATTGAAAAGATA
>CAYYTU010000019.1:0-49790 GCA_964474655.1 uncultured Anaerolineales bacterium
TATGGAGGCCTCCCACGACGAGAAAGAGGGGTAGACCCTCTCTTACGTAACCTGTGAGTGAGCACTGCGCAAGTCATCCGACAGGTTACGCGACGCTTCGCCGATAATCTCCAATTGGCGTATCACGGCGTCTTGCACCAGATCGTTTTGCCAAAACTGCTCTTGGGAAACATCTCGGAGGCGCTGTCTAATGCATTGAATCGCATCCAGGATATGTTGCAAGAAAACAGTATCATCCCTCTTCATACAACACTACCAAATCCTCTTCTATGTAGGGGCGAATGTAAGGGCTCAGGCCGCTTTCGCTGACCAGGTCTACCTCGCGTTCCAGAATACGGCTTAACTCTTGTTCCAGACCGATCCATTTCAGCCCTAGACTGGGACGCTCACCAAGGGGCTTGAGCCGCACTAAAATGTCAACATCACTCTCTGGCGTGTCCTCCTCCCTGATGACAGAACCAAAAAGGGATACGCGCTCGACTCCCCAGGGCAAGAGCACAGAGAGTATTTTCTCTCGCATTTCCTCTACGTTGCTCATTTACACCTTACGCAATAACCTGGGGCCGTAGCCGATCCACCACTCTATCCCATTACCGGTCCACCAACCTACCAGCTTACCAGTCTACCATCCTACCGGCCTACCAGCTTACCAATCCACCTGCTCCGAGATTTCATTGATGCTGCTGATCAGGTCGTTCAGCTGGGCGATCTCCTCGCGGATGTCGGCCTGGAGGCGCTCGGAGCGGCTGCTATCCACCTCCCGCGCCCCGATCAGTTGCATCTGACTGTAGACGGTGGAGAGCGCGGTCATGCTCTCCTCCAGACGGAGCTCGGCCTGCTTCATCCGCGCGTCCAGCGTGCGTAGCGTCCGCCACTGCTTGCCCTTGCTCTCCAGCACCCGCTCCAACTCCTGCTGGAGATCGGGGTTGCGTTCTCGCTCGCGCCGAGTATTGAGCTCCTCGATCTCCTTCGGCACTGTTTTACGCTCGCGGGCCAGTAATTCGTCTCGACGGTAGGCGTCCAATTTCAGGGCCAGTTTGTAGATGTTGCCGATCCAGTCGCTGAGCTGATTGGCCGTATCCTCCAACCGATCCCGCAATACGCTGTCCCGCTGTCCCCGGATCTGAGTCTCGATGCGCTGCTGATACTCCAGCGCGGTCTCCACCTCCTGACGCAGATCGTCGCTTTTGATCTCGCGCGGGTTGAACTGCTGCTGGAAGAGCTCGAGCAGCACGCGGGCGTTAGTCTCGGCGTCGGTGAGGCTGGAGTAGACGATCCCCGCCAGCCCGATCAGCCCAATGAGAGGCCAGCCCCACAGCGGCCACCAGGGGAAAGGATGCGGCAACAGCACCGTGAGCACTATCGTGCCCGCCAGCACTACCGCACTCTCCCAGCGGAAGAAGGCGTACTGGAGAATAGCGCTCTGGGCTTTCTTTTGAAGCTCGGTTCGTGCGGTAGTCATAGGGAGTAAAGCGTAAAACGTAAGGGCCTATGCTTGCCTTCTAAGATGTTGCCTTCTGCGGAATTTGCATAATTTGCAGAATCAAGCGCAACGCCTTGTTAACAGCCTCGTCGGTTGGAAACGCTTGATCTGCATGAGGCTCTAACACGATCAGATTCTTTTTTGCTCTGCGTTCTGGGGCATAGCGGCCCTTGGGCATAACGGGCAACTCCGCGAGATCGTATTCATCCTTCAGTTCGTAATCTTCATAACCCTTCTTCATAAAATCTTCGCTCACACCGCACTATCCCCTGCTTACGCATCACGCATTACGTTTTACGCATCACGTTTCACGTTTTAGAAGTACGTCGAGATGATCTTGTACAGCTCCTCAATGTCGGCCTCATCGGCGCGGCGGAACTGCCCGTCGCCCGCCTCGGCGATGCGCCGGAGGAGACCCTCATCGGCATCTCCGCCAAAGGCGATAGTGAACGTAACCACACTCACAGCCTGAGACGCCTGGAAACGTTCCTCCAGGTCAGAGATGTTGACCTGGCTGTCGTTCTCTTGACCATCGGTCATGACGACGATGGCGTTGATAGCTTTCGCATCCGCAGTCTCTTGCAAGCTCTCATGGGCCTCCCAGACGGCGTCGAGCAAAGCCGTGTTCTCACTGGCCTCCATCGCAGCGATATGCCGAATCAGGGCCTGACGGTGTTCGTCGTCCAGGGGCTGCAACGGCCGGAACGACTTGATGCCGCTGCCAAACTCGATCAACCCCACTTGATCCTGGTCGCCTCGAATCTGATCGACGAAAGCCGCCAAGGCTTCCTGCGTACGCACCAGCTTCTCACCGGCCATACTGCCGCTGGTATCGACCACCAGGTAGACGTTGGTGGGGCGTTTAGTGTACCACCAGACGTTCTGGACCACCTCCACCACCGAGGGCGAGGGCATCTGAAGCGTTGTCTGGGGCTGGCGCCAGTCCACCGCGTCGGTATCGGCGAAGGGGCTGTCCTCCTCGTCCAAGGCGATGCTGAGATCTGCGGGGCGGTAACCGGCGACCAAGAGCCGCTGCTGGACCTCGTTCGCAGTCAGAAACTGCGCGAAAGCCTGGAAGGTGCGGCGCTGGTTGTCGGTGACGGCTGTCTCGCCCGGGCCACCCAACTCCAGCAAAGCCAACGGATGATCGGCCCAAAGCGTGCCCTCGGCCGGGTAGATGGCGACCAGGCGCTCACCGGGGTGTGACTGATTCCACTCGATGACCACCTGCTCCTGGGTCACGAAGGCGTCGAGGAAATCGCGCCCTTCAGCAGCCAGCCGCTCGACGATCACTTCCTCGCCTTCGCCGTAGAAGCGGACGGTGGCCTCGACGGCCTTCACGTACTCCAGCGTCCGCTCGGCAGTGGCGGCCTCCGGCGTCAGCCCGCGGGTCAGATCAGCCCCGGCGTAAAACTCGGCCAGGGTGGCCAGCAGGCCGCTGGCGTGACTCGTGCTGGGATGGTTCCACTTGAAGTTGGGGTCGTCGGTGGCCTTGCGCTGAATATCCTGCCAGCCGATGGCATTATCGGGCCAGCCCAACTCGCGGGCCACGTCCTCCCAGGCGGCGATGACGATGGGGCTGGCGGCATAGCGCACCGGCGCGCTGGTGCGGCGGTTCCCGATTGGGATCAGGGCCTCCTCGCCCGCCTCGGCGCCTTGCACCTCGGCCCAGCGCCGCTCCAACTGATTCAGCCAGAGGCCGCTATCGGGGGCCAGGGCCTGGAAAGAGGGAGCCCCCAGGCTCTGCTCCACCATCTTCTCCGGCGCCAACACCTCCGTCCGTACTTGCATCGTCTGCCCGTCGGGTGTCCGCTGACCCTGGGCGTTGAAATCGCTGACCAGGGTCTGGAACATATCGCTCATCGCGGGCGATACGGACACTGTCAGCTCGGCGCTGTCCGGAGGCCACGGGGCGGCCTCTTCCTCCGCGCCCGGCCCGGAAAGGCTATCCCACAACTGCCATCCAACAGTGAAGGTCAACGGGCCGCAGGCGCACAAGACGACGAACAGGGCAACCAGCGCAATCAAGCACCCGCGCTGGAGAACGCTGAGATTCAACCACCAACCTCTCAACCCGTTCATCTCACTCACAGCGCCGCCCCAGACCTAATCACTTGCCCACTTGCAGACCTGCAAACTTGGTCACTTGCCCACTTGCACACTCGCATATCGCTCACTCCACCACGTTCAGCTCGAACCAGCGCAGCAGCGCCAGGAGCACGTCGCGGTTAGGGCTGCGCATGGCGTCGGCACGCGGTACGACCGGCTCGACGCCGCGGTCCTCCCACTTGACGAAGAGGCTATCCGGGCTGGCGTCGACGGGCACGTTGGAGTTGGCCGGACGCAGGCCGTAGGCCAGCGCTGCCTTCTGCTGCGGCTCGCTCAACAGGAACTGCTGGAAGGCCAGCGCGGCGTTCTTCTCCAGCGCGCTGGTCTCCGGCCCGATCCAGACGGTGAAGGGGAAGTCGAACCAGGTGACGTAGTCGGGATAGTAGAGCGCCAGCGGGTCCTCCCAGCGGGTGAGAATGCCCTGCATATTCTGGAGCAGGTCGCTTTCCAGCAGTTGACCGCCATCGCCCACGCTGTAGCCGAAAAGGGCGAAGTCCTCAGCGGTGTAGGCGCTGGCGCTGCTGAAGTCAGTCACGGCGCCCATCAGCTCGCCCAGCCAGGCCTGGAACTGTGGATCGGTGACATCCTCCACGCCGATGTCGGTGCGGTCGTAATACTCACCGGCCGCAGCGATCATAGCGGCCAACCCGCCGGCGTTCTTGTTGGGATTAGGCACCACCAGCTTGAAGTAGCCCCAGCTCGCCTCGCCGCCCAGCTCCGGCCAGCCGCCCCTGGCGATGGCCGCATCGTGAATGGTGCTCCAGCTGATCTCGCCGAAGTGCTCCTCCAGCACCTGAGCGCGGCTCTCGTAGATGCCCCAGGTGAAGAGGCTGATGGCGATGGGACGGGCGCGGTACTCGCCGTCGGTGAGGAAGACGTCGCGGCCCAGGCGCTCCTTGTAGGAGGCGTTGGCCAGCTCCACCAGGTAGCGGCTATCGGGGATCCAGGCCGTGGGGAAGTCTTCCAGGGCGGCCTCCTGGGCCGAGGTCAGGTTCTCCGGATCGGCGTCGGGCGGGAGCGCGTTGAACGCATCGCGATCCCAACGGCCCAACGCGCTCAAGCCGTCCATCGCCACGATCTCCACCTCCACTGGCACACCATCCACCTGCGGATCGGTGGCGTTGAAGTCGGCGGCTGCGCTGCGCACCCACGGTTCCACCGGCAGTGCGGTGAGCACGCGCACGGTGATAGTTTCGGGATGCTCGACGGTGAGCTCACTCTGAGGGCTCTCGCTCAAGGCACGCCATAGTAGCGATGCGCCAACGATCAGCAGCGCGACGACCAGAATGATCACGAAAATCCAGCGGGTACGGTTCATACGCTTATCCTTTTAGGCCCCCTCGCGCGATAGAAGTGCGTAGTGCGTAAGCGGAATACGCGATACACCCTACGCTTTACGTTTGACGCTTGACGTTCTACGTTTCGCCCTACTCCAACCCCAGTCTCTTCTTGCGCTCGGCCAGCTGTCCATCAATGGCCTCTCGCTCCAGCACCTGGTCGATCTGCTCGTCGAGGCTGGCAGCGCGCATCTCGGCGGCGGTGGTGGCTTTGTCCAGACGGGCGTAGATGCTGCCCGCGATGCGACTGATGTCGGTATCGCCGGAGCCCATCAGATCGTCGAGGCTTTTCATCGCGTCGACAGCGACTTCTTTGCTCTTGGCCAGCGCCATCAAGGCCTGGAGCTCCTCGCGCTCCTGCTTCATCGTGGAAAGCCGCGCTTCCAGCTTCACCTTGGCGTCCAACAGCTTCTCATACTCCCCCTGCAGCCGTGCGGCTTGATCCTCGTAGGTCTGAATCAGCCGCTGGGTGCTGTTGAGCTTACTCTGAGCGGCTGCGGCGGTCTCCTCATTGCCCTCCATCAAGAAAGCGTCGATGGCCTGGTTAAGCCCGTCCTTCTTCTGATCCAGATCGTCCAGCTTGCGCTTGATGGTCTTGACCTCGCCGCCAACGGTGGCCGCAGCATCCTCCAGATCCTCCAGGTTATCCTCCACCTGCCGGATGTACTGGTCGATGACGGCCAGGCTGTTGGTCTTCAGCGCCTGGTCTACCATAGCGTGTAGGTTTGCGGAGATCAAGGTCGAGATTTTTTCCAACAGGGATGCCATTTTCGGTGTCCTCCTTCACATTACATTGTAACGATGGGCTGGTACTCATAAGCCCTCCAGAACTTCTAGCGGCACGCCCCCGACGGTCAGCACGTTGCCTATCAGGGGTCTCCGCTTCAGTATATATACGCAGCCAGGCCTCAAAAGTTTCACAGAAACCAGATCTGGCCTGGTTCTCCTGAATGATCGCGCCCTAAAGCCCCAGCTGATCGGAGCGTTCCTTCATCGCATTCAGGACGATCCCGACGAAATCCTCCAGCGGCGTATCCAGCTTCTCCTCGCAGAGACGAATTCGCTCCCGATCAGCGCCGGAGGCGAACGATTTGGAGTCGAACTTCTTCATGACCGATTCTACCGAGACACCGTCCAGCTTGGTCGGGTGGACCAGCGCAACAGCCACAATCAGCCCGGTCAAGTCGTCACAGGTTACCAGGGACCACTCCATCTTCGTCTCTGGCATCACCCCCAGACGTTCATAGTTGTGCGCCTTAATGGCGCGGACGATTTCCTCCGAGATGCCCTCCTGCTCCAGCTGTTCGGCGATAACCAGCGCGTGCCGATCGGGATCGTCCTTCGTCTCCTCGTAGTCAGCGTCGTGAAGCAGGCCCACTACCTCCCACTTATCTGGCTCTCCTCCAAACTCGTGGGCCAGGGCCCGCATTGCCGCTGCCACGGCATAGTGATGTTTCCGTAGGTTCTCATTGGCGATATTCGCCTTCAAAATACGCATTGCTTCTTCTTGCGAGATCATAAGCCTCCCTTGGTGACGCTTCAGTCGATTACGGTACAGTCACAGAGTGTCGAGTTGCTCGGCTCGTGCTGCGCGGGCCTGAGCATAAGCTCATTGTAGTCTCGTTGAAGGGGAAGTCAAGCGCTCGCGCTCAGGGGCAAACGAAGCTGGGGGTGATACGCTCGGTCAATGCGTTTGTAGGCAAGCTAATGCGGCTAGGATGCTTTGGAACTGCTTCGTTTATCCCCCGCCGGCAGCCACTTTTGAACCCTCATAGGAACGTGCTATAATAATTTCCGCAGCCAGCAGGCGTCAAGATACCGCTGTGTCCCCTTCGGGTTTGTTATGCAGGATGACCAGCGCGGAGAATCTGCCGGTCACGGCGAAGATCAAATTGTAAGCGAGGGATGTATGCCCCAAGGTTATACCGAGCTCTATGAAAAGGCATTGCGAACCGCTACCATCGCCCACCACCAACAGAAGCGCAAGGGGAGCGATTTACCCTATATCATTCACCCGCTCCACGTCTCCGTCATCTTGCTGCGCCACGGGTTCTCCACCACAGCTGCCGCGGCTGGCCTCCTCCACGATGTGGTCGAAGACCAAGACTATAGCCTCGACCGGATAGCTCAACAATTCGGCCCTCGCGTAGCCCAGATGGTAAAATCTCTTTCAGAGGAGAAATATGATTCGGAAGGGGAGAAACGTCCTTGGGCCACGCGTAAGAAGGAGGCCCTGGATCAGATCAAAGCAGCCAGTCGCGAGGCCGTAGCGGTCAAGGCCGCCGATACGCTGCACAATACTCAGGCTTTTGTGGAAGATTTACGCCGTCAGGGCCCTGCGCTCTGGCAACACTTTAAACGCGGGCCAGATGCCCAGCTGCGTTATTATCATCAGGTATTGGAGATCGCACACGACCGATTGGGGGATCATCCGCTGGCAGAAGAGCTGGCCCAGGCCTTGGAGGCGTTAGATCAAGTAGTCGAGAAAACTAGACCTGACGAGGAGGAGTAAAATGACCCGCCCCACTCTTTCTGATAACGCATTCGAAAAACGTTACGAGGATATTCTGCAAAACCTTGAGGCCGGTATCATGCAAGTATATCGCGAGCATCCAGAGCTGTCCAACTGGGAAGCACTCAACGCTATCGAGGCGCTCATCAGACTTTACAACGCCGAGATCAAAGAGTATGAACCGCAGCCTCCACACCTTGATCCGCTCTCCCAGGAAGTCTTCGAAAGCGTCAAGATGATGAGCGAATGGCGATTGGGACGTACATCATTCAAAGACCTAGACGGCCAGCCTATCGAACAGCAGCCCGAGCCGATCACCCTGGAGGAGATGATCGACTGCCTGAAACGTATTCGCAAATCTATCAACTTCTGGACCGAAAAAGCCGGGCGAAAAGGTTACCTGCGCTTCGTCGAACGTTTCTTCCCATCCCCATCTTGACAAATGATAAGAACAAAGTAGGATTGATAGTCGTTATAATACTAACGTCTGACGGCTGACCACGAGACACTTTTTCGCCTTAACTCCTGTAGTTTAGCGACTCCAGACTTTGGAAGCACAAATGTCGCCCGGCGATGAAGTCGCGGGCTGCCCATTGCGAAGCCGCTGAAGAGCGGCTTCGGAGTCGGCGTAGGCCGACTTCGTCGATCGTAACACGCGGTTTCAACCGCCAAACCGTCTTCGATCGCTCCCAGTCAGTTGCATCGTATCTGAAAGCTTTCGAGAAGATTAGCAAGACTTGTCCAAATAGCCAAGTCTAACGGTAAATGGGCAAACGAAGCGATTCTAGTGTAGCCCAGACGCATTAGATTGCCTACAGTCACGTTTATCGAGCGCATCAACCCCAGCTTCGTTTGCCTTGTTCGCGCCTAAGCACGTTCTGCGGCCTTGAGGGCATTTTTGCTGGACGACCTGCTTCGAAATCCATAAATGGTAGAGGAGAGTATGGAAAAAAAGGATACCTGGCATAGTTTACCCGTACAAGAAGTCGCCGACAAGCTAAAAACAGATCTCGAAGAAGGACTGACATCCAAAGAAACCGAGGCCCGGATAAAAGAGTATGGCCTCAACGAGCTGGCCGAGCAGCCCCGCCCGGGGTTCTGGCAGCTACTCCTGAGACAATTCGACAATTTCGTCGTGATGATGCTGATCGCGGCTTCTGGCATATCGTTCCTCCTGGGAGAGACGGTGGAGGCCAGCGCCATCCTGTCCATCGTCATCCTCAACGCCGTCCTGGGAGTGATCCAGGAGAGCAAGGCAGAAGAGGCCCTAGCGGCGCTCAAGAAGATGGCCGCGCCAGAGGCACACGTGATGCGCGGCGGTCACCGGGTGACCGTCCCAGCTCGCGAGCTGGTGCCGGGCGACATCGTCTTCCTGAAGGCCGGCAGCTATGTACCGGCCGATATGCGGCTCATCGAAAGCGTCAACCTCAAAATTGACGAGGCCTCCTTGACCGGCGAATCGATGCCAGTGGAGAAAAAGGCCGGAACTGAGTTACCAGAGGAAATGCCGCTGGGCGACCGCCGGAACTGCGCCTTTATGGGCACCACAGTCACCTACGGGCGCGGCGCCGGCATCGTCGTCGAAACCGGGATGGAGACCCAGATCGGCCTCATCGCCGAGATGATCCAATCCTACGAAGAGGAGACCACCCCTTTGCAACGTCGGCTCGATCAGCTGGGCCGCTGGCTGGGCTGGGCCGCGTTGGGCATCTGCGGCCTCATCTTCATTGAGGCTCTCATCCAGGACACCCAGCTCTCTCTCATCGCCACCCAGGGCCCGGGGCCTTATCTGGTGCAGACGCAGGATCAGATCATCGAGCTCTTCCTCGTGGCGGTCAGCCTGGCCATCGCTGCAGTGCCAGAAGGGCTGCCGGCGGTGGTCACTATCTGTCTGGCGTTGGGAATGCGCGAGATGGTGCGGCGCAACGCCCTCATCCGCCGTCTGCCAGCGGTGGAAACCCTGGGCAGCGCCACCGTGATCTGCTCCGACAAGACCGGCACACTGACCCAGAACGAGATGACCGCCGTGCGGCTTTATGTGGCCAACTTACGCCTGGATGTGAGCGGCGAGGGCTATGAGCCGGATGGCAAGTTCAATCATCAGGGTAAGCAAGTCAATCCCCGCGACCACCCCGAGGTCCTGGCCCTGCTTACAGGGGGACTTCTCTGCTCCGATGCCCGGCTGGAATCGGTGGACCAGGATGAAGCCGATGAAATAGAGGTGAACGGCGACACAAATTACCGCATGGTGGGCGATCCGACCGAGGGCGCATTGGTGGTGGCCGCCGCTAAAGCCGGTCTATGGCGCGAAGAGGTCGAAGAACGCCTGCCGCGTGTAGCTGAGATTCCCTTCGATAGCGAACGTAAGCGGATGACCACCATCCACCGGGGAAGATGTCGCGGGCTGGAAGAATCCACCGACGCCAACTACGTGGCTTACGTCAAGGGCGCCCCCGACATCGTACTATCGCTATGTGATTCTATCCTGGACGACGGCGTCGACGTCCCGCTCACCAACGGCCGCCGTCAGCACATCAAAAACGCCTTTCGTGACCTGGGAAAGGGCGGGCTGCGCGTTCTGGCCGTGGCTTACCGGCACCTGCAGGATGTACCGGATGAACCCAATCCCGATAAAGTCGAGCGGAACTTATCGCTGATTGGGCTGGTGGCGATGACCGACCCGGCCCGCCCAGAAGTCAAGCAAGCGGTGGAGAAAGCACGCCACGCCGGTATCCGCACGATGATGATCACAGGGGACTACCCGGACACCGCCCGCGCCATCGCCGAGGAGATCGGGCTGATGCGTTCGGACGGCAGCGGCAATCCCGACGGTCACGTATTGACCGGCGCGGAGCTCGAGCAGATCTCCGACCAGGAGCTGATCGACAGGATCGACGAGATCGACGTCTTCGCCCGCGTCTCTCCTCAGCACAAAGTGCGCATTGTCGAAGCGCTAAAGGCCCGCGACCAGGTAGTAGCGATGACGGGCGACGGCGTCAACGACGCCCCGGCGCTCAAGCGAGCTTCGATTGGCGTGGCGATGGGCATCACCGGCACCGACGTGACCAAACAGACGGCCGACATGGTGCTCACCGACGACAACTATACCTCCATCGTCTCCGCCGTCGAGCAAGGCCGCATCATCTACTCCAACATCCGCAAGTTCGTCTACTTCCTGATCTCGTGCAACCTGGCGGAGATAATGGTCATCTTCCTGGCTATGCTCTTCGGCTCCAAATCACCGCTGACCCCCATCCAGCTGTTGTGGCTCAACCTGTTGACCGATGGCGCGCCGGCCCTGGCGCTGGGCCTGGAAAAGGGCGACCCGGACATTATGGACCGCCCGCCGCGTCCGGTGAACGAGCCAATCATTAACAAAATTATGGGCATCGGCATCAGCGTACAGACCGTCGCCATCACCGGCGTCGTGCTGTTCGCTTACTACATCGGCCTGATGTGGAGCCCGGGGAACCGGCTGCTGGCGCAGACAATGGCCTTCGTCACCCTTTCCGCCTCCGAGCTGCTACGCGCTTACACCGCCCGCTCCGAGCGGGTCTCGCTCTTCCGGCTGGGTATCTTCAGCAACAAATATATGCAGTACGCCGTGGCCCTCTCCATCGTATTGTTGCTGGGCGTGATCTACGCCCCCTTCTTACAGCCAATCTTCGACACGATTGCCCTGGGCTCCCGTGAATGGCTCGTGATTATACCGCTCTTGCTAATCCCTTCCATCGCGGCCGAGATCACCAAAGCCCTCTTACCCGAGCCGCAAGCAAACGAGGTATAGCGACGAACGGGATGGCCCGATGATAAACGAGGATAAGCTAGACGACAGGCCTGACGACAAAATCAACGGCGTCGCCCTGGGCTGGGAGCGTCTGGAAACGGCCTACCCGCTCGACTTCCGGATGTTTCGCGTGCGGGAGGATCTGGTGCGCTGGCCCGACGGTCATGTGGCGCCCTACGTTTACATCCAGGCCGCCGGCGCGGTCTGGATCGTGCCGGTGACCACCGAGGAGCAGATTGTGCTCATCCGTCAGTTCCGCTACACGATAGACGATTGGTGCTGGGAGGTACCAGCCGGCGGCTTCCACGACTTCGAGGGCAGCCCCCTGGAGCTGGCAAAGCGAGAGCTAGCAGAGGAAGTAGGAGGGTCGAGCGACGATTGGACGTACGTCGGTTCCTTCCACCCCGGCAACAGCATCATTGATGAGCTATGCCACATCGTGCTGGCCCGCGACGTGGAGCTCAACTCTGAGCCAACGCCGGAAGCCGGAGAGATCATCGAGATCCACCGCGTATCCATCGCGCGAGCGCTCTCGATGGCCCGCAACGGCAAGATAAGGGACGGGCATAGCGCGCTGGCGCTCCTGCGCAGCGAACCCTACCTGACCGAGGAGGCATAGCGTGAGCCAACGCCCCGCCCCAGAGCCCTTCTTCCTGGAAGGCGGCCCCATCGGCGCACTGCTGATCCACGGCTTCACTGGATCGCCGCCGGAGATGCGCTTGCTGGGCGACTATTTACACGCCCAGGGGCTGACGGTCTCGGCTCCCCTGCTACCCGGTCACGGCGAGACCATCGAGGCGATGAACGAGTGCCAATGGAGCGATTGGGCCGCGCACGTGGAGCAAGCCTGGGGTAAGTTGCACCAGCGATGCGAGATGCTTTTCGTCGGCGGGCTTTCGATGGGCTCGCTGCTCGCCATCGACCTGGCCGTCAAACACCCCGAGACGCACGGAGCGATGCTCTACTCGCCGGCCCTCAAAATAGCCGACCGACTGATCCACTTCACACCCCTCCTCAAGTATTTTATGAAGGCCAAGCCCAAGTCCAGTGGTACCGATCTGACCGACCCCCAGGCCCCTCAACGTACCTGGAGCTACCGCAGCTGGCCCCTGCCGGCAGCACACGAGCTGCTGAAGCTGATCCGCCACGTCGAAGCGATACTACCTCAGTTGACGTGCCCGCTGCTGGCGGTTCAAAGCAAACGCGACCGAATCATCCGGCCCAACAGCGCAGTCCAAGTCTGCGAACGAGCCGGGAGTACCGACAAGCAGCTGCTCACGCTCCACAACTCCGGTCACGTCCTCACCGTCGACAGCGAGTGGAAGACGGTGGCAAAAGCAACGTTCGACTTCATACAAAGTCATCACCCCCAGGAAGTACCACGGAAAGAGGATTGACGATGCCAGATCTGTTTGACCTGCTACCCGCGTTGAATGAGGTGGACCATCTGTTGCTGAAGGATCAAGAGATCCGGCTAGTCGGCGTTTCGGCCATCCTCTATGACGAAGAAAACTACTATTTTGAGATCGCCCAACCGCGCTACTGGGGGAAGCGAGAGGACAAGACGCGCTCCGTCGGCATTGGCGGCATCGGCGGGGGGATCAAAGCAGGCGAGACACTCCTGGGATGTTTGCGCCGCAAGGTGGAGGAGGAGCTGGGCACCGGCTTTACGCTGGAATCCGGTCCGTCTACCGCGCTAATTCAACAAGGAGAAGTAATAGCCTCGCTCGACTTGCCGCCCAGCGAAGAGGAATCCATACCCTCCTTCATCAACCTGATGCCGCCTCAACTGGCCGGGCCTGGAATGCCCGACCATCTGGCCATCGTGACCTATCAGGGCCGCCTGGAAGGTAAGCCCCGCCGCGATGACCTTTTCGGGATGCTGACCGTGGGTCGTTCGGCGCTGGGAACGTTCTTCGAGCGCGAAGAATGGCAATTGGAAGAGGCGCTGGCCCATCCTGCGCTGACGTTCGATCTGGCCTCCGATCTGCCCCAAGGCTGCGTGCTCCAGTTCAAATTGACTGGGCGTGCGTTCCGAGTGCTACACCATCACCAGAAATGCGCTGAAACAGAATGATTATGCGGCCCCCTAAGTCATCGCCGTCTGCCATACATGCACATATGAGGGCTTTGCGCTACCGCCAGATTACCGGTCGTGACAGTCAAAACTTATGACGGACTGACGCGCCCCACGGACCACAGCCTCGTGCGCGCCAAAAGCCACCAACGCAAACAGCAGCAAAAACGGGCCCAGCACCTCTAACCCCAAACGCTCCGCCAAGACGCCGGCCAGCGACGAAAGACCCGACCCTCCAAGCCCCGCGGCCGCGACCTGAAAGCCGATGGCATTGTCAGCGTGCCCTACACCTACCCGGCGGTGCGTGGTCGACGTCAACATCGGGAAAACCGGCGCCTCCGCCAGGCCCATCAGCGCCAACCCCAGAAAGCCAATCCAGTTCACAGGGTGCCACCAAAGGAGTACAGATCCAGCGATGATAACCACCAGACTGAGCCGGATCAAGGTGGTCATCCGCAAACGGTCCACCACCACGCCCAACAGTAATCGCCCGCCGGTGAAAGCGCCCCAGTAAACACTGGTCCACAGCCCGGCCACACTCGCCGCCACGCCACGCGCCTCGGTGAAAAGGCTGTAGGCCCACTGCCCTCCTGTAGCCTCAATGCCCGTATAGGCGAAGAAGAGAAGCACACTTAACCAGACAATGGGGAGTTTGAGCGTCTCGACGCTGGAATGATGGCCTGATGCTCCCGAAGGCGAGGGGCTCGTCGATACTTCCTCTTTCTCCTGGAAACTTGGCCAATGCATCCGCGTCAGGATGAAGCCCACCGAGAGAAGAGCCAGGCCCATACCGGCGACACCATATCCCCAGCGCCAGGAACAACCTGCTCGAAGGAGAGCCGTCATCAGCAGCGGGCCCAGTGTGGATCCCAATCCATAACAGGCGTGGAGCCAGTTCATCATCCCGGCACTGTGGTTGGCGGCGAAGTAGGCGTTTAAGCCCGCGTGCGTGGAGCCGCTGCCAATTCCATACAACACCCCCACCAGCACCATCACGGCCCAGGCCGGCGCCAAGCTGTAGCCCAGCAGGCCCAGGCTGGCCAACACGCTGCTGACCATCAGAAAGGAGCCCATCCCAATGTCAGAGATGACGCGTCCGCTATTGAAGCTGCCGGTTATGGATCCGGCGGTTGCCACCAACATCAATAGCCCCACGGCATCCAGCGAAAGGCCAAAAGTGGCCCGGATAGAAGGCCACGCCACACCCAACAACCCGGTCGTGAAGCCAATCACAACCAGGTCAGCATAAGCGATGGCAACCTGAAAGGCTGATCTCATCCCCGCTCCAGGAGGCGATCGATCACTGCACCCACCTCTA
Source organism: uncultured Anaerolineales bacterium (assembly GCA_964474655.1). Taxonomy (GTDB): domain Bacteria; phylum Chloroflexota; class Anaerolineae; order B4-G1; family B4-G1; genus CAYYTU01. The sequence goes on from CAYYTU010000019.1 coordinate 14,624, forward strand.
GCACGCTCCTGACCTCAAAATCGGCGTATTCACTCGACTCACCACCTACCAGAACTGTGGTCAGACCAAGATCCTTGGCCGGCGAGAGGTTATGCGCCGAATCCTCGATCATAATACCGGCCGGCCCGCGGGCACCAATCAGCCCCAGCATACGCTCGTAAGCATCGTGGTTGAACTTGTTACGCAAATCCATATCATCAATACCAACTATGTGCTCAAAATGGTCCTCAATGTCCAACGTCTGTAGCACGCGGTGAGCATGCGCGGTGGTGGCGTTGGTATAGATCACCTTGCGCAGCGGGATAGATATCAACATAGCGTCGAGCGCCGGATCGGGCGCCAGGTACTCCTCCAATGGAATATCATGCACGAAGTCGAGGTAATCGCGGAAGTCGATGTCATGCTCGGCGATCAGGCCATTCATCGTGCTGCCATAATTTTGCAAATATCGACGTCGCAAAACGGCGGCACCCGCCTCCGCTACACGGAGCCGATCGCAGATCCAGACCCGGATGCGGCGTCCGATCTCCTGCATGACGCCGCTATCACGCGGGTAGAGTGTGTTATCCAAATCGAAGATGACAACCTCAAAGTCCCGCGTCATATTAACGATCCTCAAACGCAGGTTCGCGCTTCTCCAGGAATGCACTCAAACCCTCGTGAGCATCGTGAGAGTCAGCCAGACTGACGAACTGCTCCTTCTCCAGTGCAAGCCCGGCTTCCAGCTCCTCCGAGCGGGCCCCAACAACAGCCTTTAGCGCAGCAGCGACGGAGATGCTGGAGTGAGAGACGATCTGAGCGACCAGATCGCGGGCCTCCGTAAGCAGCGCATCCGGCCCTACGACGCTCTCCACCAGGCCGATGCGATAGGCTTCCTCAGCCCCGATCCTTTTACCGCTCAGGATCAGCTCCAGCGCCTTCCCCGGCCCCACCAGGCGCGGGAGCCGCTGCGTCGCCCCCCAGCCGGGGATGATGCCCAGACCGATCTCCGGCTGCCCCAACACAGCCTGCTCGGAACAGAGGCGGATGTGACAAGCCAGCGCCAGTTCCATCCCCCCTCCCAGGCAGAAGCCGTTGACGGCGGCGATGATCGGCTTGGAAGATCGCTCAATCTTCAGGAAGAGATCCTGTCCGCGCTCGACGAACCGACGCACCGCGGCCGGCCCCTCCTCCATCACGGCCTTGATCTCACCGATGTCCGCCCCCGCCACGAACGCTTTCTCCCCGGCGCCAGTGACAACGATAGCCTCGACCGCATCGTCGGCCAAGAAGGTATCCAGCGCCTCATCGAGCTCCGTCACGACCTGCTCACTAAACGCGTTGACCGGCGGTCGATCAATAGTAAGCAATGCAACACGATCCTCGACTACGACCTGAACGTTCTGCCATTCTGTCATAGATGATTCTCCTGAAATCTCAAGGTGTCCTCGAACACAAAGTTTCCATCTCGCGAGAGACAAAGCATCCCCCGGCGAATAGACTACGATCAGAGTAGGTACAAGTTTACCACAGGCGAGGGCAAAAGCCAACCGGCGGCTATGCAGACTCAACAATTGGTGGTACACTTATAGCTCAATCTGGTGAGCGATTGCAGGAACCAAGACTTCACCCCGACATCCCATATGCGTCAACTTAAGGCTCGTAGCGGGTTTGTAACCCGCGTGTTTAGTGACCATAAAGACTTCAGCACCACTTCGTGGTCAGGCAGTGGGGTTTGCAACCCCACTGGAGCAAGAATTTCTACACATCAACGCTTAAGTTGACGCGTATGCCCCGACATCCAGGGGCGACAGCCCTGATATCGTCCCCGGTCGAAACGTTGGAATCACCCTGAGGTATAAGGAGGCCAAGATGCAAAATAAATTCATCGACGCGCTGTCCCGATTTATCCAGCCGCCGGACGACGTGCCATTGGAAAAAGTTGCTGATTTGGAACAGACAGGTGAAACCTGGGAATGCAGTGCGCGGCTCGCCCGCGCCTGGATCACGCCCCCTGATCAAGAGCCGTATCGCCCCTACATTGTTATGGTGACCTCGAAGGCCGGGATGATTCGTTTCTCCGAGATACTTGAGGAGCAGCCAGGCCCAGCCGAGGTCATCAACACGCTGGCTAAAGCGATGCGCTATCCGATCCCAGGATCGGGCGGGAAGCGTCGGCCAAGCACCATCGAGATAGACGACAAGGAGATGATCGAGATGGTGGCGCCCCAGATGGAACAGGTGAACATTCGCTGCAAGTACCGCCGTAACCTACGTGAGCTAGAGCGGGCGCTGAAGTCGATGGACGATTTTATGGAGACCGAGTCCCCCATCGCCGGTTTGCTCGAGACGCCGGGCGTCACGCCGTTTATGATCCGCGGGCTCTTCAAGAGCGCTGCTTCCTTCTATCGCGCGGCCCCGTGGCGCTGGATCGATGACAGTCGCCCCTTCAAGGCACATTATCCCCTCAAAAGTAAGGCCCGCTACGCTGTGGTGATGGGCCAGGGCGGGCAGGCTTATGGGCTGGCCGTCTACGATTCGACGGAAATCTTGCACCAGACCTACAGCGGGGCGACGCCTGAAGAGATGGTCGGGCGCGGGTCGTGGGTCTCGATGCTATTCAGCGAGCCGATAGAGATGCCCTTCGAGGACCTCGACGACATAGAAGCCCACGACTGGCCTGTGGCCGGGAAAAAAGCCTATCCACTCTTCATCAAATTTACCCACTCCGGTCAGGTCGCCCGGCCCAGCAAATCGGACCTGCTGCGGATGGAGGCGCTCCTGCTCGCCATTCCGCGCTTCTTGCGCGGCCCGATGGAGGCGGATCAAGCCCCCCCTCGCCGGGCCGAGGCGACGTTGACCGTCGAGATGGCCGACGGCGAAGACGAGGTGCGGCTGAGCTACCCAGTGCCTGGCTTCGAGCACCCGTTCGATTAAACCGCCGACGCCGCGCTAGCTCTGGGGTGCGAAGCGATGCAACTTTTGCCGCCCTATCGCGTATTGATAGCGAAAGATCAAAAAGATCAAATGGCGACAAACGTTGTAGGAAGGAGAGAATCAGACCATGAGCGAGAACAACAAACTACGCCGACAGGACGCGATCGTAGGCGGCGTGTGCGGCGGCCTGGGGGCCTTCTTCGGCATCAATCCCTGGTGGTTTCGGCTGCTTTTCCTGATCCTGCTGGCTCCAGGTGGTCTACCGGGCTTCCTGCCCTACGTGATCCTCTGGATCGTGATCCCGCGCAAACGATAGCCCGCATCCCAAGCTGAAGGGCCGACCTCGACGAGCGAGACAAGGTCGACCCTTTGCATTTGTATCGCAGCCCTCGCGTCGAACGCAGAAAGCCCGCTAGGGGCACGCGAGACCGATCCATCCCCTCTCACGAAAGCGCCGCCAGCTGATCCTCCAGCCTGGCATACTCGGTCTGCAGATCGGCCAGCTTGTCCCGCTCGCGCTGGACGATGTGCTCCGGGGCCTTCTCCGCGAACTCCCCAGCCAGTAGGTCCTCGCTGTGGGCGATGCGCTCCTTAACCTCGGCCAGTTCCTCCGACAGCCGCTCCCGCTCCTCCTCCAGATCCACGATCTCGGCCAGCGGCAGGTAGCAGGTAGCATCGCCGGCGACGATGGTCGCCGCTTGCTCCGGCGCTTCTAGCGCCTTCGCGACGGTCAGCTGTTCCCCATCGAGATTGGCGAGCGAGCAGAGCACCGCCCGCTGCGCGTCGAGCACGTCCAGTGCCTCGCCGGCCGCGATCAGCGCCGGGATGCACTGACCGGGCGTGACGCGGTACTCGGCGCGGCGGTTGCGGATGCCGCGGATCAGGTCCATCAGCAGCGTCATCTGCGCCTCGGCCTCGTCGTCCAGGAGCGCGGGGTCGCTCTCCGGCCAGCGCGCCATCATCAGCGCCTCGCCCTCTTTGATCGCGTCGGGCAGCGCCTGCCAGATCGCCTCGGTGACGAAGGGCATAAACGGATGCAACAGCCGCAGCGACATCTCCAGCACGTGGAGCAGCACGGCCTGGGGAACCGCGTCGTCCGCCTGATCGTCGTAGAGCCGCACCTTGCTGGCCTCGATATACCAGTCGCAGTACTCGCCCCAGATGAAGTCATTGATCTGCCGCCCGGCCTCGCCGTACTGGTGCGACGCAAAGAGCCGCTCCACGCTCTGAATAAGGCGGTTAAGGCGCGAAAGGATCCAGCGGTCTGTAAGTTTCAGGTTCTTAGACCCTAAAGGTTTCTGAAAACCTTTAGGGTCTTCGTCTGAGACGTTCATCAGCACAAACCGGGCCGCCTGCCAGATCTTATTGGCGAAGTTGCGCGCGCCCTCCAGCCGCCGCGGATCCAGGTTCATATCCAGCCCCGGCGTCGAGCTGGTCATCAACGTGTAGCGCAAGGCATCGGTGCCGTACTTCTCGATGATGTTGAGCGGGTCGTACTGGTCGATGTTCTCCATCGACTTGCTGATCTTATCACCGTGCTCGTTGCGCACCAAGCCGTGCAGATAGACGGTGTGGTAAGGCGTGTGGCCCGTCATCTCGTTCCCCAGCATCATTTCCCGCGCCACCCAGAAGAAGAGAATGTCGTAGCCCGTCTCGCGCACGTCGGTGGGATAGAAGCGCTGGAAATCAGGCGCCTCGGTGTCCGGCCAGCCCAGCGTGGAGAACGGCCACAGCCCAGACGAGAACCAGGTATCGAGCACGTCCTCCTCCTGACGGAGATCCGCGCTGCCGCAATGGGGACATTCCGTCGGATCTGTCATGCCGGACGTGTGCTCGCCGCAGGCGTCGCAGTGCCAGACCGGGATGCGGTGCCCCCACCAGAGCTGGCGGCTGATGCACCAATCGCGGATGTGCGAAGCATCCATCCAATGGAAGAAGCGCTCCTCCTCGCGCTGCGGCACGATCTCGGTGTGGCCCTCGCGCACGGCCGCCATCGCGGCCTCGGCCAGCGGCTTCGTCTTCACGAACCACTGGGTGGAGACGCGCGGCTCAATGTCGGTGTGACAGCGCTCGCAGGTGCCCACGGCGTGCTGATACGGCTCCACCTTGAGCAGCAGCCCTTCCTTCTCGAAGTCCGCGATGATGTCTCGGCGGCACTCGAAGCGATCCTGCCCGGCGTAAGGGCCGGCCTGCTCGTTCATCTGGGCCGTGTCGGTCATCACGTCGACCGCCTCCAGGTCGTGGCGGATGCCGATCTCGTTGTCAGTGGGGTCGTGCGCCGGCGTGATCTTCACCGCGCCAGTGCCGAACTGGGGATCGACGGCCCCGTCGGCGATGATGGGGATGCGGCGCCCGATGGCCGGCAGCACCGCCGTCTCGCCAACCAGATCCTTCCAGCGCGGATCATCAGGCGCGGTGGCGACGGCGGTATCGCCCAGGATCGTCTCCGGGCGCGTGGTGGCCATCTCGACGAACTGCGTCGCGCCCGCGGCCCACTCGCCGCTGCCCCATTCGCCCTGCGGGCCGTCCCAGTCCTGGTTGACGACTGGGTAGCGGATGTGCCAGAGATGGCTCTCGCGCTCGTCGGGCACCACCTCCAGATCGGAGATGGCCGATTCGCAGCGCGGGCACCAGTTGACCAGGTAGCTGCCCTGGTAGATCAGGCCTTTCTCATAGAGATGCACGAAGGCAGTGCGCACGGCGTGGCTCAACCCCTCGTCGAGCGTGAAGCGCTCCCGCGTCCAGTCGCAGGAGACGCCCAGCGCCCGGTGCTGCTCGGTAATGCGCTCCAGCGAATCGTGCGCCCACTCCCAACAGCGCTCCTCGAACGCCTCTCGGCCCAGGTCGTGGCGCGTGAGGCCCTCCTTGGCCAGCTCGCGCTCCACCACGTTCTGGGTGGCGATGCCGGCGTGGTCGGCGCCGGGCAGGAAGAGCGTGCGGAAGCCGCGCATGCGGTGGTAGCGAGTCATCAGATCCTCGACGGCGGCCGTCATCGCGTGGCCCAGGTGGAGCACGCCGGTCACGTTGGGCGGTGGCATGGTGATACACCAGGACGGCGCATCCTCCGGGATCAGGCCCAGCTCGACCTGGGTCTCGGGCTGGAAGTAGCCCTGTTCCTCCCACCAGTCGTAAAGTCGCTCCTCGTGATCGTGTGGATTGTACACATTAGCCAGTTCGTCGGTCATCGCCTCATTCCTCCTCATACTATTGTGCATATCTGGATCCAAGAAATCCATATAAATAGCAAAAACCCCTCTCGTCCAAGGACGAAAGGGGCATCTCTCGCGGTACCACCCTGGTTCAGCGACAATGACGGATCCGAAAGAATTGCCGCTGCACTCTGTAGCCCTCCGCTCGATTGAGCGACGGACCTTCGCTGTAACGGGCGAACCCGGAGAGACTTTTCGGCTCTCACCAATTCAGTCTCTCGACTCCCAGGCGACCTTCGGCGGGTGGTGCTGCGAGGGCTTGCAGCCGGTGACCCTCTTCTCTTCCCGTTTGACGGCGTTCTGCGCTACGTCGAACGGTTCGCCAGGCTCAGGCCCCGCTTACTCCTCCTGCTCATCGTCTTTACTTGTTTACTTGAGCAACTGTAGATTGTAAACTGCGCAGGGATTATACCACCGGCCCACGGGCTCGTCAACTTCGGATCAGGTCGTCATCGCAATGGAAGCTGCCAGCGCCATCTGACCCAGATGGTAGGTGATGTGAACGCGCAGCCGAGCCGAGGAAGACGGTGCGACGAACCGATCCCAGGCCAGCATCGCGTCGGAGACGAAAAAGAGGCTACCCCCGGCGATCATAAGAGCGCGCCGCCCGTTAGTCCACGCAGGGCGAAAGAGAACGGCCCAGGCGGAAAAGAGCATCAGGCTCAGTACCAGGCTGTAGGTCGCCACCGGCGCGAGCAAACGGGATTCGCCCCGCTGACGTAGCCCCCGCGCGATGGCCCGGTAGAGCACCCCGCTGACAAGCGCAACGGGAGGGAGCAGAATGAGCGCTTGGCGCGGAGGCAACACGGGATTCAGGCCGATGATATAGCAGCTATGAGCCAGCAGAAACGCCCCCAGGCCGGCCAAGAAGAGACGTTCGCGGCGCAGCATCAGGCAGACGTCACCGACGAGCGAGAGCGCCAACCCCGGCAGAAAGAAACGCGCTTGCCAGGCGGCGTGAGGACCTCGGGTGAACAACCAGGCAGCCAGAAGGATGCCGACCAGCGTCAAAGGCTTGAAGACGTATTCCAGATGCCTCCGGTGATGGAACACGGACCACCAATCGACTACGGCTGAGGCCAGGGCCAGGCTCAAGGCCAGATATGCCATCATCCCCCTTGAAGGCATCAACGTAGATGAGGGTCCAGCGCGTCGCGCAACATATCCCCCACCAAGTTGATCGATAAGACCGCCAGCATCATAGCTGTGCTGGGCGCCAGGCTGACCCAGGGCGCGCGCCGAAGCATCTCACGGCCCTCATCGATCATCGCGCCCCATTCCGGCGTTGCGGGTTGAGCGCCAAGGCCCAGGAAACTGAGCGACGTCGCACGCAGGATGGCCCAGGCCACATCCATCGTCGCCAACACCAGGACCGAGGGTAAGATATTGGGGAGGATGTGCCGCAGGATGATGCGGCTATGCCGACAGCCGGTCGCCTGCGCCGCCTCGACGTAGAGTTCCTCCTTTGCGCTAAGGACATTTCCACGCACCAGACGGACGTAGCCCGGAATACTCGTCAGGCCCACCGCAAACATCACATTCGCCAGGCCGGGGCGCAGGATAGCCACGATGCCCAACGCCAGGATGAGACTGGGAAAAGCGAGTGCCACGTCGACCAGACGCATCATCACCTGATCCAGCCAGCCGCCGTAATAGCCGCTGATCAACCCAAGGATTAGCCCCGGCACGACGGCGATCAGCGCCGCCAGGATGCCGACCGCCAGGGAGATTCGAGCGCCGTGGAGAACACGACTGAGCACATCGCGCCCGAAGAGATCAGTCCCCAGGGGATGCGCCAGCGAGGGAGAGAGCAGCTGTTCTTGGGGATGCATTGCCAGCGGATCGTACGGCGTCAGCCAGGGCGCCAAGATTGCACTCACGACGATCAGCGCCATACAGGCTGCACCTATGACGCCACTGATAGAGTAACTCTTCCGTCTCATTATCGCATCACTGCCGACGCACTCTAGGATCAAGAATCCCGTAGCTCAAGTCCACCAGGAAATTCATCGTCACATAAAGAGCAGCCCCCAGAATGACCACACCCTGGACCAGCGGATAATCCTTCCAGGAGATACCATCCACCACCAGACGACCCAAGCCCCGCCGAGAGAAGAGTGATTCGGTCACTACCGTCCCTCCCAGCAACGAACCAAACTGGAGGCCAATGATGGTGACGACCGGGATCAGTGCGTTGCGCAGGGCATGACGCCATAGCACCACCCGCTCCTTCACGCCTTTAGCACGAGCGATAGTGATGTAATCCTGCGGGAGCACCTCAAGCATCTGGGTGCGGACCAGGCGGGCAATGGTGCCTACCGAGGCCAGGCTCAAGACCAACGACGGCATGACCAGATGACGCCAGCTGCCTTGCCCGGTGGCCGGGAACCACCTCAGCACCAAGCTAAAGAGCAAAATGAAGAGAAGACCTGAGAGAAGAATAGGGATAGAAACCCCTAAGACTGAAAGGGCCATGCAAATTTGATCGACCCAGGTACCTTGATGCGTGGCCGCGAGCACGCCCATCGAGACGCCCCAGACCACGGAGACAAACGTCGCAGTGGTAGCCAGGGCCAAGGTATGAGGCAATTGCTCGGCAATCACGTCCACCACGGGCCGATGACTGACCAGCGATATCCCCAGGTCGCCCTGCACAAGACCGACCATAAAGCGTAAGTACTGCACCGGAAGCGGGGCATCCAATCCCAGCTGCATTTGGAGCTCAGCGATCTCCTCGGCCGATCCGCCTCCCTGCGAGACGAGTATGGTCGCCGGGTCACCGGGTAAGAGGCGGATAGCGAAGAAAGTCAAAGTGACTACGCCCCAGAGGACAAGCAGAGTGGAAAGGAAGCGTCGTATTGTGAAGGTAAGCATATGGTGACATCAAGTGATACAAAAAAGCCGGGCGGGCTTTAAGATACAATTAAGCCACACCCGGCAGCGATTTACCGCCCCATACACAACGTTCTAAAGACGGTTAAAATCGTCGATCGTCTGGCCAAATGGCGCCAGCTGCCCCGAGCCCGATCGGCAATACAACGAGAACGAAGAACCTCTTACTCCTCCGCTATGGTCACGTCATAGAGCCAGGGGAACCACCCTTGTCGATCATACTGAAGGTTCTGCACCCCAGCACGAGCAGCGTTCAAGTTCACGTAGTCGCGGATGGGAAGGATCAGCGCCCGATCCATAATATACTGCTGAATCTGAGCGTAGACCTCCCGACGGGCCGCGTCGTCCATCTCCCGGCGTCCCTCGTCGAGCCAGCGATCCAACTGATCGCTGGTCACCTTCGACCAATTGAACCCCTCATCGACGTTGCTTGAGCGGAACGTCGTGCGCAAGACGTCTGGGTCGCTGTTGGAGAAGAGAAACGGCACCAGGTGATAGTTTCCTTCGCCCACCTCGCCGACGGTGTTGGAGAAAGTCATCTCCCGCGAATCGACCTCCACCCCAACTCGCTTGAGCTGATCCTGGATCATCTGCCCGACTTCGGGCAGGTACCCCCAACCCATCAGGATCGTCTCCAATTGAAGCGGCTGTCCATCCTTATCGCGGAGCCCATCGCCATCGGAATCGGTCCAGCCGGCCTCCTCCAGCAAGGCGACGGCCTGCTCCGGATCGTACGCGTAAGCCCCCTCGACGCTTGCATCGTAAGCGTAAGTCGAGCGGTTCAGCGGGCCGTAGGCTACCGGCGAATACTCCCGGAAGATAGTCTCTACAATCGTCGGACGGTCGACTGCATAAAGCAGCGCCTGACGTACGCGCAGGTCATCCAAAGGAGGGCGCCGGGTGTTGAAATAAAACTGTAACGGTTGACCGGGTATAGGGACGGGCATCAGTGCATACCCATCACTTTCGTCGAGCCGGACAGCATCTTGAGGGGGAATCTCACCCATCACATCGGCCTCGCCAGACTCCAGGGCCAAGACGCGCGTCGCCGGGTCCGTATAGAAGCGAAACGTGACTTCTTCCAGCTCGGGCGGCCCCTGACGGTCGAAGATCGAAGGAGCCCAATCGTAGTCCGGGTTACGCTTAAGCGTCAGGCGATCTTTTGGCACGTATTCCTCGAACGTGAAAGGTCCAGTCCCCACCTGGTGGAACTGATACTCGTCCCCCCACTCCTCGACGGCATCGGGGGAGACCATAGCCAGATAGACAGTGCTCAAGGAGGCCAGGAACGGGGCATACGGCTCCTTGAAGTGAACGCGCACGGTGTACTCGTCCACGATTTCCGTGCGATCATACGGGCCCAACATTCCACGGGCCTTACGGGATTGAGTTTCTGGATCGGCGATGCGATCAAGGCTGAAGCGAACGGCCTCGGCGTTGAAGGGCGTGCCATCGTGGAACGTGACGTCATCGCGCAGATGGAACGTATATGTGAGGCCATCCTGCGAGACATCCCAGTCCTCGGCCAGCCCGGGCACAAACTCGCCCTCAGGTGTCAGCCAGATCAGCGGGTCATAGACACTAGTAAGCGGGATGCCCAGCTCCGACGAAGCATCGATGTGAGGATCGATCCCCGAAGGTGCCAGCGTAAGCCCGTAAACCAGGGTGGCCTCAGGAGCCTCCCCTCCGCAGCTAACCAGCAGCGTCGTCAGTATGACCAATGAGATAAGATAGCGCTTCACCTTTCGTTCCTTTCTGATTGATGATAGCCAGGCTGGATCACGTCCAAGACCCCGCACGCCAAACAAAGAGTCAATCTCAAACACCACTCCAGAATAACGACCTGAAATTATACCATAGCCAATGAGGTTGACAATCCTCACCCCCAAAGGTAGAATGAAAGATATGCGAAAAACCTTCAACGAGCCAGTAGACCGTGATCGCTTGAGCGTGCTGCTGGCTGTCCTTTTACTTGGCAGTGTCCTCTTTCAATTCGTCGAGCTACCAAAGCAAACCTGGAGCCTCCAGCCCCTGGGGTCGCCCCTTGAGATCCATCTCACCGAGACTACGCTGCTGGTTGCATTTATGGTGGGGCTAGTCTGTACCGGCACCAGCCTTATCCTGCGCGATCATCCGCAGCTGACGGCAGACCCGGAACGTCCTATCTACATCTCCTGGATCCTGCCGGCGTTCCTGGCGGGCATCTCTGTCTACCTTCTCTCGCTCTCACCCACGCTGCCGATCTGGATGGTGGGGTTGTTCCTGACCAGCCTGGCCCTCGGTCTGACGATCTCAGCTGAATACACCGCTTTTTCCCCCCACACCCCAGGTTACCCGACGGCGCGCTTGGCCCTCAACATGCTGGCATACTTGCTGGCCTTCGTGCTCTTCACGCTCATCTACCAGACCCGGATGCGCAGCCTGATCACGAGTCCGTTAACGGCTCTGACGGCCGCCCTGCTGGGACTCAATTTACTTAGCATCGGTGATGTGCCATTGAAGCGGGCTCTCCTATTTGCCGGCATCACTGGCCTCATCGTGGGCGAAAGCACATGGGCGCTGAATTATATGCATATCAGGGCCTGGGCCGGTGGCGTGTTACTACTGTTGGTCTTCTATCTGACTGTCAATATGGCTCATCAGTACCTGTTAGAAAGTCTAAGCAACTCCATCCTGATCGAGCTGGCTGTCATCACCACGTTAGTGTTGGCCATCATTCTGATTCAGTATCTATAAGGACCCTTTCGAGTCTCTGGGAGGAGAAGCACAGTGAAGAACGAGAATAATATAGAGTTGACGAACAAGATTCCCCCGCGAATCAAACGTCTGGAAGAAATAGCCTACAACTTTTGGTGGAGCTGGCATCGCGAAGCGCGTGATCTGTTCAAGATTCTAGATTACACGCTCTGGCGCACCACCAGCCACAACCCCGTACAAATGTTGCTGGAAGTCTCCACTGAACGCCTGGAGGAATTGACGCACGACCCGCTTTTCCTGCGTCAATACGACGCTGTCACGATGTCGCTGGACAATGACCTGGAAAACGGACACCTCTGGTTCCCCAACGAGTATCCAGAGCTGACGAGCCATCCAGTGGCCTACTTCTCGGCCGAGTTCGGACTTCATCGCTCGCTGCCCATCTACTCCGGCGGCCTGGGCGTGCTGGCCGGGGATCACTGTAAAGAGGCCAGCGATATCGGGTTGCCTTTTGTGGCCGTGGGCTTCCTCTACGAGATGGGTTACTTCTGTCAGCACATCACCCCCGATGGCTGGCAAGAAGCAGTCTACCCCCACTTCAACCCCGACGAGGTCGCTATTCGCCAGACTATGCGTGACAACAACGAGCCCCTCTTTGTACCGGTCAAACTGAATAACCAAACGGTCTATCTGAAGATCTGGCACGTCGAAGTGGGACGCACAAATCTCTACTTGATGGACGCCGATAACGAACGAAATGAACCCTGGGAGCGCGAGCTCACGCGTCGCTTGTACGGCGGCGATCAGGAGATGCGCATCAAGCAAGAGATTGTGCTCGGCATCGGCGGCCTGCACGTCCTGCGCGCGCTGGACATCGAACCGCTGGTTTTCCACCTCAACGAAGGTCACTCTGCCTTCCTCGTGCTAGAGCGTCTGCGCGAGATGGTCGAAAGCGGGCACTCCTTTGAGGAAGCACGTCAGAAGATCAAAGATTCGTCGCTATTCACCACCCACACCCCAGTGCCGGCCGGACACGATGTTTTCCATTACCACCTGATCGACAAGTATTTCCATAGCTTCTGGCCGCAGCTGGGTCTGAGCCGGGAAGAATTCCTGGCCCTTGGAAGCCACGAAGATGGACGGGCTGGCTTCAATATGACTGCCTTGGCGCTGCGGATGAGCGGCCAATCCAATGGCGTCAGCAAGCTGCACGGCGAGGTCTCACGCCGGATGTGGCAATCCCTGTGGCCTGAGAAAGAAGAGGACGAAGTCCCCATCACCCACGTGACCAACGGCATCCACGTTCCATCCTGGATCGGCGGTGCGATGTACCGGCTCTATCGCCGTCACCTGGGGCCGAACTGGATCGAGCGGCACGACGACCCGACGCTCTGGGAACGCATCATCGAGGTGCCCGACAAAGAGATTTGGGACGCACACGTTCACTTAAAGGGGAAGCTCATCAGCTTTATGCGCGAGCGATCACGCCGTCAGCGCATCAGAGGCCAGATGATGCCGGAGCAAGTCCTCTGCTCCGGGACGTTCCTCGACCCCGACGCGCTCATCATCGGCTTCGCCCGCCGCTTCGCCACGTACAAACGGGCTACGCTCCTCTTCCGCGATCTGGAGCGCCTGAAGAAGCTGCTACACGATCGCTACCGCCCTGTCCAGTTCATCTTCGCCGGCAAAGCCCACCCGGCCGATGATGCCGGCAAGCAGCTCCTGCAAGAGGTTTACAATATCGCCAAGGCCCCCACGACGGGCGGGCGCATCGCTTTTATCGAGGACTATGATATGCAGGTCGCCCGCTACCTGGTTCAAGGCGTCGACGTCTGGCTGAACACGCCGCGCCGCCCGCACGAGGCTAGCGGCACCAGCGGCCAAAAAGCAGCCCTCAACGGCATCCCCAACCTGAGCGTTCTCGACGGTTGGTGGGCCGAAGGCTACAATGGGGCCAATGGATGGGCCATCGACCCGAAACAGCAGTCCCCCGACGGGCAATACGACGATCCCGAAGCACAAGATAAGGCCGACGCCGAAGCGCTATACACCATCCTTGAGAACGAGGTGATGCCACTCTTCTACGAACGTGACGCCGATGATACGCCACGCGCCTGGGTGAGATTGATGAAAGAAGCCATCCGCACCGCAGCGCCGATCTTCTGCACCCGCCGGATGGTCAAGGAGTACACAGAGAAGTTCTATGTACCCGCCGCGCGTCGGGTGACAGAACCGGAAGGCACGTCGTAACGAGAACAAGCACCAGCAACCAGAAGCCCCGGCCTCCTGAAAACGAGAGACCGGGGCTTTTTGCTCTCACGCGCTCTTCGGCTAACTGCCGTCACCGCTTCAGGAACGCATAGCGTGGAACAGGTTCAGGTAATCAATCAGGTGGCGGGTGGTGAGGAAATTCTCTCGCACGTGCTCCCGGGCCGCCTTCCCCATCTGGGCCGCTTCGCCCGGATGTCGGAGCAGGTAGAGGGTCTTATCCGCACACGCCTCAACCGAATCGACCAGGAAGCCCGTCTCGCCCTCGATGATCTGAAGTGGAATACCGCCCACGTTGCCGCCGACCACTGGCTTCCCCTTCCAGAGCGCCTCGGTCACCACCAGCCCAAACCCCTCGCGGGTCGATTTCTGGATCACGACGTCACTGGCGGTCTGGAAAGCGCCGACCTCATAGCCACCCACGCCGTGAAAGTTGTGCAAAATGTGAATGTCGAAGTCCTCGCCCGCGTGCCGGATGGTCTTATCGAGATAGTACCAGCCCTCGGGATCATCGGAGGCCATTGAGCCGACCAGCCCCAGCTGGACCTCGGGCATCGTCTCCTTGACGATGTTATAAGCATCGATCACGCCCAGCGGGTCCTTCCAGGGATCGAAGCGGCTGACCTGCGTGATGATCGGGCGGTCCACATCGAGCCCAAAATCGGCCACCACGCGCCACGCCTCGTCGAGCGGGATCGGCTGATTCTTAGGCGAAAGAGGGTCAATCTTGGGAGTGATGATCGCCAGATGATCGAAATCGACGCCGCTGCCCACGTACTGCTCCATCGTGAAGATCGCCGCCTCGTGCTCGTTCAAATAGGGGACGAAGAAATCCCAGTAGGCCGGGTTGGCGTGAGAGGTGTCAATGTGACAGCGCCAAGCCCAATGCTCGTCACCGGCGCGGTCATAGTAATAGCGCAGGCCGGCCGGCTGAGGGTCGTGCACGATGACGAAATCGTAGTCACCTTCGAACTTCTCCGCGTTCATACGATTGTAACGCCGCCAGATCGCCTTCATCTCCTCGGTAAACGCGATATCCATCCCTTGCAGGCCGTTATGACAGGCCTTGGTGACGTTGAAAAACTCGTCGGCGCCCTCGATGACCTGCCACTCGGCGTCAAGCCCGATGTCGCGCATCAGCGGGGTCAGCGTGTGCAACATCTCCGCCACGCCGCCGCCGAAGGCCGTGGCGTTGATGTGGGCCACGCGAGCGCCCTGTAACGGCTCCGCCAGCTCCTCTATCTCGGCGATGACCTCTTCTCCGACGATGGGCCGATAATCCGCCAGACGTTTCTCTTCTAGACCGACTTTCTCTAACATTGTTTCCTCCGTAAATTGACCTAATTGGACTCACCAGGCAGCTCAAGCTCAATGATCACGCCTTCGTCGCCACGCAAAACAAGCTCGCTTAAATCAACCAGCCCGCTGCAGTCCAGAAAGGTCGAGATAACCAGATCCCCCTCCTCCATCGACGGGAGCGAGATACGCTGCTCCTCCGACGAGAAATTCAGCGCCACCAAGACGTGCTGCTGATCGGCCTCGCGCAAGAATACGTAGCACGACTCCGGCGCATTGTACAGCGGGCGATAACTACCCTCCCGCAAGGCCGGCGAGGCATCGCGATAGGCCAACAACCCTCGGTAAAGGTTCAAGATCGACCGCGGCTGCTCCAGCTCACAGGTCACGTTGACCATCTCGTAATCCTCCGCCAGCGGTAGCCACAAATCATCGGTCTCTGGAGAAGAGAACCCGGCGTTGGGCCCCCCGCTCCACTGCATCGGCGTGCGGCAAGGATCGCGTCCCATCTCCAACCCCTCCTCCACGCTCCAGGGGTCCTGACGACGATCCGGCGGGATGGGCACATCGGTCATCCCGATCTCGTCGCCGTAGTAGAGCGTGGGCGTGCCGCGCAGCGTCAGCAGCAACATCGCTGCCACGCGGGCCTCCTCGCGCCCGTAGCGAGACGCCAAGCGCGGTTCGTCGTGATTGCCCAGCACGTAGTTGGGCCACGCGCCCTCCGGCAAGATATCCTCAAGCGTGGCGACTACCTCACGTATCGCCCGCGCATCCCAATCGACGTTCAAGAGATGGAAGTTGAAGGGCATATGGAGCTCGTCCAGTTCCTCGCCGTAGTAACTGGCCCACTCCTCCCAATCGAAGATATGAATCTCACCAATGGAGACCCGCGGGCGTTCATCGCTGTAGGTGTCGAGCAGCGCCCGGAACTCGCGGTAGACGTCGTGCACATCCGGATGTGCCTGGTCATACATATGAAACTGCGAGTCGTAGTCGCCCAGCGGACGATGGATGGACCGAGCCCGATCGAGCGCCAGCGGGTTGTCGCGCAGCTGGGGATCCTTCATAATGTAGTGCGCCACGTCGACGCGGAAGCCATCCACGCCGCGCTCCAGCCAGAAGCGCACCACGTCTAACATAGCCTCCTTGACCTCTGGGTTGCGCCAGTTGAGATCGGGCTGCTCCTTCAGAAACGAGTGGAGGTAATACTGCTCCGTCCGCTCGTCCCACACCCAGGCGGAGCCGCCAAAGACGCTGAGCCAGTTGTTGGGCGGCCCTCCGTCGGGGCCCGGATCGGCCCAGATGTACCAATCGCGCTTGGGGTTATCGCGGCTGCGGCGCGATTCCTGGAACCACGGGTGCTGGTCCGAGGTATGATTGGGCACCAGGTCGATGATGATGCGCAGATCACGCCGATGAGCTTGAGTCAGCAGCGCATCGAAGGTCGCCAGATCGCCGAAGAGAGGATCGACGTCGGTGTAGTCGGCCACGTCGTAACCGAAGTCGGCCATCGGCGAGGGGTAGAACGGCGAGAGCCAGATGGCATCCACGCCCAGCGTTTCGCTCAGATAGTCCAGCTTCTGGAGCACGCCGCGCAGATCGCCGACACCGTTGCCCGTGGTGTCCTTGAAGCTGCGTGGGTAGATTTGGTAGATAACGCCCGTCTGCCACCAGAGATAAGAAGATGTCATAGCCACCTCGAAAAGATTCAAAAGGCGTATGCAAAACTTGGGGGATTACGAGCGTCAAGACTTCGGAAGTCTACAATGACGATGTGCTCTAGCTTCAAACCCGCTCTTTTCAGCACAATTTGGCAAGCAAAGTAGTATTCAGAGACTTCCGAAGTCTGTCCTCCCCCAACTTGTAGATGCGCCCAGAGATTCAAACCGTGATCGCGTTTTGTGCGACTACCTCGCTATACCAGAGCGCGCTTTGTTTGGGCATGCGCTCCAGCGTCTCGTAATCCACGCGCACGATGCCGAAGCGCGGCCCGTAGCCCATCGACCACTCGAAATTATCCAGAAAACTCCAGACGAAGTAGCCGCGCACGTCAGCGCCGGCCTTGATGGCGTCGTGGATGGCACGGAGATGACCGCGCAGGAAGTTGACCCGCCCCCAGTCGGCGACGAATCCCTCGCCGTCGGGCGTATCGGGGAACGCGCAGCCGTTCTCGGTGATGTAGACCGGCGGGTTACCGTAGGTCTCCTTGAGATTGAGCAGCACCGCGGTCAGACCGGCCGGATTGACGCCCCAGCCCATCTCGGTCCGGCCCCAGCCCGGTGCGGTGACCGATTCGCTCCGCGCTTTGAGCGGCGCATCGTCGATGGCGTGGGAGACCCGATGCGTCTTGTAGTAGTTGACACCCAGAAAGTCAATCGGCTGCCCGATGATAGCCAGGTCGCCCTCCTCAATCTGCGGACGCTGGGGCCCAAGCCACTCGAAGAGATGCTCCGGATATCGCCGCTTGAAGATCGGGCCCAGAAACTGGCTCACGTCCTGCGCGTAGGCGCGACGGCAAGCCGCCACGTCCTCCTTGCGCTCGCTGGCGGGGACGAAGTGCGCCAGGTCGAGCACGATGCCGATCTCGCCGTCATAGCCTCCCTGGCGGAAGACTTGCACCGCTTTGCCGTGGGAGAGCAGGAGGTGATGAGCCACCTGGTAGGCCTGAGTGTAATCGCAGATACCCGGTGCATGGACGCCGTTGCCGTAGCCCAGGAAGGCGACTACGCGCGGCTCGTTGTGCGTGACCCACTGTCTCACCCGATCCCCCAGGCGGTCGAAGACGACGCGGGCATAGTCGGCGAACCAATCGACGCTTTCACGAGCGGGCCATCCACCGGCCTCTTGCAGTGCCTGGGGATAGTCCCAATGGTAAAGCGTGACGCTCGGTGTGATATCGGCCTCCAGGAGTTGATCGACCAGCCGATCGTAAAAGTCCACCCCCTCCTGGTTGACCTTGCCGCGGCCTTCCGGCAGAACCCGTGTCCAGGCGACGGAGAAGCGGTAGGTCTGCACTCCCAACGACGCCAGCAGCGCTACATCCTGCGGCATACGATGATAGTGGTCGCAAGCAACGTCGCCGGTATCGCCGTTCAGCACCTTGTACGGCGTGTGCGTGAAGCGATCCCAGATGCTCTCGCCCTTGCCGTCCTCATCCCAGGCGCCCTCGATCTGATAGGCCGAGGTAGCCGCGCCCCAGAGAAAGTGATCGGGGAACTCTCTTATAGCCATAGGTGGCTCCTCGTCTGGTTATGGATTGGTTATGAAGATGTGGAGATATAGCGGCTTAGCTTGGCGGCCAGGTTCGGCAGCGGCAGCGACTGGAGCCACACGTCGCCGGGCCCGGTCAACTTGGCCAGGAATAGCCCCTCGCCGCCGACCAGCATATTCTTCACCCCCTTCACGCGCGTGATGTCGAAGTCGACGGTGGGCTCGAAGAGAGCGAGGTGGCCCGGATCGACCTCAATCACCTCGTTCGGGGACAGCGTGATCTTGTAAGTCTCGCCAGCGATCTCCATAAAGGCATAGCCCGGCCCGGTCACCTTCTGAAGAAAGAACCCCTCACCGCCGAACAGCCCAGCCCCCAGACGCTTGTGGAGGTGCATCGAAAGATCGACGCTCTCCTGAGCGCACATAAAGGCGTCACGCTGACACAACAGCGACTGGTTGGGCTTCAACGCTATCTCCACCACCCGTCCCGGCGCTTCGGGCGTGAAGGCCACCCGGCCTCCACCGCGCTTGGCCGTGTAGGTGGTCATAAACAGGGATTCACCCGACATCATACGGCCCAACCCCTTCATCAGACCCCCCTTGGCCCCGGTGTCCATAGCGACGTTGGACATCCAAGCCATACCGCCGCGCTCGGTGTACATCGACTCACCGGCATCCAGGTCCACCAACAACGTCTGCATAGAGGTACCTACGATCTTGAACTCCATCTCTATCTCCTTTTAACTCTTCTACTGCCCAATTTCCTCACAGGATTGGATGATTCTACATCACAACCCGCGTGAACACCACTCCCTCGCTATCTCGCAGGAGAAGCGGTTGATCGACCGAAACGGCCTGTGCGGCGTGAAGCCCCGGCGTCGCCAGGGCCAGAGCCCAGCCCCGTTGGGGCAAATCGGGGATGGGAAGATTGAGAGGCGTGACGGTGCAGGATGCGCCCTCCATATTGGACAGGAAGAGCACCTGATCCGCGCCGCCAGGTTCACGACGCAGGCCGTAAAAAAGCACCGACCCATCGGTGGGATGCCGATAGTCGAGACAGTCATTCGCCCCCAGATCCTGCATCAGCCAGGGACGCTGCCGACGAAACTGTCGCACCTCCAGATTGAATCGCGTCCGCTCCGGTTCCAGATCATCGACGTAACGAGCAACGTTGCAGAACGCGTGCACATCGTCCATCCAGGCGCGGGCGACGGTCTTCAGCCTAGCGATTGAGAACGGCCCACCAGCCAGCGGTGGGTTCGTATGCGTCAGCAGCTGCACGACCACGTCCAGGTCATAATCCGTGATCTGAACGATGTGGTCAAGATACCGCATAAAGCGACGGAGATCGCTCAGCTCATCGAAGCCCAGCGCTTTGAGGCGCGGAAAAGCGTCCGGACGCTCGAAGCGATCTTCATCGACGACCCAGTGGAGGAAGCGGGATTCCTCCGAAACGACCTTGACGGCGTATCGATCATCGGTATTGCGAATAAAGCTCCACGGTGCACGCATCGAGGCGTTGATGAAATCCATCGGCACGCCCGGCATGAAGACGTAGTCGAACAGCTTAGCCGCCGGGTTGTCGTAGGCGTTCTTGAAGATCTCGGTCAGGCTACCGCCCAAGTAAGTGTTGACCCGATCGTCGATGTCGACCTGCGTGCCACGCCGCAAGGTATCGTGGTTGGCGCAGCCCGTGATCCACTTGCCGCCCACGTCCGCGATCTCCCGGATGCGCCACCACTTGCTGACCCAGAAGGTGAAGAGGAAAGGCGTGTTATGGGCGAAGGTCAGCGGACCCCACTGGAAGACGTTGGGATGCTGCTTCGTCACCTCGCGGTACGTCGAGGCCAGCTCCCAGTCATCCCGCGGCCAGGGGCGTCCGTCCTCGAAGATCATCCAGGGGCGGTAACGCTGACCGGCGACCTCTTGCACCACATCGTTCATCAGCGCCAGGTATTCATCATCGTGGCGCAGCACCTCGGCCTCCTCGTCCCAGTACTTGAAGTCCTGGGCACCATCGACCCGTACCCCGTCCATGCCGAAGTCGTTCTTGCGCCTCTGCATCTCCAGCAGCATCGCGCGCACCACCGGGTGCCGGAAGTTGATCTCCTGCCCGTACATCCCCGGCCCGGCGAAGAATTCGTGGTTGAGCAGCGGCAGCGCCTGGTTGTCGGCGTGCCCGTAGACGATGTCGAAGAGCACCTTGATCGGCTGCCCCGGAAAATTGTGCATCGTGGCAATAAAATCGACCAATTCGTCGGGGCGCTTGCTGCCCAGCACCGCCGGATTGACCGCCGGGGAAGCGGCGATCATCACGTCGTAGCCCCAGTTGGTCATATCGGGGCGGCGCAACACGACTTCGACCGTCTCTGCATCGGGATCATCAGTGACCGGCTCCCAGAAGCGCGGACCGGCCTCGTATTCAATCGTCGGCTCAATCGGCATCAGCTGCACGGCGTCGTAGCCGACGTAGTTCTCCTCCGCAGGCGTCAGGGGCTCCCCGGCGCGGCGCTTGGCAGCGATGGTCTCGTAGACACGGGTCAGCCCGGCGAGCGTACCCTCTGCGGATGCCGTATTGACGTGCAGCTGAAGGATGTTGACCGGCGCCTGCACCCGCGGGACACCGTCCGGGTCTGGCGCGGTATCCAGAGCGGCGAAGTGCTCCCGGTCGGCGCGCTCCGCAGCCAGGCGCTCCATATCGTAGAACTCGGCGGGCGCGAAGGCACCGAAAGGCACCGAGTGGGCCAGCGGATCGATGATGGTCTGCCAAGTCTCCTCGGCATCCCGGTAGACAAGCTGATAGAACGCTCCCACGGTCTCTCGGCGACCGGGTCGCATCCCGGCAACGACGCCCCAGGCGTACTCGTCGGCGACCAACAAGGGCACACGTACGCGTCGGAAGCGGACGGTCTGTTCATCGGATTGAAAGTCAATCGGCTCCAAAGGCGTCAGGGTTTCGAGAAAGACGTCTGAGCCAGGAACGCGCTGTTCAATCAGCTCCGGCACCCAGAACCCGATCTCCGCGTAGCCAGCGCGATAGTGCGCCCCCAGGCGCGTGACGATCTGCCGCGCTGCCGCGAACGGGGAAGAGGCGCTCTCCTCAATCGCTTCCGCCCAGGCGATCAGCTCGCGCGTCGCATCCTCCACCAGATAGATGTCGGGGGTCATACGTGCTCCTGCTATGTCGAGACCGTTTCACGCGTGCCAGGCTGGAGTACCATCGTGCGCTCGCCGATGCTCACGGTAATGGGCGCCGGGTTCTCCGCGGCTGACGCGATGCTCAGCTCCTCCGGCGTCAATCGCACGGTCAGGAGATTGCCGCGCACCATCAGATTGAACGACAGCCCATCCCACCGCGCTGGCAAAGCCGGCGCAAAGCTGATACCTTCCTCATCAATGCTAAAGCCGGCGAAGCCCTCAACCATCATCTGCCAGATGGCGCCACAGGCCGCCGTGTGGATGCCACCGAGGAAAGTCCCGCCGCTCATCACCTTGGTGCTGGCATTGTACAGATCGATGGTGGCCGCGTTCATAAAATAATCGTAGGCCTGTTCTCCGTAGCCCACTTTGCTCGCGATCAAAGCGTGGACAGACGGGCTGAGGGACGAGCCGTGCTCCGTGCGCGGTTCGTAGTAATCGTAATTGACCCGCATCACGTCGGCCGGGAAGAGGTCGTGGAGAGCGAATAGTTGGAGCACATCCGCTTGCTTCAGAACCTGCGTCTCGACGGCGATGCCGTTCGGCCAGCCCCAGTACTCCTCGGGATGGATGAGACGTTCTCGCAGCGCGTCGGGCCGGATGTCCTCCCGGTCGAAGTAGCCGTCAAACTGCTCAATCAGCAGGGTATCGGGATCGGGCGCCGGGAGGTAGAGCCGGTCGACCATATCTCGCCAGTTTTCAATGTCCTCATCGCTCAATTCCAGGTGCTCCAGAAGCGACTCTAACGCGTCCGGTGCCTCCTCCTGCAACTTCTCATAGAACGTCAGTGCTTTCTCCAGGGCAAAGTGGGCCTGATAATTGGTGAAGGCGTTATTGTCCACGTTCTCGTGGTACTCGTCGGGGCCCAGGAGCCGGATGAACTCATACCGGTTCTTGTCCTTCTTAAAGTAGGCGTGTGAGAACAGGAATCGTGCCACCTCGAAGGCGATCTCCGCCCCATAGTCGACCACGAACGCCCAATCGCCGGTCGCGACGTAATACCGCCAGATCGCGTAGACAATGTCGGGCGAAATATGGATCTGCCAATCGTTGAAGTGGTTGCGGATTTTCCGCCCGGTCAGCACGTTCTCGAAGAAATAATCGGGGAAGAGCTCCTCGCCCGTCTTCCCGCTGGTCCAGGCATAGTATGCGCCATCGTAGCCCAGCCGCCGCGCCTTTTTGCGTGCGCCATCCAGTGTCTCGTAGCGATAGGCCAGAATGCCGCGGGCGATGTCCGGATGGGTGAACAGAAACATCGGCAGATTGAAGATCTCCTGATCCCAGAAGGCCGCCCCCTGGTAGACCTGGCACGAGAGCCCCCGTGCGCCGATGGGTAATCGGGCGTGGGCGGGCGTGGCGATGATGTTCTGGTAGATGTTGAAGCGCGTGATGGTCTGGGCTTCCAGATCTCCGTCGATCTGGATATCGCTTCGGGCCCAGAGCGCATCCCAGCGCGCCTGATGGGCCTCCCATAGCGCCGCGTGCCCCACTCGCAGTGCCTCACGGGCATCGACCAGGGCTTGCTGCCGGGGCTCGGGGACGTCGTTGCTGGTGTAGATGGCCACGATTTTCTCGACGACTACCTCTTCGCCGGCTGCCAGCTCAAAGGTCATCTCGCGTAGAATGCGCTTAGGCTCCTCGACGATCTTGGTCGTCGGATCTGGCCCCTCGATAGTCAGGCCTTCCACCACGTCGATCTGAATGCCGAACTCGCCCGTCACCGTCTCAATGCCGATCAGGCCCTGATGTGTGAAAGGCTCGTAGGTCTTGAAGTGCCCAGGGATGTCGTTTATCCCCCCGCTCAAATTCCAGACGTGGCCGTCGATCCCGGTCACCAGCGTGATGGTCGATTCCTGCGCCGGGCGGAAACTGTAGCGCATAGCGATCAAGTGGAGGTTGTCATAGCTGGCGAACTTCTCCACCTCTATCGTAACCCGCTGCCCCTCGGCGCCTCGCCACTCGTGCGAGCGAGCGTAGCGCCCGTAGCGCAGGTTGAGGCTGCGCTGGTAGTCGAGCGTCTCCCCCTCAAAGGCGGATACCATCTCGCCATCGATGAACAGCTGGGTGAACAGCCCATTGGGCACGTTGCACAATTCTCGCCGCCCGCTCTCGACCTTGTCGTACGTATCGCTGACGATACAGGCCACGTAGCGGTCCGCCTCCCACTCGGCGAAGGTGCCGCGGTAGCCCAGGTAGCCGTTGCCGATCATAAAATTGCTGCCGGTGGTGACCAGTTGATCGGGTTGGAAGACCGTCTCTACAATCTCCCAGCCGGTTTCGGTGTGCAGGTTGTTCTGTAATTCCATCGTCCGCCCTATGCTAGAATCTCGTCCAGGTCGATGTCCGCGGTGGTGTCGTAACGAAAGTGCGGGTTGACCGAGGAAAGCGCGCCCACGCGCTCCTCCGGCCCCACGCCGATGGCCACCATCCCAGCGGTCAGCGCGGCCTGGACGCCGGACTCGGCGTCCTCGACGACGGCGCAGTTCGCCGCCGGCACGCCGACCTGCCCGGCGGCGTGGACGAAGATATCGGGAGCCGGTTTCGCCCGGGTGACGCTGTGCCCGTCGGCGATGCCATCGAACTCGTCCGTGATCCGGAGCTTCTTCAGCACGATGCGCGTGTTCCTGCTGGCGGAGCCCACGGCGACCTTGAACCCGCGCTGTTTGAGATCGTCAATCAGCTCGCGGGCGCCAGGCAAGAAGTCATCCGTGGTAATGCTCTCTAGAAAGGCCTGGTAATAACCGTTCTTGCGGTCCATCATCTCCTGCAACTGCTGCTCGGTGTAATCGGCGATGTACTCGCTCAGCAGCAGCTCGAGCGACCGGCGGCGAGATACACCACGCAGATGCTCATTATCCTCGCGGGTGAAAGGGATGCCCTCTTCGTCCGCCAATCGCTTCCAGGCCTGGAAGTGATACTTCGCCGTGTCAGTGATCACGCCATCAAGATCCAGAATGAAAGCCTTCAACGTTGTCATTGCTAACTCCTTCGAGATTCAGAACATCTCACATACGATAGGGCGATCGCGCTCGTCGTCAATCAACCTCATCATCCAGTGGTGGGGCAGAATAACGCAACATAGGCTCCAGCGCCAGCCCAGTCACAGCGCCGACCACTGCTCCCACCAGCGAGGCGCCCAAAAACCCGGTCAGCCCCACGGCCCAGCTCAAGGTATTCACCACGATCCACCACCAGGCCTGAACGACGTGCTCCCGCAGGAACAACCACTGCGCCAGGCCAAGCGCGAGCCCCAACGTGCCGCCAATCAAGACGACGCTTTGAGGCGCGAAAACCGCCTCCGCCAACCCACGCGCCGCCGCCCAGCTGATCCCGCTAGCCAAAACCCACCACTCAGCATGCGCGAGCCGCTTTCGCAAAACCACCCACTGGCCCAGACCGACGATGAGACCGACCGCGAACTCGCTGATGGCCCACCCTGCGACCCAGCCCAACGTCGTCGCCAGGATCCACCTCATCCACAGCCCCCAATCAAAGGGGGGCGCCTTTTGTGGCCTTCTCTCCCTAAACATCCTCTCCCAGGCGTATTTACTACTTGGGGGACTTCACCGCTTTTATCCATTTTTAACCACAGATGACACCGATTTTCACTGATTTTCAACTTCAAATCTGTGTCAATCCGTGAAATCTGTGGTTCGCGTTACTTACTCCCCCAAGTTTTGTATGCGCCCCTCTCTCCCTACAGAGGGGAACAATCAAAAACAGGGCAACCGATGAAGCTGCCCTGTTTTAACTAACATTCTTACCAGATTGTACACGCCGCGACGTAGTATGCCCCATCAGAACCGATGAAGCAACTATCCCTTCACAGAACCGGCCAGCAGACCGCGGACGAAGAAGCGCTGGAGCGAGAAGAAGACGACCAGCGGCAAGACCATCGTGATGAACGCACCAGCGGTCAATAGATGCCAGTCCTGCCCCCGCGAGCCGACCATCTCCTGGAGTCGCTGGGTCATCACAGCGACCTCTGGCTTGCTGCCGATAAAGACCAGGGCCACCAGCAAGTCGTTCCACACCCACAAGAACTGGAAGATGGCGAACGACGCCAGAGCCGGCACCGAAAGCGGCAGGATGAGCCGGGCGAAGATCGTGAAGTGAGAGGCACCGTCGATGAAGGCCGACTCCAGAATATCACGGGGCAACGTGCTGATGTAATTATATAGCAAGTAAGTGGCCAACGGCAAGCCAAAGCCTGTATGAGCCAGCCAGATAGCCAGGAACGTCCCGTTCAGATTGAGCTTGGTGTAGTCTCTGAGGATGGGGATGAGGGCAATCTGCAAGGGAACGACCAGCAACGCTACCACCATAATGAAGAGCGGCCGCCGCCCGGGAAATTTCATCCAGGCGAAGCCATAGGCCGCGAAGGCGGCAATCAGAATCGGTATCACCGTCGCGGGAATCGTCACAGCCATACTGTTAAAGAACGCACGGCTCATATTATCCCCACTGGCTTCGACGACGTTACCCTCTGAATCGACGAAAGAGACATCCTTGCCAAGCAACACTTGCCGGTAATTGTCCAACGTTACCTCAGAGGGGTCTTGGAACATAGTCCACCATCCCGTCGCGTTTACCGCGTCGCGAGGGCGGAAGGAGGAGACGAGCAATCCGAAAGTCGGGATTGTCCACAAGATACAGAGCAAAAGCAATATCACATTGACGATCAAATCGGAGATAAACTGCTGGCGTCTCATTAGAAAGCCTCCTGTTCGCCAAACTGCCGCAAGTTATACCACATGACCGGCACCACAGCCAGCAACAAGACGATAGCGATAGCACCGCCACGCCCGAAGTGTCGGAATTTGAACATCTCTTTGTAGAAGCGACTGGCAATGACCTCGGTGCCGAAGTTGCCGTTGGTCATTACGAAAACGATATCGAAGATCTTCAAGGTGAAAATGATGATCGTAGTAGATACCGTCACGATCGTGCCCTTGATGTAAGGGATAATGATTCTGAAGAAAACCTGCATCTCGTTAGCACCGTCAATCCTGCCGGCCTCCAGCAGCTCCTCGGGCACGCCCTTCAGCGCCGCTGATAACAGGACCATCGCATAGCCAGTCTGCAACCATACCATAATCACAATGAGAAAGACATTGTTCCACGGCCGCAAAGTGAGCCATGCCTGCGGCTGTCCACCCAAGGCATCCACAACAGCGTTGAGCAACCCAATCTGCTCCTGTCCCAGAGGCTTATAGAAGTAGATGAAGCGCCAAATCACACCCGCACCCACGAAGGAGATAGCATAAGGGAGGAAGATGAGCGACTTGGCCATCGTCTCAAATTTGGAACGGTCAGCCAGAATCGCGATGAGCAAGCCAAAACCGACGCTAAAGCCCGTCCCAATGACCAGCCACATCAAGTTATTGCGGAAGGATTGAAGCATCTCCGAGTTGGTAACGGTGAAGATATAGTTATCAAGCCCAACGAAGTTATTAGATCTGGCGCTGAAGAAGCTGAGGTAGAACGTCCTGAGTGTTGGAAGCAACAGGTACCAGGACAAAATCGCGATCGCTGGGCCCACAAAGACGAACGGGCGCAAGCTGGACGTCCAGTGATGCGGCAACTGCTCCACCAACCAGTTAGACAACAAGAACAAGATGGCAACGCCGCCCACGCCCCAGATTATCGCTACCAGCGCCGTGACAAATCTGGAGGCCTCTCCCTCCCTCAAGAAAATAAACCCTTGCCACATCACCAAGAAAGTCACCGCGGGCACAAGTAGCGACACGAAGATACGCCCCACAGTATAGTAGACTTGATCGAGCATTCCCTTGCTCTGTCCGCTATCCTGTTCCATTGAACTTCCTCCTTGGCGAAGCCCTCAAACTCCGCCACTTATGAGAGAGCAAGGCAGCCAGCTTAACTGCCTTGCTCTCCCTACGAACACACGTTTTAGTAGCCTTCGGCCTACTCTGCCTCAGGCCAGCTGTCGTCGATATTCTCCAGGACGGTATCCAGGTCCTCACCGTTGACGTAATCGACCATGCCCTGCCAGAAGGAACCAGCCCCTACGGCGCCGGGCATCAAGTCAGACCCATCGAAGCGGAAGACGCTGGCATCATTCAGAATCTCAGCGTACTTGCGGTCGGTCTCCGTGGGATACCAATCAAGCGGGGTATCCTCGTGCGGGGAGACGAAGCCGCCGGACTGGAGCCAGGCTTTGGTGGACTCGCCTGTGGTCAAATACTTTATAACTTCGCGGACCTCGGGGCGGTCGTTGAAGGCGGCGAAGACGTCACCCGCGCCCAGCACCGGCTGGGGATACTCATCCGGCTTGATGGGCGGCAGGTAGAAGAAGTCGACGTCCTCGCCCACCGTCACATCATCGGGGAAGAAGGCGGGGATGAAGCTCGCCTGGCGATGGAGCCAGCAGCTCGGCGGGTCATCGAACATCGGTGTGGGCGCGTCGCCGAAGGGCGTAGTCAGGATGGCGGAGGTGCCACCCAGCACGTAATCCTCGTTGAGCCAGATATCGCCCATAATCTCAACCGCGTTCTTGACCTCGGGGGAACTGAAAGGCAACTCGCCCGTCGTCCATTTGTCGTAGTTCTCCGCGCTGGTGGTGCGGAGCATAATATCCTCAACCCAGTCGGTCGCGACCCAGCCGGTGGCCCCGCTGCTCTCGATGCCGATGCACCAGGGGGTGTTGCCATCCTCGACCATCTGGTCGGACAGCGCGATCATCTCGTCCCAGGTCTCGGGGATATCATAGCCGGCTTCCTCGAACTCGGGCACGGGATACCAGACCAGGCTCTTGACGCTCGCGCGATACCAGACACCGGACATCTGCCCGTCCATCGTGGCCAGATCGAGCCAGGACTGCATATACTGCTCTTGCAGGTACTCCTCATCAAACCAATCGTTCAGGTCAATGACCTGCCCCTCCTCGACGAAGTCAGCCAACAGACCCGGCTGCGGGAAGGCCGCGATATCGGGTGGATCGTCGCCCTCGACGCGCACTAGGATCAGCGTTTCGAAGTCACCTGAGCCCTCATACTCGACGTCGATGCCGGTTTCTTCCTCGAAGGGCACCATCGAGGCCTCAAAGCGCCTCGCGTCCTCATCGACGAAAGCACCAAAGATGCTAACGGTTTTCTGTTCTCCTTCCTCCTCCGGCTCTTCGACGGGCACTTCGCCCCCGCCGCCACAAGCCGCCAGGACAAAAGCCAGCACGATGAACAGGCTTAACATTTGCCAGAGCTTTTTGTTAGACATTTTCTCCTCCTATAGATTAACCTTTTGATAAACTACCACAGATGAGCATTCTTGAACAAATCTTTCCATCCACACCTCCTCGAATAACGTTGGTCCACCAAACGCTTAATACTACAACGAGGCTTTGAGCTAAACCAGACTTCCGAATTCGCGTGAACTGAAGAACAAACAGGGTTATTTAACTCGCCGGTTCCGCCGTTGTCTCTCGCACGACGAGCTCTAGCGGTAACTGATCCGCGACCGGTTCCACCCCATCGCTTTCGATCAAACTGAGAAGAAGATGCGTCCCCCGCCAACCGGACTCAAATAGCGGCTGACGTATCGTGGTCAGATGAAAATACTCGGCGATCTCAATATCATCATAGCCGACGACCGAGAGCTCCTCCGGGATCGAGATGTCATGCTCCCGCGCGGCCTCCAAAACACCCAGGGCCTGCGTATCGCTGGCCGCGACGATGGCCGTCGGTGGATGATCCAAAGAGAGAAGATCCTGTGCCAGACTCTGAGCCACATCGCGGCTATGCTCCCCGGTGACGTGATACACCGGCCGAGCCTCAATCCCCGCCTCGTCCAGGGCCTGAATATAACCGACGTGACGATCATAATTCGACGTGAACCCAAACGGATTGGGGTAAGCATCACCCAGAAACGCGATCCGTTCATGCCCCAGCTCGATGAGATGCTCAGTAGCGCGCCGCCCCCCTTCCACGTCGTCGATAAAAACGCGGGGCAAATCGGGGTGCCGAGTATCTACCAAAACCGTAGGCACTTCCGAAGCCAGAAAGTGCTCCACGTGCTCATTCGTAGGAGGAAGAGAGATGATAATCAAACCATCGACCCGGGCTGAGTGGGGCACCCGCTTGAAGTACTCGTCACGCTTCGTCACCGACTCTACGTTATAGACAATCAAATCGTACTCCGTCTCAGCGATAGCAGCCTCCACACCACGGAGACGCTCGACGTAAGAAGGGCGGGTAAAGAAAGGGACAATGACGGCTAACGTGAGTGTTTTGCCCAGTGATAGGCGACGGGCGAACGGGTTGGGGACGTAATCCAGCGCCTCGACGGCCTCTAGCACCTTCTTACGCGTATCCGGACTGACGCGGGGGTTGTCGTTGAGCACGCGTGAAACTGTGCCCACACCGACGCCTGCTTTGGTTGCCACGTCCGAAATGGTCGCCATTACCCTTGACCTTTATGGAAGCGGTTCCACACTATTTTAACACAAGGTTAACGCGCTGTCAAGAAACCACTTAGAATTGCAGATAAGCCCAGATCAGCAATATACTCACGCATCAGAAGCACCACAGGATACCCGAACCCTCAGCTCCGTCCTAAGCACGATCTGGGTCTGGTCCGGGCGATCCCCTTTGATGAGGCGTATCAGCAGCTCCGCTCCACTCCAGCCCAACCCAAAGGCCGGTACGTGGACGGTGGTCAACGCCGGGGAGATGAAGCGCGCAGCTGTGATGTCGTCAAACCCAACGAGAGCCACGTCGTCCGGAACCCGAACCTCCTCCTCTTGCAGCGCCTTGAGTGCCCCCAGAGCCACCATATCGCTGGCCACGAAGCAGGCTGTCGGCGGATCGCCAAGCGCCAACAGCGCCTCAATCGCCGCATAGCCGCTCTCCTCATCGAAGTTACCATGCTGAACCAGAGACTGATCATACGGGATCCCGGCTTCCTCAAGCGCATGCCGATACCCCTCCAGCCGCTGCTGACTCGCCGCGTAGGCCAGTGGGGCGTTGGTCACCATCCCGATCCGACGATGCCCCAGCGCGATCAGGTGCTCGACCGC
The DNA here is from genome assembly GCA_964474655.1 of uncultured Anaerolineales bacterium. Taxonomy (GTDB): domain Bacteria; phylum Chloroflexota; class Anaerolineae; order B4-G1; family B4-G1; genus CAYYTU01. Next base: position 45,344 of record CAYYTU010000019.1, read on the forward strand.
CATCATCGCCCCTTGCACGTTGTCCACGTCAACCGAGGGTATATCGGCGCCAGCCAAGTGTCCGTGGAGCACAAGCGGGAAGCCCTCACGGTGCAACTGGAACAGATGCTCGTCGTCAGAGCGAGGACCGGATAAAATCAATCCATCGGTGTGGCGACTCCGGACGAGGCTGGCGTAGCTGCCGCTGGCATCCTCAACCCCCACAGAACGGAAGAGTACGTGATACCCGTAGTGACGCGCAGCTCGCGCCACCCCCTCCAAAATGCCGGGCAGAAAAGCATCGCGATACGTCCGGTCCGGGGCCCGATGCCATACCAGAGCGATCGTCCGGGACTCGCCGCTGGCCAGGCGGCGGGCGGCAGCGTCGGGGTAGTAATTCAAGCGCCGAGCGGCCTCAAGCACGCGCTGGCGCGTTTCGAGGCTGATGTGAGCATCCGGCACGTCGTTCAGCACGAGCGATACAGTCGTACGTGAAACGCCCGCCGCTTCGGCGACTTGCCGCTGCGTTGTACGATCTTGAGCCATCCCCGCTTGCCCCTCAAAGAGATTGATAACACGCTTTAGTAACGCGCGTTATCACTATACAACAGAACGCTGCGAAAGTCAAGGGTTTGGTGTCCGGTTCAGTGGAATTTGAAACCACCGCTGACGCTGCTCCCAGCGAGCTCCCTGAGTTGCTATTTGTCCCACCGCCACGCTCGTGTTACAATCGCCCCACTATGGCAAAAATAATTTTTATGGGCACGCCCAAGTTCGCCGTACCGACGCTGGCTGCGCTGGACGAGAGCCAGAATGTAATCGGCATCGTCACGCCGCCCGACCGCCCGGCCGGACGCGGGCGATCGCTACGACAATCGGCCGTCAAGCAGACGGCGCTGGAACGCGACCTGCCTGTCTTCCAACCCGACTCATTGCGCACGCCAGAGGCCCAGGCGCATTTACGAGATTGGCAACCGGATGTGATCGTGGTGACAGCGTTCGGGCAGATTCTGACGCCGGCGGTGCTCGAGCTGGCGTCTCACGGATGCCTCAACGTCCACGCCTCGCTGCTGCCCCGCTGGCGAGGAGCAGCGCCGGTGGCAGCCGCCATCTTGGCCGGCGACGACGTCGCCGGGGTCACGGTGATGAAGATGGACGCCGGGCTCGACACTGGGCCCATCGTAGCCCAGCGGGAAGAGACGATCCGGCCCGACGACACCCGGGACACGCTGGGAAGGCGGCTGTCTAAGTTAGGAGCCGATCTGCTGGTGGAGTCTTTGCCGGCCTACTTGAGGGGCGAGATAACACCCCGGCCCCAATGCGAGGAGGAGGCCACTTACGCCCATCAACTCCACAAGGAGGATGGGCGCCTTGACTGGACAGAGCCCGCAGTGGCGTTGGATCGTCGGATGCGGGCTTTCACGCCCTGGCCGGGGACGTTCACCACGTGGCAAGGGCGGCGCTTGAAGATTTTGCAAGCCAAGCCGCTTCCCGAGCGAGAAAGCGAGGTCAAACCCGGCACGGTGATCGACCTGGACGAGGCTTGCGGCGTTGTCACTGGCGAGGGCGTGTTGCGCCTTGAAAAAGTACAGTTGGCCGGCAAGCGGGCGATGGCTATTGAAGCTTTCCTGCCGGGGCAGCGCGATTTCATCGGCAGCCAGCTGGGAAGTGAAACTACGGAGACATAACGTCCCCACCCAGGTAGCGGATTACTCCAGGTCGCCCGCCGGGCTCAAGAGAGCGTCCAAATACTCCTTGACTTGAGAGGCCGTAGGTAAGGATAGCGCATGTGCCGCGATATCCTGGGCCTCGGTCAGGCTCAACGAGCGGATGATCTGCTTGGCCTCGGGGATGGCGCGGGGCGTCATACTGAATTCGTCCAGCCCCAGCCCCAGCAGCACCGGGATGGCCCGACGGCGACCTGCCAGCTCGCCGCACAGGCCCACCCACTTCCCGGCCTGGTGAGCAGCCTCAATCACTTGGCGGATCAGGCGTAGCACCGCCGGATCAAGGGCGTTGAAGAGCTCGCCCAACTGCTCGTTGCCGCGATCGGTGGCCAGCGTATATTGCGTCAAGTCGTTGGAGCCGATGCTGAAGAAATCGACCAGCGGGGCCAGAGCATCGGCCATCAAAGCCGCCGACGGCGTCTCCACCATAATTCCGACTTCAACGTTCTCCGCAAACGAGAGTCCTTCTTCCTTAAGCGTGGTCTGAGCCCGCTCCAGGAATTCTCTGGCCTGAGCCACTTCGTCGACCGTGGCGATCATAGGGAACATCACCTTGACGTTCCGCTCCACGCCGGCCCGGAGGATAGCTCGCAGCTGGGGCTGGAAGAGATCTGGGCGCCGCAATGAGAGGCGAATGGCTCGCACGCCCAGGAAGGGGTTCATCTCCGGCGCGACGTCGATGTAAGGCAGCGGCTTATCGCCCCCCACGTCCAGCGTGCGCACAATCAGCGGACGCTGGTCCATCACGTCGGCGATGGCGCGGTAGGCCCGGTATTGTTCCTCCTCGTCGGGCTGGGTGACGCGCTCCACGTAGAGAAACTCAGATCGGAGAAGGCCAACGCCTTCGGCCCCAAACTCCAGCGCTTCGTGAGCCGAATCCACGTCGCCGATGTTGGCCACCACCTCAACCCGATGGCCATCTTGGGTGACGGCAGGCTCGTCGCTATGGCTCAACGCCCGTTCCACCCGCGCTCTACGGCGCTCGCGCCGCTCCCTGTAGGTCTCCACTATCTCCGCAGGTGGGTCGATCTCGACCACGCCGGCCTCACCATCCACGGCCAGCAGAGTGCCGTCTGGGATCTGAAGCAGGGCCTGGCCCAGTCCAACGACCGCCGGTAAGTTCCACATCCGGGCCAGGATAGCGACGTGAGAGGTGGCACCACCGCCCGCCGTGCACAACGCCCGTACTCTCTCCCGGTCTAGCTGGGCCGTGTCCGAGGGTGTCAGATCATCGGCCAGGATTACCACCGGCTCGGAAAGCGCGCTCAAGGGACGTTCTTCTTCGACGTCCAGCAGAATGCGCAAGACCCGATCACCGGCATCCGCCACGTCAGCAGAGCGAAGGCGCATAAGCTCGTTATCGCCGGTCCTGAACCGATGGACCCATTGGTCGATGACCAATCTCACTGCCGCCTCGGCGTTGCAAGCGGTGGTTCGAATCTCATCCTCAATCGCATCCACCAGTGTGGGATCCTCCAGCATCATACGCTGGAACTCGAAGATGCGTGCTACCTCCTCATCCTCCCGGGCCACCTCTTCCTGCAACGCGGTCAATTCCTCCCGCGCCTGTTCCAACGCCTGGTGGAGACGATCCAGCTCAGGCTGAGGGTCGGAGACCGTTCGCCGTTCAATATCCAACTCTGGCGAGCGATGGAGGTGGGTCGGTGCGACGGCGAAGCCCTCGGAGGCCGGGATACCTTCCATCTTTCCAACCTGAAGGCCGGATTCTTCAACCGCAGGTTCGGCTTCAGGTTTTACCTCGTCCCCAGGCTCGGCGTCCTCCATCTCTCCGAAGCCGCTCTCCACCAGCGCCCGCAAAGCAGAAATGGCCTCGGCGGCGTCTTCCCCGCGAGCCACGATGTGAATATACTCGCCCGGCCAGGCGGTCCCTTTGTTGGCGACCTCCATCATACTTTTGGCGTTGGCCGGCGAGCGGTCGTGGGTCACGTTCTGGACTGTGATGTCGGCTTCAAAGCGCATAGCGGTGCGCACGAAGCGCGCCGCCGGTCGAGCGTGCAGGCCAGAGGGATTGATCACCTCCAGTTCCACGCTCTCGCCCGGCTTGGCCTCCGATTCGACACGCTCAGGTGCCTCGGAAGGCGTCAGAGCCAGCGCCGGCTCATCGGGAAACTTAGGCGTCGATAGAGATTGCTCAGCCGCCCGGCGGACCGCGTCCAGGTCATCACCGCCAGCAGCGGCCACGACGGCCGCGATAGTCCCCTCCGTGACCGGCGCGTTGGTCATTTGGATGCGTGATTGGAGATCCGGGGGCAGCGATTCGAGCGCCATCTGAGTGATCATCACGGCGCTGCCCAGGTCAACCAGGACGAGTACCTCATCGGCCTCTTCCAGCGCACGCCGGAGAGCTTGCTCCACCTTCTCGAAGCTCGTTCCCAGACGTCCGTCCTCTGTACCACCAGCCGGCAAAACGGGTACCGAGGCCTCTCCAGCCATCTGCGTGGACAGTTCGGAGACGCCTACGGCCAGTTCCTCGCTATGCGCGACGACGACAATGCCTACCAAATTTCACCTCGACTTCGTTGTGGACGTCTCAGTGTAGCTCACGCCTCGACAACCGCTTACGCTTCCAGCGCCGCCACAAGCTCCCGACAGAAGTTCGGGATGTCGGCCACCACCCGCCCCCAGACGAGATTCTCCTCCTGGAAGGCGGATTCGTCCACCCAGCTGCAGCAAATCCCGTTATCCAAGTGCTTATCTGCCTCTCGTGTATCAAATGCAAG
>CAYYTU010000020.1:0-48595 GCA_964474655.1 uncultured Anaerolineales bacterium
GTACCTGGTTGGAAGTGAATTGTATCATGGCTCAATATAAATGCGATTGCCCTAGGTGTGTAGCACTTCGAATTTAGCATTGGTGAGCTCACTAGGGGCCGATAAAGTAGTTGACTACACCCAAGCGGATTTCGCCCAGAGCGGTGAGACCTACGATGTTATTTTTGATGCGGTGGGCAAGCTTTCGTCTTCACACGGTAAAAGCGCCTGAAGAAAAACGGGGTATATCTAACCGTCAAATCCCCGACAAGCGAAAAGACCGAAAATCTGCTTTTGCTCAAAGGGCTTATCGAGGCGGGAAAGATAAGCGCGGTCATTAGAACAGACGGCCGAGGCTCACAAGTATGTCGAAAAAGGACACAAAAAAGGGGAACGTAGTCATCACTATAGAACATGGTAGCAAAACCTAACACTGGTTCCAGCCGACTGGTATGTGTCACTTATGTTAGCACATAGGGCACCAGACTCGTCGACCAAGGCGCCCAAGTGCACAAAGCGCACAGCGCACCCTACGTCGCACTCGCTTATGGTACCATCGCCTAATTGTAGAGCCAGAGGCGTAGTTGGCGCCACGACTTGCGGCGGCGAGGCGGCGTCAGCTACTCGGCCCATATCTCCCACGGCCACCAGTCCGGCCCAGATGCCTGGTGGTCTTGAGATTAGTCAAGTACTATGCGGTGCTTCCTTGAAATGCTTCGCGTCGATGACCCGACGAAGGCACTTGACCAAAAGACGCAGATCAAGGACAATATGAGCAGGCATGCTATCAGCTTCATCATTTACCCCCTCCGAAAGATGATGTTTTGCTGATAGTATGCCAGAAATTATCTCAATTGTCCAGGGACACTACCGCTTATCTCGTGTCCACTTTTTTGGGGAACATCAGCCATTTGGTGGTCGAAATAAGCGAACTAAGCCTGTTTTCCGTACTTAAAATAGGAGTACTCCAGTGAAACATAATGAACTGATCACTTACCTTGACGCTTTTCTTCGCATCGACGACTTCGACGACGTATCACAGAATGGCCTCCAGGTAGAGGGCCCGGAGGAGGTTACGAAGGTGGCCTTTGCTGTGGATGCTTGCCTGGCCGCCTCTGAGCAGGCCGTCGCGGAGGGGGCGCAGTTGCTCATCGTCCACCACGGGCTTTTCTGGGACAAGCCACTGCGGCTGGTGGGGCCTCACTTCCGGCGGGTAAAGGTGCTGATTGAAGGTGGCTGCGCTCTCTATGGCGTCCACCTGCCCTTGGATGCTCATCCCGAGGTGGGCAACAACGCCGAGCTGGCGCGGTTGCTTAAGCTGAAGGATACACGCCCCTTTGGCGATTATCACGGAACGGAGGTGGGGATGTCCGGGGCGTTGGCCTCGTCCATCGATATGCCGAGCTTGATCGGCCGGCTAATCACAGCGCTGGGGCGGCCGCCGCTTCGGGTGCTGGATCACGGACCGGATCGAGTTCATCGCATTGGTTGTATCTCCGGTGGTGGAGCTTCAATGATCGACCAGGCGAGGGAGGATGAGCTTGATACATTCATCACCGGCGAGACCAAACACTCGGAGTTCCACCAGGCCGCCGAGCGCGGGTTAAACGTCCTTTTTGCCGGCCACTATGCCACCGAGACGTTGGGCGTCAAGGCGCTGTCGCGCCATCTGGAGGAGGAATTTGGGCTGGAAACCCTCTTTCTCGATATTCCAACCGGGATGTGAGGGCGAACATAGGGCTTTATTGGGGAACTGCTTCGTTTGCCCTTTATCGTTCGATAATTGCTAAAGCATGCGTGTCGTGTTATGATTAGCGCTTGACTGGTGCTTTCAAGCGGAGTTTTCGGGAAACTTGTTATGTCCCGAGAAAACTCTGGGGCGAAAAGGAGGTGGTTTCATCGGCTAAAGAGTTGAATCGCTTTTCCCCTGAAGCAAAAGAAGTCGTTAAGTTGAATTTACCTTAAGGAGGTGGAGAATGTCTAAACGCCTGTGGAGTTTGTTGGGGATCACGGTTGTCGTGGCCTTGTTGCTGACTGGCTGCGGCACCCCCCCGCCCCCCGAACCGACCGAGGCCCCGGTGGAGCCAACGGAAGAACCCGTAGAGGAGCCGACCGAGGAACCGGAAGAACCGACTGAGGAGCCAACTGAGGAGCCAACCGAAGAAGAACCTCTCAAGGTGGCGTTCGTTTACATCGGCCCTCCTGGCGACCTGGGTTGGACCTATGAGCACGATCGCGGTCGCAAGATGCTGGAAGAAGAATTTGGCGATCAGATCGAGACCACTTACATCGAGGACGTGCCCGAGGGCCCCGACGCCACGCGTGTCATCCGGCAGTACGCTCAAGAGGGATGGGATGTGATCTTCACGACGTCCTTCGGCTATATGGACCCCACGCTTGAGGTGGCCGAGGAGTTCCCCGACGTTATCTTCGAGCATTGCTCAGGCTACAAGACGGCTGATAATATGGCGACTTACTTCGGTCGTATGTACCAGCCCCGTTACCTTTCCGGCATCGTGGCCGGTGAGATGACTGAGAGCAACATCATCGGCTACGCCGCCGCGTTCCCCATTCCAGAGGTGATCCGTGGCATCAACGCTTTCACCCTGGGCGTTCGGGAGGTGAATCCGGATGCAGAGGTGCGCGTGGTCTGGACCAACACATGGTACGATCCGGTGGTTGAGCGTGAGTCCGCCGAGGCGCTGCTGGATGAAGGCGCGGACATCATCGCCCAGCATCAGGACACGACCGAGCCTCAGAAGGCCGCTCAGGAGCGCGACGCGCTGAGCATCGGCTACGATTCCGATATGCGGGAGTTCGTGGGCGACACCGTCCTCACCAGCCCGCAGTGGGATTGGGGTACTTACTACATCGATACCATCCAGGAGGTGCTCGACGGTACCTGGGAGCCCCATCAGTTCTGGGGTGGGTTGGAGACCGGCGTGGTCAAGCTGGCCGAAATGAGCCCTATGGTACCCGACGACGTTCGGGATGATGTGGCGGCAGAGCGAGAGCGGATCGTCGAAACGGATTGGGACGTCTTCTGCGGCCCGATCAACGACCAGGATGGCGAAGAGGCCGTCGCCGAAGGCGAATGTATGTCCGATGAAGATATGTTGAATATGGAATGGTTCGTCGAGGGCGTGGTCGGCGAGATCCCCGAGTAGCGACGTGGTTTGTTACGAGGGCAGGGCCTACGGGCTCTGCCCTTTTTTGTAAGGTGGCGAGCCTCTTAAATTATCGGGAATTATGTGATGAGTAATACCGAACGAAAACCTATTTTGCGGATGCAAAAAATCACCAAGCGCTTCCCCGGCGTGCTGGCTAACGATCGCATTGACTTGGAGCTCTACAAGGGAGAGGTGTTGGCGCTGTTGGGGGAGAATGGGGCGGGTAAATCGACGTTGATGAACGTGCTCTGCGGCCTCTATCGCCCCGACGAAGGGGCCATCTACCTTGACGGCGAGCTGGCCGACATCCAATCACCCCGCGATGCCTATGATTTGGGGATCGGGATGGTCCATCAGAACTTTATGCTGGTGGATACGATGACCGTGGCGGAAAACGTTGTGCTGGGTTTGCAAAATCTCGGTTTCCAACCGAACCTGAAGCGGGTGAGTGGGGAGATACGGGCACTTGGAGAGCGCTACGGTCTGAAGGTGGACCCTGATGCTTACATCTGGCAGCTTTCTGTGGGGGAGCAGCAGCGGGTGGAGATTTTGAAGCTGCTCTACCGCGATGTGGATATACTTATCCTCGACGAACCAACGGCGGTGCTGACGCCTCAAGAGGTGGACGATCTGGTCGAGGTCCTGAGCCTTGTGGTCAAGGAGGGCAAGGCCGCCATCTTCATCACCCACAAGTTGCGAGAAGTGATGATGTTCTCCGATCGGGTGACGGTGTTGCGTGATGGCAAGAAGATCGCGACGCTGAATACCTCCGACACGACGCCGGACGAGCTGGCACAGCTGATGGTCGGGCGCGAGGTGCTCTTCTGCCTGGAGAAGGCTTCCTGTGAGCCGGGGGCGCCTCTACTGGAGGTGGAGAACTTGCGGGCGCGAGATGACAAGGGGTTGCCGGCCCTGAAAGGAGTTTCGTTCTCCATCCGAGCCGGTGAAATTCTGGGGATCGCTGGGGTGGCTGGTAACGGCCAGCGCGAACTAGCGGAGGTAATCACCGGACTCCGACCCGCCACCGGCGGCGAGGTGCGCGTAAAAGAGTGCAAAGTCACCAATTGCTCACCTTCGCGGATCATTCGATCCGGTGTCAGTCATATCCCGGAGGATCGCGTCGGGGTGGGGCTGGTGGGCGATATGTCGGTGGCCGAGAACCTGGCGCTCAAAGATTATCGTACCAGGCTGTCTCGCGGGCCGATTCTCTTCCCCGGTAAGATGGAGCGCTTCGCGGACCAGATGATCCGGGAATACGACATCGCCACACCGGGACCGGAGACGCGGGTCAAGTTCCTCTCTGGCGGTAATTTGCAGAAGACAATCCTGGCCCGCGAGCTCACGGCTTGCGAGGGGCTGCTAGTAGCAGTCCATCCCACGCGTGGGCTGGACGTCGGTGCCACCGAGGCGGTACGCAATTTACTGCTGGAGGAGCGCGACAAAGGCACAGCTGTGCTTGTCATCTCTGAGGATCTGGATGAGCTGATGGAGGTAACTGATCGTATCGCTGTGATGTTCGAGGGGCAGATTGTGGATGTCGTGCCCACGGGTGCCGCCGATCTTGACTCAATTGGCTTGATGATGGCCGGGGAGGACCTGCCAGACGATCGTCACTAAGGTGTGGTGTTCGAATCGCTTGGCGAGCTGGGCCGATGTCCTTTTGCTCTGTTTGCTCCGCCACTGACGCTACTCTCGAAGTATAAAGTAGCGTCGCGTATTGGTTACCAACGGAAGCACAAGAAGGAGGAGAAGCGACGTGAGAGTTGTCTTTGAGAAACGTCAAAGTGTCTCACACTGGGTCAAGATTTTAGTGCCCGTTATATCTTTCGTTTTTTCTTTGGTATTTGGCATCGTATTACTCCTCGCCTCGGGCGTGAACCCCTTTGTTGCTTACGCTGCGATGGTCAGGGGCGCTTTGGGAGACCCTTATGCCGTCGGAGAGACGTTGGTCAAGGCCATCCCTCTGATGTTGACCGGGCTGGGGGTCTCCATCGCTTTCCGTATGCTTTTTTGGAACATCGGCGCTGAGGGGCAGCTGGTGATGGGCGGATTGGCCGCGACGTGGGTGGCGCTCTTTCTGGCCGATCCATTGCCCGCGTGGGCTGTGTTGCCAGCGACGGTTCTGTTTGGGATGCTCGCTGGCGCTCTTTGGGGCGCAGTTCCGGCCGCACTGCGGGCTTATCTGCAGGTGAATGAGACCATCATCACGCTGATGATGAACTATATCGCTATCTTGTTGGTTTCACACTTGTACACCGGGCCTTGGCGCGATCCAGAGGGGTATGGCTTTCCAGGCACGGCGCAGTTCCCGCCCTCGGCCCATCTGCCGCGTCTGTTTGGACGGGTTCATCTGGGGTTGATCTTTGCTATCCTGGCGGCTGCCGTCCTCTGGTTCGTGCTTCAGCGTACCAAGTGGGGGTTTGAGTTGCGCGTCATGGGTAATAACCCCAAGGCCGCGCGTTATGTTGGAATTGACGTAGCGCGCGAAACCTTGATCGGTATGCTGGTCTCCGGGGCTCTGTGCGGGCTGGCTGGTGTGGTTGAGGTGACGGGCGTGATGCGGCGATTGCAGGAAGGGCTATCCGTAGGCTACGGTTACACGGCCATCATTGTGGCCTGGATGAGCCATCTGAACCCTTGGGGCGTGCTGCTGCTGGCGTTCCTGCTGGCCGCGCTGCTCGTGGGCGGCGATCAGATCCAGATGACGATGGGACTGCCGGCTGCGATGGGCTTGGTGATGCAGGGGGCGCTGTTGTTCCCGATGTTGGGCGGGACCTTGTTCACGGAGTATCGCATACGGATTGTGCGCACGGCGCCGGAGGCTGCTGTGGCGGCATTGGATTCATCTGACGAGGAGGGGGAATCGTGAATCTGTCCTTGTTGGTATCTGTTTTCACCATTACGTTGCGTGCCGGGACGTCGCTCGTCTACGCTACCATCGGAGAGATTTACGCCGAGCGGTCCGGAATCCTCAACCTGGGCGTAGAGGGTATGATGATGATGGGGGCGGTGACGGCCTTTGCCGTAGGATATCATACCGGGAATTTGATGCTAGCGATTTTGGTCGCTTTCTTGGTTGGCGGTTTACTGGCGTCAATTCACGCCTTTTTGTCCATTAGCCTGCGGGCCAATCAGGTCGTCAGCGGCCTGACCTTGACGCTCTTTGGCACTGGCCTGGCCAGTTTCTTGGGTCAGCGGTTGGGACCAGGCGGTACACGTCTGGTCGGTTTGGTGGGCCCGAGTTTGCAACGAGTTCCTATTCCTGGCTTATCGGCGATTCCTTACATTGGCCCGGCACTCTTTAATCACGATCTGCTGACCTACGGGATCTACGTCTTCGTGCCGTTGGCCTGGTGGTTCCTCTATGAGACCCGTCCTGGGCTTTACGTGCGCGCTGTGGGAGAGAATCCACAGACCGCCGACGCAATGGGCATCAAGGTGAACAAGCTGCGCTATATTTACACCATCTTTGGCGGGGCGCTGTCTGGGCTAGGCGGGGCGCATCTGTCGCTGGCCTACACCAAGGGCTGGACGGAGAACATCACCGGCGGACGCGGCTGGATCGCCGTGGCGTTGGTAATCTTCGCGATGTGGGATCCGCTGCGGGCCGTCGTTGGGGCGGCGCTCTTCGGCGGCATCAACGCCATTCAGTTCCGCATGCAGGCGGCTGGCACGACAGTACCGGCGGCGCTGCTCAATATGCTGCCCTACATTGCCACAATCGTCGTCCTGGTCGTCATCACCTGGTGGGAGACGCTGCGCAAGCGCGTCGGTGCGCCGGCCGCGCTGGGCCTGCCGTACGCGCGGGAGGAGAAGGGGTAGCGATGCTGACTGAGTTTCGGGTTAGCGGATATAAGAGTCTCTATGACTGCACGATTCCAGACTTGATGCCCATTAACGTCTTTCACGGGGATAACAATGTAGGCAAATCCAACATCCTCGAAGCTCTGGAAATTTTCTTTCGCGCTGTGACGATATGGAAAACGGGAAAGTCCCAGCTGGATGAGCCGCTCTCTTTGGGAACGTCTGAAAAGCTTATTGAAGAGTGGTTGGAGAAGAAACCCCTTAATGAGTGGTTCTCTTGGGGAAAGCAAGACAAGGAGATCGTACTGACAGGCGTCTTCCAGCAAGATGGTCAGAATATCCGGGCTAAGGTGACTGTCTGGCAAGAGTCGGCAAGCGTCGAAGTCTCTGGGCCTCTGGATTTAACGCGTGCTTTATGCTATCGTATCCCTGCTCGACGCCGTTTGGAGGTTTAGGAAGAAAGGGAAGCGGAGAATAATCTACAGCCGGAAGGTGCGAACTTGAAGGAGCGGCTTTTTTTTGGGCCTTGGTTAGCGAAGACCTAGAGAAACGGAAAGCTTTCTACAAAGTCCTTCGGCCTCTTTTTGCCGATGCGCCTCTATCTTTGGGCACGCTTCAACCGGTCGCTGCGCCAGAGGGACCTTACGATATTCAGATTGAGACAGATGCGCGCAGCATACCACTAGAGCAGATGGGAAGTGGTGTCCAACAACTGGTGTTGATGGCGGGGCTGATTGCGCTGAGCCGGGCTGACATCATCGCCATTGAGGAGCCGGAAATGAACCTCTCCTGGCCCACCCAGAAGAAGTTACGCTTTATTTTCAAGGAGATGGTAGAAAAGCGTGAAACATCTCCCTCCCAGATGTTTATCTCGTCTCATTCGCCTCTCTTTGAATTCTACGGAAACTTCTATCGGGTGGAGATGAATGAAGGGCGCACAAAAGTCATCAAAGCCACCAATGAGGAACGGCGTCGATTATTCGATAGAGTACTCCCACCTTCGGACAGGCGCGCAGCCTGGCTACATGATGAGAATGTAGTAATGCTTCCTGAGTACGTGGTAGATACCCTCGGCATTCGACAGGGAGAGATGGTCTACTTCTTGCCTCAAGAGAAGCACGTGATGATGCTGAACGAGCAGGACTTTGCTGATCTTACTCGGCCGGAGGAAGGATCGTGAACAGGGCTGATGATCCGAGTGATGCGTGGTTAGCTGACCCAGAGCACCCGATTTGTTGCGATACGTCGGCCCTCTACCATCCAACCCCACTGCGTCAACTGCGACATCAGTCCCCTGATCGTCGCATAATCCTACCTATGATAGCTTACTTCGAGCGCCAGCGGCAGATTCGTGTTCGTTTGGGGAAAGATTACCATTCTGCCTTTCTACGTCAGAACCTCCTTGAGCCACTGGCTATCGAAATCGTTCTTTGTGAGGAGCCAGTGGCAGTATTTCTTGCGCAGATGGCAGAGCAGGTAGAGACGCGGGCGCTGAGCACTCTTGTAGATGATGGAGCGGACTTGACTTGGCATAACCGTCGGGACTTGATACAGCATAACTCCAGGAATTTACGCAGCCAGCAGGTCTAATTGGAACCTCAACTGCGAGGTGAGCAGAATTTGCCCGCCCCGTGTGGCCAGCGCTGCCGTCTGGGTGATTATATCATCGCTGCCACAGCTCGTCACCACAACGCGCTTCTGCTGACAACAGACAGCGCCCTGCTCTCCGGTTTTGGACAGCATCCTGACCTTTTCCCGCCAGCGTTATTGCCTGATGGGGGGTGCGGGCTGATGTGCGTTAGTGTGAGGAGGAAAAATGTCTGACGAAATGCGAGTTCAACCATTTGATGTGCTTCTCGATTGGATGCTGACCGAGCTGGAGGAGAACGATTCCCTCTTCGGCATCCATCGTTCGCTGTTCTACGAGCCGCGCGAGGACGCCCCGTACGCCACGACGATGTTCGGGCATCGCCTCGGCACACCCGTCGGACCGGGCGCTGGACCCCATACCCAGCTCGCACAGAACATCGTCGCCGCCTGGCTCTCCGGCGGGCGCTTCATCGAGCTGAAGACGGTCCAGATTATGGACGAGCTGGAGATCCCGCGCCCTTGCATCGATATGGCCGACGAGGGCTACAACGTCGAGTGGTCCCAGGAGCTCAAACTGGAGCAGTCGGCCTGGGAGTACGTCAAGGCCTGGGTGCTGACCCATGTCCTGCGGCGCGTGCTGGGCTTCGAGGAGGTGCCCTTCGGCACGGTGTTCAATATGAGCGTCGGCTACGACCTGGAGGGGATTCAGAGCGAGCCGATGCTCCATTTTATGGATCGAATGGAGGATGCCTCTGCGGAGATTGAGCAGCTGCAGGCGGTATTGGCGGAACGGTATCCGCGGTTTGCCGATCTCGAGATCCCGTCTCAGATGGTCGATAGCGTCACGCTCTCCACCATGCACGGCTGCCCGCCAGATGAGATTGAGCAGATCAGTCAATACCTGCTGGAGGAGCGTGGGCTGCACACCTTCGTCAAGCTGAACCCCACGCTGCTGGGTAAGGAGCGGGTGATGACCATCCTCCACGACCACCTGGGCTTCACGGCGATCGATATTCCGGACCCGGTCTTCGAGCACGACCTGCAGTACGACCGCGCGGTGGCGTTGATTGCGTCGCTGAAGGATGTCGCGGACGAGCACGATTTGACCTTCGGCGTCAAGCTGAGCAACACGTTGGCGATGGCGAACCACCGCGACGTGCTCCCCGGCGACGAGATGTATATGTCGGGCCGGGCGCTCTATCCCATCACGATAAACCTCTTCCACGCGCTGGTCGAAGAGTTTGACGGCGATCTGGCGGTCTCCTATTCCGCCGGCGCCGACGCGCTCAACGTGGCGTCTGTTCTCTCTTGCGGCGCCCTGCCCGTCACCGCCGTCTCCGATCTTCTGAAGCCGGGCGGTTATTCGCGCTTCGTGCAATACCTGGAGAACCTGGAGCGGGCGATGCAGGCACAGGATGTGGACAGCCTGGAGGCGTTGGCTCAGGACCGGCTGGCGCATCTGGAGCGGGAGGCCGCCCACGCGTTGGAGTATCAGCGCTACAAGAAGGCGTATCGTCCCTATGCGCTGCCCAAGGTCGAGTCGGAGCTGGCACTGTTCGATTGCATCGCGGCGCCGTGCCGCGAGCAGTGTGCTGTGCGCCAGGACGTGCCCGAGTATGCCTGGCTGATCGCGCAGGGGGCGTACGACCGCGCTTTGGGTGTGATCCTCTATCGCAATCCGCTTCCCGCGATCACCGGCTACGTCTGCAACCACCTATGCCAGACCCGCTGCACGCGCAGCAACTACGACGAGCCGGTCGCTATCCGCGCGCTTAAGCGCTTCGCCGAGGAGCACGGTCGGGAAGCCGCTCTCTCTCAGCAAGACCGTGGTTCTGACCAGCGCGTGGCGATCATCGGCGGCGGGCCTTCGGGATTGGCGGCGGCCTACTTCCTGGCCCTGAACGGTGTGCGGCCGACGATTTACGAGGCCCGGGACCGGGCGGGCGGTATGCCGGTCATTGCGCCGACCTTCCGGTTGCCCCACGACGTCGTCCAGCGGGACGTTGACCGCGTCAAAGCGCTGGGCGCCGACGTTCTTCTTTCGCATCCCGTCGAGGTGCCGCCGGAGTCCTTGCTGGAGGACGGCTTCGACGTCGTCTACGTCGCCTCCGGCGCTCAGAAGGACGCGCGATTGGGCATCGAGGGCGAGGAGGGCGAGGGCGTCTACCACGCGCTGGAGCTCCTGGAGCGGGTGAGCCAGGGCGAGAGGCCCCAGCTGGGCAATCGTGTGCTGGTCATCGGCGGCGGCAACACGGCGATGGACGCAGCGCGGACGACCAGGCGGCTCTCCGACGGCGACGTTACGGTCGTCTACCGCCGTTCCGAGCAGGAGATGCCGGCCGACGAGGAGGAGATCGAGGCTATCTTCGCCGAAGGGATTGAGTTGGCGGAGCTCGTTTCTCCTCTCCAAATCGTGTTGGATGACGGCGCGGTCGTCGCCCTGGCGTGTATCCGCAACGAGCTGGGCGAGCCAGGCCCCGATGGACGTCGCCGGCCGATCCCGGTCGAGGGGAGCGAGTTCCAGCTGGAGGCGGACGCCGTCGTCGTCGCCATTGGGCAGCGCCCTGACGTCTCGTTCCTCGACGGTAGCACGGTCTCCTTGCGCGATAACAAAACCATCGACGCCGATGAGGCGACGCGGCGGGCGAGCGATGAGTGTGTCTACGCCGGCGGCGATGCCGTGCGCGGCCCGGCGACCATCATCGAGGCCTGCGCCGACGGTCGACGGGCGGCCGAGGCGATCTGTGCACAGCTGGGCGTGGCGTTTGAACCGCCGTTCGTCGAGCTTCCTGCGCTGTCGGACGAGGAGATCGTGACCGTGAAGCGAGCCCGGTCCCGCAAGGAAGCGCAGCACGAGCCGCCGATGCTGCCCCCGGAGCAGCGCGGGGGCTTCGACCTGGTCGAAATGACCTTGACCGAGGAGCAGGCCCAGGCTGAGGCCGCGCGGTGCCTGCAGTGTTCTCAGCTCTGTGACAAATGCGTCGAAGTCTGCCCCAACCGCGCCAACTACACCTACTTTGTTGAACCAGTGACATTGACGGTGCCGACGTTGGCCTGCGACGATGGTGCGCTGCAGGTGGTCGGCATGGAGGACTTTCGGGTCGCCCAGACGCGGCAGATTCTACACGTCGAGGACTTCTGCAACGATTGCGGCAACTGCACCACCTTCTGCGTCCATCACGGGGAACCGTATCTGGATAAGCCCCGGCTTTTCCTGGACGAAGGCGACTTCGCGCAGGCCGATGATAACGCGTTCTATCTCCAGAAGAACGGAACGTGTTGGACGCTCCGACGGCGGGAAGGGAGCGCGGAATCGCGGCTGACGCTGGATGAGGCCGGTCTGATGAGCTTCGAGGATGAGCGATTGACGCTGACGGTCACGCCCGAGCTGGCGATCGAATCGATGACCCTGAAGCGTCGTTTCGATGGAACGTTCTCGCTCGTCGGGCTGGCGGAGATGGCCCTGCTCCTTGAGGGCGTGGTCGAGTCGCTGCCTTTCCTGCCGGTCTGAACGCAAATCCGTAGGCGGTAGACCGCCAGCGACCAGCGGTGGGTCTACCGTCTACGTTTCCTCTCGTCTTCGCTGCCAGAACGCCTCGCGATAGGCCGCAAATCGCCCCTCAAGGACCGCTTCACGAATCTCTCGCGCGATGGTCAGCATCAAATGTAGATTGTGGATGGTCATCAGCTGGTGGCCCAAAATCTCATTCGATTTGTTCAGGTGGCGCAGGTAGGCCCGACTGAAGTGCTGACAGGCGTAGCAGGTGCATCCCTCCTCCAGTGGACGTGGGTCGTCGGCGAATTGGGCGTTGCGGATGTTGAGCCGTCCGGTCCGAGTGAGCGCGCCGCCATTCCGCGCCATCCGTGTGGGTAACACGCAGTCGAACATATCCACGCCCCGCGCTGTGCACTCCACCAGATCCTGCGGCGTGCCGACGCCCATCAGATAGCGCACTTTGTGGCGCGGCAGAATATCGTCCACCAGCTCGAGGATGGTATGCATCTCCTCCTTCGTCTCTCCCACGCTTAGCCCGCCAATGGCGTAATGATCGAACGCCAGCTCGGTCAGGAACCTGGCGGAGCGCTCGCGCAGATCAGGGTAGATTCCGCCCTGCACGATGCCGAATAGCGCC
This sequence comes from uncultured Anaerolineales bacterium, assembly GCA_964474655.1. Taxonomy (GTDB): domain Bacteria; phylum Chloroflexota; class Anaerolineae; order B4-G1; family B4-G1; genus CAYYTU01. The sequence goes on from CAYYTU010000020.1 coordinate 12,677, forward strand.
TGATCGGAGTGGCTCTTGGCGGCTTTGCAGCGCTCGGCCCAGGCGTGGGTGCGCTCCATCGCTTCCACATTGTAGTCGTAATCGGACGGATCGGCGCACTCGTCGAGGCAGGTGATGAAGTCCGCGCCCAGGTTCTCCTGGATGGCGATGACCGATTCTGGCGTAAAGCGCTGCTTGGAACCGTCGATGTGGGAACGGAAGGTCACGCCGTCGGCGTCGACCTGACGCCGCTCGGCCAGGCTGAAGACCTGGAACCCGCCGGAGTCGGTGAGGATGGGCCGATGCCAGTTCATAAACTCATGCAGCCCGCCCAGCTGCGCGATCAGCTCGTCGCCGGGCCGTAGATGGAGGTGATAAGAGTTTGCCAGGACCTGCTTTGCGCCCAGGTCGTGGAGGTCGCGGGGGGAGACGGCCTTCACCGTGGCGTGTGTGCCGACGGGGCAGAAGATCGGCGTGGGGACGTTGCCGTGCGGGGTGTGGAGCATCCCAGCGCGGGCGCGTTCGTCGGTGGCCATAAGGTCGAAGTGAAAATTGCCCGCAGGTTTCGAATCTGCAGGGCTCTCTCGGTCGTCATTCCAAGGCATATATCTGGATCTTCTCCTGTGGGTGTTCAGCGTCGTGTCAATCTTCAAGCGGGCGTTGGACAGTTGATGGTGGTATTCCGCGGGTAGAAGATGGCTCTCTAACCACGCGATTTGCGTGATCGCGCGTGCCGGTCAGATTGGTGGAGGGATGATCCGCCGCGGTAGGGCGGGGCCAGGATGGGGGCTGGCGTGCAGAGGCCGACGTCCAGCATACGGGTTGCCAGGCGCGGATCGATGTCCTCAATATGACTGGTGGTGGTGATGACGGTCGGCAACCGAGCGTTGTAACGATAGTCGAAGATCTGGTACATCTTCTCGCGAGCCCATGGTGTGGCCGACTCTGTGCCTAAATCGTCCAGCACGAGGAGGGAAGCGCGGCGCACCTCCTCGAAGCGTTTGTCGAAGGAGATGGGGCTTTTGGGGTTGAACGTAGCCCGCAGGTGATCCAGCAGATCGGGGACCACGACAAAGAGCACCGGATGGCCCTGTGCTGCTTGGTAGTTGGCGATGGCAGCGGCGAGATGTGTTTTACCAGAGCCGTAAGTGCCGGTGAACAGGAGCCAATCGCTGGGATCCTCGGCGAAGGCGCGCGCCTTGTCGTAAGCCTCCTTGAGGCTGGCTTCCTCCTCGCGGGGCAGCTCGTCTTTTCGTAGATCGAAGTTCTCGAAGGTTTGGTGGCGGTGGAGAGCCAAGCTGCTGAGATCAGATTGATCCTGCGCCACGCCGGCCCGTCGATAATCTGGTGCGGTGATGGAGACGATCTGGGTCAGGTCTGGGTCCACCAGGCGGGAACGGAGGCGCAGTGGAATGTCCTCCAGCGCGTGGTTGGTGGTGACGACGGTGGCCAGCTGGGCGTTGTAGCGATGGTTGAAGATCTGATAGAGCTTCTCCTGAGCCCACGGGGTGGTGGATTCGGTGCCCAGGTCGTCGAGGATTAAGACCGGCGCGGTCCGTATCTCGTTGAAGCGTACCTCAAAGGGAACGGCTTGTTCGGTTGGGTTGGTGGGTGCGAAAGCCGCTCGCAGGTGGTCGAGCAGGTCGGGTACGGTGATGAAGAGCACCGGCTGACCTTTTTCTACGCACCGATTGGCGATTGCCGCTGCCAGGTGCGTTTTGCCGCAGCCGTAGCCGCCTTTCAGTACTAACCAGCCTTCTGGATCTTCGGCGAAAGATCGGGCCTCGTCGTAGGCCCAGCGCAGGTTAGCTTGTTTATCCGGTGGTAGGCCGTGGCCTTCCGGGGCGAATCTTTCAAAGGTCATCCGCTCCAGTACCCTGAGCTCGCTCAGGATGCGCAGCGCGCTTACCCGCTGCTCTTCGATCTCCTCCGCCTTACAGGCACAGGGCACGAGTTGCCCGAAGTCGGGATGGCCGACGGGTACATCTTTCCGCACATAGCCCAGCCCCTTACAGATCGGACAGGTCTCTTCCTCTTCCGCCGGAGAGCTATCGGCCATGCTTCCACTCGATGTACCGGTATCGATCTGCTTTTTCAGATCGCTTGGTCGTTTCATCGTCCTTCCCTTCTGTACGCCAGCGTTCCAGGATGGCGTGGATGTACTTCCAGCTCCGTTTGTTCAGCGATACGGCCTCGCGGAAAGCCTCCTCGATCCAGGCATCTGGATAGGTTTCTTCGGCCTCGCGCAGCTCATCGACGATGAGCGGGGTAAGCATGCCGATGTTCTGTTCGTAAAGGGTGAAGATGTTGGTGCGCCCGGCGTCCTCGATCTCTTCGGGCCATTCGCCGCGCGCGATCGTCGCGACGGCCTGCCGCCCCTTGGGGGTGTTGGCGAAATAGAGGTCTTCGGAAGCTCCCCGGACCGCTGTCCTGACGTGGAGCAGCGTTCCGCGCTCAACGGCCCGATCCAATGCACGACGCAGCGTTTCGTTGGGCGCGTCGCCCAGCCCGGCGAGCAAGACGCGGTCGGAGGCCAGGTCGGCGAACCGCAGATAGCGGATCTTGCCCCGCTGTCGCTTCAAGCGCCAAAAGACGTGCATCGTCAGTTTCAACTCGGCCAGATCGTCGATGATGGGCAACAAGTCTGTGAAGACTGGCTCGGGTATGCCGACGATGCGGACTTTGCTGGAGGGGAAACCACTGAATGTTTTCATAACTGTCGTTGAGTTCTCGTGATTGGCTATGATTAGATTATACTTGGGCGGCTGGTGAGGGTCAAATGGACTCAGTTCTTTGGGGTTTCGCGTGATCGGCAGTTCAAAGCAGCTCAGAGGCTTGTGCGACAGGCGCCTGGCCTCAGGAGTGTGCATCAGCGCCTGGCACTGATTGTGAGGCCAGGATATCCTCTATCACCCTTTCGCCGGTAATATCCTTGAGGCGTGCTGCCGGGTTGACGATCAGCCGATGGGCCAATGTGGGAACTACCAAGCGCTTGATGTCGTCAGGGATGACGTAATCGCGCCCTGCCATCGCGGCCCAGGCTTGCCCCGTGCGGTAAAGCGCCAGCGATCCTCTAGGGCTGGCCCCCAGATAGATATCAGCGTGGTGACGGGTACGATCGACCAGATCCACGATGTAACGCTTAACCCGATGATCCAGGTGAACTGCCTTGAGCGCTTCCTGGGCTTCAGTCAGGGCCTTGAGCGAGATTACTTGTTCCACCTCCGTCACCGGATGGTCGTATTGCTGCGAATCGAGAATCGCAATCTCCTCTTCGGGGCGCGGATACCCCAGCCGGATACGTAGCAAGAATCGATCCAGCTGGGCCTCCGGCAGCGGGAAAGTCCCCTCGTACTCGATGGGATTCTGGGTTGCCAGCACCATGAACGGCTGTGGCAGCGGGTGGGTTACCCCCTCTACTGTGACTTGGCGTTCCTGCATAGCTTCCAGGAGCGCTGCCTGGGTCTTCGGCGTGGCGCGGTTGATCTCATCGGTGAGGATGATCTGGGCCATCACCGGCCCGGGGCGGAACTCAAACTCGCGCGTCTTTTGGTTAAAGATTGAGACGCCGGTCACGTCGGAGGGCAGCATATCGGGTGTGAACTGGATGCGGCGGAAGCGGCAGCCGAGCGATTTCGCCAGAGTGCGTGCTAACATCGTCTTGCCTACGCCGGGCACATCTTCCAGCAGGATGTGTCCCTGAGAGAGCAATCCAGCGACGACCAGCTCGATCGATTCTCGCTTCCCGATGATAACTTGCCCGATGTTCTCGATCAGCCGTTCAGAAATAGATTGTACGTTCTCCATAGAACCTCCTCCAGCAACCTCTACGCTCGATCTGAGGCCGTGGACGATCATCCGCGCCGGGCGCGATTGGCTTTGCGTGAAAGCCAAAGGCTCTTTGACAAACTTGCGGAGGCCCTTGTAGCCTAAGTTGTCTCAGAACGCTTTGTTAGGATACGCGATGGAGGTATTTTTGCCTGACATCGGTATCAATGCTATAATCACATCAGCTCGACAAAAGGAGAAACAATGATCTTGATCACTGGTGCAACGAACTTCATCGGCCGGGCCGTCGCGCGGCATCTGGCGGACGTAGCATATGATATCTGCTGCTTGTTACAGCCGTCGCGGCGTGAACAGAATCTGCCCAGCAGTATCTCTTTCATCACCGTCTCGGCCGACTTTTCCGATCCCCCTGCTCTTCGCGCGGCGATGCAAAACGCCACGGCTGTTATTCACGTGGCCCGCGAACAGGACTTCGATCAAGAGGGCCAGCTGAGCGACCACGTTGGGCGGGTAGAGCAACTTGTCCGGGCTATGCAGGAGACCGGTGTCAGTCGTCTGATCTACTTGAGCCGATTGAATGCCGAGCGTTCCTCCGCCTATCCGTTGTTACGCGCCAAGGGACAGGCCGAGGCCATCATAGAAGAGAGCGGCCTGGACTACACCATTATGCGCTCGTCGGTCGTTTATGGAGCGGAGGATGCCTTTACAAACGTGCTGGTGATGGGTGCGAAGGTGTTACCGCTGGTGCTACCGATCCCTGACGCCGGTCGGTCGCGCTTCCAACCGCTCTGGGTTGGTGATTTGGCCCGGTGTATCATGGAGACCCTGGAGCGCGACGATTTGATCGGGGAAACCATTCCGCTGGGCGGCGCGGAACACTTTACCATGGAGCAGATGATCGCCGAAATTCTCCGGGTCGCCGGCATGCGCCGGCTTATGCTTCACCTCCGCATCCCGCTGATAAAAGCCGCAATCGGCTTTTTTAATACCTTCCTGGTCAGGAATCCCACGCCCCGCTGGTGGCTTGACATCATCGCAGTCGGCAGCGCTACCTCGCTGGGCGCTATCCCGCGTCGCTTCAACTTCGAGCCTTGCCAGTTTGCTGACTGTTTGAGCTACTTGAAGGAGAAGCGTCCCTGGCGGCGGGATTTCTTCCGCTTCGTGATGGATTACGATTAGCGAGTGCGCCGCTCCCTACTCCTTTGAGCCGAACAGGCGGTATTTCACCAATGTCCAGATCGCCCGCAAGCCATCACGCCATTCGATCTTCTTTCCCTCGGCGAAGGAACGTGGGCGATACGTGATCGGTACTTCGTGGATCTCAATTCCCTGCCGCAGTAATTTGCCCGTCACCTCCGGGCAGAACTCGAATCCCTCGGATTCGAGATCGAGGCTTCGCAGAAGATCGGTCCGGAAGATCTTGTAGCCTGTGGCCTCGTCCGTCAGGCTTGCTCCATAGAGGAGATTGGCGATCCAGCTCAACAAGCGCCCGCCCCAATAGAATCTCCACGACGAGCGCGGGTTGGGGCGCAAGTTTCGCGATCCATAAACCACTTGGGTCGTGGGATCCGCAAAAGGGGCCAGGAGTTGGGGGTAGTCCATTGGATTATATTCCAGGTCCGCGTCCTGTGTGATCACGAGATCACCGGTGACGTGCTCCATCGCCGTGCGGATGGCCGCGCCTTTGCCCTGATTGTGATCGTGGCGCACCACCGTCAGCAACTGTGGCCAGCGGCCTGCCAGCTCCCTTAACACCTCTTCCGTATCGTCGGTCGATCCATCGTTCACGACGATAACCTCTTTTTCGACGCCGTTGAGTTCCACCGATACGACTTGCTCAATGATCTGAGCGACGGTTTTGGCTTCGTTGTAGACGGGAATGAGCACTGACAGCTTCATCGGTAGTCCCCCTGTACCAGGTCACGCAGGCCTTCTTCCAGGGAGACCTGCGCTTTGACGCCCAGGATTTGCTGTGCGCGACGCGCGTCGGCCTGGGAGTGTCGTACCTCGCCAGCGCGCGGCGGCGCGAGTATGGGTTTCAGATCGGCGCCCAATACCTGATTCAAGACCGTCACTAGCTGCAACAGGTTCGTCTGCTCACCGCTGGCCACGTTGAACACGCCCCCGATGGCCTCATCGCGTTCACAGGCCGCCAGCACAGCTCGTACGACGTCTTTGACGGCGACGAAGTCGCGTGTCTGTTCTCCGTCGCCGTAGATGATGGGCTGCTTTCCGCGTGACATACGATCGGCGAAGATGCTGATCACACCTGAGTAGGGGCTGCTGGGGTCTTGGCGGGGTCCGTAGACGTTGAAGAAGCGGAGTGCAACCGTCGGCAGGTCGTAGCTGGCGAAGAAGGCGCGACAGTAGCTTTCTCCTGCCGCCTTGCTGGCTGCGTAGGGCGAAAGCGGAAGCGGCGGCAACTCTTCCGCCAGCGGCAGGGCCGTGTGATCGCCATAGACTGCGGCCGATGAGGCAAAAACGAGGCCACGCACGTCTGTCCGGCGGGCCGCCTCCAGCACGTTCAACGTGCCGGTGACGTTGACTTGGTGAGTGCGTGATGGGTCGTCGAGCGACTCCTGCACCGAAGCGATAGCGGCCAGGTGAATCACCCGTTCACAGCCTCCGATCGCTGTGCTCACTGTCGCCGGATCGGATACGTCTCCCACTAGCAGCTCGATTTGGTCGATCACAGCGTCCAGGTTCTCGCGATGCCCGGTGGAGAGGTCGTCCAGCACCCGCACCTGCTTGCCTCGTGCGACCAGAGCCTCGACGACGTGAGAGCCGATGAATCCGGCCCCTCCCGTGACTAGATATGGGCTCACTGGGATTGCTCCTTCAGCATTCCGTTGATACGTGCGGCGACCATCTCGATGGCAACCTCATTGAAGCCGCCCTCGGGGATGATGACGTCGGCGTATCGCTTACTGGGTTCGACGAACTCCAGGTGCATCGGGCGGACTGTCAGGAGGTATTGTTCACATACCGACTCGACGCTTCGTCCGCGTTCCTTAATATCGCGGCGCAGGCGTCGAATGAAGCGCACATCGGCGTCGGTGTCAATATAGATTTTGACGTCGAAGAGACGGCGCAAATTGGTCTCGACGAAGATCAAAATCCCCTCAACCAGAATCACTGGCGCTACGTCTATGCGGAGGGTACGGTCCGTGCGGGTGTGCGTGGTGAAATCGTAGATCGGTATCTCGATGGCGTTTCCAGCGCGCAGCTCCTGTAGATGCTCGACCAGCAGATCAGTCTCCAAGGAATCCGGATGGTCGAAGTTGACATTCGTACGCTCTTCCGGCGGAAGATGACTGAGGTCTTGATAATAGGCATCGTGAGGAATGTAAGCTACTTGCTTTGTTCCCACGCGGGCCAGAATCTGGTTGGCCACCGTGGTCTTGCCCGAGCCGGTGCCGCCGGCTACCCCGATGATAATGGGTTGCATAATTTTACCTTTTGACCAGGCCAAAATCATCCTGTCTCCGCCAGTGGGTGGTTTTGGCGATCTTCGAATGCAAATCGCTCGAAATCATCATCCGACTCGGCCCTCGGCTGAGACTTCGGCGTAAGCTCAGTTGGATATTCGGTCGAGTCCTCAGGGTGATTCCTCGCAGACGGTAATGGAGGAGACAAATTACTCGTCAGGGACGAATGTCGCTCGCTTTGAAAACGATAGCCACGTCGTCCCCTGGTTCGTCGGCTGGTTCGTCTATTGAGCCGCCACGGAGATCAGCAACAAGGCTGCTACTACCGTTAATCCGGCCCGTATGCGGGGGTATCGACGCGGCCACATCCAGGCTCCCAGCCAGGCCAGCCAGATGCTTATCAATCCGCGCTGGACTATACTGTCGCCGTGCCACGCGGTTCCCCGCTGCCACAAATTCAGCAAGCCAAGCCCGCCCGCCAGCAGCGTCAAAGCGACGCTCATTGCACTAAGTGGCCAATCGCGGGCTGGCGCTTTAAGCGCCAACGTTTGTAGCGCCTCGCCCAGGAGCCGAGCACCGATCCCGCCACAGAGTACGATCAAGAGGCGCAGCAACGAGATGGGGGAACCGTCAGCCGATGTGGGGGCAGCCATCATTGTCCAGAAAAGCGCCATGCCGCCGACCAGGACCGCGGGCGACGAAAAGAGGGCCAGGTTCCAGCTTGAAGGGGTGTCGGAGTGCTCGATCAGTGGGGTGGCGAGGAAGGCCACGATGGCTAAACGCCAGGCAGGTTCGGGGATCTGAGCCGCTTTCCATCCTCCCAGTGGCACACTGATTAACATCGCCGCTGTCGCCAGGCTGTTGATGGTTCTGATAGCCGGTCTAAGGTCGCCGAGGTCCCGAAATCGGCTCGCGACGGTCAGCCCTACGCCGCCCAGCAAGAGCCCCAGCGCCAATCCCAGCGCAAGTACAAATCCGGATAACACGTTAGCTATCCTCTCCCGTTTCTCCGGTCTGTTCGTCTCTCTTATCATCGTGATTGTGATTCTCGTCCACGGTGAGCGTCGGCGGGAGCGAGCCGGAGCCTTCGATCAGTGTGTCGTCTTGTTCCCGCAACCAGAAGCGGCGGGGTGGCCAGATGGCGTGCCCGATCAGCCCGGCGATGATCATCAGCAGGCCGATGCCTGCGGGCCAGCGCCCAGGGTTAAAGGTGGCGCTTACACGGGCGTAGGGCATTCTGACCAGCTGCAGCGTCACGTTCTCTATTGCCAGATCACGACTGTCGACATCCTTTACTATCGATTCTTCAATCAGGCGGCCCGGCGGGCTGCGATAGACTTGCACGCGCAAAGGGCTATCCACGTCATCCGCCTCCGGCAGCAACCGGACGATTAAATGGTTGTCTGGAATGGCGAAGTACTGATCCTCGAAGAGGGGCAAGGCCAGCTGGGTGACAGTCTCGGCTCCAGCGACTTGCTGCAGCGCCAGGGCTTGATCGTTCTCGTCGAAGGCGGAAGCTTCCACTCCCGGTCCCTGTTGTTCGATGTGGACGATGATGCCTGCGCTGTGGGTCAAGTCGTTGCGGTCGGCGTCCCAGGCCAGCCAATCAGCATCCGACAGGGCGATCTGATCGCCGGGCTGGAGGGTCAGGTCGCCCACTTGCCAGCCCCAGAGGTGCATAAGCAGTAATCCGATCAGCAGCAATAGACCGCCCACGTGGGCCAGCAGCGGTAGGAGGTCGGCCCACGGCCAGCGGTCGACCTGGAGGAGATCATCCTCGCCGGCCGGAAGTAGACGGTACCGGCGCTCGCGTAAATCTGCCTCGACTTCCGGCAGCTCGTGGTCAGGGATCTCACGCCAGGCATCGGGTGGCTCGGCGATTGCCTGTCCGCGCTGTAAGTGATCGGCGTGCTCTACCGATCTGACCAGCAAGCAGCCAGCCAGAAGCGCCAGGAGCAGCCGGAAGCCCACGCTATGCGTGATCGTGAGCAGGCCCAGGGCTTGCAGCGTGGATGTGGCTGGGCCGAAGCGAGCTTGGGTTTCAGAAAGCCAGCGAGCGTGCTCGGATTCGCTCCTCGGTGCCTGGGGAAGCCACGTTGTCAGGCTGAGGCTGATCGCGAGACCTAACAGCAAGACGACCAGCGTAACCTCGCTGGTCGCGAAACGCCAACCGGTTCGCCAGGGATTGTGTTGGAGTTGAGAAATCATCATCAAGCTGCTTAGTTGGACTTTGGATAAAAATCGGGTCTAAGCAGGCCCCCTGAGACTCTTGAGGGCTGCGATTTTTGCCAAGTCGTCATCTTTCGACAGGCTTCAGTGTGAGCTCAGCCGAGCGGTTCAGGATGACTATCGAGGGATCAACTTCGTTGAAATCTCGTTGTAGTAATAAAGAGAGCCCCATTCGATCGACGGGGCCCAGTAGAAAAGCCACCCTTGGGACTCGAACCCAAAACCTACCACTTACGAAGCGGTTGCTCTACCGGTTGAGCTAGGGTGGCATGTACCGGCAATTATACCAGCATCCCCCGGCGTTGGCAAATCTTGATGCCCCTGGAACCGAGGTGAGTGCTTACGGATCAATCTGTTGGTGGAAAGGCCGAGGTGGGTTTGAGCTTCAGTGTCGCGATGACGCCGAGCCCAAGCAATCCGCTTGTGAGGGCGAAGAGTATGGTGTAGGAGGTTGTCTCCAGCAGCCATCCGCCGAGCGCAGGGGCAAGTGTGAGCAGGCCCATTATCGTGTTTCCCAGGCCAATGTAGGCCGGGCGCTGAGCATCCGGTGCGATCTCCAGCATATAGTTGTAAAAGCCGAGCATCCATGAGCTCTTCACCACGCCCACTGTGGCGTAGACGAGCGGATAAGCCAATGTCAGGCTCTGTCCGTTCGCGTGGTGGGCCACTAAGGCGAAGAGCGGGCCGATCAGGGCTACCACGGCGCTGATCTGGAAGACGTGTCGCGGCCCGTGGCGCTCGCTGACCAGGCCGAGCAACAGCCCCGCGCCCACTCCTGCCAGCGTCTGAGCGGCTACGAAGTTGCCGATGACCCGCTCTGTCAGGTGGAGTACGTCGCTGGCGTGTACGACGTAGAATGGGCTGACCATCTCGATCATACCAACCAACAGACGGCAGAGCATCAGGTGGCGAAAGGCTGCATTGCTGCGGATCGGCTCCAGCCAGCTTACCGTTAAGGGGACCTCGTCCGAGGTTGTCGGCAGATCAAGCGTTGGTTCGCGGATGACGAGCAGGGCGATTGCCGAGGGCACGAATGCCACGCCGGACAGAGTGAATATCAAGGCGTAGTTGGTGGGGAAGGTGAATCGATCGGCACGCATGATTGCGCTGATCGCCACGCCCACGCCCAACCCGCCTAACCCGCCGACGACTTCTGCGATGCTGATCAATCGACCGCGCAGCTTGATGGGGATGGCTCGGGCCATAATATCGAACCAGGCCACGCTGGCGAGGCCGTCCAGGACGGCGAAGAGGCCGAGGCAGGTGAAGAGGAGGGCCAGGGCCGCCGTCGGGAAACGCGCCAGCCCCAACCATAACCCCAGTGCCATCACCCAGAACAGAATCCGCCCGCTGATGCCCACGATCAGGGCGGGCTTCTTGCGCGGTTTGCGGCTGACAATCTGAGCCGCTGCCAGCTGGGGTAGTAGCCAGCCACCATTGATGACAGTTGTCATCAGCCCGATCACCGGTGCGGCGTCGGTCAACTGACGGACAAAGGCCGGGAGAACGCTGTCTGGATTGACGAAAGCCATCGCGATCTTGAAGAACGTATAGTCCAGGGCAAGCGCTAGGAAGTTGTGGCCCTGGTGAGAGGGCGCTTGGCCGGATTTCTGGCTCACAGGGATTCGTCTGAGATAATTAGATCGGCTGTCGCCAGGTTGGTGGCGATTGGGATGTTGTGCACGTTGCAGGCTCGGAGCAGCGTCTGGATGTCGGGGTCGTGGGGATGCTTATCCAGCGGGTCGACGAAGAAGATGACGGCGTCCACCTGCTTTTGTACCACGAGCGCTGCGATCTGCGCATCACCGCCGTGCGGCCCGGAGAGCATACGCTCGACATTCAGGCCGACCTTTTCGATCAGCAGTCCGCCGGTCGTGCCGGTGCCGATCAGGTTGAATCTACTGAGCTTCTCTCGGTTGTAGGTGGCGAAGGCGACCATATCGGCCTTCTTGCCGTCGTGTGCGATCAGGGCGATTGTTTTCTCTTGTTTGGCTTCTGATAGTGTCTCTGACATCGTTCCTCCTGGCGTGAGCGTGTTTCACTTGGATTCAAGTCATAAAGCAGGAAACCGTCAAGCGGTCTTCTGCGTCCAGCTCGATTTCGCCGCTTGCCACTCCTCCGGCGTGTTGACGTTGCGGAAGGAACGGAGTGCAGGGTCGAAAGGCGCAACTTGAGCTGGAGTGATGTAGTGGACGCGCACCTGGGGAAAGAAGGAGATAATGCGGCGCTGCCCGGCGCGAATCACGTCTTCCATCGCCGGGAGGCAGGTGCGCCGATAGGCGGCGTGGAGTGGCTCGACGTAGGCGCCGCGTTTCAGCAGCGTCACGTCGTAGCCCTTGGCCCAGCGCACGAAGGCTTTGAGGAGATCGGGATTGAGAAATGGCATATCGCAGCCCACGGCCAGGCTAATCTCGTAGGATGCAGCCTCCAAGCCGGCGTGGAGCCCGGCCAGGGCGCCCACGTTGGAAAAACGATCCAAGATCACCGGGGCATCAAGTCCGGCGTAACGTCGACGGTCTTTAGCGACGATCAGCACCTCGGAGCAGATTTCCTCCATTTGATCGACGATGATCTCAATCATCGGCTGCCCATCCAGCTCCAGAAGGGCCTTATCGCGCCCCATGCGGCTGCTGGCCCCGCCGGCCAGCACCAAGCCGGTCAGCTCACGCCTATCTCGTTCTTCACTCATTGTCGAACAGAATATGCTCTATCTCCTCCAACCGTTGGACGCCTTTGACTTCGTGGGGGAGGAGCGGTATCTTGGTCAAGGCCAGCGCGTCCCTGTACTCCTCGCGCAACATCTCGATGTAAGGTCGCTGCATCTCGCGTCGCTTCCGCAAGAAGTCGCATGTCGCATCCACGATCACGTTGTTGACGATTAGATGGTGGACGTTGAGTCCGTGCTCGACCAAGTCTTTCATCACCCGCCGACTCTGATAGACCCCCAGGGCCTCTGGGATGGTGACCAGGATGAATTCGACGTTGTGGGGGCTGGTGAAGAAGTCTGTCACTTCCTGGGCCAGAGCCTTCCAGCTCTCGATGATTTCGATGAACGGCGTTTTGGAGAGGCTGAAGCTGTCTCGCACTTCCATATAGACCTTCGGGGCGGTGCGCAAATGCTCGATGAAGCGACGGGGCAGCCCAAGTAACCGCAGCGTGTCGCCCGCCGGCGCCGTATCCCAGATAACTATATCGTATTCGTCTCTCCGCTTCACGCGCTCCAGGATATAGTCGAGCATAAACTCCTCCTGGATGCCCGGCGCCATCGCGGCGTACGAGACGATCTCTTCGTAGGGGAGATCGACCAGGGCCGAGGCTGCCTCGTAGACTTGTGGCCCAAACTTCTTCTTCCAGCGTCGCATCACCTCAGCGGGTGAGATTTCCAGCCCGTAAAGACCATCGACGTCAGGGATTGGTTTCTCGTTGGGCCCGATCTCCGTCTCGAAGATGTCCGAAAGCGAGGGGGTCAGGTCGGAGGTGATGATCAGGGTGCGCTGCCCTCTTTTCGCATAGTGAAGGGCGGTCGCTGCCGATGTCGTCGTCTTGCCGACGCCCCCTTTGCCGCCGAACATCAGAACGCGTTTATTGGTCTGCTCCAGCGATGTGAGTGTCATACAGTCCTGTACTCCTTGCGGTAGTTACTTCGCCGCGATCTATTTTGACACGAAACGTCCCGGCCTGCAAGAGGGGCCGGGACGTCGCGCCGCAGAGATGGGCCGATCGTGCTCGTTAGCCGCCCCAGGGCATCTGAGCGTAGGTCTCGAACGCTTCGTCATGCATTCGTCTGAAGAACTTTTCATGGCCGCGCTCCCAGCGGGCGAGCATCTTGAGTGCTTCTTTCGTTTCCCCTTCGGCCTTTTCTGCGGCAGCTGTGTAGAACTCGACGAAGTCACGTTCGATCAGGTAAGCTATCCGGAGCACAGATAGATCTGGCACCATCGACTCGGTCACGGTCTGGTCGAGCATCTCGGAGGCGGCGCGTTCGGAGAAGAATCCCTCCTCATTCAGCTCGGCGCTCATGGCAACGACATCAGGCTCCTCGTCCTCCTCCAGGCCGTTGATCAAGCTCTGGATGAACTCGATGTGTTTCTGCTCCTCGTCTGCCAGCCGTTTAAAGGCTCCAGCTGCCCCGGCGTGTTGCAGACGCTCGGCGTTCTGGGCAAAGAATCGCTTGCCTTCATGCTCTCGCTGAAGGGCATACTCGTAGATCTTGCGGATGTCCATACTTCCTCCTGTCAATTCTTACTCGTGCTTGCTAACCCGGACAAGCCAACACCAAAAAGGCTTTTACCGCAGAGAGCACTGAGAACGCTGAGAAAAACAAACTTAAAAATCTCTGCGCCCTCTGCATGCTCTGTGGTTAAAATTCTTGCTCGTTGTGCAAGAATTTAGTTGGTAAGGTGCTCATACTCCCCAAAGATTCTTGGGAGGAGTGGTTGCCGCTGGTTGTTGGTTTCACCCGTGTTGTACAGACTTTATGCTCAGCGATCTGATAATGGGTTCGAGTGCTCCGTTGATGAGGGCGTTGGCCGCGGCCTCGGCGTAGTGGAAAGGGACGAGACCATCCCTCTGTCTAATGCGGGGGCGTGAGGCTGCACGCGCCGATCGGCACCGGTGAAGGTTATCCCTCTCGGCAAACGAGACTCTGAGCGGTACCCATGTGCCCGGCTCCGTCTCGGTGAGGAAGGTATCCGGATACCAAACGGGCATACCCTCCAGCAATCTCTGGAGGGTATGCCTACGATTTGAACGCCCTTTACCTTTAGGTCGTTTTACGTTTCCCCTTGACCATTCGCCGCCTCAACCTTGACAGCGCAGACCTTGTACTCGGGGATCTTGGCTACCGGATCAAGGGCCGGGTTGGTGAGGAAGTTGACGGCCGAATCCGGGTAGTGGAAGGTGGCGAAGACCAGCCCTGCCGGCACGCGATCGGTCACCTGGGCCTTGGCCACGATCTCCCCGCGACGCGAGGCGACTTTCATCATCTCGCCATTGCCGATGCCCCGTTCTTCGGCGTCGGCCGGGTTGATCTGGACCTCGGCTTCGGGGTACATAGCCTTCAGGTTGCGGGCGCGACGGGTCATCTCGCCGCCGTGCCAGTGGTAAAGCACGCGACCGTTGGTCAGCATCAGCGGATATTCCTCGTCCGGCAACTCGTCCGGGGGAGCATGTTCCACAGCCTCGAAGTGACCCAGGCCGCGGCTGAACTTGCCAACATGGAGGATCGGCGTACCCGCATGGTCCTCCGTCGGCACCGGCCATTGCAGCTGTTCGCCGGCGTTGAGGCGCTCGTAGGTGATGCCACCGTAGATCGGGGTCAGGGCGTTGACCTCGTCCAGCACGTCGGCGGCCGATGCGTACTCCCAGTTGGCCCAGGGGGCGTTTTCTTCGGGCGCCGCAGCCCCCAGCTCGATTAGCCGTTTCGCCAACTGAGCCACGATCCAGGTATCGTCCCTGGATTCACCGATCGGCTCAATCGCCTTCCGCACACGCTGCACCCGGCGCTCGGAGTTGGTGAAGGTGCCCTCTTTCTCGGCGAAGCTGCAGGCCGGCAGGATCACGTCGGCCAGCTGTCCCGTCTCGGTCAGAAAGATGTCCTGTACCACCAAGAACTCCGTCTCCTCAAGGGCGTGACGTACGTGGTTCAGGTCAGGGTCGCTGGTCATCGGATTCTCGCCAATGACGTAGAGGCAGCGCACGCTTCCCATCTCTGCTGCATCCAGCATCTCCGTGACGGTCAGGCCCACCTCATCCGAAAGGGAGACGCCCCAGGCCTTTTGGAACTTATCGTTGATCGCAGCGTCAGTCACGGCCTGATAGCCGGGGTAGACGTTGGGCAGGCTGCCCAGGTCGCATGCGCCCTGTACATTGTTCTGACCGCGCAGCGGGTTGACGCCGCCGCCGGGCACGCCCATATTGCCTAGCACCATCTGGAGGTTGGCGCAACTCATCACGTTGCCTACCCCGACGGTGTGCTGGGTGATGCCCATAGCGTAGAGCAGCGCCCCTGGGCGATTCTGGGCCATCATACGGGCTGCCTTCTCGATGTCCTCGGCCGGCACGCCCGTGATCTCACTGGTTCTTTCTGGCGTGTACTCTTCGACGACCGCCTTGACTTCCTCGAAACCCTCGGTCCGCTCGTTGATGAAGTCCTCGTCGTGCCAGCCTTCACGGATGATGACGTGCATCAATCCGTTGAGCAGGGCGATGTCGGTGCCCGGCTCCTGCTGGAGGTAGAGATCAGCGTAGTCGGCGATGTCGATGCGTCGGGGATCGGCCACGATCAGCTTGGCGCCGCGATGTCGCTTGGCGTGTCGTATCTTGGTGCCGATCACCGGGTGCTGCTCGGTGGTGTTGCTGCCGATGATGAAGATGCAGTTGCTCTCTTCGGTGATGTCCCGAATGGAGTTCGTCATCGCGCCACTTCCAAAGCTTGTCACCAGACCGGCGACAGTGGCGCTGTGTCAGAGGCGAGCGCAATGGTCGATGGTATTCGTCGCCAGGATCTGCCGCGTGAACTTGTTGAAGAGATAGTTCTCCTCGTTGGTACACTTGGCAGAGGCCAGCAAGGCGAACGCATCGCCGCCGCTTTCCTCCTTTACTTGTGCGAACTTATGCGCGACGGTGTTCAACGCCGTCTCCCAATCGGTCTCAATGAAGGTGTCCGGTTTGATTTCAATGGTGGGATTGGCGGCGCCGTCGGCGTCGTGAACCTGCCACTCGCCGCTCTCAATCTTCTCTTGGACGTCGGAGAGCCAGCGGGCGCGGATCAGCGGGCGCTCCAGGCGATCGGGGTGGTGGATGAAGTCGTAGCCATAGCGACCCTTCACGCAGAGCGAGAGGCCATTGACCGGTGCGTCCTCGGCGCTGGTCACGCGCACGATCTCGCCGTCGCGGACATTGAAGTCGAAGCTGCATCCCACGCCGCAGTAGACGCAGGTGGTGCGCACTTTCTCCGTCTCGCCAAGCCAGCCCTGATCCACGCTCATCTTGTCGAACAGAGCGCCCGTCGGGCAGTAAGCCACACAGTTCCCGCAGCTCTCGCAGTCGGCGTCCAGTATAAACTGGTCAGCGCCGGCCACGATCTTCGTCTCGAAGCCACGGTTGGCGAAGCTCCACACGTCGCGGTTTTGGACCTCCTCGCAGGCCCGGATGCAGCGCCCGCAGAGGATGCACTTGTTGCGGTCGATGAAGACGAAGGGGTTCGGGTCGGGATCGATCTCGTAGCGTTGGCACTCGCCATTATCGGAGGTCGGTTCCGGCACGCCGTATTCGGCGGCCAGGTCCTGCAGCTCGCAATTGCCATTCACCTGGCAGGCGCAAGCCAGGCAGCGGGCCGCCTCGGCCACGGCTGCCTCTTCGGTGAAGCCGCATTCCACCTGCTCGAAGGTGCAGGTGCGCTTCGACATCTCGAGCTCGATCTGCTCCTGTCGCTCGGCGTGTTCGACGTCCTCGAAGAAGGCCTCTGGGGCCTCGTCGCCGCGGGTCGAGCTCCAGCGCTCGGGAATGCCGACGACCTCTTCCCCCTGCAGGTATTGATTGATGCTGGCGGCAGCGCGACGGCCGGCCGCTACGGCCTGGACGGCGATGTCCGCCCCGGTGACGCTATCGCCGCCGGAGAAGACCCCTGGCACGGAACTCTGGAGCGTCTGCTCGTCGACCTCAATGGTGTTCCAGTCGGTCAGCTCGACGTCCGAATCCTCGATGCATGTGGGGTTGACGACCTGTCCAATGGCCATCACCACCGTGTCGGTTTCGACGGTGAATTGGTCTCCCTCGATCGGGATCGGGCGTCGCCGACCGCTTTCATCGGGCGGGCCGAGCTCCATACGCTGGCTGGTCACGGTGACCTGACCGTCGCTCTCCTCGAAGGCCACCGGTGAGGCCAGGAAGTGGAACTCGACGCCCTCCTCTGCGGCGGCCTCGACCTCCACGTCCAGCGCGGGCATCTCCTCGCGGGAGCGTCGATAGAGGATGGTGACCTCCTCGGCGCCCAGGCGCACCGCCGTGCGGGCCACATCGATGGCGGTGTTGCCGCCGCCGACGACCACTACGCGCTCGCCCAGCTCGACCTCCTCGCCGCACGCTATACAATCCAGCAGCTCCACGCCGCCCCAGACGCGGTCAGAATCCTCGCCGGGGATACCCACCATACGGGATTCTTGAGCCCCGATGGCCAGGAAGATGGCGTCGTGATCCTCGTTCAGCTCCTCCATCGTGACGTCTTGCCCCAGGGCGGTGTTGCATTGAATCTCGACTCCCAGGTCGGTGATGGTCTTGATCTCGGCGTCCAGATCCTCGTGGGGGAGGCGATAGGCCGGGATGCCGTAGCGAAGCATACCGCCTGGCTTCTCGTGGGCCTCGTAGATGGTGACGGTGTGGCCCTCCTGGCGTAGGTAGTAGGCAGCCGAAAGGCCGGCCGGGCCGGCTCCTACAATGGCCACCTTCTGGCCAGTCTCGGGGGCCACTTCTGGCAGGTAGGGCCCGCCGTTCTGCAGGTCCTGCTCGGCCGCGAAGCGCTTCAGCACGCAGATGGAGGCCGCCTCGTCGAACTCGCCGCGTCGGCACTCGTCCTCGCACGGCGCCGGGCAGACGCATCCCAGGGCCAGCGGCAGGGGGATGGTCTCCTTGATGATGCGGATCGCTTCCCCGTAGTCCTTGTTGGCGATGCGGTTGATGAAGCCGGGGATGTTGCAGCCAGCCGGGCAGGTGACCTCACAGGGGCCGAAGCAATCGCCGCAATGCTCGGAGATCAACATCTCCAGCGTGAATTTTCTCGTGGCTCGCACGATGTCGCTATCAGTTTCCACCACCATCCCGTCGGAAACGGGCGTGGTGCAGGCCGTCTGTAGGTTATCAGTTCCCTCCACTTCTACCACGCACATCCGGCATGCCCCCACGTCTGTCAGGTCTGGATGGTGGCAGAGGGTAGGAATCTCAATGCCAACTGATTCCGCAGCCTCCAGAATAGTGCTATCCTCGGGGGCTGTAACTTGTCTGTCGTTTATGGTAAGCGTTACACTCATTAATTTCACTCCTGCTACTCTGCTATGACCGCCTCGAACGGGCAGACCTCATAACACGTACCGCAATTGATACAGAGGTCCTGGTCGATCTGATGGGGTTCTTTCCTCTCACCAGTGATGGCCTCGACCGGGCATTCACGGGCACAGAGCCCGCAGCCGGTGCACGCCTCTGGATCGATAGTGTAGGTCAGCAGGTTCAAACAGGTCTTGGCGGGACAGGTCTTATCGACAATGTGAGCCCGGTACTCGTCCTCGAAGTGCATCAGCGTGGAGAGTACGGGGGCCGGGGCCAACTGGCCCAGGGCACACAGCGCACCGTTTTGCATCCCTTCGGCGATGCGCCGGATCTCATCCAGGTCTTCCAACTCGCCCTCTCCATCCGTGATCCGCTCCAGAACCTCCAGCATGCGAGTGCTTCCTATGCGACAGGGCGGGCACTTGCCGCAGCTTTCGTCACAGACGAACTGGGTGAAGTAACGGGCGAACTCGACCATACAGGTGTTCTCGTCGGCCACGATCATACCGCCGGAGCCCATCACGGAGCCGGCCTCCGTCAGCGAGTCGAAATCCACAGGCGTGTCCAGATGTTCCGCGGGGAGACAGCCGCCCAGAGGGCCGCCGGTCTGCACCGCTTTGAACTCGCCACCGCCCTGGATACCGCCGCCCACGTCGTAGATGATCTCGCGTAACGTGATGCCCATCGGCACCTCGATCAGGCCGGTGTTGTTGACCATTCCGGTCAGGGCAAAGACGGCTGTGCCGGGGCTTCCCTCTGTGCCCACGCTGCTGAACCAATCAGCGCCGATGCGGATGATGCGGGGTACGTAAGCGTAGCTCTTGACGTTGTTGATGTTGCTCGGCTGGCCCCAGAGCCCCGATACAGCGGGGTAGGGAGGGCGAGGCCAGGGTTGCCCGCGTTCACCCTGGATTGAGGCCATCAGGGCCGTCTCCTCGCCGCAGACGAAGGCGCCAGCGCCCTCTTTGACGATGATGTCGAAATCAAAATCGGTGCCGAGGATATTTTCGCCCAGCAGATTGGCCTCTCGGGCTTGTTCCAGCGCAATGTTTAGACGGTGGACCGCAAGGGGATACTCGGCGCGGCAGTAGATATAGCCTTGCTCGGCTCCGATGGCGTAGCCAGCGATGGTCATTCCTTCAATGACCGAGTGAGGGTCTCCCTCCAGCACGGAGCGGTCCATAAAGGCGCCGGGGTCGCCCTCGTCGGCGTTGCAGATGACGTATTTGGGCCAGTTCTCCGTCGCCCGAGCGAATTTCCACTTCAGCCCGGTGGGGAATCCGGCTCCGCCGCGCCCGCGCAGATTGGAGTCCAGCACCTCCTGGATGACGTCTTCCGGCGACATCTCGGTGAGTACCACCTCCAAGGCCTGGTAGCCGTCGAGCGCTATGTAGTCATCAATCGACTCCGGGTTGATCAGACCGCAGTTGCTCAACACAATCCGGAGCTGCTTCTCGTGAAAGGACGTCTTTTCCTCAGATTCGGGGTCGACGAAGCTGAGCGAACGTAGCATGTAACCGTTTCGTTTCAACGTCGTGGATTCTACCTGCCCGACCACGTTGGCGTTTTCCAACGGTTCATCATCGAAGTAGGCGGCGAAGATTTCTGGTACGTTCTTCGCCAGGGCGTTGCCGAAGTTGATGCGGGGCCGGCCGTTGGCCTGTAGCTCGATCATCGGCTCGTAGGAGCACATCCCCACGCAGCCCACTGGCGCGACCACAGCGTCCAGGTCGCGCTGGGCGATCTCATCCTCAATTGCTTCGAGAGTCTTCGCCGCGCCGGCGGCCATACCGCAGGTTGCCATACCGACGGTGATGTAAACGTCGGCTTCTTGCTTTGCTTGCCAGCGTTGCTCCGCTTCCTCTCTCCGGTCTACGATGCCTTTAGATTCAACGGGTGCCATATATTCTCCTTGTAAACAATCTGGCTAGGCTGCGGATTCTTTTTCCGTCGCCGCCGCCAGATTCTTCTTTACTCTGCGAACCAGTTTATCTGGCTCTGTGCGGCCCATTACCTCTCCGTCCATCACGGCCACGGGGGCCAAAGCGCAGGAACCGACGCAGTAGACGAGTTCCAGCGTCAGTTCGCCGTCCTCGGTCGTTTCGCCTGGGCCAATGCTAAATTCGTCACGGACAGCTTTGACCGAGCGAGGCGTGCCCTTGACGTGACAGGCCGTGCCGTCGCAGAGTTGTAGTTCGTGCTTGCCTCTCTCTTCTAGATAGAATTGGGAATAGAACGTGGCTACGCCATAGACTTTGCTCAACGCTGTCCCCAATCGATCGGCGATTAGGTGCAGCGCTTCGTCGGGCAACCAGCCATAAGTAGCCTGGGTCTTCTGCAGGATGGGGATCAGTTTGCCCGGCTGCTCGCGATACTGCTCGAAGATGGGTTCCATCAGAGAGAGATCGATGTTGCCGTTCTTTGTCATATATCGGGTTCTCCTTGTATATGTTCGATCGCTAGCACTTCAGATGGGGCGGATGCTAGCGATTACGAGTGGCTTCTTTGTGTAGCGCATCGACCAAAACAGGAAGCCCGGCCTCGACAGCCGGGCTAAGTCCCTTGCCCCAGCCGATGTCCTGAGGTTGTACGCCGAAGATCACGATGGGGGGCAGCGGCTGATCCAGAGCCCGGGCCAGGGCCAATACCTCGGCCAGCCCCGCGTGGTGAAAGGAGAAGCGGTCTTCTCGTGCGATCAGATCGACCTGATCGGCGGTGAAGCGGACGAACTGACCTGGGGCGATTGCTTCGCCTTCGGGAGGCCCTGGCCTCTTGTCGATGTCGGCTGCGTCCACGATCACCACGCGATCCCAGATCCTGGCTAACTTGCCGCGCACTCTTTGGCCCTCCAGCATCCCGATCAGATCCAGCCCGCCTGTGCCCCCGTCTTGAGCTATGACGTCCTTTGGCAGTCCTCGGCTTTTGAGCTGCTCAATGGCTCGTGGGCCGACGCCGTCGTCTCGGCGCAATGGGTTGCCCAGGCCCAGGACGAGAGTGGTGGGAGGTGAGGTCTGCGCCTTACCTCTTTCCTCTTCTCGTGGGTTGCTCATACGAATTTGCTCATACGAAATTCACCGTCAGGAAGTGGGCCGAGCAGGAGATGCAAGGGTCGTAGGCCCTGACCAGCATCTCCAGCAGCAGGCGCACCTCTTCTTGTGGGCGGTCGATGATCTCTGGCACCAGCTTCTGCATATCGTGGTTGAGGTTGGCCATATTCTGGTTGGTGGGGATGATGCAGTTGGCGTCGGTGCAGTTCCCCTCGTCGTCGTAAGCGTAATGGTGGAAGAGGATGCCACGCGGCACGTCGCAGGAGCCGACGCCTTCACCGGCCTGCGGTTCGATCTCCGGCGGGTCCTCCGGCTCGACGCCGCGCTCGAGCAACTCGTCGATGATATCGATGCTGTCCTCCACACAATGGACCATCTCCACTACTTGAGCAGCGGTGTTGAGGAACGGATTGGTTTCGATGGGCTCCAGGCCCAGCTGGGCCGCTGCGTCCTTGGCCTTGGGGTGGAGCTGGTCGAAGTTGTTGTTGAGGCGCGCCAAAGCGCCGACCATATAGGAGTCTCGGTTGTGAGACGTCCACTTGGCGCTGGAGAACGGTACCATCTCCTCGTTCGTTACTTGCTTGTAATCCTCGACGGGGTATTCGAAGCCATCGGATGACTTGATGGTCCCGCCGACGAAGGCGTACTCATCGTCTTTGGTGAGGGAGATATACTCGGTCTCGCGCTCGAACTCGGGCCAATCGAGCGATGCGAAGAGCTCGACGGAAGCGTCCATATCGGCGCGGGCGTCGACCAGCCGCTCGCGCATAGCGCGCAGTTCGTCCTCGGTGGGCGTGTGGGTGAAGCCGCCGACCGTGAGGGCGCACGGGTGGGTGTGGCGCCCGCCGATCATGGCGCACAGATCGCCGGAGAGTTTCTTGATCTTGAGGGCGCGTTCCACCACCTCGCGGTTGGTATCGACCAGCGGGATGACGGACCCGACGCCGAAGAAATCCGGCGCGACCAGGTAGTAGGTGTGAAGGACGTGGCTATCGATGATCTCGCCGTGGAAGTTGAGCTTGCGCAGCAGCTGGCCCTGTTCGGTCATCTCCACGCTCAGCGCGCTCTCCGTAGCGAGGAGGCTACTGGTGGCGTGACCGACGGAGCAGATGCCGCAGATGCGCGAGGTGATGTGGCTAAGCTCGTAGTAGGGACGCCCGCGCACGAAGGCCTCGAAGAAGCGGGGGGCCTCGACTACCTCGAAGCGGCACTTTTTGATCTCGCCGTTCTGCGCGTCCACGACGATGTCGCCGTGTCCCTCAACGCGCGTCACGTGATGAACGTCAACGTTCAGTGTACTCATAGTTTGCCTCCTATTCAGCGACTTGCTCGGGTTCGTATGCGTTGAACATCGTCATCCGAGACATTACTTCGTCCACGGTCAGGCCTGCCTCCTCCAGAACTTCCTCCATTGCATTCTCGTTGGGATCGGGGATTAGCCCGCGGCAGCCCTCGCAGCCGTCGCCATAGGTGGGGCAGATCGCGTCGCAACCGGCCCGCGTGACCGGGCCAAGGCAAGGTTTGCCTTCCAGCAGCACGCAGACGTTCTCCTTCAGCTTACATTCGACGCAGACGGGGTGGTCGGGGATGCCGGGACGTTTGCCCAGCAGGACGTTCTTGACGACCTTGACGAATTCCTCGCGGTCGATGGGGCAGCCGGGGATGGCAGCGTCGACGTCGATCACGGCGCCGATCGGGCGGGCCGGATACGTGTCGTACCAGTCGGCCTTGTCGCCGTAGACGTACTCGCGCACGTCGTCTAGCGAGGGTTGGATGTTCTTCAGAGCGTTGACGCAGCCGGTGTGGGCGCAGGCGCCCAGGGCGACGACGAGGTCGGCCTGCTCGCGGATCTTGAACAGGCGTTCTTCGTCTTGCTCGCGGGTGCAGGAGCCCTCGACGAATGCGATCTGGTAATCCTGTCCCTTCTCCGTCATCGCCTCGCGGAATTGGACGATCTCCACTGCATCAAGCAGGTCCAGGTGGGTCTGGAGGGCGTCGACAACGGTCAGCTGACATCCCTCACAGCTTGCAAAGTCAAAGAAAGCGACCTTCGGCTTTCCGTTTGTCTCACTCATTACAGTGCCTCCTCAAAACCCTTGATATCGGCGTAGTTGAAGACTGGCCCGTCCTGACAGCAGTAAAGGCTGTTGATCTGGCAGTGGCCACATTTTCCCACGCCGCACTTCATTCGGCGCTCCAGTGACAGGTAAATGTTCGATTCGGGAATGCCCTTATCTAGCATCTCCATCAGCACGAAGCGGTACATAATGGGCGGGCCGCAGGTGATGGCGACGGTGTTTTTAGCGTCCACTTCGATCTCCGGGAAGAGGGTGGTGATGACGCCAATGTTGCATTCCAGGGGCTGGTCGGGGTCCCATTCTTCCTCTTCGTCTTCACAGTCGACGGTCAAGAGGCATTCGACGTCGTCGCGTTCGACCCATTGGCTCAGCTCGTCGCGGAAGAGGAGCTCGCTGCGGCGCTTGGCGCCGTAGAGGATGATTACCCGGCCAAAGTCGTCGCGCTCGTCGAGCACCTGGTTGATCAGTGAGCGGAGCGGGGCCAATCCCAGGCCGCCCGGTGCGAAAAGGACGTCCTTGCCGCGCATTTCGTCGATGGGAAAGCCGCTACCGAAGGGTCCGCGGATGCCAACTTCTGATCCCGGCTCCATACGATGGAGTGCGCCGGTCACGTTGCCGACCTCGCGCACGCAGAGCTCGAAATCGCCGTTGGAGCGGCTGGGCGACGAGGTGATGGAGATGGGAGCCTCGCCTATGCCCAGAATAGAGAGCATCACAAACTGTCCCGGATCGTGTCCCAGGTCCTGATCTTCGGGGAGCTGGATGCGGAAGAGTTTTTCCAGCGCAGTCATTTGCTCCACGTCGACCAGTTGGGCCATCTCCGGTTTATAGATGGAATTTGTCATTATTTGCCTCCTACCGCAATGACGCGTGAATGGTGTTGAATCCCTCGAGGATGCTGATGCTGGCTGTGCAAGTGCGGATGCAGCGCCCACAACCTACGCAGCCTAATTCACCGAATTTCTCGGGGAGATATTTTCCCTTGCGCATAAAGCGATGACGCTGACGCGCGGAGCGTTCTTCGCGGAAGTTTTCGCCGCCGGCCACGCGAGCGAATTTGTCCAGCTGACAAGAATCCCAGTGACGTATCCGCTCGCCCTCGGTCAGCACCATGTTGACTTCGTCTTCGACGTTGAAGCAGTAACACGTGGGGCAGACGTTGGTGCAGGAGCCGCAGGCGAAGCAACGCTCGCCCAGCTCGTCCCAGTGCTCGTGGTCGTAGGCCTCGCCAAGCAGGTCGGGGAGCTCGTCGGCCTCGAAGTCCAGCCGGTCGACGAAATCCTCAATCTTGGATTCTTGCAGCTCGTCTTTCTGGGCCATCTCCTCGGCTGTGGCGTCGCGCACGTCTGCGTACTGGGCCAGGAGTTCCGCGCCGGCCTCCGTGCCGATCTCCACCGCGTACGCCTCTCCGAGATCGGTCAGGTGAAGGTCGTAACCTTCGGAGGCGCTCAGCGTGCCCATGCTGCGGCAGAACGATTCATCGTCGCAGGGCTCCAGGCACTCCAGGCTGACGATGAGCGTCTGCTCGCGCCGCGTCAGGTAATGGGCGTCGGGGTAATCCTCGGAGAAGGCTTCGTCCAGCAGTTTGATGGCGTGTAAGTCGCACGTGTGTACACCCAACAGTACTGTGGGCTCGGCTTCGATGACTGCTTCGACCTCGGCGTCGCCCATCTTGAAGGTAGCCAACCGTTCGCAGGGGGGCTGGAAGACCTTTTTGGGCGGCAGAATGGTGGTGTCGTAATCAAGTCGCAGTTGAGCCGGGTCGGTGAGAGGCTCAAATGCGAACTTGGGGCCCTTCGCTGTCGGCCCGACGACGCGGTAGTCGTTTGTCAGGGCTTCGACCAGCGGGGCTACCGCTTCTTTGTCTATAATCTTAAGACTCATATCAGTCTCCTCGCGATAGTGTTGCTGTATACTTTGCTGTTGGTCAGAGGATCGGATGACCTCCGACTGCGTGAATGAAAAGTACTTTCCGAATATGTTTTCCGGCCCAGGCCCAATTCCCGTAACGGCGGCGATCACTTCCCTGGAAGGAGTCTTGGTTCAACTTTTGGTCTGGGGTGACTGCTCGCGAACAGTATTTTGAGCCTCTTTTGTGATGTGATTCTGTCCGATGGAGTTTTGGTTCTTCGAGCTCTATCGGTTTGCAACTGTGAAATTGATGGCAAGGTATCTCAGCTCATAAGTAGGTCCAAATGAGTACCTTTGGAATACATCCCAATGGGGCACGGTCAGGAGACCGGCCCCAGTGGGTAAAAAGCGCCCTGATTGATTTTTTTGGGAGTTACCACCTCTCGCTTCGGTTTCCCCCTTCCACTGCGGGGCACAGGCTCGACGGGGTCGTATTGGAGGTTTTTTACAGCCCGCTAGTTAGTCAGAGTGTTCCATTTGTCAGTACAACGCACCATGCAGTCATCTTCAGGTAGCTTGAGCGTGTTTGACTATTTGAGAAGGTTTGCACTGCAGAGCGGATCTGGCGTGGGACTCGCTGCTTAAGTTTCGGCGATTTTAATCTCTTGTTCCAAGATGCCGCTTTCCACCAGCAAATCCAACGTCTCCTGGGCCTCCGCCTCGTCAACCTGGCTGATGGCGAACCCGACGTGAACGATGACGTAATCGCCCACGTCTGCCTCCGGCACGTAGGCCAGAGAGACCTCTCGTTTGACGCCGCCAAAATCGACCTTGCCCATACGCATCAAGTCGTCGCCGCTGATTTCGATGATCTGGCCTGGAATTCCAAGGCACATAGTTATGCGATCTCCTCCCGTAGCCAATCCAACCATGCGTCTAGCCCTTTACCAGTTTTACAAGAGAGCGAGAAGAAAGCGAGCCCGGGGTTGAGGGCTTCGACGCCGCGTTGGAAGTAATCGACGTCGAAGTCGAAAGATGATAGGACGTCGATCTTGTTGAGCACCATAGCGTCCACGCCGCGGTACATAACCGGGTATTTGTATGGTTTATCGTCGCCCTCCGGGATGCTGGCGATGAGGACGCTGCGGTGAGTGCCCAGCTCGAAGCTGGCTGGGCAGACGAGGTTGCCTACGTTCTCCACGATGAGCAGATCTAGTTTGTCCAGGGGGAGCTGAGGGAGAGCTTCCTTTAGCATCACGGCGTCCATATGGCAGGCGCCACCGGTGTTGACCTGGACGGTCGGCACGCCCAGCTCGGCGATGCGATCGGCGTCCAGCGTGGTGGCGATGTCGCCGTCGATGGCCCCGATGTTGAACTGGTCGCGTAAGGCCTCTACTGTGCGCATAATGAGGCTGGTCTTTCCTGCGCCCGGGGAGGCCATCAGGTTTATGGCGAAGACATTAGCGTCGTCGAACTGGCTGCGGTTATCGGCGGCGAGACGATCGTTGGCGCCTAGAATATTTTCAACGACAGAAACACGTTCTGGCACGTAACCTCCTGTTGGAGTATTTTTGAAGGCGGGCACTTTACGCGATCCTGATATTTCAGATATATCTGCGATATTTTACCATATTTGAGCGCGATAGTCTAGCTCAATCTTCGATCTCAATACTATCCAGCCGGAAGTCGTCGCCGCCCGCAACGACGACTTCTGTACTGTCGCATGCCGGACAGACGAACCTATCGGCGTTCAAGGGGAAGGTGTAGTCGCAGCTCAGGCAGCGCATCTTCCCCGGTACGCGCTCAAAGTGGAGTTCGGCGCCTTCGGCGATTGTGCCTTCACTGACGATATCCCAGTAGAATTGGACTGATTCATCGACGATGGATGAGAGATCGCCGATGATGAGGTTCAGGCGGGTGATACGTTTGGCATGGGCTTCTTCTGCGTGGCGCAGTGCAATGTCTAGCAGGCTTTCGGTGACGGTTAGCTCGTGCATAGCGAAGAGATTATACTAGGTTCATCGCAACATACAAGTATGTATTGGGAAGGGTAGTGGTACTTTTAGCGATTCCAGACTTCGGAAGTCTATCGTCGAGGATTTGGGACACAAAATAAACTCGCTTTGCTTCCCAATTAGGTTCGCAAATTACATTGGGTCTCTAGGACTTCGTGTGGTTCTTTTGCTCAAAGGGGACGATAGTCCCCGTATTTGGTCAGCGCGTTTGGCATCGCCCCACATCTGGGGGCGTGGACTGTCGTCCACGCCGAGCACCACACGAAATCCCAAAGAGCCATCTTCCGAAGCCCTCTCCAGCGGCTTTCGAGGTCCTGCCTAGCCGGGATGGCGTTGCCTCAGCTGACCACACCCGGCCTGAATGTCGATGCCGCGTCGGACCCGTACCGTGTAGGGGATGCTGCGGCGGTCGAGAACTTCGGTGAAAGCGGCGATACGTTCCTCTGAGGGGGGCTGCCCCGGGAAGTCAGTCGCGGGATTGACTGGAATCAGGTTCACGTGGGCCGGGGCGTTGTGAGCGTAGATACGGTTGGCCAGCATATCGGCTTGCTCCGGCATGTCGTTCAGCTCCTCGACCAAGGCCCATTCGAAGCTCACTCGCCGCCCGGTGCGTTCCACGTAGTAGGCGCAGGCTTCGAAGAGCGCGTTTAGCCCGTAGCGTCGATTGACGGGCACGAGCTGGTTGCGCAACTTGTCGGTAGCGGCGTGGAGCGAGACGGCTAGCGTGATCTGCAGCTCCTCTTTCGCCAATCGCTGAATAGCCGGCACCAGCCCCACGGTCGAAAGCGTGATGTGGCGCTGCCCAAGCCGGAAGCCTTCGGGGTGATTGAGCCGCAAGATGGCCTCCAGAGAGGCATCGTAGTTCGCCAGTGGTTCTCCCATCCCCATCAACACCACATTGGTCAATCGATCATCCTCTTCTTCAATCTCGCGCGCAAAGTGGATCGCCTGAGCCACAATCTCGCCCGCGGTTAAGTCGCGTCGGAAGCCCATTTGCCCGGTAGCACAGAAGGGGCAGCTCATCGCACAGCCGACCTGAGTGGAGAGGCACGCTGTCCGGCGATCTTCATAACGCATCAAAACGGCCTCAATCGTCTCGCCATCGTTGAGGCGCAGCAGATCTTTGCGCGTCTTTTCGTCGTCCGAGCGGGCGCTGTTCACTACCTCCAGCGCTTTGAGATGCATTGTGCGGTCTAATTTTTCGCGTAGTGATTTAGGTAGGTTCGTCATCTGATCAGCATCGACGATCAGATGGATGTACAACCACTCCCAGATCTGTTGAGCACGGTAGGAAGGCTCCCCCCAGCGCTTCAACAGGCTTTGCAGGGTCGATAGATCTAGATCATAAAGCAGCTTGGACGTCTTGGAATTCATAGTCATAACGGAATTGTAGCATGGCGGGGGATGGGAGCAAGTCACTTTTTCGACATAAAAAAAGTCGCGGCTCGAGCCGCGACTTTGAGTTTCTTTTCTTGTGGCGTGATGGTGGCTGTTACGTTTGCACAGAGCGCCGTCGGACTGCAAGGCCGCCTCCGACCAGGGCCACCCCAAGTCCCACTACTGTCAGCGTGTACAACAGTGTTGGCGAGGAGGTCCCTGTGGCGGGGAGTGTCACGGCTGTCGTAGCGTCCACGCTGGGCACGATCTGGAGCGCGGGGTCGCCGCCGACCAGGCCCATCGCGAAGATGGTGTAGACGGTCTTATCGTTGAGCTTCACGGCGGGGATCTCAAGGGCCACTGCTCCGGTTTCGCTGACGAGCGCCTGGAGATCGTACGTGCCGGCGTCAACAGGCAGATACTCGGTGCCGTTCTTGAAGAAGACCTCCTCAAACAGTACAGGGCCGTCCTTGACCTTGACGTCGACAGAGGGAGCGTCCGGCGAGGCGTGGACGAAGCGAATGTGGGTCCTGCCTGCTGCTGGGATCCCGTTGTTATCCTCCAGAACCACCGGCTCGATGTCGGACAGCTTACCCACGGCGACCACCGTGTAGTCCTGACCAGCGTTCAGCGTGAGATCCGCTTCGATAACGACCGGCTCGGTCGCTCCGGTCGGCACGACCTTGATGTTATACGTGGCGGTGGAAAGCTCAGCGTAGTCCGTGATCTCCTTGAAAGCGACGTTGCTGAAAGCGACTGAATCGTTCACTAGCACGTCCACGGCTGGTGCGTCTGGCGAGGCGTGGACGACGCGCACACGAGCATTGCTTTCCTGGGCCGTGACGATACCATCTGAAGCCAGCATCAGGAGAAGAGCGGTTGTGATTACCATAAATCGTTTCATTACTGCCTCCTAAGATTCTATTTAGTGTTGGTCTACCCTCAACGTTAGGGCATCGCACCTGGAAAACTTGGTCGGTAAAGACCTCCAAAACCAGCCCCTTTCCGAGATCTCTTGGCGATAGCGAAACGCACTTTTAGGGTCACATACCACCTAACCTTCGGAGGTCTGGATAAATGCAATTACCCGGTCCTCAACGCGTGAAGATAGTAGCATAAGTAAATTAATTTGTCAAGTACTTATTCCATAAAAAAATCCTATGAATTACTCTACGGTGCTTTTGAATATATATTTGTATGGAAGGTGTTTGACTAATAAACTATTTGCTGATACAATTCTTAGGGGCTGTTAACTCCTGGATGGGATGATCGAAGGTAGACCGCCGTCCAATGGGGCGGGAAGGGCACTCCCAACGTAATCCTTAACTTGATCTGTGCTCCTTGCCAATCTACCGTTAAGGTCGCCGTATGGAGGGGGAAGAGAGCGATGAGCGAATTTGTCAGGCCGAACGTCGTCGTCAGCAAGTGTCTCGGGTTCGAGCGCTGCCGATACAATGGGGAGACCATTTCGGATGATTTTGTCGAGGACGTGACGCCTTACGCGGATTATCAGCTGGTCTGCCCGGAGGTTGAGATCGGCCTGGGCGTACCCCGGGAGCCGATTCGCCTCGTCACGGTCGATGGTGAACCGCGGCTGATACAGCCCGCTACCGGGCGCGACGTGACGGGGGCGATGCAGGAGTTCACCGCGTCCTTTCTGGCGTCGTTGGACGCCGTGGACGGCTTCATTTTGAAGAACCGTTCGCCGTCGTGCGGGATGGGCGATGTACGGATCTACGCCAGTGTCAAGAAAGGCGCGTCGTCCACGAGGGGGCCAGGTGCCTTCGGCGGGGCCGTCCTGGAGCGCTTCCCACATCTAGCGGTGGAGGACGAAGGGCGCCTGCGGAACTTCCGGATTCGAGAGCACTTCTTGACCAAACTCTTCACCCGGGCCCGGTTTCGGCGCATAAAGGCATCGCGTCAGATGGGGGCCCTTGTGCAGTTCCACACCCGGAACAAGCTGCTGTTGATGGGGTACGATGAGCCGGTGATGCGGACGATGGGCCGCATCGTCGCCAATCCAGATCGACGGCCCTTCGACGACGTGATCTTCGACTACGAACGGTATCTGAGCGCGGCGCTGGCGGACTTGCCGCGTTGCCTCCCCAACATCAACGTCTTGATGCACGCGCTGGGACACGTCTCCGATCATCTGACCAGCGAGGAGAAGACGTTCTTCCTGGATTATCTCGAGCGCTACCGGGAGGGCACCGTACCGCTCAGCACGCTCATCGGCCTGATGCAGTCGTGGATCGTGCGGTTCGAGGTCGATTATCTGGCGCAACAGACGTTCTTCCGGCCCTATCCGGAGCCGCTGATCGCGCTCACCGATTCCGGCAAGGAGATGGCCTGTCGGGTGGAGGATAAGCGATGATCCACGCTGAACGCGTCCAGTATCTGAACCCCGAGGATGTGCGTCGCGGCGATTACGTGCTCTATTGGATGCAACATGCACAACGGGCAGCGTATAACCACGCCCTGGAGTACGCCGTCCGAGAGGCCAACGATCTTGGTCTGCCGGTGTTGGCGGTCTTTGGCGTCACGCAACGCTTCCCGGCGGCGAACACACGCTCCTATGCCTTTATGTTGGAGGGTTTGCGCGAGACGCAACATACCTTGCGGGAGCACGGTGTCAGGTTGCAGGTCCGGCTCCAACCGCCGGTGGAGGCGGTGGGAGAGCTGGCACCGGACGCGGCGCTGGTGGTGACCGACCGCGGGTATCTGCGTATCGAGCAGCGCTGGCGGGAGCGGGTGGCGCGTCGCTTGCCCTGTCGGCTGGTACAGGTGGAAAGCGATGTCATCGTGCCGGTCGAGACCGCCTCGCAGAAGGAAGAGTACGCCGCCTACACCATCCGCTCTCGCATTCATAAGCACCTGGACAAATTCCTGGTGGCGCTGGAGCCGACGCCGGTGGAGCGCGATTCGTTGAGCTTAGAGTTGGATGGGGCCGGCGTCGCGCTTGATGACGTGAGCGGCCTGCTGGAGCGGATGCGCATCAATCGCAGCGCCGACCGCGTCGATGCGTTCTCGGCGGGCACCGCGCAGGCCGAAGCGCTGCTGGATGAGTTCATCGCACAGAAGCTTCACTATTACGCCGAAGGTCGCAACGAACCGAGTGAGGACTATCTCTCGCATATGAGCCCTTATCTCCACTTTGGGCAGATCTCGCCGCTCTATATCGCGCTGCGGGTGAAGGAGGCCGAGGAGGTGGAGCAGGAGAATGTGAACGCGTATCTGGAGGAGCTGATCGTGCGGCGGGAGCTGAGTATGAACTTCTGCCATTACAATCCAGACTACGACACGCTGGATGGCCTGCCGGATTGGGCGCGGCAGACGCTGGAGGAGCACGCTCACGACGAGCGAGAGCACCTCTACACACCGGAAGAATTTGAGGCCGGTCGCACCCACGACCCCTACTGGAACGCGGCCCAGCGCGAGATGATGCTGACTGGCAAGATGCACGGCTACATGCGGATGTACTGGGGCAAGAAGATCTTAGAGTGGACGCCCACGCCCGCGGTCGCTCACCGCATCGCGTTGGAGCTGAATAATCGGTATGAGCTCGATGGGCGTGACCCCAACGGATTTACCGGCGTGGCTTGGTGCTTCGGCAAGCACGACCGCGCCTGGAAGGAGCGGTCGGTCTACGGCAAGACGCGCTATATGAGCGCTGGTGGATTGGAGCGCAAGTTTGCTATCGATGCCTACGTACGGAACGTGCAACAGTTGATGAGGTCTCGAAGCGGACCGTCCGCCGAAAGTGCCCTTGATAATTAAGAAGATATATGTTATAATAAACACAAGTAAATGAGCGGCGAGGGGTTTATGACGAAGGAATAACTTTCTTGTTGTTTCAGTCGATTGAGGTATCTCGAAGGAGTGGACGATGCCAGAGCGAAAAGTATCGATGCCGGTACGAGGGATGACGTGCGCCTCGTGCGTAGCTCACGTGGAGGATGCCCTGAAGGAGGCAGAGGGGGTAGGAGATGTGACCGTCAATTTGGCCACCGAGAAGGCCAACGTGCAGTTCGATTCTGACGTTGGGCGCATGAAGGATCTGGTGGCGGCAGTGGGTGAGACGGGCTACGAGATTCCCACTGAGACGACGGCGTTTCCCGTCGGCGGTATGACGTGCGCTGCTTGTGTGGCACACGTGGAGGATGCGCTCAACGAACTGCCGGGCGTGGTGGAGGCCAGCGTCAACCTGGCCACCGAGAAGGCGCGGGTGACGTTCGTTCCGGGTGCGACCGGGATGGCCGATTTCAGGCAGGCGGTGGCAGAGGCGGGCTACGAGGTGCTGGAAGCCCCCGCTGCGGCCGAGTCCGACGAGGAGGAGCGTGAGGATGAAGCTGTGCGCAAGATGCGTCAGGCTCGCTTCCGTATGCGTGTAGCCTGGCTCTTTACTGCGCCTATTGTTATATGGATGTTTGCCGAGATGTTCTTCGGCATTATGTGGCCTAACGAGATCATCTTTAACCTGGGGATGATTCTACTGGCGTTGCCGGTGCTCTTCTGGGTTGGGCGGCGGACCTATCGGAGCGGCGTCATCTCAATGGTACATGGTGCTGCGAATATGGATGCGCTCATCATGCTGGGAACCGGGGTCTCGTTCCTCACCGGGCCAGCCTCGTTTCTGTTTCCAGTGGCGAACTACGCCGGTGTTTCGGCTATGATTATGGCCTTCCACCTGACCGGGCGTTACGTGGAGGAGAAGGCCAAGGGAGAGGCCTCTCAGGCGATCCGGAAGCTGCTGGAGCTGGGCGCTAAATCCGCCCGCGTGATCCGAGATGGCCAGGAGATCGAGGTGCCTATCGAGGATGTGCGGGTGAGCGACGTGATGGTCGTCCGTCCCGGCGAGAAGATCCCCACTGACGGCCTGGTGCTGGAGGGGGAGAGCGCTGTGGACGAGTCGATGGCTACTGGAGAATCGATGCCGGTCAACAAGCGCGCGGGCGATGAGGTGATCGGTGCCACCGTCAATCAGGAGGGATTGTTGAAGGTAGAGGCCACTAAGGTGGGCAAGAACACCTTCCTGGCCCAGGTGATCCGGCTGGTAGAGGAAGCGCAGGGCACGAAGGTGCCCATCCAGGCCTTTGCCGACCGGGTGACGAGGATCTTCGTGCCCATTGTGATGTCGATTGCTGCCTTGACCTTGCTGGTCAATCTGCTCTTCCCGGGCCTGATGGGTCGGTTGGTGGCGGCCGGCTCGTTCTTGCCCTGGGTCAATCCGGACCTGAGCGTGGTGACGCTGGCCATCGTCTCGATGGTTTCGGTGTTAGTGATCGCCTGCCCGTGTGCGCTGGGCCTGGCCACCCCCACGGCGTTGATGGTCGGCAGCGGGATGGGCGCCGAGCACGGCGTCCTGATCCGCTCTGGCGAGGCCATCCAGACCTTGAAGGACGTCAAGGCGGTGGTCTTCGATAAGACCGGCACGATCACCAAAGGTAAGCCTGAGGTGACAGACGTGGTCGGGGTGTCCGATGGGCGCGTGGCAAGCGATGAGATTCTGCGCTGGGCGGCCAGTGCGGAGCAGGGGAGCGAGCATCCCCTGGGGCGAGCGATTGTCGAGCGGGCCGAGGCTGATGACTTGGCCGTGGAGGCCCCTCAGGCGTTCCAGGCCGTGCGGGGGAAGGGGATTGAGGCCACCGTGGATGAGCAACGCGTGCTGGTCGGCTCGCGGCGCTTGATGGAGGAGCACGAGATTGATCCCACGCCCCTGGAGGAGGCGTTACGCCAGCTAGAGGACGAGGCCAAGACGGCGATGCTGGTGACCGTAGGCGATGACCTGATCGGAGCCATCGCAGTGGCCGATACGTTGAAAGAGGATTCCAGCGATGCCATCCGGGAGCTCCATCGGATGGGGCTGGAGACGGCGATGATCACCGGCGACAATCAGCGCACAGCCGAGGCTATCGCGCGTCAGGTGGGGATTGATCACGTGTTGGCCGAGGTCTTGCCCGATGGCAAGGTGGCCGAGGTGCGCGATCTGCAGGATCGCTTTGGCTTGGTGGCTTTCGTGGGCGACGGCATCAACGATGCCCCGGCGCTCACGCAAGCTAACGTTGGCGTGTCCATCGGTACGGGGACCGACATCGCTATTGAATCCTCCGATGTGACGCTGGTGCGCGGCGAGCTGACCGGTGTGGTGGAGGCGATCAATCTGAGCCGGGCCACGTTCCGCAAGATCAAGCAGAACTTGTTCTGGGCCTTCTTCTACAATGTGATTATGGTGCCGCTGGCCGTCATCGGCTGGATGCACCCGGTACTGGCGGAGATCGCGATGGCTTCTTCGTCGGTGACGGTGGTCACCAACGCTAACACGCTTCGCCGAGTGGATATTCGGCCCAGCTATCTGAAAAGCGCGTCGTAGGCGTGATTTTGATCTCAACCCTCCTTCTCTCTCCCCGCGTGGAGTAGGCCACTCTGGGTGAGGGAAGGGGTAATAGCATGTGGGGAGAGTCTTCCGCATTAAATTTCACCCGTCCTCGCTTTGATCGCTCCTTTCAACACAGGCTCTTTGGGATTTCGCGTGGTGCTCAAAGCGAGCGTGGCGCCTGCGCCCCATATCTGCGGGTAAGGCGCGAATTCGGCCCAGATATGGGGAGCCGGCAGATCCGACCCCGCGAAATCCTAGAGACCTTCAACGCATTAGCGTAAAAGTCGCACCTACTCGCTCAAAGCCACCGTCTCGGGGGCGTCCGACACGATTTTTGTGCCCTAAACGCCCTCGGGGACGAGGGCTGTGAGCAGTTACCTCAATGCCTTTCAACGCTTTGGGGAGTGATCGCTTGACCAAAAAGCGAAAATCATCGACAATTAGACCTTACTTTCCGCTAAATCAGCACGTTGGATGAAAATTGATTAAGTAAAAGAATTTGTCATCTCGTCATTCTTGCGATAGTTTTAGTGATAAAACGCTGCACCGGTAGCTCGTAATGCCCAGAAACTTGAGAGAGCGTTTCTGGGTCAAGAAAATTGCGCAAATTGGCGACTCGGACCGCTTCTAGGCGCCAGATGCTTGTTTTTGGCGCCTATGGCCCAAAACTCCCTTCGGGAGATGCTCTGTCGGCAAGCCCTTTTTCCG
>CAYYTU010000021.1:0-35705 GCA_964474655.1 uncultured Anaerolineales bacterium
GCTAGCGCGTATATTATACCATTGATCGCGAGATTGGGTACCAGCGATATTCCTCCGAAAAAGTGGACACGAAGATAAGCAAAATCGTGTATAATACCACTCGGGAGGAAGACTATGACAAAGAAAAGAAAGACGTATACGAAGGAGTTCAAGATCGAAGCGGTTCAGTTGCTCGAGAGAAGCGGCAAGACCCAAGAAGACCTTGCGGAGGAGTTGGGAACGTCGTCGAGCAGCTTGTCCCGTTGGAAGAAGAAGTATGGCAAAGATAGTGAAGATGCTTTTCCTGGTCGTGGGCGTCTAACGCCGCAGGACGAGCGTATCCAGCAACTGGAACAGGAGAACGAGATCCTGCGCCAGGAACGGGACATCCTAAAAAAAGCAGTCGCCATCTTCTCGCGACCAAGCAGATGATCTTCCAGTTCATCGAGGATCATCGGGGCGAGTTTCCGATCATTCGGATGTGCAAGGTGCTGGAGGTGTCACGCAGCGGTTACTATGCCTGGCGTGGACGGCCGCCCAGCGAGCGAGAGATGGCTAATCAGCTTTACGAGAAGATCAAAGAAGAGTACGATAAGAGCAACGGGACCTACGGCACTACCAGGCGCTCAAGAAACAGAGCATAGTATGCAGTGAGAACCGTGTAGCTCCCCCTAATGCGCTCACGGAACCTGCGGGCCAAGCAGAAGAACCGCTACCGGACCACGACCAGGCCCAATGAGGCTGATCCGGTAGCTCCCAACCTGGTGGATCAAGACTTTGAAGCCAAGCGCCCGAACCAGAAGTGGCTGACCGACATCACGTACATCTCGACGGAAGAAGGTTGGCTCTACCTGGCGACAGTGCTCGATCTGTACAGCCGACGTATCGTGGGCTGGGCGATGTCGGATTGAATGACAGAAGACTTGACCATCGGGGGCTCTGAAGATGGCCATCCGGCAGCGACAAAGGATCATCACCCACCAGGCAATATAATGAGGGCACCAATGGACGATTACAGACGATCTGTTCTGATTGCAATTCCATTTCTGTTTCTGATTGGCGTAACGCTGATCGTCATCTCCCTCCAAGGCGAAGGCGACGGGTCCCCCCCTGCCACGCCCACTGCAACAGAAGAAGTAGCCCAGGTCTCACCCACGCTGGCAATCACGCCCACCGTCACGTCCGCCCAGTACGTCGTCCAACCGGGAGATACGCTCTCAACTATCGCGGAGGCCCAGGATGTGACCGTCGAGGAGCTGATCGCGGCCAACGATATCGAGAGCCCCGACGTGCTCCAGGTCGGTCAGACGCTCGTCATTCCCGTCGGGGGCCTCCCTACACCAGATCCAACCATTACGTCGTCGGCCCCGCTCTCGCCCACAGCATCGCCACCTCCAACGCCGCTGCCCACCCTGACGCCATCTGGGCCGCCGGCGGTGGAGATCGCAGAAGTGTTGGCAACCGGCGACGTCAACTCTGAGATGGTTATCGTCAAGAACCAGGGGGGAATGGCAAATCTGGAAGAGTGGTCATTCGCGGACAACGAGGGGAACACGTTCACTTTCCCCTCGCTGACACTCTTTAAAGGTGCTGTAGTGCGCATCCATTCCCAGGCCGGGGACAACACGCCTCACGATCTCCACTGGGGACGCACGGAAGCAGCCTGGCAGAGCGGAGAAATGATCACCGTGCGCGATGCAGCGGAGAACGTGGTGGATACTTACATCGTGCCTTGATCAGACGCAGATGCGCTTGACCCGCGCCCCCAGGGCGCTCAAATTCTGCTCCACATGCTCGTAGCCGCGGTCGATCTGGCGGATGTTGTGAATGAGACTCTCCCCCTCGGCGCAGAGAGCCGCGATCAGCAGTGCCATCCCAGCCCGGATGTCAGGGCTACTCACCTCATCCCCGTGCAACGGCGATGGGCCCTGCACCACACAGCGATGCGGATCACAGAGGATGATTCGCGCCCCCATCGCGATCAGCTGGTCGACGAAGTAGAGGCGGCTCTCGAACATCTTCTCGTGGAAGAGGACCGTCCCGCGGGCCTGAGTGGCCAGGACGATAGCGATGCTCATCAGATCGGCGGGGAAGGCCGGCCAGGGTGCATCCTTGATGGTGGGGATGGCGTCGCCGATATCGGGTAGAATCATCATCTTCTGATCGGCGGGCACGAAGACGTCGTCGCCGCGCACCTCGAACGTCACGCCCAGCCGCTCAAAGACCAGCTTCACCATCCGCAGGTGCTCCGGCGCGGCGTGCTTGATCAGCAGCTCGCCGCCGGTCACCGCGGCCAGCGCGATGTAGCTCCCCACTTCCATATAATCGGCCCCGACGGTGAACTCGCCGCCACTCAGCCGGTCGACCCCGTGGATGGTGAGTGTATTGGAACCGATGCCTCCAATCTGCGCTCCGAATGCGTTCAGCATCTTACAAAGATCCTGGACGTGCGGCTCGCAGGCGGCGTGACGGATGATGGTAGTGCCCTCGGCTAACACGGCTGCCATAATGGCGTTCTCCGTCCCGGTGACGCTGGCCTCATCCAACAGGATATCCGCTCCCCGAAGTCGGTCGCTTTCCAGCCGGAAAGCGCCATCGGTCTCCACCTCGGCGCCCAACGCGCTTAGCGCCAGGAAATGCGTATCCACCCGTCGCCGCCCGATGACGTCGCCGCCGGGCCGCGGCATATAGACCCGCCCTGTTCGCGCCAGCATCGGGCCGGCCAGCGTGATCGACCCACGGATGCGGCTGAAAAGATCGGGATGAAGATCGGACGAGCGGATATTTTCGGCCTGGATGCGCCAGCTGTGGCGATTCAGCTTTTCCACCGAAGCACCGACATCGGCCAGCAGCTGGCCCATCGTCTCCACATCGCCGATGGCGGGCAAGTTGTGGAGCGTAACTGGCTCATCAGTCAACAAGCACGCCGCCAGGAGCGGTAAAGCAGCGTTCTTATTGCCGCTGGGCACGAACGTGCCAGAAATAGGATATCCACCCTCAATCAAAAATTTCTCCACAACTATGCTCCCCCCATTGACGAGATAACCAACAAGCCGGCGTGACGCCGCCTCGTAGCACTAGAACAGTTGACGACGCTACCACTCCACCACGATCGGGTCTCCTGGCCGCAGGCTCAGACGCTCCGCTGCGCTTCCTTCGCGCACAGCGACTTCCAAGAAGCCCCCGCTGCCCACCAGTGCCAAAAGTTGACCGCGCCCGACGTCGGCATAGGCTCGCTTGATGCCGATGACCTCAACGCCTCCGATGCTGACTCGCGAGTCGGCTTTCAGCATGATGCGCTCATCGCCCGACCGGAACGCCGGAGATAGCGTCAAAGTCTCCGCATCTGGGCCCCTGGTCAGCCTCCCAATGCTGGTGACTACGTTGCCGAAATGATCGGTATGGAGCACCTGGCCCCTCACGCGCTCGTCGGCGAGCGTCAACTGCGGCAGGGGCAGCGTGATCGGATCGGTCACCGGCGGGCCGAGCTCGTCGATATCGACGCCAGCCGCCAAGTGCGCCGCAGCCGGGGCAAAGATATCCCGCCCGTGAAAGGTGTGGCTGACATCGGCCAGCTGATACTGCGGTTCGGCCAGCTCCACCAGAGCCTCGACCGATTGCTCGGCCATAATGTAACTGAAAACGCCGTTATCCGGCCCCACGAACATACCAGCCGGCGTGCGCAAGGCGATGGCCCGCCGCGCACTCCCCACACCAGGATCGACCACCACCAGATGGACCGTACGAGACGGAAAAAACGGGTAAGCCGTATAAAGCACGTAAGCAGCCTGCCGCACGTCCTGCGGCGGTATTCGCTGAGAAATATCGACCAGCTGGATGTGGGGGGTGATATTCAGCATCACCCCCTTCATCGCACCGACGTAGCCATCGACGGTGCCAAAATCTGTTGTAACCGTGACGATCGATTTTACACGCATCAACGGCTATTCTACAAAGAAGCACGGAACTCGTCAAGCATCGGCGCAAACGATCCAACGAGGCAATTCTGGACAGACGCATTAGACTTCCGCTACCAGATTTACCGGGTATATCAACTCAGGCAGATTTATTTGCCTTGCTCATGTCCAAGCACCCCTGCGGTATTGAGAGCGCTTTCGTTAAACAATCGACTTTGAAATCCGCAAACGGGCGTTTGTAATTCCGGTAAATGGAATTATAATACAGAAGCAGCGAATAACCTGTCAGCCAACTAAGAATCTCGGTTTTGTTTGCTGCTCGCAGCTGAGAAGATTTGTGAGAAAGAATTTACTGAGGGGTAAAGAACAGGAGGTGTAACAATGGCTAACTTGTTGGAACGATCCGTACTGCTGGGCCTGGGCGTCCTGACGCTGACTCGCGACAAGGTCAAGCAAGCCGTAGATGAGCTGGTCGAAGAGCAAGAAGTGGCTCCAGAAGAGGCCCGTAAGCTGGTGGACGCGCTGATCGCCAAAGGCGAAGAGGAGCGCGATGAGCTGCGCAAGATGATCCGCCAGGAGATGGAAAGCGTGAAGCCAGTCACGCGCAAGGAATTTGAGGAGCTACGCCAGAGCGTCGAGGAGCTTCACGCCAAGCTCGACGCGATGGCCGAAGAAGCCGAGTCTAAAGCCGAAGAAGCGTAATCCGGCCCCGACATCCTATGAAGCCATCACCGAAGATCGGCCTGGCGCTCAGCGGAGGTGGCGCGCGTGGCTTTGCCCACATCGGCGTGCTGAAGGTCTTGGAGCGAGCCGAGGTCCCCATCCACTGCCTGGCGGGCACGAGTATGGGCGGCCTCATCGCCGCGGCGTACGCCGCCGGCCTGACGCCTACCCACATTGAACAAGAGGCCTTGCGCATGCAGAGCGCGCGCCACCTGCTGAGCCTTGCTGATCCGACTTTACCGCGACGCGGCCTGTTTGAAGGCCAGAAAGTCTGCGACTATCTAAGAAGTCAGATTGGCACCTGCACCTTCACCGATCTACAATTTCCACTGACGCTGGTCGCCGTCGATTTACAAACCGGTCAGACCGTCTACCTGAACGAAGGATACGTGGTGGAAGCCGTACGGGCCACCATCGCGCTGCCGGGCATCTTCAAACCGGTAGAAAGAGATGGACGCATCCTCGTCGATGGAGGTTTGCTGAATAACATCCCGGCCGATGTGGCGCGAGACCAGGAATGCGACGTCGTCATCGCAGTCAACGTGGCCGGGATCGAGGAAGGCTCCAACACGATGCTAGAGGCGCTCCAGCGAATCCGGTTATTCCCGGATGGGCTGGCGGAGACACTCCAGATTCTGTACCGCTCACTGGCAGTGATGATCGCAGACGCCAGCTGTCGGCGGCTCGAACAAGCCCAACCCAACATCCTCATCCAGCCCACTATCCCCCACGACGTTTCGGTCCTCACCGGCTTCACGCGCGCGGCCCAGACCATCGCCGGCGGCGAGAAAGCCGCCAGGGCCGCTCTGCCACGCATCCAAAAGCTACTACCCTGAAGCCCTCGACAATATCCCAGACGAGGGGCCACAATAACCATAACCTTCCGTCACGTTACCATATGCGAACTAACGCTTGGAGATAGATGAGAAGCCCTCAGCAGACCATACGTCACCTCAAACGCTACCGCGAAATCGTCCAGGTCTTCCTCAGTCACGGACTGGGCGAGCTGGTCGATCTGCTGGAGCTACAGCCCTACTTGGCACTGCCGCGCCGAATGGTACGTGGGCTGCGCTCGGAGGAGAGTGCCCCTCCGTTGAGCATCCCCCAGCGGCTTCGTCTGACACTGGAGGAGCTGGGACCGACTTTTATCAAGCTGGGACAAGCGCTCAGCACTCGCCCCGACCTGGTGCCACCGGCATACATCAAAGAGCTCGCTAAACTACAGGATACCGTACCGCCGGAGCCGTGGGATCCGATCAAGGCTCAAATCGAGGACAGCCTGGACGCTTCGCTGGAGGATAGATTCGCTCAGATCGACCCCGAACCACTCGCGGCGGCCTCACTGGCCCAAGTACACGCCGCGACATTGCCCGACGGATCGGACGTGGTGGTCAAGGTTCAGCGTCCGGACATAGAAACGACCATCAACATCGACCTGGAGATTATGCAAGATTGGGCACAGCTGCTCCAGACCCGTATACCACTGGGCGAGATTTACGACCTACCGGAGATTGCGCGGGAGTTTGCCAACACGCTACGCTCTGAGCTCGACTTTTACCGCGAAGGGTATAACGCCGACCGCTT
The DNA here is from genome assembly GCA_964474655.1 of uncultured Anaerolineales bacterium. Classification (GTDB taxonomy): domain Bacteria; phylum Chloroflexota; class Anaerolineae; order B4-G1; family B4-G1; genus CAYYTU01. Next base: position 6,204 of record CAYYTU010000021.1, read on the forward strand.
CCGCAAGAGCTTCGCCGACGAACGCTACCTCCACATCCCAAAGGTCTACTGGGAACTGACGACCCGCCGCGTGCTGGTGATGGAGCGCATTCGGGGCATCAAGATCGACAACATTGAAGCCCTGGACCGCGCGGGGTACGATCGCCACCGCATCGCGGTTCACGCCGCCCAGATGATCATCAAGGAGGTACTGGAGGATGGGTTCTTCCACGCCGACCCACATCCGGGCAACTTTGTGGTGATGGAAGGCGAGGTCATCGGGGCTATGGACTTCGGTATGGTGGGCCATCTGAGCCAACGGACGCGCAATGACCTGAGCCGCCTCTACGTCGCCGCTATCCAGATGGACGAGGAGAGTATCGTGGATCAGATGATCCGCATGGGCGTCGTTGGAGGCTCAACGGATCGAAAGCAATTGCAGCGAGACCTTAACCGCCTGTTGCGGAAGTATTACGGCCTGCCGCTGAAAGCGATTCGCGCCCAAGAGATCATCGCCGACGTCACGCCCATCGCTTTCCGTCATCACCTGCGCCTGCCCCCCGAGCTCTGGCTGCTGGGCAAGACGCTGGCTATGATGGAGGGTGTGGGCCTGAAGATCGATCCCAACTTCGACTTCGTCTCCTTCTCCCGACCATACATCCGGCGCTTCATCTGGCGCACGATGGTCCCAGAACGCTGGGGGGCGACGCTGCTCAAGAACGCGGGGGCCTGGAGCGACTTGATGAAAACTCTCCCGCGGATCGGCACACGGCTGCTAAACCGCACCGAGCGCGGCGATCTGGAGATTGTACTGCGCCACAAAGAGCTGGATCAAGCGTTGATCCAGCTCGACCGACTGACCAATCGGCTATCCTTGAGCTTGCTGCTGGCGGCGCTCATCGTGGGCCTGGCGCTGCTGGTACCGGCTTTCAATCTGGCGGAGCAATTAAACCTGGCCACCGTGCTGGTCGTCACCGGCTTCATCGGCGCCAGCCTGTTGGGCGTGTGGCTCATCTTCTCCATCTGGCGATCGCGTAAATAGTGGAAGAAGGAATCTGGGCAAAGCCCCAGGGCTGGGATTGCATACGCTCGGTAAACGCGCCTGTAGACAAGCTAATGCGTCTAGGGCGCTTTGGAAGCTTCGTTTGCCCCGGCGCGAACGTGCTTGTCACCGATAAGTGAAGTGATATAATCGCCCAGATATGCAGATATCTGCAGCCGACCGCCCACACATCGCCATCAACGCCCACCTCCTATCCGGTCAGGAGTCATACCGCAGCGCCGGGGTCCACCAATACATTTACCACTTGCTCCGCCACCTGGCACAGAAGAACGCGGGACTGCGTTACACCGCCCTGTTAGGCGAAGGCAACCTTCCATCCGACGCCGCCATCCCCATCCAGCGCTCCCATTGGCCGACCGACAGACCTTTCGCCCGCATCTTGTGGGAACAATTGGTCCAACCCCAGGTGTTACGCCAGATTGAGGCGGACGTGTTGCACGCGCCCGTCTTCGTGGGGCCGATCTTCGCACCTTGCCCGATGGTGGTCACCATCCACGATCTGAGCTTCATCCGCTTTCCAGAGCTCTTTCGAACCGCCAACCGGCTCTACCTGACAGTGATGACGCGACTTTCTGCCCGACGTGCGCGACGCCTAATCGCCGTCTCCGCCCACGCCGCTTCGGAGAGCGCAGAGCTGCTGGGAGTGTCCCGGGAGCGCATCAACGTAATCTACCACGGCGTCGATCCACGATTCCGCCCCCTGCCGGACGAAGCAATTGACGCCTTCCGCCAGAAGCAGAGCATACCGGAACGCTTCGTGTTATTTGTGGGCACGCTGGAGCCCCGCAAGAACCTCTCGCGGCTGGTGGAGGCCTTCGCCCGCATTCAGGACCAGCAAACGAGGCTTATTCTGGTGGGCGGAAGGGGCTGGCTCTACGACGACTTGTTCGCCGACGTAGAGACGCTGGGGCTCGAGGAGCGGGTCACGTTCACCGGATACGTGCCCAACGAAGACTTGCCGCTCTGGTACAACGCGGCGACGGTGCTAGCCTACCCATCGCTATACGAAGGGTTTGGGCTTCCAGTGCTGGAAGCGCAGGCGTGCGGAACGCCGGTGCTCACTTCCAACGTCTCCTCGCTGCCAGAAGCAGCTGGCGACGCCGGTATGCTGGTCGATCCTTATCACGTGGAGGCAATAGCCGAGGGACTGAATGCTCTGTTGACGGATGAGGTGCAACGCCAGACGCTACGTGAAGCGGGGTTAGCCCACGCACGGGGGTATACGTGGGCGCACACCGCCCGCGAGACGGCGGACGTCTATCGGAGAGCGGTCAGTACGCCTGGTGAAGGGGGGTAGTATGCATTCGCATCGGCGGGTGCCCTGGTGGGTCGTCGTCTCCGACATGGTGCTGATCAACGTCAGTATGATACTGGCCCATCGGCTGCGCTACGAGCTCCAATGGTTCCGCGACATCAGCTTCTACCACCCCTCATCGGCCTATCTACCTTTCGGTCTGCTGCTCACGGCGTTGATGTTGTTGACATTCCGCATAGATCGTGTATATCAGCGTTGGCCCGCTCGCCAATGGCTTGATCAAGTCTACCGCATCACCAACTCGACGGCTAAGTCAACGGTGGTGATGCTGGCCGTCACTTTCGTGATGCAGCCGCGAGGCTACTCTCGCCTTCTGTTCGTCGAAGCCGGATTCATCACCATCCTCTTGCTGGCGATGTCCCGCGCCTTTCAGAACGCCATCATCGGGCGGCTATACACACGGGGCATCGGGGTGAAGCGAGTGATCATCGTCGGCGCCGGCGAGATAGGCCGCACCGTGATGCGCACGGTGGTAGCCCGCCCCGAGCTGGGGTACCATATCATCGGCTTCGTGGACGACAACCCAGAAAAAGGGGAGAACGATATCGGGCGCTTCAAGGGCCTGGGTGCGACGAGTAACCTCCCCCAACTCATCTCGGAAAAAGAAGTCGACGAGGTCATCGTCACTCTGCCCTGGATGTATCATCGGAAGATTATGAACATCGTGCGTACGTGCAAGCGGCAGAACGTCGAGGCTTACATCGTGCCCGATCTGTTCCAGATGAGCCTCAGCCGCGTCGACGTAGATGACCTGGGAGGCGTGCCGCTGGTCGGCGTCCGAGAAGTTGGGTTTGGGCGCAAGACGCGTCTGCTCAAACGAGCAATTGATATCATCGGATCCATCACTGTCCTGACGCTGGGCGCTCCCTTGCTGGGCTTGATCGCGCTGGCGATTCGGCTCGATTCGCCCGGCCCGATCTTCTTCCGGCAAACCCGCGTGGGTGCCAACGGCGATCGCTTCCGCATCTACAAGTTTCGCTCGATGTACGAAGGGGCCGATGAGATGATGGACGAGCTCGAAGAGATGAACGAAGCCGACGGTCCCATCTTCAAGATCAAGGACGATCCACGCGTGACGCGTGTGGGCAAGATGCTGCGCCGCACCAGCCTGGACGAGCTGCCCCAGCTGCTGAACGTGGTGCGCGGCGAGATGAGCCTGGTGGGCCCGCGCCCGCCTCTGCCAGCGGAGGTCAGCAGATATATGGAATGGCACAAGAAACGTCTGGAGGTTCGACCCGGGATGACCGGCCTGTGGCAAGTCAGCGGCCGTAGCCTGCTCAACTTCGATGATATGGTACTGCTCGATATCTACTACATCGAGAATTGGTCGCTCTGGCTCGACATCAAGATTCTGCTGCGCACCATCCCGGAGGTGCTGTTCGGCAACGGCGCCTATTGAAGCTATTGCTTACTCCAGCAAACCTGTTATACTACACGAAAGCAGAGGAGGAGCCATTTATGGAAGAGATTACAGTTTCTACACGAGGTCATCAGAGCTTTCACGATATCACGAGCAAGGTAGAATCAGTAGTCAGCAACGCCGGGGTAGAGGAGGGGATCTGCTTCGTCTTCTGCCCGCATACGACGGCTGGCGTGACGCTGAACGAGAACTGGGACGCTAGCGTGAAGCACGACATCGGCGTGGGCCTGGACAAGATCTCCCCGTCCCGCCCCGAGTATCGTCACGGCGAGGGGAACTCTCCGGCGCACCTCAAGAGCTCGCTCGTCGGCGCGTCGCAGTTCGTGCCGATTGAGAACGGAAAGTTGATGCTGGGCCGCTGGCAGGGCATCTACCTGACCGAGTTCGACGGCCCGCGCACGCGCAAGGTCTACGTCAAAGTGATGGTAGGCTAAACAGTAGCGGGTATATGAACGTTAGGCTAGGTACGTATGGTTAATGAAGATAACAACACCTTGAAACATTTAGCAAAAACAATCTATTCATTGCCTAAAGAGGATCGAGCGCATTTATCGGAGATGTTGGAAAGCTACGGCGTAGAAACGACACAAGCGCGACAGTTATCGCTGTTACCCGATATTGGCGAAGAAGAGGCACGGCAAAGAAAGCAAGCCGCGAAAGGGAATTACCATCCTAACAACAAGCTCAACGATTTGGCCGGCAATGAGTGGGTCTACTTTACCAAGACTGTGTTGCGAACCTCATATCCTTCTGAGCTGGGCCACGACCTGCGGAAGCAGCACTACGCTAATAAACCCCCTGCCCTTATGCAGGAAATCATAGAGTTTTTCACTAAGCACAGTCAAACAGTACTCGATCCTTTCGCCGGCGTGGGCGGGACACTATTGGGCGCAAGTCTTTGTGGACGAAAAGCAGTGGGCATCGAGCTGGAGCAGCACTGGCTTGATACCTATCGAGAGGTCTGCCGCCGTGAGCACATAGAGACACAAGAAACTATCTGCGGCGATTGTTTGGAAGTGATGCCTCGTATGGTCGAAGAAGGCCGTTTATTCGATGCCATTATCACCGATCCGCCTTATAGCCCGGCATTGGAAAAAACGATGTGCGATGGCAAGTATGGACGGAGCAACCGCGAAAGCGCTTTCGATTCCTTCTCAACCTCATCTCGCGATCTGCGTAACTCGGCCACATTTGATGAATTCTATGATCGGATGGAGAAAGTCGGGCATTGGTTCTTCAAATTGCTCAAGCCGGAAAAATATGCTATCGTGATGATTCGTGATTCATATCAAGACAGTCAATATATTCCAGCCTCCTTTTACGTCGCTGAACGGTTTCGTAAACAAGGGCTTACGTTCAAGGGTATAAAGATTTGGTATCAAACTGGCGCCCCCGTAAGGCCCTATGGATACCCTTACGCCTTTGTTCCCAATATCGTGCATCATAACATTTTAGTCTTTAGGAAACCGAAAGGATAAGGTGCGATGTCTGGAGCACTCACCAGAACGTGGTTTATGACCACCTCACCTCGTAACCCAGCTAAAATACGTCAGGAACTTGATCTTTTGTCTCAATTTGATGGCAAGAACTGGCGAGAAAAGGATGAACAAGATCAACTAATTCATCAGCTAGAATTTGCCAACCTGCTCGCCGCAAGTGATTTCTTCGAGGGGAGTATCTCGGAGCGTTACCCTACCTTTGCCGCGCGTGATCGCCTCCGGGCACCGAAGATGCTCGGCTTTGCATACGTAGATGAAAATGGTCTTCTTCACATCACGCCTGCTGGTTGGCAACTGATCCAGGGGAAACGTGTGAATGATTTGTTCCTCCGTCAGTTGCTCAAGTGGCAGTTTCCTTCATGGCAACACGGAGGTAACCCAAGAACAAGCTGGCGATACGAATCCTTTCTAGCGGCAGGAGGACAGCCATTCCGCGAAACTTTACACGTGACACTGGAATTGGACGGCGTGACGAAGGACGAGTTCGCCATCTTCCTGCTACCGTGCCTGAGCCCTGATGCTTTCAGTCAAGCCCCATCAAAAATTCGTCGGTTCCGACGGGAGCTTAGCGCTACTTCAGGTACTCGTCCACGTAAGGAGTTTATCCTCCAGACCTATGCAGACGAATTACGTCGTGTCTACGCAAAAGATATTGAAGAGGGAAGAGTAAGCACCCGTGAAACACCAGCCAGGGAAGGTGAAGAGCTGCAACACTTCCTGAACACCAAACGCCGTAATCTGCTCGATTATGCCGATGCCGCAATACGCTATTTCCGCTACACGGGCCTATTCACGCGACGCGGCAGCAAATTGGTGGTATCCAACGCAACAGACGCCAGGCGACTTCTTGAAGAATTAGAACTGCCCCTCAATACTGATTATGAAAACCCTGCCGGTTTTTACGACTATCTGGGCAATCCAACTATTCCGCAGTTTCCGTGGGAGCGACCTGCCGAATTAGTCAAGCGCTTAGCGCGACTACGAGACCAGCTTGAACAACTGTCAGAAGCATTGGGCAGACCCACTCCCGCTTTCCCCGCCGTTTCTATCGACGAGCAATGCCAGTGGGCAGAAGAACAATTGAACGCGCTGCAATTGGAGAAATTGCGTCTGGATTGGACGCCGCAGAAGATCATACAATGCTTTGATGATATTCTACACCGCCGCGTTTCTGTCCCATCGCTCTTTATGGAGTGGAACATGTGGCGAGCCTTTCTCCATCTAAATCGCTACTGCTCGCTACAACCCAATTTCTCACTCGATCTTGAATGGCTACCTATCTCCCACGCTGGAGGGCGCGAACCCGACATTGAATTGATCTACTGTGGCAAGTATGCTGTGGCCGTTGAAGTGACCCTCTCACGAGGAAACCGGCAGTTCGCCACAGAAACTGAGCCTGTCACGCGACACGTGGAACGATTTCAAGAGAGAGTTGACATAGAAACTTTCGGACTGTTCGTCGCTCCAACGCTCAACGAAAGCACCGCTGATTGGTTTCAGTACAACGCAAGGCGGAAAGGTATTGCAGTAATACCACTGACCTTGCAGCAATTCAAAACATTACTGAACGTATGGTCAGATGACTTTTCACCTGAACAGCTGTATGACTTGCTGACAGAAGGACACCAAACTTGCCTGGAAACAGAAGATGCACCTTCCTGGCTTAATCGAATGCAACAAATTGTCGCTGATCAATAAATTTCTATGCCAACTGACCTGAACCGACTCGAACGTATCCTGCCCACCGTGCGCACGCCCGGGCGATACGTCGGCGGGGAGTACAACAGCGTCGTCAAGGATTGGGACGCAATCCCCACCCGCGTCTGCCTCGCCTTCCCCGACATCTACGACCTGGGAATGTCCAACCTGGGACTGGCGCTCCTTTACGACGCGCTCAACGCGCTGCCGGACGTGTTGGCCGAGCGGACCTATCTGCCGTGGGTCGATATGATCAGCGCGATGCGCGAGGCCGGGATTCCGCTCTACAGCCTGGAGAACAAGCGACCGCTGACCGACTTCGACCTCGTCGGGGTCAGCCTGCCCTACGAGCAGGTCTACACGAACCTGCTGGAGCTGCTCGACCTGGCGGGGATTCCGCTGCACGCCGCGGAACGGGACGAGCGGTATCCGCTCATCGTCGCCGGCGGTCACGCCACGTTCAACCCGGAGCCGGTAGCGGCGTTCATCGACGCCTTCGTCATCGGCGACGGCGAGGAGGCCATCGTCGACGTGGTGCGGGCCTATGAGAAGACGCGTGACGAATCGCGCGAGGCTCAGCTGCGGGCGCTGGCCCAGGCGCCCGGCGTCTACGTGCCGCGCTTCTACGACGTGAGCTACCACAAAGACGGCACCATCGCCGCCATCGAGCCCAACGTCCCGGAGGCGTCGCGGCCCGTGCTGAAACGCGTGGTCTCCCCCCTGCCGCCGCCGCCGACGCGCTTGCTCGTCCCCACCGTCGACGTGAGCCACAACCGCGCGTCGATTGAGATCAGCCGCGGCTGCACGCGCGGCTGTCGCTTCTGCCAGGCCGGGATGATCGCGCGTCCCGTGCGCGAGCGCTCGGTCGAGGAGATTGTCGAGGCAACCGAGGCCATCGTGCGCGAGACCGGCTTCGACGAGCTGGGCTTGCTCTCGCTCTCGTCGTCCGACTACTCCGACATCGAAGGGCTGGTGGAGACGCTGATGGAACGCTTCGGCGACGAGCACCTTTCGCTCTCGCTGCCGGCGCTGCGAGCCGACAGTTTCTCCGTCGAGCTGGCGGACGCGATTGCAGAGGGGCGACACACGGGGTTCACCTTCGCCCCGGAGGCAGCCACCGCACGGATGGAAAGCGTCATCAACAAGCAGATCCCGGCGCAGCAGATCTTCGACGTGGCCCGCCAGGTCTTCGAGCGCGGCTGGCGCACGATCAAACTCTACTTTATGATCGGGCTGCCGGGGGAGCGGATGGAGGACGTCGAGGCCATCGCCAAGATGGCCCAGATCGTGCGCACCATCGGGCGGCGCATACACCACAAGAAGACGCAAGTCAACGTGAGCGTCAACACCTTCGTGCCGAAGCCACACACGCCGTTCCAATGGGCCCCGCTGGCGTCGAGCCGCTCGATCCGCCAGAAGCAGGCCCTTCTGCGGCGCGAGCTGCGCGGCGGCGGCCTGAAGCTGGACTACACCGACCCCGAGGAATCGCTGCTGGAGGCCGTGCTCGCGCGGGGCGACCGGCGATTGAGCACCGTGATCGAGCAGGCCTGGCGCAATGGCGCTCGCTTCGACGCCTGGGGCGACCAGCGGGATTTCAGCGCCTGGATGCGGGCCTTCGGAAGCAGCGCCTCTTTCGCTCAGGCCGGGCTCGATCCCGATTTCTACGCCAGCCGCCAGCGCCGGCCCGACGAGCTCTTCCCCTGGGACGTGATCAGCATCGGCGTGCGCAAGCAGTATCTGCTGGAGGAATACGAACGCAGCCAGCACGGCGAGACCACGATCGATTGCCGCGAGCGCTGTCTGGGCTGTGGCATCCTGACCGCCTTCCCCGAGGAACGCTCGGAGACGTGGTGCTGCCCGGCGCCGGAGTGAATTAGTAAAATGGTCAGCGAAAGTACGCCTATCACTGGATGGAAGCCGACGGCTCACTGCGAAGTCGATGGGACAACGCACCTCATTGGCCAAACGTTGCCACAGCCCCACACCATATGCACCGACCTGAACAGCGCAACCTTGCTTCTTCGACCATCACGAACTTAGAGGACCTTCTCACATTCATTCAAGACTCGCTTACAAAGGAGCGATAGATGACAGATTCACGAATCGAAAAACTGGCCGACGTACTGGTCAATTACTCAGTAGAAGTAGAGCCGGGCGACAAAGTATTGGTCACCGGAGACGTGGCGGCCGCGCCGCTGCTCCGGGCCGTCTACGTCCAGGTGCTGCAAGCCGGCGGTCATCCGCTGCTGATGCCCTCCCTGCCCAGCACCGAGGAGTTGTTCTACGAGCACGCATCGGATGAGCAACTGCAACACGTCCCGGAACCGATCAAGCTGATCACCGAGACCTACGACGTACGCATCAACGTCCGCGGCACCGAGAACACCAAAGCGCTGAGCAACGTCGATCCAGCCAAGATGGTGCTGCGCAATCAGGCCCAGACCGAGCTGATGAAGACGTTTATGGAGCGCTCAGCCGCCGAGGAACTACGGTGGGTTACCACCCTATATCCAACTAACGCCTACGCCCAGGACGCCGAGATGAGCCTCCACGAGTACGAGGACTTCGTCTACGGCGCCTGTATGCCGGCTATAGACGACCCCATCGGCTACTGGCAGGACTTCTCGGCCTGGCAACAAAGAATCGTCGATTGGCTGAAGGGCAAGGAGCACGTCCACGTCGTCGCGCCGGACACCGACCTGCGCCTGAGCATCGCCGGGCGCACGTTCATCAACAGCGACGGCAAGGCGAATATGCCCAGCGGCGAGGTCTTCACCGGACCAGTGGAGAACAGCGTCGAGGGCCACGTCCGCTTCTCCTACCCGGCCATCCACCAGGGGCGCGAGGTGATGGGCGTGCAGCTCTGGTTCGAGGAAGGCCGAGTGGTGAAGGCGACCGCCGAGAAGAATGAGGAGTTCCTGCTCAAGACGCTCGACACCGACGAGGGCTCCCGCTACGTGGGCGAGTTCGCCATCGGCACCAACGAGGGCATCACCCGCTTCACAAGTCAGATTCTGTTCGACGAGAAGATCAACGGCAGCTTCCACATGGCGTTGGGCGCGGGCTACCCAGAGACCGGCAGCCAGAACGAATCGGCCATCCACTGGGATATGATCTGCGATCTGCGCGACGGCGGCGAGATCTGGGTCGACGACGAGCTGTTGTATGAGAACGGCAAGTTCGCCATCGACTTCGACTGATACAGAATACGCGATACACAACACATATTGCGCAAAGAAACGATGCGCTTACGAATCACGTTTTCCAAACGCGGCCTCATCAAATACACCTCTCACCTCGACCTGATGCGAGCGTGGGAGCGAGCCCTGCGCCGGGCCGGGGTGCCGCTGGCCTACTCCGGCGGCTACAACCCGCGGCCCAAGCTCCAGCTGGCGCGTGCGCTCCCCCTGGGCCACAGCGCCTCCAACGAGCTGCTCGACATCTGGCTGGAGGAGCCGATGATCGCGCCGGACGTCGCCCGGGCGCTGACGCCCGTGCTGCCCGAGGGATTGAGCGTCAAGGAGGTACGCGAGGTCGACCCGAAGGGGCCGGCCATGCAGACTCAAGTCGTGGCGACCGAGTACCGCGTCACCGTCGAGTGGGACGGGCCGCCGAAACAGATCGCCACGCGCATCGAGCAGGCGCTGGCGAAAGAAGAACTGCCGCACGAACGGCGCGGCAAGCGGTACAACCTGCGCCCGCTAATCGAACAGCTGCGCCTGGAAGCCAGCACCGACAGCGAGATCGTGCTGACGATGCGCCTTGCAGCCCGGCCTGGAGCCACCGGACGCCCCGAGGCCGTGCTCGACGTGCTGGGCCTGGGAGACGCCTTCGCCCGCTACCGCCGCGAGCGCCTGATCTGCACGTCCGATCAGGACGCATAGTCATTCGCAAACGATAGACAGCTAACAGCCCTACGATCACGTCCGATCCGGCTCGCGCCAGCGAGACAGCAGCCGAGATGGAGTAGTCCTATGATCAATGTTGGACGCGAAATCTGCGGTCACTTCCCCAGCGCCCAGCGACGCGAGTGGCTGATCACCAATGGCATCGGCGGCTACGGCTCCGGCCCCGTGGCCGGCCCCCTGACGCGCCGCTACCACGGCCTGCTCATCGCGGCGCTCGACCCGCCGATGGGCCGCACGCTCCTGGTCACCGCGCTGGACGAAACGGCCCGGTACCACCACCGGGACTATCCCCTGTTCACCAATCGCTGGGCCAGCGGGGCCGTGCGCCCGAACGGCTACATCCACCTGGAGCGCTTTCGGCTGGAAGGCACCACGCCCATCTGGACCTTCGCCTGCGCCGACGCCCGGCTGGAGAAGCGAATCTGGATGGAGCCCGGCGCCAACACCACCTACGTGCGCTACGATCTCCAGCACGCGACCGCCCCGCTCTCGCTGACCATCAAGGCCCTGGTCAACTACCGCGATCACCACGCCAGCACGCGGGCCGACGAGTGGGAGATGCACGTCGAACTGCGAGAACACGGCCTGCGAGTGACCGCTTTCGAGGGCGCGGTACCGTTCTACCTGCTGAGCGAAGGCGCTGCGATCACGCCAGAGCACGTCTGGCACCACGACTACCTCCTGATCCAGGAGCGATATCGCGGGCTGGACGCTCGGGACGCCCACTTGAGCGTCGGTCATTTCCGCGCCCGGCTGCAGCCCGGCGAATCGCTGACCATCGTCGCCAGCACCGAGGCCGCGCCGGATTTAGACGGCGCATCGGCCTACGCCCGGCGTCGAGCCCACGAGCAGGAGATCCTGGAGCAGAGCCTCCCGCACCTCGCGCCGGACGATCCCGCCGCAGCGCCCGATTGGGTGCAGCGCTTCGTCCTGGCGGGCGATCAGTTCATCGTGCGCCGCCCCTCGCCCAGCAATTCCGAAGGGCGCACCATCATCGCCGGTTACCCCTGGTTCGGCGACTGGGGCCGCGACACAATGATCAGCCTGCCGGGGCTGACGCTCGCCACCGGACGCTACGACGTCGCCGCCCGTATTCTGCGCACCTTCGCGCACTTCTTGGATCGGGGGATGCTGCCCAACCGCTTCCCCGACGAGGGGCAAGCGCCCGCGTACAACACCGCGGACGCCACGCTCTGGTACATTGAGGCCATCCGCGCCTACCACGCCGCCACGGGCGACGATGCGCTGCTGCGCGATCTCTTCCCGGCGCTGGAGGCGATCATCGACTGGCACGAACGCGGCACGCGCTACAACATCCACGTCGACCCGGACGACGGCCTGCTTTACGCCGGCGAGCCCGGCGTCCAGCTGACCTGGATGGACGCCAAGGTCGACGACTGGGTGGTCACGCCCCGCATCGGCAAGCCGGTGGAGATCAACGCACTCTGGTACAATGCGCTGCGGGTGATGGCCGAAGTGGCACAGCGCCTGGGCGAACCGTCCGAGCGCTACGCGACGATGGCCCAGCGAGCGCGCGTCGGCTTCGCCCGCTTCTGGAACGACGACGCTGGCACCTGCTACGACGTGCTCGATGGCCCCGGTGGGCACGACGCCGCGCTGCGGCCCAATCAGCTGCTCGCCGTCGCGCTGCCACACAGCCCACTCGACGCCCATCAGCAACGAGCGGTGGTCGACGCCAGCGCCCGCCACCTGCTGACCTCCCACGGCCTGCGCAGCCTCTCCCCCGACGATCCGGCCTACGTCGGGCACTACGGCGGCGATCAGAGGCAACGGGACGTAGCCTACCATCAGGGGACCGCCTGGGGCTGGCTGATCGGCCCGTTCGTCAGCGCCCACCTGCGTGTCTACGGCGATCCTGACCACACGCGATCCCTTCTGGCGCCGTTCGCCCACCACCTGATCGACCACGGCGTCGGCACCATCAGCGAGATCTTCGACGGCGATCCGCCCTTCACACCGCGCGGCTGCATCGCCCAGGCCTGGAGCGTGGCGGAGGTGCTGCGAGCGTGGCAGACGATCCAGCATTGGGAAACAGGTAAGATCTCAACCCGTTAGCACGTCAGAGTATTGCAAGCGACTTCACACCCCAAGGAGGGCAAGCAGTTATGACCACAGCAGAACAGTATGACGCTATTTTGATTGGCGCCGGTCAGGCCAACAACCCCTTGTCGACGACGCTGGCCCAGGCCGGCTGGAAGGTCGCGCTCATCGAAGCGAAGCACGTCGGCGGCACGTGCGTCAACGAGGGCTGCACGCCGACCAAGACGATGGTCGCCAGCGCCCGCGCCGCCCACGTGGCCCGCCGCTCGTCCGACTATGGGGTCCACACCGGGCCGGTGACGGTCGATATGGCCCGCGTGCGGGAACGAAAACGGAATGTCGTCGAGCGCTTTCGCAGCGGCAGCCGAAGGCGCGTCGAAGACGCCGCTGGCGTCGAGCTACTGATGGGCCAGGCCCGCTTCGTCGGCCCCAAGACGGTCGCGGTGGACCCGAACGACGGCGATACCCGCCAGCTGACCGCCGACAAGATCTTCATCAACACCGGGCAGCGCCCCAGAAGGCCCGATATTTCCGGGCTGGACGGGGTCCCTTATCGCGATTCGACCTCGATTATGAAGCTGGACACGGTGCCCGGGCACCTGATCGTGGTCGGGGGCGGCTACGTCGGCGTCGAGTTCGGACAGATGTTCCGCCGCTTCGGGGCCGCGGTGACCATCGTGCAGCGGAGCGAGCAGCTGCTCACCCACGAGGATCGCGACATCGCCGAGGAGATCACCCAGATCCTGCGCGAGGACGGCCTGGAGATCCTGCTCAACACCGACACACAATCGGTCGCGCAAGACGCTGCCAGCCAGATCCGCTTGACGGTGGAGGCGCCTGAGGGCGAACGCATCATCTGCGGCTCCCACCTGCTGATCGCCACCGGGCGCGTGCCCAACACCGAGCAGCTCAACCTGGCGGCCGCCAGGGTCGAGACCAGCAGTCGCGGCTACATCAAAGTGAACGAACGCCTGGAGACGAACGCGCCGGGCATCTACGCCCTGGGCGACGTGAAAGGCGGCCCGGCCTTCACGCACATCGCCTACGACGACTTCCGCATCATCCGCGCCAACCTGCTGGAAGGCGGCGACGCGACCACGGAGGGACGCTTGATCCCCTACACCGTCTTCATCGACCCGCAGCTCGGCGGCGTCGGCCTGACCGAGCGGCAAGCACGCGACCAGGGGCGCAACGTCAGGATCGCCAAACTGCCGATGAGCCACGTGGCCCGCGCTATAGAGACGGACGAGACGCGCGGCCTGATAAAGGTCATCGTCGACGCCGACACCGATCAGATCCTGGGCGCCGCCATCCTGGGCCGCGAGGGGGGCGAGGTGATGGGAGTGCTGCAGACGGCGATGATGGGTGAGCTGCCGTACACGGCCCTGCGCGACACGGCCTTCGCGCACCCGACGCTGACGGAATCACTCAACAACCTGTTTATGACGCTGAAGGATTGAGAACGCAGAAACGCAGAGACGTGGAAGAGCGAAGCCGCAGAGAGGTCAAGATGCAGCGAGCAGAGACGCCGCTCACGTTCCGCAGCGACGAAGGTCGCACCGTGCCGGCGGTGACCGCCGCGCAGATGCGGGAGGTAGACCGCATCGCCGTCGAGATATTCGGCTTGACCATCTTGCAGATGATGGAGAACGCCGGGCGCAACCTGGCGGGGAACGTGATCGAGATGCTAGGCGATGAGCATGGCCAGATCGCCGTGCTGGCCGGGTCGGGCGGCAACGGCGGCGGAGGGCTTTGTTGCGCCCGCCACCTGCACAATCGGGGATTCACGGTCTGGATCGTGCTCAGCAAGGACGCAAGCAATCTGAAAGGCGCGGCCCACCACCAGCTGCACATCCTGCAAGCCGCGGGCATAGAGCCGGTCGAGCCGTCAAAGGCCGAGGAGGTCATTCGCCGGGCGGACGTCGTCGTCGACGCGCTGATCGGCTACAGCCTGCGCGGCGCACCACGAGGCCGGGCCGCCGAGCTGATCGAACAATGTAACGCATTCGCCGCGCGCGTCCTCGCGCTGGACGTGCCCTCGGGGCTGGACGCCACGACCGGAGAAACGCCGGGCGCGGTCGTCCAGCCGGAGCGCACTTTGACCCTGGCCCTGCCCAAGACCGGCCTGCAGGGTGTGCCCGGCGAGCTCTACCTGGCCGACATCGGTATCCCGCCAGCGGTCTACGACCAGCTGGGCCTCGCGGTCGAGACGCCGTTCAGAGGACGCTACTGGCTAAAATTGACGTCGCATCAGAACCAAGCAGAGGAGCAGATGGACAGACGGGAGAAACAACCAGCGTGGATCACGACCATCGACGAGGACGAAGCCGGCGACGCGCTGGCGGAAGCCTACCAGCGATGCGCCGACAAAAACACCGGACGCGCGGCGCACATCATGAAGGTGCACAGCCTGAGCCCGCAGTCGATGCTCGACCACCGCGCCCTCTACCGCACGCTGATGTTCGGCCCTTCGCCGCTGAAGCGGTACCAGCGGGAGATGATCGGCGTGGTGACTGCGGCGCTGAACCAGTGCGAGTATTGAATGGCCCACCACGGAGAGGCTCTCCGTCGGTTGACCAAAGACGAGGCCCTGGTGGCCCAGCTCAAGAAGGACTACATCGCCGCCCCGCTCAATGAGAGCGACCGGACGATGCTTGACTACGTCGCCAAGCTGACCCGCACGCCATCTGACGTGACTGTTGACGACATACACTCACTACACGAAGCAGGGTTCGAGGATCGCGCCATTCTGGATATCGCCCAGATCACGGCCTACTTCGCATTCGTCACCCGTATGGCCGATGGGCTGGGCGTGTCCCTGGAGGACTACTGGAATGATGACGCTGGGAGGTAAGCGATGACAGAGTTGCACCAATCAGGTAACTATCGAGCAACGGTAAAGGCAGCGCTGGAGACGATGACCGCGGACGAGATCATCGAGCGCATCTGGAAGCACGATCACACCGTCTGGAAGCCCGATCCTGACGAGATCACCAATCGGCTCGGCTGGCTCCACATCGCCAGCACGATGGAGGAGCAGATCCCGCGCCTGGAGCAGCTGGTGGAGAACGTCCGCGACGACGATTACACGGACGTGCTGCTGATGGGCATGGGCGGCTCCAGCCTGGCCCCGGAGGTCTTCAGCACGATCTTCGATGACGAGGACGGGCTGGAGCTGGCCGTCCTGGACAGCACCGACCCGGGCGCCGTCCTGAGCTACACCGAGCAGCTCGATCTGAGCCGCACGCTGTTCATCGTGGCCAGCAAATCGGGCACCACTACGGAGACGCTCTCATTCTTCAAGTTCTTCTACCGCCGCGCCGTCGAGGCGCTGGGCGAGGAGGAGGCCGGCGAACACTTCGTCGCCGTCACCGATCCGGGCAGCCACCTGGTCGATCTGGGCGAGCAGCACCGCTTCCAGGCCGTCTTCCGCAACGATCCCCACATCGGCGGGCGCTACTCGGCCCTCTCGTTCTTTGGGCTGGTGCCAGCGGCGCTGGTGGGCGTGGACGTGGGCCGCCTGCTGGATCGGGCCCTGGCGATGACCGCCGACTGTGCATCCTCCGTGCCCGCCGCGGATAACCGATGCGCTCAGCTGGGCGCCATCCTGGGCGAGCTGGCCCAGGCCGGACGGGACAAGGTCACCATCGTCATCTCGGATCCGATAGCGAGCTTCGGCGACTGGGTGGAGCAGCTGATGGCCGAAAGCACCGGCAAGTCCGGCACCGGGATTCTGCCCGTGGTGGGCGAGCCGCTGGGGCCGCCGGCGGTCTACGGCGACGACCGGCTCTTCGTCCAGCTGCGGCTGGAGGGCGACGACGCTCACGATGCCGCACTGGCCGAGATTGAGGAGGCCGGTCATCCGGTGGTGACGCTGAACCTGCGCGATCGCTACGACCTGGGCGAGCAGATCTTCCTCTGGGAGATGGCCATCGCCGTGGCCGGCTACCGGCTGGGCATCCAGCCCTTCAATCAGCCCAACGTCGAGGCGGCCAAGGTGCAGGCGCGTCGGATGGTGGAGCGATACACGGAGACAGGCGAGCTGCCGAGCGGCGAATCGGCCCCGGTGACTGCCGATGCGCTGCACGCCTTCCTGGCCGAGCGACCCACCGGCGGCAGCCCCTCGCCGCACGCCGACCGCAGCTACATCGCGCTCCAGGCCTACGTGCAACCAACGCCGGAGACGACGGAAGCCCTGCAAGCGTTGCGCGTCCAGCTGCGCGACCGGTATCAGCTGGCGACGACGCTTGGCTACGGTCCGCGCTTCCTCCACTCCACCGGGCAGCTGCACAAGGGCGACGCCGGGAACGGGCTCTTCATCCAGTTCACTTCGGATAGCCCGCGCGACGCCGCCATTCCCGATGAGCCTGGTGCAGAGGAGAGCTCGATTACCTTCGGCGTGCTGAAGATGGCCCAGGCCCTGGGCGACCGCCAGGCGCTGGAAGATGCAGGACGACGCGTGATCCGCTTCCATCTGGGGGAGAAAGTGATCAAGGGCTTACAGCAGCTGACCGAGACTGAATCATAACCCGCGCGAACGCCCCAGAAACCCATCGCAGCCTGACGCGTCCCAATGGAGAAGAGAGAAGGATGATGAAAGAAAGCACCAGAAACCTCAATCACCCGCACGGGCGACGACAAACGCTTGTGCTGATACTGAGCCTCATAATCCTGGCCGCATTGGCCTTAAGCGCTTGTGGGTCGGAAGCCTCGCAAGCGGAGCTGCCGGACGATGGCCCGCCGCCCGTCACCTCTCAGGAGGCCGCGCAGCGCTTCGTCGAAAAGGTCGTCGCCGCCGGAGAGAGCAGCAAGGCGGGCGGGCAATTCACATTGACCGTCACAGAAGAGGAGGTCAACTCCTTCCTCACGATTGGGGCTACGTTGCTCGAACAACTCCAGACCGTGCCCCTCGAAGATATCGACCCAACCGACGCATTGCCTGGCCTGGGCGAGATCGAAGAGAGGTCCGAATGGGAGGCACTGCTGAAACAGATGGAGAAATTACCGGACGTCCAACTTCCGAACGTCGGGACGGGCTTGACCATTGAGGAACCTCAAGTTCACTTCCGGGGCGACGGGCGGGTCATCGTGCACGGCTACGGTAAAATCCTGCGCTGGCGACAACCTGTCCGCGCCGTCGTAACAGCTCACGCCGCGGACGGTGAGCTGGAGATCGATTTCGTCGAAGGGCAGTTGGGAAACGTCTCAATGCCGGAGTTCATCTTCGACATAATCGGCAAAAGCGTCACCGAGGCGCTGGTACTGGGCCAGGATTATGCCGAAATCACCGAGATTCGCGTGAGCGAGGGTACCCTGACGCTGACCGGACGGCGCAAGCCGTAAGCAATCAGCGGGTAAAAAGTGCTTTGGTCGCTCTCCCGACCGCACCAGCAGCAGATCAATTTCACAGATAACGTTTTGGGAGTCACTTAGCCAACACAGAATAGGAGGATTTCAAATGGAACTGGGCATCGTTGGATTGGGCAAGATGGGCGCCAATATGGCACGTCGATTGTCGCGCGACGGACACCGAGTAGTGGGGTACAACCGCACGGTGGAGGTCGCTTACGAGCTAGCGGAGGAAGAGCCGAACGTCGTCCCGGTCGATTCGCTGGAGGAGCTGGCAGAGCAGCTGGCGCCGCCGCGTGCGGCCTGGTCGATGGTGCCAGCCGGCAAGCCCACCGAGCAGGTAGTCAATTCGCTGCTGGGGGTACTAGCGCCGGAGGATATCATCATCGACGGCGGCAACGCCAACTACAAGGACACGCTGCGCCGGGCGGAGACGATCAAGCAGCATGACCTCCACTTTGTGGACGTCGGCGTCAGCGGCGGCATCTGGGGCCTCCAGGAGGGCTACGGGATGATGGTCGGCGGCGAGGAGGCGATCATCGAGCACCTGCGGCCGATCTTCGAGACGCTGGCCCCCGCGCCGGACAAGGGCTGGAGCCGCGTGGGGCCGAGCGGCGCCGGGCACTTCGTCAAGATGGTCCATAACGGGATCGAATACGGCATCATGCAGGCCTACGCCGAGGGGTTCGATATCCTCAAGACCAAGGAGGAATTCGATCTCGACCTCCATAACGTGGCCGAGACCTGGCGCTTCGGCACCGTCATTCGCTCGTGGCTGCTCGATCTGACCGCCGACGCGCTGGCCGAGGACCAGGCGCTGAGCGATATCAAGGGCTGGGTGGCCGATTCCGGCGAGGGCCGCTGGACCGCCTTCGAGGCCATCGACCTGGACGTACCGGCGCCGGTCATCACCCTGGCGCTGCAGATGCGACTGGTCAGTCGGCAGGAAGAGAGCTACGCGGCCAAGCTGCTGGCCGCGATGCGCAACCAGTTCGGCGGGCATGCGGTCAAGAGCACGGGAGACGACCAATGATCCAGGAGATTCGATGCTCCACCCCCGCGACCATCGTCATCTTCGGCGCTTCGGGGGATCTGACGCAGCGGAAGCTGGTGCCGGCGCTGCACACCCTCTCCTGCCAGGAGCTGCTACCTCCGGACACGCGTGTGATCGGCGTCTCGCGCACCGAGTATTCGGACGAGGCGTTCCGCGACCGGCTGCGCGAGGGCGTGATGGATTACTCAAGAGCCCAATCCGGACCAGATATCTGCGATCTGTGGCCCGCCTTCGCCAAACGGTATAGCTATATGCCCGGCGATCTCGACGACGATGAAACCTACCGCCGCCTCCAGCAACGCCTGGACCAGATCAAGCACGAGATGGACACCGTCGGCAATGTGCTCTTCTACCTTGCCGTCCCGCCGGTGCTCTACCCCATCATCGTCGACCATCTGGGACGAGCCGGACTGGAAAGCAGCGATGCCGGCTGGCGGCGGATCATCGTCGAGAAGCCCTTCGGTCACGGGCTGGAGAGCGCTCGCCAGCTAAACGACCAGATCCACGCCGTCTTCGAGGAGAGCCAGATCTACCGCATCGATCATTACCTGGGCAAAGAGACAGTCCAGAACATTATGACCTTCCGCTTCGCCAACGCCATATTCGAGCCGCTCTGGAACCGCAATTACATCGACCACGTCCAGATCACCGTGGCGGAGAACGTCGGTGTGGGTCATCGCGCCGGTTACTACGAGAAGGCCGGCGTGCTGCGCGATATGTTCCAGAACCATCTGATGCAGCTGCTGACCTTGACGGCACTGGAACCGCCCATCGACTTCGAGGCCAACGCCCTGCGCGACGAGAAGGTCAAGGTGCTACGGGCGATCCCCTCTATCGCCGAGAGCGTGCGGGGCCAATATCAAGGGTACCGCGACGAACCGGATGTGGACGCGGATTCCACCACGGCGACCTATGCCGCGCTCAAGCTCTACGCCAACAACTGGCGCTGGCGCGGCGTCCCGTTCTACCTGCGCTCGGGCAAGCGGTTGAAGACGAAGACGAGCGAGATCAGCATCCAGTTCAAATGCGTGCCCCACCTGATGTTCCCAATTGAACGCGGCGAGGACATCACAGCCAACGTGCTATCGCTCTGCCTCCAGCCCGATGAGAGCATCCACCTCCGCTTTGAGACCAAGGAGCCCGGCACCGGCATGCAAACCCGCTCGGTCGATATGGAGTTCCATTACGCCGGGAACTTCGGGGACGGGACGCTGCCGGACGCCTACGAGCGCCTGCTGCTGGATGCGCTGCAGGGCGACGCCTCGCTCTTCGCGCGGGCCGACGAGATCGAGATGGCCTGGTCGCTGATCGACCCGGTGATCACCCAGTGGAAAGGCCCCGATGCCCCCCGGCTGGCCACTTATGAGCCGGGCAGCTGGGGACCAGCGGAGGCCCAAGCGCTGCTGGCGCACGACGGACGCTCCTGGCACCCGTTCTGCGCCACTCACCGCGCCGACGACCAAGGGTGACAGGCGATGAGCGAGCTGGTCATCGTGCCCGACGCGGATCATATGGCGCAGGCAGCGGCCGAACGCTTCACGGCGCTGACCACGGAAGCGATAGAACGTCGCGGGCGGTTCGTCGTGGCGCTCTCCGGCGGCTCGACGCCCCTGCCGCTGTATGCGCTTCTGGCCCAGGAATCGTTCGCCTCCCAGATCGACTGGCCCCGCGTGCACATCTTCTGGGGCGACGAGCGCTGCGTCCCACCCTACCACGCCGACAGCAATTACCGTATGGCGCGCGAGGCGCTGCTCGATCACATCGCCATCCCGCAGGCAAACGTCCACCGGATCAAGGGTGAGCTTCCGCCCGAGGAAGCAGCAGCCGAGTATCGAGACGCGCTGAGCGGCTTCGGGCGGTTCGATTTGGTCCTGCTAGGGATGGGCACCGATGGGCACACCGCCTCGCTCTTCCCCGGCACCTCGGCGCTGGAGGAACGGGGGCATTCCGTGATCGCCACTCACGTGGGCAGGATGGGGACTTGGCGCGTCACGCTGACGCTCCCGACCATCAACAGCGCCCGGCAGGTGATCTTCCTGGTCAGCGGGGCGTCGAAGGCAAAGGCACTCGCCCGCGTCCGCGCCGGATCCTCGCTGCCGGCTGGACTGGTAGAGCCCACGGACGGCCAGCTGACCTGGATCGTGGATCGAGAAGCAGCCGCGCAGCTCCTACCAGGCGATTGAGCAGCTGCCGCACCCTCCTGCGCCAAGAGACGCCAGCCAAGCGAGAACACGAGTTTTCGAAGCAGGTCGCCCAGCAAAAATGCTCTCAAGGCCGCAGAGCGTGCTTAGACGTGAACAAGGCAAACGAAGCTGGGGTTGACACGCTCGATAAACGTGACCGTAGGCAATCTAGTGCGTCCGGGCTACCCTAGAATCGCTTCGTTTGCCCGAACACCAGTGGAAAGTTGACAAAGCTGACGAATTCGGTATAATTCTCGTTCGAGGCCGGGCCATCGGGCACGGCCCCTATTTGTGCTTGTGCTATAGTGATCGGACTATAGCGCCTGGCCAAATTCCAAGAAAGAGGCTATTTCGGTCCAGGTTCTTTGGAACTTGACCCCTGCACTTTTCAAATTTTTGAGGAGCAGAGACTTCGGAAGACTTAAAATGGGGTTGGCGAACCCAATTTGGAAGCAAAGCGGGATTATTTTGCATCCAAAATCCTCGACGGTAGACTTCCGAAGTCTGGAGTCGCTAAATTGCAGGAGTTAAGTTTGGAAGTTATCATTTTGGTTCCGGCTTCGCCGGGTTGGGGAGGATCTATGGTGTATGCAGTTATGAAGTCAGGCGCACGGCAATATCGGGCCAGCGTGGGCGACACCATCCGCGTTGAAAAGCTATCCGCGGACGTGGGCGAACAAGTGGAATTCGACGAGATATTATTGCTCGTCGACGACACCGACGTGAAGATTGGGCAGCCCAAGGTTGAGGGTGCCAGAGTAGTGGCGACAGTGGTCGCTCAAGAGAAAGGCCCGAAAATCCAGGTTTTCAAATATCGGCCCCGAAAGCGGTATCAGCGGCACGCCGGACACCGGCAGCCCTATACGCAACTGCGGGTTGACGAAATTATGGCGTAGGAGGTATTAAAATGGCTCATAAGAAAGGTAGTGGTACTACTCGTAACGGACGTGAGAGTAACGCCAAATATTTGGGCGTAAAGCGATATGGCGGACAGGAAGTGCGCGCCGGCCACATTATCGTGCGCCAGCGCGGGACGCGGATCAAGCCCGGCAAGAACGTGGGACTGGGCAAGGATCACACGCTTTTTGCCAAGGCGGACGGATTCGTGACCTTCGAGCACACCCGTGGGGGAGGCAAACGCGTGAGCGTCTACCCGCCGCAGGAGGTGGCATGAAAGAAGGTATCCACCCCGATTTCTATCCTGAAGCGAAGGTCATCTGCGCCTGTGGCAACAGTTGGACGGTAGGATCGACCCAGGAGGAGATCCGCACCGACATCTGCTCTGAGTGCCATCCGTTTTTCACCGGCGAGCAACGCATCGTGGACTCCGGCGGTCAGGTGGAGCGTTTTCTCAAGAAACTGGAGCGTCGAGAGAAGAAAATGGCCGAGATGGAACGTCGGCGGGCCAAGCAAACGTCTCCCGATCTCTCCATCGAAGAGCTCGACATCCGCACCCAGGCCAAGAACGTGCTGCTGGAAGCGGACGTCGAGACGGTAGGCGACGTAATCGAAACCCTCGAAGAAGGCGGCGGCGAGGCCCTGATGAACATCCGCGGCTTCGGTATGAAATCGCTGGCTACGCTCAAGAAGCAACTGCGAGCCCGAGGCTTCGATCTACCAAGCGACGAGGAATCCGAAGAAGAAAGCAACGCTACCGAAGAGGCCGAAGCAGCAGCGTAGCAACAACCAAGCCACAGGATTTACCAGGGGCAGATGCATACATCTGCCCCTATTTTTGGTTCAAGTATACCGGCTACTATGTACAACAAACCTAATAGCGGATGGATCGAAGTCATTTGCGGCAGTATGTTCTCTGGAAAGACGGAGGAGCTCATTCGACGATTGCGGCGGGCCCAAATCGCCAAGCAGAAGATACAAGTTTTCAAGCCGGCCATCGACACGCGCTTTACTGGCTGCGAGGTAACCTCTCACAACGGAATGCAGATCAAAGCCACCGCCGTGGAAGACGTGGGCCAGATGAAAAGCCTTCTGGAACCGGACACCACCGTGGTGGCAATCGACGAGGCGCAATTCTTCGACGACGACGTGATCGATCTGTGCGAGGAGCTGGCCGATCAAGAATTACGGGTTATCATCGCTGGCCTGGATATGGACTTCCGGGGAGAGCCTTTCGGGCCCATGCCAGAGTTGATGGCCCGGGCCGAGCAAGTTGATAAGTTCCAGGCCATCTGCGTGAAATGCGGCGGCCCGGCTAGCCGCACTCAGCGGCTGATCGACGGCGAGCCGGCTGCCTACGACGACCCGGTCATTTTGGTGGGCGCCAGCGAGGTCTACGAAGCCAGATGTCGCGGGTGTCATGAGGTAGGAAAATCGAATGACTAAGTATGAGAATTACGACGCCGAAGCCATTGAGCGAGTATTGCTGGACGAGACGGCAATCGAAGAGCGGGTAAGTAAGCTGGCCGATCAGATCAGCGCCGATTACCAGGGCGTTGACTATGCCGATTCCAATGGGCTGGTGCTGATCGGAGTGCTCAAAGGCGCTTTCATTTTCCTGGCAGATCTGGCGCGTCGCCTCAACATACCCCACCACGTCGACTTCATCGCCCTTTCCAGCTACAACAAAGGCACCGTCTCCGGCGAAGTGCGGTTAATTATGGACACTCGCGTCAACGTCTCCAGTCGCCACGTACTGATCGTCGAGGACATCGTGGACACCGGTAACACGCTGGACTACCTGCAGCGTGCCTTCCGCGCACGTCAGCCGGCCTCGCTGCGCACAGCCGTCTTCCTCAGCAAGCCCGATCGGCGCGAAGTAAGCGTCCCCATCGACTATCTAGGCTTCAAGATACCCGATGTATGGGTGGTAGGCTATGGCCTGGACTACGCCGATCGTTACCGCACCTTGCCCTACATCGGGGCCTTGAAACCTGAAGTTTACGAGAAGTAGGTGGTTTATGGGATTACGAGAGGACATCGCCAAGACCTTAATTTCTGAACCCGCGCTGCAAGACCGCATCGCGAAGTTGAGCGAGGAGATCAACGCCACATACAGCGACGATGATCGGCCACTGCTGGTCTGCGTGCTCAAAGGCGCGTTCATGTTCCTGGCTGACCTGACACGTCACTTGAACGTACGGCACGAGGTCGACTTTATGGTGATCTCGTCTTACGGCGGCACACGGACGACGAGCAGCGGCGTCGTACGCATCCTGCTGGATCTGGAGCAGAGCATCGAAGGACGACACGTGCTGGTCGTGGAGGACATCATCGATTCCGGACGCACCCTGAACTACGTGACGCGCAATCTGAGCACGCGCGATCCGGACAGCCTGCGCGTCTGCACGCTGCTCAGCAAGCCCTCGCGGCGTATGATCGACGTGCCGCTGGACTTCGTGGGCTTCGAGGTACCAGACGAGTTCGTGGTGGGCTACGGACTGGACTTCGACGAAGAGTATCGCAACTTACCCTTCATCGGCGTGCTGAAAGAGAGCGTGTACGCCGAACGCATCGAGGAAGACGTCTGCTGATCGATCGGCTGATCACTTCCAGACACCTGAAGGAGCAAAGCGATGCGCAAGCGAGAAATCACCCTGGCGCTTTTCCTTATCCTGCTGGGCGTCTACTTCTTGCTGCGAGAGATGGGAACCAGCTTCCCTGGCTGGAATCAAGTTTGGCCTGCCTTCCTCTTCGCCGGCGGACTGGCCGCCTTGATTAAATATTTCAGCGACCAGCGCGCCAACCCGGAGCATGTCTTCTTCGGCATTGCCGCCACGCTAGCCGGGTTGGTCTTCCTCTTCGTCACCATCGGGCCCCTGACCTACGGTGACCTGGAGATGTGGTGGCCCGTGTTCGCCTTAATTGGGGGGTTCGCCTTCCTGGGCCAATGGATCGCCGCCGGGCTCTGCGACTGGGACGCGTTGTTCCTGGCCCTATCCGCCCTGCTGGCCGGTGCTGCCGGGTTCGCCATCACGCTCGAATGGCTCGGGCCTGAGACGCGCCAACTCCTGCCGCAGCTCTGGCCTGTGCTCGTGATCGCGGCAGGAGTGATAGCGCTGTTGCGGGGGTTGGTCGGCAAGCGCTCATCTTAGCGCGACGCCGTCAGAAGCCACATGCTGATCGGCGTCGACGCCAGCCGCGCCGTCTCCCCGCACCCCACGGGGACCGAGACTTATGCCCGCCGCCTGATCCAGGCGCTGCTGACGCTGGAAAGCCCGCACCAGTTCCGGCTCTACTTCCGAACCCAGCCTCCAACCGACGCTTTCCCGGAAGCAGACCACCGCCCAATCCCGTTTCCACGCCTCTGGACCCATCTGCGTCTCTCGTGGGAAATGGCTTTCCGGGCCCCGGACGCGCTATTTGTGCCCTCTCACGTACTGCCCTTGATTCATCCCCCCATCAGCTTGGTCACCGTCCACGATTTGGGCTATCGCTACTTTCCCAAGGCTCACCCCTGGCCCCAGCGGTGGTACCTCGATCTTTCCACCCGCTGGACAGCCAGCGCCGCCACGCACCTCCTGGCCGATTCCGAAGCGACCAAGCGCGACCTGATCGAGCACTACCGAACACCAGCGGAGAAGATCACCGTCGCCCACCCCGGCGTCGACAGCGCGCTCGCGCCAGTAGACGATCCTGGCACAGTCGAGGCAGTCAGAGCACGCTACGGGATTGGCGCGAACTACCTCCTCTACCTCGGCACTCTTCAGCCGCGCAAAAACCTGGCCCGCCTGATAGATGCTTTCACGCAGCTTATCACCCACCCCCATCCACAACCTCAAATGGATCTCGTTTTGGCCGGCAAGCGCGGCTGGCTCTACCACCATCTTTTCGAGCAGGTCCGTCGACGGGGACTGGAATCGCGCGTGTGCTTCCCAGGCTACGTCGCCGCCGAGGACAAGGCCGCGCTGCTGAGTGGCGCGCAAGCGTTCGCCTTCCCCTCGCTACACGAAGGTTTTGGGCTGCCAGTTCTGGAGGCGCAAGCCTGCGGCTGCCCCGTCATCACCAGCACCACCTCCAGCCTACCGGAAGTAGCGGGAGACGGAGCGATCCTGGTGGACCCCGACGATACCGACGCTATCGCCGAAGCACTGACCCGTGTCGTCACCCGTCCGGACCTGAGAAGAAAGCTGATCCAACGCGGCTTCGCCAACGTGGATCGCTTTTCGTGGGAGGCGTGCGCCAGAACCACGCTCCAGGCAATCGAACGTTGCACATCTGTTGGACAACCATAACCTATGGTATAATTTCTGTTTATGGAAGAGATTACCGAAAAGAACCCGCAACCCACTTCCCCTACTCCCGCTCTGGGCGGCATAATTCACTTTCAGGCCCGCCTGGTTGATCTCATCATCTGGATCGGGCCAGCCTGGGCCTCCGTGTGCGGCGTCATCGCAGCGGGTGCTTTTAGCTGGCGTGGCGTCGATCTGTTGCGGCTGGCCTTGCTCATCCTGTTGGTCGACGGCGGATGGGGTACACTGTGGACCGCACTCGGCGACACCGACTGGGCAACCCCCCTGCAACGCTGGCGGGAATGGCACACCGGCGCCCCCATCCAAACGCTGCCCTACACACAGCCAAATACACCCTCTCACCTGATCGCCCACTGGGGAGGAGAGTTGATAAGCTGGTGGCGTGCAGTTCTCTGGCCCACCTGTGGACGCGCCATCTCGGCCATCACCATCGCCCTACCGCTATCGGTGTTGCTGGCGCTCTTGCTTGGCAGAGATCTGCTCCTGCTAAGCCTGACGGCGCTGGCCGTGATGCAAATGGGGTTGGCCTGGGAAGGCGGCCAAGGCAACGTCGCCCCGGGCTGGGATGGCGTCATCAGCCTGACCCTGCCCTGGATGGCCGGCCACGCGGCCTTCGACGCGCTCTCCTTGCGCTCGGCCGTCATCGCCGGCCTGTTCACACTGGTGTGGAGCGGCGCCTGGCGCTCCAGTTCCAGGCGGGGGCGCATTATGAACGTCGGCGGCTACCTTCTGATCACCACGGCCCTCGTTATGCTCCAACGTCCCCTGGCAGTGGGGATGCTTGCGTTGATCATCGTGCCTCAAGTGACGCTGCTTCCCTGGCTGAGACGCGATCAATCCCCCAGATGGTACGTGCGCCACACCCGCCCCTGGTTGATGACCGCAATGCTAATCGCGGCCTGGGCGCTTTAGCGCACGATGACCTGGCTGCCCCTGCTTCTGCTCGGCCTCGCGCTGGCGGGACTGATCCTCTACTGGCAACTGATTATCGCCGAAGGGGCTTACCTGGGACCACGCATCGTCGCGCTCCTCTACGACTGGTCGGCACATGTCTATGAGCGCATCAAACGGTTCGATAGCGGCGACGAGCAATGGTTTCTGGGCCTTCCACTGGCCCAGGCCCTGGAACCGATTCCCGCGCCACTGGTACTCGATGTGGCCACCGGCACCGGGCGCCTCCCGCAGGCAGTGCTGCGCCAGCCGCCCTTCGACGGTCGCATCATCGGCCTGGATTTATCCCGCGGTATGCTGCGCGAGGCCGTGAAGCAGACGGACGAATTCGCCGACCGGCTGACTTTCATCCAGCAGGACGCGCAGCAGTTGCCCTTCAATGACGATACGTTCGACGCCGTAACGTGCCTGGAAGCGCTGGAGTTCACTCCAAACCCAGCGGATATCCTGGAGGAGATGATCCGCGTCCTGCGGCCCGGCGGCGTGCTCCTGGTCACCAACCGCGTGGGACCCGACGCCAAGTTTCTGCCCGGACGCGCCTTCCCGCCCGACGAGTTCGAACAGATCCTCCAGCAGCTGCCACTCGAAGAAATCAAAATCAAGCGCTGGCAGGTCGATTACGACCTGGCCTGGGCTATCAAAACGGGCACCCCGCGCGGCGGCGGGATCCGGCCTCTGCCGGAGATTCTGCGCTGTCCCACGTGTAAAGAGCGCCTGGAACGCCAGGATCGGGCCTTTCGCTGTGTGGCGTGCGAGGCCATCTACCCCATCGCGGAAGACGGCGTGATCGAGATGACCTGAACGCGGCACATCTCATTTGCCAAGTTGGCCAAAAGTATTATAATCCCGCCTCAAATTTGGAGCTGCAAAGCGTTGACCGGGACGAGTACCGTCCACGGAGGTCACAGAGAGAGGCGGTCACCGGCTGAAAGCCCCTCGACCGAAACGACGAGAAAACCACCCGGGAGCAGGTCCCCCAAATCGCCGCCGTAAGAGCCGCGAAAGTATGGGATTTCGGCTAAGGCCCGTTACCGCCTTCGAGAGTCGCAGAGGCGTGCCCCCCATCCTCTGCGGAACTTGGGTGGAACCACGTGGGAATAGACGATCCCCGCGCCCCAAGAGGGTGCGGGGATTTTGCGTATGTATAGTCAGCTGAACAGAGGAGGCTGTCAATGAGCGAGAGAAGTGGTGTGCCCATCGTCCTCTTGGGACTGGGCCAAGTCGGGCAAGCCCTGTTGCGTCAAATTCTTGAGGCGCATAACACGCCGGAGATACAAACAGTCGGCGTCGCCGATAGCCAGGCCGTACTTCTCAATGCCGCCGGCCTGCCCGACGCGCTCCTGGAGGACGCGTTGCAAATCAAGGAAGAAGGGGGCTCATTGCACGCCCTGTCGGAAAGCCGCTCCCGGGATAAGCTGGATGGTGCGCTGCGACCGGGAACGATCCTGGTCGATGTGAGCGCCTCCTCCGAAACCACTCCCACGCTGCGGACCGCGCTGGACGCCGACGGCAGCGTGGTGCTGGCCAATAAGCTTCCCCTGACCGGCCCCTGGGCTGACGTGCGATCATTGCTCGATCATCCTAACCTGCGCTACGAGGCCACCGTCGGCGCCGGGCTGCCCGTGATCGCTACGCTGGACTACCTGCTTGAGACCGGCGACCACGTCACGACCATCATCGGCTGTTTCAGCGGGACGCTGGGCTACCTCTGCGCCCAGCTGGAACGCGGCGAAACCTACGCTGCTGCCGTGGCCCAGGCCCGGGCTCTGGGCTACACCGAGCCCGACCCGCGCGAGGATCTGAGCGGGCGTG
>CAYYTU010000021.1:35805-46109 GCA_964474655.1 uncultured Anaerolineales bacterium
GCGGGCGTGCTGGGCGACATTATCGACGTGAAACGTAAAATGTAAAACTTGAGATGCAATGCGTTTTACGCTTTATTCCTACTGGAGGAGAGGACATGACCACATTAGCTATGAAATTTGGTGGCACATCCGTCGGCAGCGCCGAGGCCCACGCCGAGGCCGCCAGCATCGTGCTGGAACAGGCGGATGAATGGGACCAACTCGCCATCGTCGTCTCGGCGATGAGTGGCGTGACCGACGCTCTGACCGAGGGCGCGTTGACCGCCGCAGCCGGCGACGACCAGACCTACCGCGCCATCGTCGCCGATCTGCGGGTGAACCATTACCGCGCTGTGGACGAGCTGTTGGACCCTAACGGCGAACGGGCACAGGTCCTCGCCACCGTCGACGAATACCTGGACGATTTCGGCACCTTCTGTCACAGCGTCCACGTGCTGGGCGAGGTGACGCCTCGCGCGATGGACGCCATCACATCGCTGGGCGAGCGGATCAATGCCCGTATCCTGGCCGCTGTGCTTCGCCAGCGCGGCGCTCAAAGCAGGGCCATCGACGCCACCGAGCTGATCATCACCGACGACAAGTTCCAGAATGCAGTCCCCTTGATGGAAGCCACCCGCCAGCGCATCGCCGATCGACTCTTGCCGCTGCTGGAGGAGGATGTGATCCCAATCGTGACTGGCTTCATCGGGGCCACCGAGGACGGCGTGACCACCACACTGGGCCGCGGCGGCAGCGATTATAGCGCCGCCATCCTGGGCGATTGTCTGGATGCCGACGAGGTCTGGATCTGGACCGATGTGGACGGCGTGATGACCACGGATCCGCGCATCGTGCCGGACGCGCAAGTCTTGCCGGCGCTATCCTACAACGAGATAAGCGAGCTGGCCTACTTTGGAGCCAAGGTGGTCCATCCGCGCACCATCCGACCAGTCGTGGAACGGGACATTCCGTTGCGCGTCAAGAACACGTTCAACCCCTCGCACCCTGGCACCCGCATCAACCGGGAGGCGAAAGCCGCCCCAAGCACAATCAAAGCCGTCACTGCCATCAAGGGCCTGAGCCTCGTGAACGTGGAAGGACGCGGGATGATGGGCGTACCGGGCATCGCCGCTCGCACCTTCGCTGCCGTCGCCAGCCAGGGCGCCAGCGTGCTGATGATCACCCAGGCATCGTCGGAGCAGTCGATCTCCTTTCTCATTCCCACCGAGACGGTAGACGCGGTCATCGGAGCCATCGAGGAGGAGATGGCGCTGGAGCTGGCACGGAGGGACATCGACCGCGTCTGGTCAATGGATGAGGTTGTGATCGTCACCGCGGTGGGATCGGGGCTGCGCACCACACCGGGCGTGGGGGCGCGCATCTTCGGGGCGCTGGCTCAGGCCGAGATCAACGTCATCGCCATAGCACAAGGCTCGTCCGAGTGCAGTATCTCCCTGGCTGTCGCCGCCGAGGACACAAGCGACGCGGTCCAACAGATCCACGACCAGGTGATTCTGAACGCGGCCTCGCCTGACGCGGCATAGCGCGAACGCATCAGTCGCCGCACGCCTCGAGATGGCTCAGCAGGGGGACTAACGCGAGAGGTACTGATGGCCCCGCACGTAGAATCGCCAGGGGGCATTGAGTGCGGCCTCATCACCTCGCACATTGATTCGAGGGCCGCGAGCGACAGAGGCCTCTGGCATCGGAGGCTCTGACTCGATGAACAGAGGTGTCTGAGGGGCACATAGATCAACGCCATCCAACTGGCGATCAATGGCCAAAGCCTGACAGATCTTAGCCGGCCCATTGGTCAGCTCGACGTCGGGGCGACCGTCACGTCTGGCTCGCATCTCCTCAATACCCTCCAGCGGTTCTAAGGCGCGCACCAGCACAGCGGCCGGGGATCCCTCAGAATCGGTGACCACGTTGAAGCAATGGTACATCCCGTAGATGAAGTAGACGTATGCACACCCAGGCGGCCCATACATAGAAGAGTTACGCTGTGTGAGGCCACAACTGGCGTGGCAGGCTTCATCGTCCTCACCGACGTAAGCCTCCACCTCCACGATACGCCCGCCGAGGCGCGTCCCGTCCAGAAAGCGCACCAGGCGTTTCCCAAGCAACTGTCGGGCCACGACCAGCGTGTCGCGGGCAAAGAAGTCACGATCCAGACGGGGCATCATCTAATCTTGAAAGTGCGAGTCGCGTTCCAACGTCAGCCGCAATCCTTTCGCAAGATCAACCTGTGGTTCATAGTCAAGCAGCTGACGAGCGGTGGTAATGTCGGCCCAGAGGCGGGAGACGCCGCCGCTTTCGGCCGGGCTGTGAAGGAGATCTACCCGCCGCCCCACGACATCGGCCACCAGATCGGCCAGATCGTTGATGCTGGTCTCCCGTCCACTGGCCACATTGATGATCCGTCGGTCTACATCCGAGGCTGTCGCGGCCGCAGTCAACGCGTTCACCACATCCCCCACGTAGACGAAATCGCGGGTCTGACCGCCGCCCCCAAATATGACCAGCGATCCTCCCCGGCGCGCCTGCTGCAAAAAGCGCGGCACGACCGGCGGGTGGGAAGGGGGAAGGCTTTGTCCCGGCCCATAGGCGTTAAAAACGCGCAAAATGACCGTCTCTATGCCCCAGAGCGCGCCGATAGTACGTACGTAATACTCGGCCGAGAGTTTGCTCACGGCGTAGGGCGACTGGGGATTGGGCGTCTGATCCTCACGCACCGGCTGGTGAGCCTGCTCGCCATAGATAGCGCCCGACGAGGTAAAGATCACACGCTGGACGCCGGCATCGCGCATCGCCTCCATCAAACTGACCGTGCCGCCGACGTTGACCTCGGTATACTCGCGCGGATAGAGAATTGACTCGCTGACCTGAACGCGCGCGGCCAGATGATAAACACAATCTATATCCTGCAACAACGTCCACAGCTTGGGCCGATCGGCGACATCGCCGCGGGTAAAGAGAATATCGTCGTCGAGCTGCTCCGGGTCGCCGGCGCTGAGATCGTCAATAACGCGCACTTGATGACCATCGCGGTGGAGACGATTGGCCAACGCAGATCCCAGAAACCCAGCACCGCCGGTAACAAGAAAACGCACGTTTCCTCCTTCCTCTATCCAACGTAAAAATCCTGTATGAGCAAACGAAGCGGTTCTAATACTACAACGAGAGTTCAACGAAGTTGATCCCTCGATAGTCATTCTGAGCCGTTCGGCTGAGTGCACGCCGAAGCCTGTCGAAGGATGACGACTTGGCCAAAATGGCACCCTTCGACAGGCTCGTCAAAGTCTCGTTATAGTACTAAGGCCTTCTGTTCTCATGCTCATTGAGGGCCAGAGGGGATTCTCCTTGTTCAACGGTCTGGTAAAGAAACCGCTCCAGGACAGAAGCCATCTCTGGACGCTCCTCCAGGGCGGCTTCCAGGGCCTCGGAGCTGTCAGCCTGGACCAGAATCTCCTCCAATGCGCGACGCTGCTCAGCCGGCAGATCAGAAAGAGCTTCTATCAGCCTGCGCAGCTCCTCCGGAGGGGCGCTGGTCTTCTCCTCGAAGGCCCGCTCCACGCCCACCTCGCGGCATTGACGGAGCAAGGTCCGATGTTCCTCCACGTACGCCACGTCCTCCGCGCTATCGCCGTGACGCGCGATGATTTGCCCTAATAAGCGATCCGCCTCGTCAGAAAGTAAGACCGGGTACTCCTCCACCAGACTCTGGGCCTCAATCCAGGTCCGCGACTGAAGAAATTCCCGCACGCGCAAAGCCATCTGCGCAGGAGGGCTCTCCTCCGCCAGATCTCGGACATCCTCCCCGGTGCGCTCAAGAACCTCTCTCAGCGCCGCCTCCGGATCATCGCTCAAAGCGGCCGGCAAAGCCTCCAGGGGGACGAACGGCAAGCCCTCGGACAGCCAATCTGCCTGCCATGTCTCGCCCAGCGCCTCCTTCAGCCGCCCCAACAGATGGGCCGCTTGATCTTGATCCTGCTGTTCGGAGGTGAGGCGGGCCGGAGAGAAAAGCAAAGGCGGGTCCTCATCGGGGCGGAAGAGCAACACTGGCGCATCAAGCGTCCCTCGATGATCACAATGGGGGCAAACCATCTCGTACAGCGTACCTTCCCGAATCTGTCCCACCAGATCGGGACGCGCCGAACCATCGATGATAAGCCACACATCAACGGTGAAATCACGCTCACATGCAGGGCAAGTCAGGTCAGTGGGCCGAGCCATCGAAACATCCATACGTCTGCTCCTTTCCCGCGCCAAGCGGAACGAGTTATGGAAAATTGTCAGAAGTTAAGCCGTTGATCTCGTCATCCCAACATTCACAAGCGGTGCGCTCCTCCTCACCGCTGGTCAGAAGACCATCATAAGGCAGCTGCGCCTCGTGCGCCCGCCAGCCAGAAAGGACCATCGGAGCCAGACCAGTCCCCGCCGGGATCCACTCGCCATTGTAACGACGCGCGATATGAAGATGCATCGCCTCGGCGGCCCCGCCCTCGCAGGATGGATGCCCAATGCGCTCCCCCTGCTCAACGTAAGCTCCCTCTGCCACGCGATCCTCAGCGTAGATATGGAGGTAGAAGAGCACCCAACCGCTCTGAACAAAACCGTCACCGTCCAAATCGATCAGCACTTCTCCCTGACCGCTATGCACCACCAACCCAGAAGCCGCAGCAGTAGCCCAAGCCGACGAGGGTACGCACCCCACACCGCCCTCCGGCGCAAAGTCAAGCGCAGATCGGTCGTGGGCCTCTCCCCAACCTCCGTGCGGCCCACCGGTAAAGTACCAGGTCTCCCCACCCTCCCAGGGTAACCGCATCTCCGGCTGCTCCAGGTCCGGCGGTAGCAACGGATCCACGGTGTAAGTGAAGGGGTTTCCGAACAGTTGCCGATAGAAAGCCAAGAAACCGTCCTCACCGACCTTTGCCAGCCACTGATCGAAGTCATCCGTAAGCGCCGCCAGGCAGTTCTGCACGCCAACCGTACCGGCGTTCACGTCCGGAGCGACGGCCACGCGCGTGCCATCGCCCAGTCGCACCGTATCACTTCGTCCCCACTTCCATCCGTAGTAACCCTCGTTCAACCGCATAGCGGCCCAGCTCAGCTGTTTGAACAATCCCTGGCGTTGCTCCTGGACGTGGCCCAACGGGTAAGAGAGCAACGCCGGGGCCGGTTCCCGCTGCGTGACCCAGCCGGACTCCATCTCCAGCAGAGTCAGGAGCACACGCGGCCCTACACTGAAGCGCCGCGCCACCAACGCGACGACCTCAACGCCCGTCAGGTCCTCTCCCTCGATATACTCTGAGTAGTGCGCCAGGTGCCCATCCTGCTTGGCCACGAAACCGGCGAGATCGAAGCTGATATAAGCCGGACCATAGACCAGCTCGCTATCCGGCACCAGCTTCATAGAGGGGCCGACCTCGGAGGCATGGGTGGGTATGTAGAGCGTCTGACCCACGCGAATGGTATCCGCTTGGGTCAGGTTATTGGCAGCGACGATCTCCTCAATCGTGCATCCAAAGACCGAGGCGATCAGGCTCAACGTCTCACCCGGCTGTACAACGTACGATTCGAGATCCGTGTCGGTGCCATACTCGACGGGGGTTGGGTCTGGAGTAGGCGTACCGGTGTAAGTGCCGGAATAAGCGGGGGTGGGGGAGGATACGAGGGTGGGCAGAGCAGAACGCGCAACTCGCGTGACGGAGGGAGCCTTTTCTTCAGCAGGCGATCCACTGCTACCACTTTCTACACCGGTAGGCGCAGATCGTCCACACGCCACGAACAGGAGAATGAGAAACACCGAGAGCAACATCTCCATCTTCCTCATCGGGCACGATCCTTCACAGATAACAGCTAAATCGAGGCTCAGCGTCAAGACTCCTGCAAAAATCGCTTCACCGCGCTAAGGGCGGATCGCAGAAGCTCTTCGCCCAATAGCTCCATATGGATATCGATGAAGAGTTCCTCCTCGGGCAGCCGTTCATCAAGGGCATCCAACTCCTCACGAAACAGTGAGATGATCTCCTCCTCGTGGTCCTCAATGAAGCGAAGCACATCAGCCCGCGCCAACCGGAAAGCTGTCTCCCGGAGAAAGCGTCTCATAATACCTCCACCAATAGCAGAACGCCGCGACGGTGTCGCGTCGCGGCGCATTAGCCCTCACGTCTCAGAGAACCTAAGAATGGACCGGGCGGATGCCCTTATACACTTGTCCACCGGACAACGTACGCAGAATTCTTTCTGCGGGTATGCCGACAATATTGCTTAGTTCTTTGCAACTCAATGGCTTGTTTCCTCTGGACAGGAAGACGCGGAAGACAGCATCGACCAGGGAAAGATGCTCGGCGACATAATCAGGTTGCTTGCTACAGTGAACTCGCATCACGTGCTGAATGCCGTTTACGCGTCTCACCTCGCCTGTTTCCTCATCCACCCAGTCGATCTTCTCATCGGCATCGAAACTTTCATTGAAAGCTGCTCGATGCTCCGGACAAAGATGAGACCGCAGCTCCACCCCCAAATCCAGTCCCTCACGCTCCCACCAGTCGTAGTCGATGTGAAACGGAGTCTCTACCGTGGGCTTCACCAGCGACGAAAAAGCGGTCGAAACACTCACCTCATCCATAGCCGACTATACTCCCGTTGATGCCGTATGCAAGACCCAATAATTGTCCCCCACCGGCGCATACTTGCCACTATCGACCAAGACAGCCAGCAGCGGGCCGGGCGGCGTCCGTTTGGCAACGTTGACCGCACTGTAAAGCGTCGCCGCATGCACATTTCCCTGCGGGCTCAGCTTCACCAACTCTGGAAAGATATGATCAACCAACTGCTCCAATGAGAGATTTTCGCGCTGGGTATGATCCCAAACCTCATCCAACGCCCCCGGTTTACCCGTCGCCACCACCATCAGGTCATCATATTTGCACGTTATAGATTCTCGATGCATCTCGAAGTTCAGACGACCGTCCACCGGCCGGGCTACTCTGACCCACTCTTTTCTGGTGCGCCGATCGCGCGGCCGGACAATGACAGTGCTTGGGTCGTCACCCTGCGATAGCTCCAAATAAGCCCCGACCGGGATATGGTTCTCTCTGTACCAATCCTCCAGCCCGTAGACGTAGCGATCTTCTTGTAAGACCCACCCCGGCATCTCATCGCCCGTATCGCCGTCGAGGAACGTGAAGCGGATGCGATACGTGTGTCCCCGTGGAAAGATGTTGGTCAGGCGATCTGAAAGCGGCAACGTGCCAGCGCGCCAATGCGGGTAGATCAGTACCACCGTCTCCGATTCCGAAACCTCCTCGTCCCCTTCCAGGTTAGTCCATTCATCATCCAGACGTCGCACCAGCGAGCGCATCTCACTGGTCAACAGAGCCGGCTCGTAATCGACGGGCCGATACTCTAACCAGTGAGGCGTCTCACGCACTTGCTCTGGCTCCATTGAACGCAAGTACCAGAGCACTTTCCCACTCGGCCCGACCTCGTCAAAACGCTCGTCTTGCTGGAGGGCATAGTTCAGCGAGAAGATGCGCAGTTGGGGGGAGATCTCCTCCGGCAGCTCGACGTCCCCCAGCAGATCGTCGGTCGGCAATGGCCCACCTCCGGACACGTCCAGCACAGCTTCTGCCAGGTTCAGGTGGCCGACGTTGACGTCCACCAGCAAGTCCTTCCGGAACCACTTACCGGCCAGACGAATGAAATCCGGGCCGTCCTCAAGCCGCTCTTCCAGCTTCTTCGTGAGCTGGGGAGCATAGATATCGGCCAATTCCTCTGGGGAACGGAGATCGTCCTCTGCCACCGTCGGCTGGGGGGCGCGATTGAGCGGATGGTCCATCAACTCCGCTGCGAACTCGCGTTCCTCGTCGTCCTCAAAGGCCACCCGGATGACGCGAAAGGCGTCATATTCAGGATTGTGTCCCTCGCGAACGTCGACGACCTCACCAACGCGATAATCAAGCACCGGGAAGACAACCATCTCCCCGACCTCATAACTGCCTTGCGGCTGATAAGGCGTCCCTTTCGAAAGCGCGCTCTCAACGAGTGCTTTTTCCTGACGACTGCGATGCAAGACTAACGCTCGACTTAACGCTTCTTTCGAGCGTGGCAACTCGTCTTCGACGAGTAATGTGCTAAGATATTGAAGATCGTCAGGAATGATCGTGTAGTCGCTCCAATAAACAGGATCCTGCGTCTTCCGTTGAATCAAATTGTCATCTCCTACGTACAACTTACCAAAATAACGGCGCGATTATACCATTTTAACGCCAGTTTGACAAATAGAGACGCTGCAGGGAGAATGGGCAAACGAAGCAGTTCCAGAGCACCCTAGACGCATTAGATTGTCTACAGGCGCGTTTACCAAGCATATCACCACCAGATTCGTTTGCCTTGTTCGCATCTGAGCACACTCTGTGGCATTGAAGGCGCTTTCGCAGACGATTCGCTTCGAAAGCTCAGAATGGAGTGTCGTTGATTAAAAAGGAGGCCCTATGCCCTCAGAACCAGCCGAGCAGAACAAATTTGGGCGTCGTTCGCACCTAACACCAATCTACGTTGCAGCAGGAATGTTGAGAGCTCAAGTGATAAAGGGTAAGCTGGAAGCATCTGGCATTCCAGTCCTGCTGGATTATGAAAGTATCGGTCCCATCATCGGCATCACGGTCGACGGATTGGGCCAGGTGCGCATCCTGGTACCAGACGAATACGTCGACGAAGCCCACCAGCTACTGCAGGAGGAGCCGCCAGAAGAAGAGGAAACATCCAACTAGGAACGTGAATCTACAGTCCGCTTTTTCTATCCCGGCTCATCCGCCTTTTCCTCCAATGGCGGTAGACTATCCAGGCTTTGCAAGCCAAAATGCTGAAGGAATTCGGCCGTAGTGGCATAGAGGTAAGGACGTCCCACAGCGTCGGCGCGTCCCGCACGCTCAATCAGGCCCGCGCTCAAGAGTGTACGCAAGACGCTATCCGACCCCACGCCGCGGATGGTCTCAATCTCCGGGCGCGTGATCGGCTGGCGGTAGGCCACAATGGCCAGCGCCTCCAAAGCAGCCTGGGTCAGATGGACGCGGGCCTTCAGGCCCAGGAAACGGTCGACGTAACAGGCAGCCTCCGGCGCAGTGACCAGCTGGACGCCCTTATCGGTACGCTGAATTCGCAAGCCGCGATCGGCGTAGGATTGTGTAAGCGCATCCAGGGCCTCCTCGACCTGAGCGGTCGAGACCTCCAGCACCTCCGACAATCGATGCGGCGAGACAGGCTCGTCGGCGACGAAAAGCACGCTCTCAAGCCGGGCTGCCAGGCTAAGCCGACCGTTCCCCTCACTCACGTCAGCGCCCAGCTACTCCTCTTCGCCAGATTCAGACGGAAGCTCAGACTCGGGCTCCGGCCGCGCCTCTGAGGGCCGTCGGATGCCTGGAGAACGCACCGGCTGCCGTTGAACTTCGGGACGCGAGACAGCGCGCAGATGGACCTTGGGCGGTCGCGCCATCTCCAGACCCATCTTGTCCTCCACCACTCGCCGGGCCGTCTCCACGATCTCTTCCGCCCGCTCTGGCACATCGAATTTGCCCGCTATATCGACATCAAGCTCAAGCAGCACGCCGCCCCGCTTGGAAGCGACATCTGTGTCCACACTCAAGATACCAGGGAGCTGATCGACCTCGTAATCCACGCGGTCGGCGATGGATTCGACGCTGAGCTCCACCTCTCCCCCGGTGGTCTGCTGCACCTTGATGGCCGTAGAGGCCGGACGACGAACCTCAAGGATCAGGAAAAGTAAGAGGATAAGGTTTACCGTTAGGGCAAGTAGAATCCCCAGGCCAATTCGCACGATCGGGCGCATACGGAACAGGAAGTCGTTCAGCGCCTCGGCCTGCAAAGCTACAGTGTTAGAGACCCGCAAGGGGAGTAGAAACGTCGCGGTGCAAACTACCATAACAACTAAGACCAAAAGCACAATCACAATCCGATTCAGCGTGTTCACCAGCTCACCTCCTGTCGCACTAATCTCTCCATCTTTCGAATACGCACGTTATTATAACACCGCATCCGACTTTGGACAAAACTTAGCCCAAAATGGGCAAACGAAGCAGTTCCCAAGCACTCTACGCGTTTACCGAGCATATCAACCAGGCGTATGCAAAACTTGGGGGGAGCACGAGCGCCAAGACTTCGGAAGTCCACGAGAACGATGTACGCAGGGCTTCAAAATTGTTCTTCTCGGCATAATTTGATAAGCAGAGCAGTATTTGAGACTTCCGAAGTCTGTCCCCCCCAACGTGTAAATGCACCCCAATCCCTTGACGTGCAAT
>CAYYTU010000022.1:0-43572 GCA_964474655.1 uncultured Anaerolineales bacterium
GAAGTCTCAAATACTGCTCTGCTTATCAAGTTATGCCGAGAAGAGCAATTTTGAAACCCTGTGCACATCGTTCTCGTAGACTTCCGAAGTCTTAGCGCTCATGTTCCCCCAAGTTTTGCATACGCTCTCTTGTCGCTCTATGCGAAACCGCTTGACTTTTATGGTGCGCAGAGTATGATATACCAACGTTAAAACTCCACCGTATCGGTCAACGTGTAGATATCTGAACCAACCTCCCAGGAACTAACCTATGAGAATTCTCGTCACCGGCGGCGCGGGCTTCATCGGCTCGAACCTCGTCGATCTCCTGATAGATCAGGGGCACGAGGTCACCGTGCTGGATAACCTCTCCGTGGGCAAAATTTCCAATATCAAACACCATCTGGAAAGCGAACGGTTCCATTTTGTGAACGGCTCAATTCTGGACTCGATCACGCTGGAGCGGCTGATGCGCCAGGTTGACCTGACGTACCATCTGGCAGCCGTGGTGGGCGTCAAATACGTGGTAGACGACCCGTTGCGAGCCATCGTGACCAACGTTCGGGGCACGGAGAATGTGCTCGAGATGGCGTTCAAGTATTGGGTGAGGACTGTTATCGCTTCCAGCTCAGAGATCTACGGCAAGTCGACGGCGGTGCCTCTGGCGGAAGAGAGCGATCGGTTGCTGGGCCCAACCACCGTCAATCGCTGGTCATACTCCGACGCTAAAGCCATCGACGAATATTTCGCCCTGGCCTACGCCGAAAAGGGCCTCCCGGTCAGCGTGGTGCGGTACTTCAACGCTTACGGGCCTCGGCTCGATCCCAAGGGGTACGGCAGCGTCATCGCCAAGTTCGCGACTCAGGCTCTGCGCGGCGAGCCGCTGACAGTCTACGATAACGGCGAGCAGACGCGTTGCTTCACCTACGTGGAGGATACAGTGAGGACCACCATCCAGGCCGCGACGCTCAAGGAGGCGGCCGGGCAGGTCTTCAACGTCGGATCCAACCGCGAGACGAGCATCAACGAGCTGGCCCACCTGATCTTAGAGCTGACAGGTTCCCCTTCGGAGATCAAACATACCCCTTACAGCTCCGCCTACGGCGAAAACTTCGAGGAGACGCGCCGTCGCGTCCCCGACATCAAGCGGGCCCAGGAGGTTCTTGGCTTCGAGGCCCAGACGCCATTGGAAGAAGGGCTTAAGACGACATTGGCCTGGTTTCGGGATCAACAAGACGAGTAACAGTCTAGAATTGCAGGTAATTATTTATGCATTCAAGCAAACTGAGCGCCTTTTGTGACAAGGTTCTGGAGATTGGTTGGTTGCTGGCTGTGGTCGTAACACCGCTATTCTTCAACGTCTACTCCAGCCGTGTCTTTGAGCCAGACAAACTGACCACGCTGCGCACCATCGCCCTGATTATGGCCGCCGTCTGGCTGGTCAAATTCATTGAGGAGCGATCGAACGGACGCGAGGATATTGGCTTCAGCTGGGAGACGCCCCTGGTCTACCCCACGCTCTTCACCGTGGTCGCCTATCTGATCAGCACCCTGCTCTCAGTCACGGCTTGGGTCAGCTTCTTCGGTTCCTATCAGCGCTTGCAGGGGATGTACACCACGTTGGCCTACATCGTGGTTTTCTTTGTCATCCTGCAAGGTCTGCGCACGCGTGCCCAGCTCGACCGTCTGCTCACAGTCGTGATCCTGAACAGCCTGCCGATCGCCCTCTATGGCCTGGTCCAGCGCAACAAGCTGGACCCGCTGCCCTGGGGCGGCAACGTGACCCGCCGTATAGCCTCCAATATGGGCAACGCCATCTTCGTCGCCGCCTATATGATTATGGCCGCGCCCCCCACGCTCTCACGCATCGTAGATGCCTTCCGCTCCATCCTGACCGACGAGGATACCGGATGGGCCGATATGCTTCGCGCCGCGGCCTACATCTTCACTTTCTTCGTCCAGATGATCTCGATCTGGTACACGCAGAGCCGTGGCCCGTTGTTGGGCCTGCTGGCCGGGCTGGGGCTATGGCTACTCCTGGGCCTGCTGGCGCTCCGACGCACGTTGAGCCGTAAGGCCTGGCGTGGAATGTGGATCGCCACGCTGACGGGAGTAGTGATCATTGCCACCGGCTTTCTATTGATCAACACCTACCCCCCGCTTAACGAATGGGCCCTGGATACACCGCTGAACCGTGTGGCCCGCGTCCTTCAATATGAGGGCGGCACTGGCATGGTCCGCAACCTGATCTGGAAGGGCGCACTCGATCTGATCTTGCCCCACGAACCGATCTGGTATCCGCCGACGCAGACGCATCCTGAAGGGCATCCAGACTCGCTCAATATGCTACGCCCGCTCATCGGCTATGGCCCAGAGTCGATGTATGTGGCCTATAACTCCTTCTACCCGCCGCTGTTGGGCCACTACGAATCCCGCACCGCCTCGCCCGACCGCTCACACAACGAGACGATGGACTCAATAGTCACCAAAGGCCTGCTGGGCTTGGTGGCCTACCTGTGGCTCTTCGGCGCTATCTTCATCTTCGGGCTGCGGAAGCTGGGGTTCATCCCTGACGACGAGCGGCGCAATCTCTTGATTGGCCTGATGGCGGGAGGAGCCATCGTCGCCTGCGCTATCGTGATCCCGCTCATCGGCCCGCACTTCTTCTGCATCGCCATCCCGGTCGGCATCGTGGGTGGCATCTTCTTCTATCTGATCGCCTTTGGATTCTCCCGCTGGGGAGCCGGACAGGAGGTCGAGATTCATCCGCATTTCGTCCTGCTGATGGGTCTATTATCCGCCATGGTGGCTCATTTCGTGGAGATCAACTTCGGCATCGCCATCGCCGCCACACGTACCACCTTCTGGGCTTACGCCGGATTGCTGGTTGTGGCGGGGCTCAACCTGATCCATCAGCGCGATGAGCAACGGGCCCCACGCGAAAATCGCCGCAGAAAGCGGATCCAGCTGCCGCTGTGGCTCAAGCCCACGCTGGTGGCCTCGTTGATCGGGGGCTTCATCTTGGGCACCCTCTCCTTCGATTTCATCACCAACCCAGAACGCCTTTCCCAGCCGATGCGGATGATATGGCGCGCCTTCACGGTGCTGCCAGCGCAGGGTGGACAGAGGTCCTATGGTGCGCTGATGATCTTCGCCTTCACCTGGGTGATGAGCGCGGTTATGTTCATCAGCCAGATGCATAAGCGCGGTGTATTCCGGGAGCGCAAGGACGACTGGGCCATAGGGACATTCCTCTACACCCTTATCTCGTTGACCGTCGGCTTCGGCTACGCGCTGGTGCTGGCCAACCATCAGGCCTCGCTGGTAGATATCCAGGCGCAAACCCTTGAGGAAGTGCTCCAGATCGCTGACCGCATCGCGGGCGTGATGACGACCTACTACGGATTCATCGTCTTCACGCTGGTCGCCGGGGGCGTGACGCTGCTCCTG
The DNA here is from genome assembly GCA_964474655.1 of uncultured Anaerolineales bacterium. Lineage (GTDB taxonomy): Bacteria > Chloroflexota > Anaerolineae > B4-G1 > B4-G1 > CAYYTU01. Next base: position 3,430 of record CAYYTU010000022.1, read on the forward strand.
GGCACGCATCAAACACAGTCCATCGCGCCGCTGGGCGTGATCGCCATCGTTGTGCTCACCATCCTGGTCGGCGCTTTATCCGTATCCACCAACCTGCGCCCCATCCAGGCCGACATCGTCTACAAACAGGCTAACCCTTACGAGCGACAGGGCCAATGGCTGGTCGCCATCGAGCACTACAAACACACCCTCGAGCTGGCTCCCAAAGAAGACTTCTACCACCTCTACCTGGGACGGGCCTATCTGGAGTACGCCTCCCGGCTCGACGACCCCAACGTGCGCGATCAGATTATGCATCGCACGGAGGAGGTACTCAAAAGCGCTCGTGAGATCAACCCTTTGAACACCGATCACAGCGCCAACTTGGCCCGGATGTACCGCCGATGGGCTGGCTTCGTCTCCGAGCCCGATCGGCGCAGCGAGCTGGTCCAACTGGCAGATAGAAACTACGAGATCGCGACCAAACTCAGTCCACAGAACGCCATCCTCTGGAACGAATGGGCCCTGCTCCACTTATCGACCGGCAACTTCGAGCGAGCCCAGCAGAAGATCGCACATTCGCTGGAGATCGATCCTGACTTCGACCAGACCTGGACGGTGCAGGCGGATATCTACGCCAACCAGGATATGATCACTGACGCGCTGGATGCCTATGACGAGGCGCTGGCGCTCAACCCGCGCCAGGCCGACGTCTGGCTCCGCGTAGGCGATATCCAGCGTAGCCGGAACGAACGGGAGGAGGCCGCCGAGGCCTACGAACAGGCGCTCGAGCTGAAGCCCAAGCAGACGCAGGTGTGGCGCGTGCTGGGCTCATTGTACGCCCAGATGGAGCGCCCGGCCGAGGGCATCGAGGCCCTTCAAAACTCGCTCGAGTTAGCGCCGGACGCGGGAGATGTCTGGGACACGCATCGCATTCTGGCCATTCTCTATAACCAGACCGGTCAGAACGCCAGAGCGGTCTCACATGCCGAAAGAGCACTCGAGCTGGCCCCAGAGGATCAGCAAGCGGAGATAGAAAACCTCGTTGCGCAGCTGAAATCACTCTCTCAGGAGGCGGAGGAAGCGGAATGACCGTCTACATCTTGGTCTTTGCCGGTGCGTTGGTGCTGGCCATCGGAGCCACGCCTCTGGCCCGCTACTTGGCCCCTCACGTCGGCATCATCGACGAGCCGGCTGCGCGTAAGATCCATCGGCGCCCCGTCCCTCGCCTGGGCGGTGCGGCCATCTTCTTATCCGTGATCGTGGCCGCCATCGTGTTGGGCCGCCGCTACCGCTTTAACCAGTTTGGGAGCATCCTGATCGGCGCTACCGGCATCTCCTTTATGGGCCTGATAGACGACCGTTGGGGCTTGCGCCCGCTGATCAAGCTGGTGGGGCAAATATTGGCCGCACTCCTGCTCTACGCCACCGGCATCTACGTCGGCACCTTCCATCATCCGGTGCTCAACCTGGTTACCACAGTGGTATGGGTGGTCTACATCACCAACGCCATCAACTTGCTCGATAATATGGATGGGCTGGCCGGAGGCGTGGCGGCCATCGCCGCCGCTCACTTCGCCCTGATGTGCTCCTTCAGCGGCCAATACCTGGTCGGCGCCCTCGCCATCGCCGTGCTCGGGGGCTGTCTGGGATTTCTGTTCTACAACTTAAACCCGGCCAGCATCTTTATGGGCGATTCAGGCTCATTGTTTCTGGGCTTTATGCTGGCCGCGACCGGCATCAAGCTGGAGTTCCCGGAAAACGTGACCTTCGTCACCTGGATGGTGCCGGTGCTGGTGATGGGCCTGCCGATCTTCGATACCACCCTGGTCATCATCTCCCGGCTGCGCCGCGGCCTGAATCCGCTCGCCACCCCGGGTAAAGATCACGTCTCGCACCGGCTGGCAGCGGCCGGCCTGAGCAAGCGCGAAGCCGTGCTGGTGCTCTACGTGGTCTCCTTCGTGCTGGGGCTGCTGGCCATCTTCGTCACCCGCGCATCCGTGATTGAAGGCTACGCCGTCGGCGGGTCCGCGGCGATGGTCGGCCTCTATGGCCTGTGGCGGATGGAGCGCCTACCGTTCTTCGAGGCTCCCTCGAAAGCCTCAGCCTCAAGTACACAACGCGACACGTAAAACCAGATTCCAACGCTCAGCTAACGCATTCGGTTTCTCACTCATTTCATTTCACAGAGGGGATATGTCCGCTACGCTACAAGCTAAGATCGAAAATCGCACTGCGCACATCGCCGTCATCGGATTGGGTTACGTCGGGCTGCCGCTGGCGACGGCCTTCGCCGAGGCCGGTTTCTGTGTCACCGGCGTCGAGATCGACCAGCAGAAGGTAGACGTCATCGTGGCTGGCCAGAGCTACATCCCCGACGTCCCGGAGGAGAACCTGGCGCCGCACGTCGAGTCCGGACGCCTCACAGCCACGCTGGACTACGACGTACTGCACAAAACGGACGCCATCTTTATCTGCGTGCCCACGCCCTACGACGCCCAGCGTGCCCCCGATCTCACTTTCATCCAACAGGCCAGCGAGTCGATTCGGAAACGCCTCAAGCCCGGCCAGCTGATCGTCCTCCAGAGCACGACCTATCCCGGCACGACCGAGGAGGTCGTCCAGCCGATTCTGGAGCAAGACGGGCTTGTGGCTGGTGTGGACTTCTATCTCGCTTTCTCGCCAGAGCGCATCGACCCGGGCAACGAGCAGTGGACGGCCTACAACACCCCCAAGGTCGTGGGCGGCATCACGCCGGAATGTACGCAGCTGGCCGTCGATCTGCTGCGCCGGATGGGCGCGCTGGTCCATCCCGTCTCGTCGCCCCGCGCCGCCGAGCTGACCAAGCTGCTGGAGAACACCTTCCGCGCCGTCAACATCGCCCTGGTCAACGAGCTGGCCCTGCTATCTGAACGGATGGATATCGACTTCTGGGAGGTGATCGAGGCGGCCAAGACGAAGCCCTTTGGATTTATGCCTTTCTATCCCGGCCCGGGGGTCGGCGGACATTGTATTCCGGTCGATCCTTATTACCTTTCCTGGAAGGCGCGGGAGTACGACTTCTACACCAAGTTCATCGAGCTGGCCGCCGAGGTCAACCAAGCGATGCCCTATCACGTGGTGGATCTGGTGAGTCAGGCCCTCTCCCGGCAGGGACGTCCGCTCAAGGACGCGCAGCTGCTGGTGCTGGGGGTGGCCTTCAAGCCCGATATCGACGACGCCCGCAACTCGCCCGCCAAGCGCGTCATCGAGCTGCTGCTGAACCGCCACACCAACGTGCGATACCACGATCCCTACGTGCCGCGCTTCCGCGTCGGTAACGACGTCTTCCATCACGAAGCGGTCACGCTGGAGTCGGTGCCGCTGACGGCCGAGGCGCTCAGTCAGGCCGACTGCGTCGTCATCGTCACCGGGCACCGCAGCCTGGATTACGACCGCGTCGTCGACCGGGCGCAGGTCGTCGTGGATACGTGCAATGCCACCGCCGACGTGGAAAACGCCCACGCCGCCCAAAAGATCCTCCGGCTCGGCGCTCGCCCCGGCCCGGCCGGCCCCGTCCGCCGCGACGCCGTAACGCAAGCGTAGCATAATTTCAAGCAAAGGAGATAGATGATGGAAGCGACACCTACCCCTCAACCACAATCGCAACCCCCGGCGCCCCTTAGCCCCTCCGACGAGCGGACCTGGGCGATGCTGGCACACCTCAGCATCCTGCTCAATCTGATAACGGGCATCCTGGGCCCGGTCGGCGCGCTCGTCGTCTACCTGATCTATCAGGATCGTTCGCGCTACGTCGCCTATCACGCTCTCCAATCGCTCATCTTCCAGCTCATCGTCTGGGTCGGGGGTGGCACCCTGGCTGCTGTAGCCTGGACCGTCACCGGCATTCTGAGCGCCGTCATCGTGGGTATCCTCTGCATTCCCATCGCCCTGCTGGTCTCGCTCATTCCAGTCGCTGGGCTCGTCTATGGCATCGTCGGCGGCATCCAATGCAGCCAGGGAGAGGACTTCCGGTACTGGTTAGTGGGCGACTGGGTGCGCGGCACACTGACCGGCTAGTGATTGCGCAGGGATTTCGAAGCAGTCGCTCAGCAAAAATGCCCTCAGGGCCACAGGGCGTCCTTAAAGCGCGAAGAAGGCAAACGAAGATGGGGTTGATACGCTCGATAAACGTGACAATGAGCAATCTAATGTGTCTGGGCTACCCTAGAATTGCTTCGCTTGCCCGTGCACTCGACCAATTGACATTCCGACCAAAATCACTACAATATCATTAAGATTAAATGGTGGAGCATACGTCTAAGGCTTCATAGAAAGATATATCACAGGAGGTACTAAAATGGCTGAAGAAATGGCCGGAGCACCGCTGGGTGGCAACGAAATTACGGATGATGATAAGTTATGGGCGCTTTTAAGCTACATCTTCTCTCCCTTGATTGGCATCATCGTGTTGCTAATTGAGGATAAAAAAGACCGTCCTTTCCTTAGATACAACGCCGTCGTCTCCATCGTGCTGGGCGTTGTCGCGATCGTTCTGAGCTGGGCCTGCATCGGTATCCTGGTGTGGTTCTACGCCATCTACCTGGGTATCAAGTCCTACCAAGGCGAGTGGGTCGAGGTTCCGATGGTCTCCGACTTCGTGAGAAACCAGGGCTGGGTATAAACCCCAAGACAGCGCACCGAGAGAAGACCCTTTCCTCGCTCTTCCAGAGAGGGGAAAGGGCTTTTTATTGATAAGCCGATTCACCGCTCACCGAAACTTCTTTTCCTATGACCCCGCGTTCCAAACGCTGGCAAATCATGCCGGAAGCACCGCCGAGCCATCGTGCTCGCTTTCCTGACCTGCATCCCGTCGTCGTCCAGGTGCTCTACAACCGTGGCATCATCCGTCCCGACGCTGTGAGTGCCTTCCTGGATGGCAAAGCAGAAGACGTCAACCCCTTCGCGCTACCGGGTATGGCCGAAGCCGTCACCCGCATCCGACGGGCGCTGCGGAACGGAGAGACGATCGCCGTCTACGGCGACTTCGACGCCGATGGCGTGACCGCCACCGCCCTCCTGGTCCAGACGTTGCGTGCGCTCGGCGGTGACGTGCGAGCTTACATCCCCCATCGCGTCGACGAGGGGTACGGCCTGCACGTAGAGGCGCTGAAAGAGTTGGCTCAGGCCGGCGTCCAGATGATCGTCACCGTCGATTGCGGCATCCGCGCGTACGATCAGGCTGATCAAGCCAAGAAACTGGGGCTCGACGTGGTGGTCACCGACCATCACTCCGTCGGCCCGCGCTTGCCGCACGTGGTCGCCGCGATCGATCCCAAGCGTGAAGAGAATGAGCGCACCTTCAACGAGCTGGCCGGCGTTGGCGTCGCCTATCGATTGGCCCAGGCGCTCCTGAGGAGCCATCGCCAGTCGCCGGTGACGGAGCGCGACGTCCAGCTGACCGAGGAGGAGCTGCTCGACTTGGTCGCCATCGGCACCGTCGCCGATATGGTCCCGCTTCGGGGCGAGAACCGGACGCTGGTGCGCCGCGGACTGGAGCGCCTCAACCTTATGGAGCGGCTGGGGATTGCAGCCCTGGCCCAGGAAGCGGGGCTCGAGCCCGGCCAGGTCAATACGACCGCCATCGGTTACGTCCTTGGCCCGCGGCTCAATGCCGCCGGGCGGATCGCCCACGCCGAGCTGGCCTACCATCTGCTGATGGCCGACAATGCCGACGAAGCAGCCGATCTGGCAAGCGAACTGGATGCCCTGAACAAGCAACGCCAGCAACACACGCGCGAGGCCCAGGAGCGAGCCCGCCAGATGGTGATTGAGATGGCCGAAGAGGCCAACCTGTTGTTCGCCGCCGCGCCGGATTTCTCGGCCGGCATCGCGGGGCTGGTCGCCAGCCGCCTGACGGACGAGTTCTACCGCCCGTCTGTCGTCGTCGAGGTCGGCGAGGAACTCAGTCGCGGTTCGGCCCGTTCTATTCCCACGTTCCATATCACCCAGGCGCTCGACGCCTGCGAGGAGCTGTTGGATAGCCACGGCGGGCACGCGGCCGCTGGCGGCTTCACCGTGCGCAACGAGCATCTGGATACGCTGGTCGAGCGGTTGCAAGAGATTGCCAGCGACCAGCTGGTCGACGTCGATCTGACACCGACGCTGCCGGTCGACGTGGAAACGGAGCTATCGGCAATGTCGTGGGACCTGCTGGAAGCGCTGGGGCAGCTGGAGCCTTACGGGTACGGGAACCCCCAACCGCTCTTCGTCAGCCGGGCCGTGCAGGTGCGTCGCCACCGGGCCGTGGGCCGGGAGAACCGTCACCTCAAGCTCACGCTCTCCGACGGACATAGTACCTGGGACGCCATCGCGTTCCGCCAGGGCGAGTGGGCCGACAAGCTGCCCGACCAGATCGACGTGGCGTATCACCTCGAGCTGAACGAGTGGAACGGGCGTCGACAACTCCAGCTGAACGTACAAGACATCCAGCCCGCGGAAGGCAATTGAGGCCCCTCGCGCGGCACGTTGGATTCAATTGAGCAAGGACAGATTATGAACATTCTCGTTACCGGCGCAGCCGGCTTTATCGGCAGTCACGTAGCCGAAACCCTCTTGGACCGAGGCGATACCGTCGCTGGGCTCGACAACTTCAACGACTACTACGACCCGGCCCGCAAACGCGCCAACGTCGCCCTCTTCGCCGATCATCCGCGCTTCACGCTCCACGAGACTGACGTCCGCGACGAAGAGGCCATCGAGCGCATCTGCGCGGAGGGCGCTTTCGACGCCATCGTCCATCTGGCGGCGATGGCCGGCGTCCGCTACTCCATCACCCGCGCCCCGCTCTACACCGACGTCAACGTGCGCGGCACGGTCAACGTGCTGGAGGGTGCGCGCAAGGCCGACGTGCCCCACGTCGTCTTCGCCTCCACCTCATCCGTCTATGGGCGCACGGAGCAGATTCCGTTCCGCGAGGACGCGCGGCTGGGCCGACCGCTGGCGCCATATCCGGCCACCAAGATCGCTGGCGAGGCGATGGGCCACGCCTACCACAATATGTTCGACCTGACCTTCACCGCGCTGCGCTTCTTCTCCGTCTACGGCCCGCGGGGACGCCCCGATATGATGCCCTACCACATCACCGATTGCATCGTTCACGACCGTGAGTTTATGCTCTACGAGGCCGGCGATATGCACCGCGACTGGACCTACGTCGGCGACATCACCGCCGGCGTCATCGCCGCCATCGACCAGCCCGTGGGCTACGAGGCGATCAACCTGGGCCGCGGTGAACCGGTGAAGATGGCCGACTTCGTGGAGAAGATCGAGGAGCTGATCGGTAAGCAGGCCGTTATGACCACCCCGCCAGCTCCGGCCAGCGAGCCGCCCATCACCTACGCTGACGTCACCAAGGCCCGCGAGCTGCTGGGCTACGAGCCGACCACCTCGGTCGACGAGGGCTTACGCCGTCTCTGGGAGTGGTACCAGAGAGAAATTATCGCTTCTCCATAGCCCAATGTTCAAACTACAATCGCCCAACGTCAACACCCGCCTCCGTCAGCTCATCGGCCTCGCCGTCATCATCAGCTATTTTGTCCTCGCTCTGCCGCCGGTGAGCGCCCAGGGACCAACTCCCGATCCACGCTTCGGCGCAGTAGAGGCATTCCGGGACCCGGTGGCGGCCGCCGAGGCCAACGTAGGATGGGATCGCATCCTCTTCTACTGGTCGGAGCTTCAGCCCAACGGCCCGGATGAATGGAACGGCTACCACGTGCCGGACGATTGGCTCCGTCTGGCCGCCGAGGCCAACCGCGAGGTCGTAGGGCTGCTCAAACACACCCCGCACTGGGCTACCGACGATCATCCCCTCTGCAGTCCGCCGAGAGGGCTCGATCTGCCAATAGATGATCCTGGCAATCTGTGGGCTACCTTCGTGCGCCGCGTGGTCGGCACGTATGCCGGGCGAGTCGATCGCTGGGTCATTTGGAACGAGCCCGACATTGAATCTGGCTCCTTTGGCTACGAATGGTGCGGTTCAATGGAGGAATACTACCGCCTGCTCAAAGTCGCCTACCTGGCCGCCCATCAGGCTAACCCCAACGTCAAGATCCATCTTGCCGGCGCTACCACCTGGCACAACCCGGTCTACCTGCACGATTTCCTGGCCGTGGCCACCCAGGACCCAGAAGGTGCTGAACATGGTTACTTCTTCGACGTAGTGACGCTGCACATCTACTTCCGCACCGAGACCATCCCAGAGATCGTCCGAGCCGCCCGCGCGACGCTGGCTGCTTATGGTCTCCAGAGGCCGATCTGGATCAATGAAACTAACGCCCCCTCTAATTTAGACGCTCCCTATTGGGAGTTGCCAAACGCCAACTTCGATATCACGCTGGAGGAGCAAGCCAGCTTCCTGCTCCAGGCCTTCTCTCTGGCCCTCAATGCGGGGGCCGAACGCATTGCCGTCTACAAGTGGATGGATAACGAACCGCAGCCGGGCGTGGAACCCTTCGGCATTATCCGCACCGACTACAGCCGTCGACCGGCCTACGAGGCTTGTCGACTGATCACCACCCACTATGCAGGCACCCTCTCCACGCACAAAGATCGTCAACCGCTCTACACCATCGTCACCCTCAACCGCGGTCAGCTCACCACCCGCGTCCTCTGGGCCCGGACGGAGCAAGACGTGACGCTCTCGCTGCCGGCGCTGGCCCCTCAAGCGCGCTTGATCGACCAAACGGGCGAGGAGGAGGTCCTGGAACCGGCGGATGCGCAGTACACCCTCACCCTGCCGGGCGCCCGCTGCGCCGATAGAAGAGGCTGCATCATCGGCGGACCGACCTACTTGCTGATCGAGCAGAACGGCCACTCACCACCTCCAGCCACTGCAGCAGCAGCAACAATCGTCCCTGACCAAGAGCCGACGGAAGCCCCAGCCGCAACCGTCACACTAACGCACACTGCCACAGCAACCACCCTGACTCCTCCTATCACCGGCACGGACACGCTTTCTCCCACTGCCACGCCAACCGAACCGCCAACCGAACCGCCCACCGAGACCCCAACGGCGACACCTTCACCGACTGCCACACCGACCGAGCTGCCATCGCCCACACCCACCGCGACGGCGACCAACACCGCCACGCCAACGTCTACCTCGTCGCCCACACCGTCTCCATCGCCGACTGCCGCGCCAACGTCCCCTGCCCGGTTATCACCGAACCCCACATCACGTTCACTTCTGCTAGGGCTCACGACCGTGCTGGCAGCTACGACACTGGCATATGTACTCATTAATAGACGTCGTCAAGACAAGAATTAGGAAAACTGCGAGGTTGGGAGACAAAAGTGGATCGAACAGCCAATCACCGAAAACGCTTCCTGATCAGTCGCTTGCTGATCATTTTGACTGTGGCGATCATCCTGGTCGGGCTTTCACTCGATCAGTGGGAGATCGTGTTGCGCAACGCCGTCCTCATCTGCTACTCCTGCATCGGGTTGGGCTGATGAGCGAGAGGAAGACCATCGGGCAACGACTGGCCCGGCGGCGGGGCCGCGTGCAAGGGCTATCGGCCCTGTTGCTGAATTCGTACGTCACGCAACGGATCACCAGGGGGCTGCCCTGCCCGGCGCTGAACTGCTACGCCTGCCCGGCCGCCTCCTTCGCCTGTCCCATCGGGAGCCTCCAGCACTTCATCGCCCGCAAGAAGGTGCCATTCTACGTGCTGGGCGTGGTGGGGCTGATCGGCGCGCTGATCGGACGGGCCAGCTGCGGCTGGTTCTGCCCCTTCGGCTGGTTCCAGGAGCTGATCTACAAGCTGCCCGTGCCCAAGCTGCCCCTCCGGAACCGCTTCAACTGGACGCGCTACGTCGTGCTAGCCGTCCTGATGATCGCGCTGCCCTTCATCACCGGTTCGCCCTGGTTCTGCAAGGTCTGCCCGGCCGGATCGCTGGAGGCCGGCATCCCGATGGCGCTGATCTCGGCCGACATCCGCGGGCTGATCGGCGCGCTCTACTGGGTCAAGCTGGGTATTTTGGGCGGGTTCTTGGGATGGATGAGCGTGACGCGACGACCGTTCTGTCGCTGGGTCTGCCCCCTGGGAGCGCTGTGGTCGCCGCTGAATCCGGTCAGCTCATTTCAGCTGGAGGTAGCGCAAGAGGATTGCATTATGTGTGACCGCTGCCAGGAAGTCTGTCCGGTGAACATCTGCGTCTACGAGGAGCCCAACAGCGGCGCCTGCATCCGCTGCCTGCAGTGCATCGACGAATGCCCGCAATCGTGCATCGGGGTCACCTCACCGGGCTGGTCGCTGGAGGCCGACCGTACCGGCGCGGCGGGTGCTCCCTGATGGTCCCTCGCCGCCTCAGCGCCCCTCGACGTAAAGATCCAACACGTCGCGCAGCATCGTCGCCGCCGAGGGAACCGGGCTCGGCTCGTCGATGATGGCCGTGATGGTGCCGTAGATGTCGGTGGCGTAGACGACGCCCATCTGCTTCCGACCCAGCCGTCCCAACGGATGCTCTGGCGGCAGGGGCGCCGGCGCGACCGAGAGCGCATACGCGCCATCCTCATCCTGCTCGGCCTGGGTCAGCAGGCGATAGCGCTCGCCTCGCTCCCGCGCAGCTTGCAACTCGCCACCGTCCAGCCCGGTGATGCCCGTCCTATCGACTTCCTCCAGCCGGGCCGGATAGCCCAAGACGGCGTTGGCCAGGATAACGAGCTTGGCCGCCGCATCCCATCCCTCCAGGTCCCACGAGCCGTCGCCCTCCAGCACGCCCTCATCCCGGGCCTGCTCGGTGGCCGCCGCCCAGGAAAGCCCCTCGGCCAACATATCTATCACATAGCCCGTGCACAGGTTTGGCACCGCTTCCAGCCGATGGACGACCGCGCCGCGCAGATCGCGCTGACCGATGTTGAGCGCCGGGAGGCCGCCGGCCACCGTGCCGTCGAAGCGCAGCGCCACGCCCTGCTCCGCCGCCAGCTCGTGCAGCGCCTGATAGGCCAGCACCAGCGGGCCCTTGTTGGGCGTCACCACGTCCATCCCGCGCTGCAAGGCCGTGCGGACGCACGTCATTGCCGGCTCGGCTTCCTGCTCCAGGTTGACCGGCGAAGCTTCCAGCAACAGATCGGCCTCGGCCTCGGCGACCAGCTCCGGAGCCGCCCACCCGCGCTCACCAACGCCGGGATAGTCGGCGATGGTACCGCCGGATTCCTTGAGGCGCACAACCTCCCGCAAGTTCAAGCCGAGCGCCGGTTCGTAAGCCGCGCCCTGGCTATCGGCCGCGCCCACCAACCGCAGATCCAGCCCATAGCGGTGGAGCAGCAGATCGTTCTTCTCTCGCAATACTTCACAGAAGCGGCGTCCCAGATTCCCCAAACCGATCATCAGAAAGCGAACCGTTTGCATAGTCGTCTCCTTGGCGTGTGAAAACCGTCTGAATGGATAAGGGAAGTATAGTCGAGTATGGGATGAGGGCAAGTGGAAACGGCGCGATCACTCCAGCAGCGCCTGAGCGTCGGCGCGGGCGAGGTATGCACGGTAGGCCGCCGTCTCCTCCAGCAGCGCTCGCAGCTGCTCGGTAATCGTGGATAGATCGTCACATCGCACACCATCGCCCGACGCCAGATGGAGCTCGCCGTCGGTCTCGCCCTCAATCACGACGTGACCGCGGGCCGCCAGCCAATCCAGCCCGGCCCGCACCGTCCGCTCACAATGAGCCGTCGCCGCCGCCAGCGCCGCCAGGGTGACCGAACCATCTTGGGCGCGCAACGCCCGCTTGACCAGCCCCGCCAGCTGTTTGAGGAAAGGCTCCAGGCGATCCATCCTCGGATCCCGGCCCACCAGATAGACGGTCCGCGGAGTGACCTTCCCCAGCGCGGCCTGCAGCTCGGCCGGGCCCGGCGGCGCCATCCAGACGACCAGCGCATCCGACGGCTGCAGCTGCCGCCGATCGCGCCCTTCGAGCTCGGCCCTGGCCTGGCCCTCGGCCCAGACCTGGACGTCCGTCTCTGCTCGCAGGCGTTGCAGCAACTTCTGTGGATTCGACGCTGAACGCCAATCCACCACCTCAATCGACGGCTCTGGCGGGACGACCTCCGTCGGCTCCTCGATCGGCCGCGCGTCGATCCACTCCACCTGCACCTTTCGCTGACCGCGATAGTTACTGGCTCGCACGACGTACGCCAGATCGAACCGCCCCTCGGGCAGCGGCTCGCCGGCGCCTTGCCACCAGATCACTTTTTGCAATGTCTCGTCGTCGTCCTCGACGAGCAGCTGGCGATGCGCATCGTCGCGCCCCACCGTGCTATGACGCCTCACCCTGAGGCCGCGGCTGACCAGCGTCAGCGGCGGATTGCCCGGCCCAAACGGCGCCAGCCGCTCCACCTGCTCCACGAAGTCGAGCGAGAGAGCGCCCAGCGGCACGTAGCCGTCGATCTGGAGCGCGGGCGGCGTCTCCAGCGCTGCCCTGCACGTATCTCGGACGGTGCGGGAGAGCGCGCGCCGGAACTCGGGGATGCGCTCGGGGATGATGGACAGCCCGGCCGCCATCGGATGGCCGCCGAAGCGCTCCAGCAGCTCGGCCTGGGCCGCGATGGCCGCGCTGATGTCGCAGCCTTCAATGGAGCGGGCCGAGCCTTTCGCCAACTCATCCGGCGGCGCTGCGATCAGAATCGTCGGGCGATGGTACTTCTCCGCCAGCCGTCCGGCCACGATGCCGATGATGCCCCCCGGCCAGTGGGGGTCGCTCAGCACCAGCGCCCCCCGCTCCAGCAGCGAGGGATCGCGCTTGAGCTGGGCCTCGGCGCCCCGCATCACCTGATCACACATCATCTTGCGGCGAGCGTTCAGGCCATCGAGCTCGTGCGCCAGGACGCGGGCCCGCTCCCGGTCATCCGTGGTCAGCAGCTCGACCGCCGGCGTGGCGTCATCCAGCCGTCCCAGCGCGTTGAGCCGGGGCGCCAGCTCGTAGCCGATGTGCTCTTCGGTCAGCCACTGCGGGTTGATCTCGGTGACATCCATCAGCACGCGCAGGCCCAGCCGCTCGGTGTGGCGCAGCGTCTCCAGGCCACGCTGGAGCAGGTAGCGCACGTCGCCGGACTGCGTCGCCACGTCGGCCACGATGCCCAGCGCTACCAGATCAAGGTTCTGTTCCACCTGCTCTGGTTGATCGGCCCGTTGGTAGAGCAGCTCGGCCAGCTTGTAGGCCACGCCGACGCCGGGCAAGTCGCGCAGCGGGTGCGCCTCCGGCAACATCTTGGGATCAGTCACGGCGTAAGCTTCGGGCAGCGTCGGCGGCAGGTCGTGATGGTCGGTCACGATCACATCCACGCCCTGCGCCCGTGCGTAGGCGATCGGCTCGTGGGCGGTGACGCCGGTATCGCAGGTCAGGATCAGCTCGGCGCCGTCCGCGATCAGCTGCTCCAGCACCGCCCGATTGACGCCGTGGCCCTCGCGCTTCCGGTTTGGGATGTGGAACGTGATGTTAGCCTCGCGCGCAGGGCCGTACTGGGCTGCTAAAGCCCGCAGCGTGGAGACGAGGATCGTGGTTGCCGTCTGCCCGTCGACGTCGAAATCGCCCCAGACGCAGATCCGCTCGCTGCCTTGAAGCGCCGCCTCCAGCCGCTCGGCCGCCCTGACTAGGTTCGGCAGCTCGGTCGGCGGCGTGGGCTCATAGTGCGCGGGGTCGAGGAACGCGCGGGCCGCCTCGACGTCGGTCAGTCCGCGGCGGACCAGCGTCTTCGCCACCAGCGGATGTCCTCCCATGACCGCCCGCAGCGCCTCGGGGACGTGGAGGTCCTGCGGTTCGAGCCACTCGTGCATCAAAACGTGCTCCTCAAAATGCGATCTCCGCGATCTGCTCGAAGTCGATGTCGAAATCAGTGCCCGCCTCCGACACCGCCTCCTGTTCACGTTCCTCAAACGGCCCGGCCTCGACGCCCCGCCCGCACAGAGAGCGATAGCGACAGTAACGACAACACCGCTCATCATCGGTGAGTGGGAGCAGCTCGTCATCGCTCAGGCGCTCAATCGCTTCCCCGATCGCCTCAAGGCGGGCGATCAAACGGCGCTCGTCGGCTTCGTAGCGAACCACGCTATAGTCAAACTGCATCGGGGAGCCCGGCGCATTGGCGAACCAGTAGCGCATCATCACCTGATCCGGCTGGATCGATGCCCCGCCGTTGAGCTGAGTCCCAGCGCGGACCAGCAGGTAAGGGTAGACCCGCGTCTGCCAGCGCTCGGCGAGCCACTCGCGGCGCGGGCGCTGGCGGTTCGTCTTCCAATCGACGATCAAGGCCCGCTTGCCCCTCTCAAGAGCGATGAGGTCGTACTTCGCCACCAGCCGGGTGCCTGCTATGGGCGCCGAAAGCGTCACCTCGGGGTAGCGGCGGGCGGGCAGATCGGTCGGCCCTGCCTCCAGATAGTTACGCCACCAGCGGCGCAGGTCCGGGTCGTGGACCGTGCGCGAGAGCTGCTCCACTGCGATGCCGGAAAGATACTGTTGGATCAGGCGGTGGAAGGCCGCCCCTTGGCGCCGGTGGTGCTCGTTTTCCAGCGCCGGTTCCGCCTCCAAGGCCGGCCAACGAAGGCGACGCACGTAGCGCAGCTGGAACCGTCGCGGGCAATCCTCGTAGTCCTGGAGGCTCCCCTGGCTGAACTGTATATCGGTCAATGACGCCATCCCACACTCCAATTCCCGTTAGGTGTGTTTCAAATGGGTTGAGCGTTGTTTGTAGTGTGCGCTTCAGCGCGCTTTTACGGCGATAAATCGCCTACTACGAACCAGATTTGACGCTCGGAGCGAGTTTGTACCCCGCGTTTTTCGTGTTCGCAAGGAATCTCATCACCATGTTCTTGGCAAGCAGTGAGGCTACAAACCCGCCGGAGCAGAACATCCAACGCAAGCGCGCCCTACGACTCGCGGCCCATCGCAGCTGCCTTCTCCAGAATGGCTGGGATCGCCTCCTCCATAAACGGCTTCATCTCGTCGTAGCGATAGGTCCGCTGCTCGAAGGTGCGCTCCTCAAGCGCCTCCAGAAGCCGCTCCTCAAACTCCTCGAAGTAGGCGCCGTAGATGTGGTAGCTATCGGCCTGATGGACGTACCGACCGACGACAATCTCCTGACCAGAAAGCGCCGAGATCCGCTCGGCGATGCGCACCTGGAGCTGAATCAAGGCGAACATGTTCATAAAGGCGGCTTTGTAGGCGTCGTTGGAGCGGAACCGGACGTTGGTGTTCAGGTGCCAGCGTCCCTGATCGTCCGGCAGCAAGCGGCACCAGACGCTCTGCATACAGGCCGGATCGTAGCAGAAGTTATCCTCCCAGACCTTCCAGGTGATCGCCTGGGCCCGCCGTGAGTACGGCGTCTCGGCTAACTTCTGCGCCAACATCTCGATCTGGTCGTATGCCCGATCGAGCCCCGGCGCCGAATACTCAAACAGCCGCTGGTGGTACGTATACTCCCAGCGCGTGTCGTCGGGATCGTCGGGGTCGCGAATGCAGTGATCCTTGATCCCGTCGAGCACTTCCATCACATATTCCTGGAGGTCCTGCAGCCCGCAGGGAAGGTCTCGATGGAGCATGGGCTCGGCCAGCGGGTCGCGGACGACGATGGTCATCGAGGCGTCCTTGCTTGGTGGATCCTCGGCTTTGTCGTACTCAGTTCGGATGTCGCAGCCGTGGTCGTAGACGCTGACCAGGGAGCGCTCCCAGGCTTCAGCCAGCCCCTCGCCCTCGACCGATAAAACGGGGATGTTACCTTCCATTCGATGTACTCTCTCTCTTCTCCCGGAATGTCTCCAATGCGATAAACGGCACCGCCGGCTGCTGATTGCCGCGCCGACCGGTGTTCCACGTGATGATCAGATCCTTACGCGCGCGGGTGATCCCGACGTACAGCAGGCGCAAACGCTCGGCGGCGTAATCCAGCCGCGCTTCCTGGGTCGCTTCGCCCTCTCGGTAGGCGCCATCGTCCCGTTGGAACGATGGTCCCAACGGGACTTCGCCCCGTTGGAACGATGGTCCCAACGGGACTTCGCCCCGTTGGAGCGATGGCCCCAACGGGACTTCGCCCCGTTGGAGCGGTGGCCCCAACGGGACTTCGCCTCGCAAAGCCTCCAGCTGCGCCAGCCCCTCGGCCTCCAGGTTCAGCTGCTCCCGCACGAACCACTTCTCCTGGATGAACTGATCGTGTGGCAGCGCCGACGGGAAGTTGTAGTTGTTGACCGACATCAGGTAGACCCGGTCCCACTCCAGCCCCTTCGCCTTGTGGACCGTCGCCACCACGACCTGGCCCTTGTGCGCTCGGGGATCGAAGCCTGTGTCCTCCCCGCTGAGGCCCAGGAAGCGCCGCTCGTTGCGGGCGATCACGGCCAGCTCATCAGTTAGCTCCGGCAATCGCCAGTCGGGATGGCGCTCCTTGATCTGCCCCAGCACCACGGCCATCTTGTGCGCGATGGCCAGGTCGGCCGGCTCCTGGAACAGATCCTGGGCCAGTGTCAAGATCAGTTGGTCGATGGGCAGCTGCGTCGCCTGCTGCCAGCGTCGCACCTTCTGGCGAAACGCATCCAGGTGCTCGCGGAGGCCCAGGTACTGCTCGGGCAACGTCAACACGTCTAGCCAGTCCCGCCCCAGCCGCGGCCAGAGGAGATCCTCGACCGCGCGGCACTTGCGCAACGCCCCCGCCACCGCATCCAGCCGTCCCTCTAGTTCCTCGTCGCCGCGGTCGTCGCGCCGCCACACTCGGTAGACGCGGGCCAGCTTGGAGGCGGAGACGGGGTCGGCCAGGTAGTTGATCACGTTGCCCAGCGCACCGGCCGCCTCGCGGGTCGAGCGGGTGCTGCGCAACAGCTCCACGACCGGGATGTCGCGCCGCTTCAGCTCGTTGACCATCGCGAACCCACGCTGGTTGCGCGGCACCAGCACGGCCACCGTCGCCTGCGGATGGTCCGGCAGCCAGCGCGCCAGCGAGTCCACCACGGCGCGAATTTCCTCCTGGGGCGTGAACTTCCGATCTACGAGACGAACCTCGCCAGCCTTATCGGGCGGGTTGGGTTGAGGATCACTGGGCGGCGTCGGCTCGATGTGCGGCGGCGTCAGCGCTCGTCGCACGCCCTCAATGGGGTGTTTCTCCTGCGTCCAGTCGATCAGGTAGTTGGCCAGTGTAATGATGCTCCTCGTCGAGCGTCCGGAAGTGGGCAACTCGCGCGGGTCGACGCCCGGCTCGTCCAGAAAGTCACGCAGAAAATCAGGGCTGGCGGTGGTGAACGTCTCGTAGATGGCTTGGTTGGGGTCGCCGACGCGGACCCAGTTGCCGTCCGGCCCGACCAACGTGCGCAGGATCTCCTCCTGCAGCCGGCTGCTATCTTGCGCCTCATCCTCCAGGACGAAGGGCCATTGGTGTCGCAGCCGCGCCAGCAGCTCCTCGTCCAGCTGCATCGCCTCCAGCGCCAGCCGAATCAGATCGTCGAAATCGACCGCCCCGCGGTAGACCAGCGCCCGCTGGTAATCGGCGTAGATGGCCCATCCCATCTCGGCCAGGGGCAGCGGCTGGTCGAACCGATCCAGCTGCTCGCGCAGCTCGGTCGGCGTGAGCTGCCAATCCTTGGCCTGCCGGATGAAGGCCAGCGCGATGTTGCTGACCAGATCCGGCCAGTGCTCCCGCTGGGCCCACTCGCGCTGGCGCTCGTCCAGCTCGGGGGCCAGGAAATCCTCGATGGCGGCGGGGTGACTGCTCAGCCACGTCTCGGCCGCGTCCCGCCGGGTCCGATTCGCCTCCCGCTCGTCGACGATGTCGAAATCGTCCGAGAGGCCCACCAGCCCCGGACGCTCCCGCACGATGTCGTGGGACAGGCCGTGCAGCGTGCGCACGCGATAGCCCAGGTGGGGCAGCAGACCTCGCGCCTCGACGAAGCGCGCCACGCGGTTGGCGAAGTTATCGACAGCCGAGTTGACCAGCGTGACCACCAGTACCTCCTGGTCGTCGTCCAGCTGGTCGCCAGCGACCAGCTGGGCCGCCAGGGCCGAAAGCGTGATCGTCTTGCCGCTGCCGGGCACGGCGGAGACGCCCATCTTGCCGCCATCGTAGGCCAATACCTTCTGCTGTTTGGGACGCGGGTCAAATACCGTCATTCGTGAACCTTCACCGTGAACCTTCACTCACGTGACTCGGCTGGCAGCGTGCGCAGCACGCGCTGAATGGCCTGCAGCAGCGGCCCTTTCTGCTCGTAGCCCTGCTCGCCCAGCTCGCTGAGGCCCAGGTAGATTGCCCGGCGGCAGCGCCGAACCAGCCCCAGCGCCAGGCGATAGAGCGCCTCCTCCCGCGCTTCGACCTCATCGGTGTCGGTCCAGATAGCGTCGCGCGGCCAGCGGCGGCTGAGCACGTAGGGGTGCGTCAGCGGCTGGTAGAGCCGTTCCCACCAGCCCCGCCCGCCCACGTTGAGCCAGAACTGGTAGTCCACCGGGCGGTTGCGGATGATGAAGGTGTAGGCCGGGGCCAGCAGCACCGCATCCTCCGGCTCCAGCCGCCAGCTGCGGATGTACTGAGCTGCGATCACGCCGTCCTCCACCATCTCCAGATATTCCTGGCCTAAATTGCGCACGCTCATTGGCGCTTCTGGCTCCTCCGGCTCGTTATCGTCGGCGGACGACGATACGCTGCTCTCCATCGCCCAGCGAAACTTCCGCACTGATTCGATCAGGTTGGCCGCTACCTCGCCGGCGTCGTAATCGCGATGGAAGCCGTAGCCCTCTTGGGACAAAAGCTCCCCGAACAGGCGGCTCAAGAAGTGATCGAAAGCTCCAGTGGATCGGCTGTCCTGCGCTGCCGCTTCGCCGTGCTCCTGCACGTACGCCTCAATCCACGCTCGCAGCCCCTCGTATCGTTCGCCCAGCACGAAGGTGATGCGCTCCTGCATCGCTGGCTTGATACGGTCGAAGGAGCCGAGCGTGGGCGCACCGTCCTGCACGCGGTAGACGATCTGGGCCAGCAGCTGCGCCCGCACCAGGTCCATCTCCTCGATGGCCTGCATCAGCGCGTAGGCCACGTCGAAGCGGCCCGGCGTGATCCCCCACGCCGGATGCGCGATGGCGGACAAAGTCAGCAGGCAATGGGTCGCCGGCTCATCGCGCAGCGCCCGCGAGGGGCGATGGGAACGGGACGGGACACCGCGCTGTTCCAGGCGGTTCGCCAGGGAGAAGCGCAGGGCGTCGCTCAAGAACGGGGCCAGGACCACGATCTCGCCCGGCGGTACGTCTTTCCGGTGGACCAGCGCGTCGATCTCGTCGGCGATCCAGTCGAGCATCTCCGGGTAATAGCGGTGATAGCTGTAGCGCAACGCCGCTCTGGCGTCGCCGCTCTCGATCGCTTCCTCCTGGCGCTTCGTCCTCGCTCGCCCCAGACCCTGGGTCAGCCGCGCGCCAAACGCTTGCACGTTCGACGAGGTGACGAACGACTTGCTGAACGTGACGTGCTGATCACACAGCTCCCGCAAGGTGTAAGCGCCCTCCGGATCGGCGCCCAGGAAGCACCGGTAGCCCGCCTCGCGATCGTAGATCAGGAGCGCCGACGTCGCGGACGGCAGCCACGCCCGCACCACGTCGTGGGCCACCGGTGTGTCCTCCTCGACATTGTCCACGATCAGATGGGTATAGCGATCCAGCAGGTAGTCGCGACAGATGGGCCGGGTCCAAAGGTGCTTTGTAAACACTTCGACCTGGAGCGAGAAATCGAGCAGGTTATGATCTAGACAGTACCGGCGGAAGCGATTGGCGCAGATTTGCGCTTGCTCGTAGATACGCTTGCGGCTCTGCTCGCCGCCCCAGGCTGCCTTCAGGCGATCGCCAATCTCGGTGTACGGGAAGCCGACCACCGCAGCCTTGTTAAGGTCGTCGATGATCTGGCTATAGAGCCGGTTCCGATCAATGGTCACGCCATCGAAGTAATCATCTTCCTCCAGCAACGGACGGATCAGGCGAGCCATATAATACTGAGCCGTCTCCAACGTGAGGAAGGTCGGCGGCTGGTAAGGGTGCGCGAAACCAGCCTCCCGGGCCACCAGAAGCCAGAAGCGATCGATCATACGCTGGGCCAGCCCGCCGATGGTGAGTAGCGTGACCTGGCCTCCGGCATCGACTGTGGGGGAGTGGAGTGCTTCCTGGTAAGGCGCGCCGAGCGTCCGCTGTGGGGTGATGACCAGTACGGTGTGAGCCGGTACGCCAGCATTGAGCAGATGAAACAGACGCGCCACGCCGGTGGTCGTCTTGCCGGCGCCGGCCGGCCCTTCGAGAAAGAGACGTCCCTCGGCGGGCAGCGCCACCAGGGCGCGCTGCTGTTCGGATAGCTCAGGTGTCACCGGATGAAGGGCAAGATCAGTCATTACCAGGTGGATTCGTTCATCGTATCTGACTTTCCTCTGTAAAGCAGGTAGCCGATCAAAGAGCCTATCACGGTCAGGCCGGCCAGCAACCACGTCGAGCCAGGCACGCGCGTCAAGGGCTTCAACTTATCCGGCAGCGCCGCACCAAGCAGCCACTTCGTGGTCTCTTTACGCTCCCCCTTCGATATTTTGATTCTGTCTCTCAATATCTCTCTGACCTCACCGGACGACAAGAGATCGACCAGATCATCCATCTTGGCTCCTTGTCGTTCGGTGATCGAGGGCTTTGATTTCTCCTTGATCAGCTTCTGGTAAGCCTGGGCGGTCTCCGCCACCACATTAGACCAGTCGAGGTGGCTGACGCGATCTCGCGCATTGGCACAGAGCGCCTCGTACGCTTGCTGGGAGAGATTGCAGATGCGCTCGATCTGCCGCGCGAACTCGGCTGGGTCGGTCTCCTTTGGCAGCCGCTTGCCGACTTCCTCGTCGACCAGCTCGTCGATCGTCTCGTTGGAGAGACCCACCACGGGCGTGCCAGAGGCCAGGGCCTCAATCACCACCAGGCTCTGCACTTCCATCTTGGAGGCTGAGGTGAAGACGTGTGCGGTTTCCAGGTAGGCCGGGATTTCTTCGTGCTCCACGTGCCCGACGAAATCTACATTGTCCAGCCCGTGTTCATCACAGAAGTCCCCGAGTCGCTTGCCGTACTCCGGTACCAGCGGCTTCCCGACGAGCTGCAAACGGTAATGGTCAGGCAGGTGCCGCATCGCATCGAGCAGATAGGCCTGGTTCTTCCGCTCGGTGATGTAGCCGACAAAGACCAAATTCTTCTCCCGCGCATCCACGTCGGCGCAACGGCATTGCCCGTATCGCTGCAGATCGCGCCCGTTGGGGATCACGAAGATCTTGCCCTGGTAGCCAAAGTCTCGCAACGATTCCAGCGCCGGTTGATTGAGGGCCACGATGGCGTCGCAGTTCTCGTAAAAATCGGCCAGGGCGCGCTGGGTCAACGAGCCACTGAGCAAGCTGCGCAGCACCGCATCCAGGGCCTCACTGGCGCCAAAATCGAGCACCTTTGAGGGCAACACGTGCGATGTATGGACGAAGGGCACCAGGTGTAACCGGGCCCACACTTGTCCGATCAAGCCCAGCAAGGTCGGTTCGTGTGCATGCACCACGTCTGGGTCGAAGTCATCGAGGAAATCGAACATCCGGCGCACCGTCTTGCCAGAAAGAGCCGGCATACGAAACTCCTCGTCGCCGGCGCTGCGCACGCCAAAGACTTTGAGGTCATCGTCGGTCTCGTATAGGCCGGTCGATTCAGCTGGACAGATCATCACGGTCTCATGATGGCGGGCAAACTGGTGTGCCAGCTCGTGGGCCACGCGGCCTTCCCCGCCGCCCATCCCTTGCTTGAACAATGATATGAAGACGACTTTCATAGTCTCCTCGATAAGTTCTCAACCTCTCGCGCTTTCTCTGGTATCGAAGCCAAAGCGCTCGAATACATCCTTATACTGAGTCACAATCTGCTCGCGGGTCAACCCCATCTCCTCCAGCGAGTATTCGTGATCGCTCTCGTAATTCCGCGCCCGCTCCGCCGCCTTGCGCAACACGGCATCGTAATCTGGCGTCAGGTCGAACCCAAAGCGCTCGTAGATCGTCTTGACGGTGCCCCTGGCATCCTGGATCAGATTGTTGAATCTGATCACAATGTAGCGCTTCTCCGCTTCTTGTTCCAGGCGCTCTAGCGGGTAGCTGTACCAGTGCCGGGTAGCCTCCAGAACATACTCTCGGCTGGCATACGCCTTCAGCGGCTCGCCCAGCAGCTGCCACTCTCGTTCCTTGAGGCTGATGTAAGAGGGGATCATATCGAGCGGGTTACGGACCAGATAGATGATCCTGGCTTCGGGAAAGTGCTCATAGAGCGTGTCGACCATGGGAGTGAAGTTGGGGTTCTTGGCCAGATAGTGACGGGGGCCTTCTCCGGCTGCGTCGTGGAAGTAGAGATGGCGCTGGAGACAGCTCACGTAGAAGCTCATAATGCGCTCTCGCTCCGATTCCGGCATCGCGCTATCGAAGTAAGTGTAAGGCAGCGCCTCATCCAGCATAGCGACGTAGAGCCAGATCTTCAGGCTGGAGAAGATGTGCGTCAGCAGGTACTCATCCTCCTCAGGGGCCTGGAGGGCTACTTTGTGGATCACGTTCTCTCGTTGCCATCGCTGCTCCCAACGCGCCAGACGGCGTTGTATCGGAGCGCCAATGCGCTTCCCAAAGTCCGCCAGGGCGATCAGCACCTTGCGCATCGTGATCGAGGGTGCCAGGAACATCTCCCAGGTCTTCATCGCCAGGAAGGTCTGCTTGTCCTTCGCCAGGAGCCGCTGGAGGAACGTAGTTCCGCTACGCGGATTTCCCACGATGAAGACCGGCTGCTGGATCTCCACCTGACGATAATCCGGGAAAAGAAGCTCGTCCAGGAGTAAACCGGTCCAGGTCATCAGCTCCACCGGCACGTAGATGGCGTAAGCCAGCGTCAGCAGGCCCACCCGCCGGGGCGTCAGCCGGTAATTGGTCTCGCGACTCTTGAAGATTGCTTTGTAGGTAAAGCGAGCGAGGTGGTTGACGTTGAATGACACTTGACTCCTTCCGCTTGATCCAGCATCCAGGCTACCTGCTCACCCTATGGCAGCCGATCCACCACCGCCGCCAGCCTGTCGGCGTCTGGGGCTTGCACGAAGAGCACGTGACGGGCTGCGCGGGAGACGTGCATCGCGCCGCCATTGCTGCCCCACCAGTAGCCTGGATGACCGGTGGAGGGCTCCAATATCCGCACCGGGGCATACCGCTGTGGGATTAGATCCATCAAAGCGCGTTCGAACTCCCGGGCTTCCTTCAAGCTATCCCAGACGGAGCGCCAGACCAACACCCGGCGGCCATCCGGGGCTTCCCAGATGACGAACGTATCCCCGCCCCACCCGTCGGCTGCTGACCAGGCTCGGGGTTCGGGCAGCGTCTCGCCCAGATAGAGCGCTACGCCCAGCTCGCCCAGCGTATCCTCCAGCGTCAGCGACCAATCGTTGTCCAGCGATTCGGACAGCGATGGTACGGTAACTTCGACTGGCTGATCTGGCTGCTCCAGATAACGTTCTGGATGAAGAATCTGCTCGGTCGAGCGCGGTGGCGCGGTGTAGGCTCGGTTTATTATCTCCCAGTCCCCGGCCTGGAACAAAGCCTCGGCGAACTCTCGTCCCTCCCAGTGCGGGAAGCGTTGAATGCGCGTCCATATTTCGTCGCGCCTCAGGCCTTCTTCGTTACGCATCTGCGGCAGCATTGTGCCCTCAATGCAGGATAATTTTTCCGTCTGTACGATCAGCTCGGTTAGGGGGTGCCAGTCCACAGCGGCTGGACTTCCCGCGATGTAGAGGGCTGTCGATAGCATGGCGTCTCCCTCAATCAGCGCCTGGGTCGCCAGGGCCGCATCGGTGGTCGTGGCGCGGTCGTCCATCGCGCTCAAATCAAAGTGCTGGTCTTGCAGGGCGTGGACGTAGGCGTGGGCCAGCAAGGCCTGCGCCTCAGCGCTATCTGTGGAGCGATCGGCTGCGACGTAAAGCTGACGTTGCTCTGGCACGTAGACGCCGGCTGAAGGTTGCGCACAGACGGTGATCTGGGCCGAGGGCAGCACGTCCAGCGCGGCATAGGGCGCCGACTGGGCCTCCGGCTGACGTTCGGCGTAAAGGCGGTGCAACATCGTAGTCATCTCACGCTGGTTGAGGAAGCTCAGCGGCACCTCGAAACGCCTTTCCAGGCCGCGCTGGGTTTCGACCTGGTGTCGGATCTGGTCGAAGAGGCGAGCGGCCTGGACCTGCGAGCCGAGACCGGCGCTTAACGTCGATTCGGGCGTCTCCGCAGCCGGCGTCGGTTCAGAGGGGAGCGACGTGGGCGTCCTCGCGCCAGAAGCAAACGTCGAGGGAGACGATGGCGCTCGGGCGTTCTGGAGTGACGTGACCACAAAGCCGGTCAGCATCGCGAAGACGACCACCACTGCGATCAACAATCCGAGGACAACACGTCGCTGACGAGACGTAAGCTCGGAGACATTCACCGCAACACCTCATGCTGCCGCTGCACGAGACGAGCGATACCCCGCGTGGCAAGATCAAGCATACGTTCAAGCGACTGCTGCGAGAAGGGCGCTCCTTCGGCTGTCCCTTGTACCTCGACCAGACGACCATCGTCCGTCATCGCGACGTTGAGATCGACGTCAGCTGTATGATCCTCGACGTAACAAAGGTCTAGCCGCTCCTCGCCGTCCACCAGGCCGACGCTGACTGCAGCAATCAGCGGCTTCAACACCTCCGGCGGCGCTTGCCCCTCATCCACCAGGCGATGTAGCGCCAAAGCGACGGCCACATAGCCCCCAGTGATCGCGGCCGTGCGTGTGCCGCCGTCGGCCTGGAGCACGTCACAATCGACGATTATCATTCGCTCGCCCAGCAGCTCAAGATCGACGCCGGCCCGCAAGGCACGGCCGATCAAGCGTCGTATCTCCTGCGTGCGACCACCGAAACCATCTGTTTCACGGGGGGTACGCTCGTGCGTGGAGCGCGGCAACAGGGCATATTCGGCCGTCAGCCATCCAGAACCGGTCCCGGACAGCCAGCGCGGCACGCGTTCCGCCAGCGTGACGTTACACAGCACGCGGGTGCGGCCCATCTCAATCAATACCGAGCCTTCCGGGTACTTGATGTAATCCGGGATGAACGTGACCGGGCGCAGCTCGTCAAGCCGACGTCCATCGGGGCGGGTAGAGCGATCAGTCATAGTGATGCGATTATACCACGCGGATATGCGGGGACAAGAATTTTCCTGAGAAGCCCTTCCATACGAGGTCTTTTGACAATCAAGATCTAATCTGCGCAAAGGCTTGACATGACCCTTGTGCGTGCTATGATACAAATTGACCTGAGGCGCACTGATTGCGTCTTAGGTTGCAGTTCGCTGGTAGGGTCTATCGCCAACACTTGAGGAGGTGACTTATGAACGCTCCACAAGTCGAAAGCTACAGCTTTGGACGGATGACAGTCGATGGTGAGCGCCACTCGAAGGACTTGATTCTGTTGCCGGACCGGGTCTTGCCGCATTGGTGGCGCAACCAAGGTCACCAGTTGAGCCCGGAGGACCTGGAAGCGGTCTTCGATGCGGCGCCAGAGGTGCTGGTGGTCGGCACCGGCGCTTACGAGCGGATGACGGTCCCATCGCAGACCAGAGAGGCCGTGGAGGAGGCCGGGATCGATCTGCATGTCGATGAGACGGGCGAGGCCTGGCAACTCTACAATAACCTGCAGCAGGAAAAGCGCACCGCTGGCGCTTTCCACCTCACGTGCTAAAGAGTCAACCAGTCAATGCTCGGCCCTTTTTCTCACGTGACTTACTTCGTCAGTTCTCGTTTGAAGACTGAACGGCCGCTGTACTGATAATCTAACCGAGGTAAAGGGATGAAACTTACGTGGCGACACATAGGTCTGGCGCTAACACTGTTGACCGTCATCCTGAGCGGACAGATAGCCCCCCTGATGGCTTCCGCCGATGGCATACCGGATTATCGCTTCGGCGCGATTGAGACGTATGATGCCCCCGCCGCGGCCTCGGCGCTGGGAGCCGGATGGACCCGCGTCACATTCCGCTGGAATGAGATCCAGACCAACAGCCCTGACGAGTGGACCCTCCCCATCTCCGATCAGGCCCTGAACACCGAGCTGGCACGGGGACGACAGGTGGTCGGGTTGCTGGTTACCACGCCAGGCTGGGCGACTGACATGGAGAGAGGCGCTGGCGTGCCGCAGGGGCTTCATCTGCCGCCCGACGATCCTCGTAACCAGTGGGCTAATTTTGTGCGTAAGATCGTAACTCACTACGCCGGGCGCATCGACCACTGGATCATCTGGAACGAGCCGGACATCGCCGGCACGCAACATATGAGCTGGGGGGGATCGGTCGAGGATTTCGTCCAACTGCTCCGCGTGGCCTATATCGTCGCCGAACAGGCAAATCCCAACGCTACCATCCATATGTCGGCGGTGACCCATTGGTGGAATGAGGACTGGTTCGGTCAGTTCCTCGATACGCTGGTCGCTGATCCTGGGGCTGCTGAGCGTAACCATTACTTCGACGTGATGACGCTCCACGTCTATTTCCAACCGGAGACGGTCTACGATCTGACGGCGCATTACTACGCTCTGATGCGCAACCGGGGCCTCTCCAAGCCGATCTGGATCGTGGAGACGAACGCAGCGCCCTCCAACGACCCGGCCTGGCCCGTGCCCGGCGCCCAGTTTGACGTCTCGCTGGATCAGCAGGCCTACTACATCGTCCAGGCTTTCAGCCTGGGCATCGCTGCCGGTGCGCAACGGATGGCGGTCTATAAGATGATCGACACCGAGACCGACCGCGCCGCCAACCCGGAGCCTTTCGGCCTGGTGCGGATGGACGGCAGCCGCCGTCCGGCCTTCACGGCTTATCAGACGGCGACCAACTACCTGTCCGGGTTTCGTGGCGGTAGTTGGGAACGCCGCGATGATATCGCAACAGTGGTCATCGACCGGGGCGACAAGACGACGACCGTCGTATGGGCCCGGGTGCCAGAGCCGCAGACGGCCATGATCCCGGCGCGCACCACGCGGGCGCTGCGGGTCGATCCCTGGGGATCGGCGCGGTACATCTATCCGGAACGCGGCTATTATTACGTCGATCTGCCCGGCGCCGATTGCTCGCAGGGCTGTCTGATCGGCGGTGCGCCCTATATGGTGGTCGAGAACGCGCCGGCGAGCTCTAACACTGCACCGCCGCCTTCCTCCCCCACGCCGCCGATTGAGGAGTCGCTGCCGGAGGAGGCGGAGGGGGATGCAACCGAAGAACCAGAGGAATTCGGGGAAGGCGAGGGCGGCGAGGAGACCACGACGCCCAGTCCGGATTCTCCACTCGCCATGCTTACCCCCACGACTACGTTGACGTCCATCGCCACCGTCACATCAACCGCCACATCCACCGCCACATCCACCGCCACATCCACTCCCCGGCATACGCCGACTCCCACCGCCGGTCCCTCTGTCACCCCGACGCTCTCCCCCTTGCCGACCGCCACATCGACCGCTGCACCCAGCGCCACCCCGACTTTTACGCCAACTGTTACTCCGATTGCTACGCCGGTTCCCGTCCCTGTGGCCGCGGTACCCGCTCGGCGCCCTTGGGCCGTGATTGGTGTTCTGGCGCTTATGATGGCCAGTGCCACGTTTATGATCAGGCACAAAGGAGACGGCGGTGGCCAGTAAACCCCTCGCTTCCGCGATTCAGGACTTTCAGCAAGCCCGTCGACAAGCATCGCTGGAAGGGATTCTGGCCCGGCTGGCCGGGCGTCCGACCGATCTTCTCTCCTACGAGGACGTCCGCCGAAAGCTGAAAGCGTATCGCTCCTCGAGCGAGCAGCTGGAGGAGATACCCCTGGACGCCATCGTCGGCAGCGTGGGGCGCTACTCCGATTTCACCCGCAGCTTCTTGCCACGAGAGGCCGTCGACGGAGGTCGCTGGGCTCGCGTCGAGCAAGCGATGACGGGTATGAAGGGCGTGCCGCCGATCACCGCCTACAAGGTCGGCGACGCCTACTTCGTGCGCGACGGTCACCACCGGGTCTCAGTGGCCCGTCGGCTTGGCGCTACTCACATTGAGGCTTACGTGAGCGAGGTCGACGTGAAAGTCCCCGTTTCGCCCGACATTCAAGCCGAGGATTTGATCCTGAAGGCTGAATACGCCGACTTCCTGGAGCGCACGGGCCTGAAGGAGATGCGCCCCGAAGCAGATCTGAGCGTGACTGTGACGGGCCAATACCCGGTTCTGGAAGAGCACATCGAAGTCCACCGCTACTTTATGGGCCTGGAGCAAGAGCGAGAGATACCCTACGGAGAAGCAGTCGCTCACTGGTACGATTACATCTATCAGCCGATCGTTCATCTGATCCGTCGGCGCGGCCTGCTGCGGGATTTTCCCAGGCGCACGGAGACCGACCTCTATCTCTGGATCGCCGAGCATCGCGCCGAGATGGAAGAGGGCATAGGGTGGGACGTGGGGCCAAAGGCAGCGGCCGACGATTTGGCAGAGCGGTTCAGCACGCAACGGCTGCGGATCGCCGCCCGGGTCGGCGAACGGCTGCGAGAGATGGTTACCCCTGAGGAACTCGAAGGCGGCCCTCCGCCGGGCCAATGGCGCGAGGAACGTCTTGCAGAACGACCAGACGACCGTCTCTTCGTGGATGTGCTGGTGGCCATCGACGGCGGGGTGCTCGGCTGGCAGGCGCTGGATCAGGCCCTGATCGTCGCCCGCCGCGAGGGCGGACGGATCCATGGGCTTCACGTGATTCCCGCTGAACAGGAGGTCGCCAGCGAAACCATCAGCGCTGTCGAGGTCGAGTTCGATCGGCGCTGTACCGAGGCCGGCGTGCCCGGTCGGCTGACGGTTGAGGTAGGAGAAATCCCTCACGCGATCTGCGGTCGTGCACGCTGGGTCGATCTGGTGGTCCTGAGCCTGGCCTACCCCCCAGCGCCCGAACCGTTGAGCAAGATAGGATCGGGCTTCCGAACTATCATCCGCAACTGCCCACGCCCGATGTTGGCCGTGCCAGAAAGCCCAGACCGCGTTGATTCGGCGCTGCTGGCCTACGACGGCAGCGCCAGGGCCGAAGAAGCGCTCTTCGTCGGCACCTACCTGGCCGGTCGGTGGGACCTTGCCCTGACGGTAGTGACGGTGATGGAGAACGGCGTCACGCCAGAGACGCTGGACAACGCTCGCCGGTACCTGGAGGAACACGGCGTCCAGGCCGAGTATGTCGAGACCGATGGTCCAGTTGCAGACGCACTTACGAGCCTCGTCCAAGAACGTGCCCTCGATTGGATTATGATGGGAGGTTACGGATCCAGCCCGGTGCTTGAAGTGGTGCTCGGCAGCACGGTCAACCACGTGCTCCGCAGGAGCAGGCTCCCAATGTTGATCTGCCGCTAGGACTACAAAGAAACTTTGACGAGACTGTCGAAGAGTGCGATTTTTGCCAAGTCGTCAATCCTTCGACAGGCTTCGCGTGAGCTCAGCCGAACGGCTCAGGATGGCTATTGAGGGATCAACTTCGGTGAAATCTCGTTGAGTACTAGTCGAGGGGATAATTGCGCTGGTGCTCCCAGGCCGCCTTGCTACGAGAGCAGTTCGATAGAAGGAGGAGGCGCTTGAAAGCCGATCTTATACTCCACAATGGCAAATTGCACACCCAGGACCCTGACTATCCAGCCGCTACCGCCGTCGCCATCCGGGCGAACCGTCTGCTTGCCGTCGGCAATGATGCCGAAATCCGCGCGTTCGCCGATGCCGACACCCGCTCGGTCGATCTGGCGGGGCGGCGCGTATTGCCCGGCCTGACCGACGCTCACTTTCACTTCCGCGACTGGGCCCTGGGGCGTCGGCAGCTGGCGCTGGCAGACACCCCGTCGCTCGCCAGTCTGAAGGAGCAGCTGGCCGAACGGGCGAAGGAGACACCGCCGGGCGATTGGATACAGGGCCAGGGCTGGAACGAGACTCGCTGGCCCGAACAGCGTATGCCCACCCGCCGCGATCTGGACGCCGCGGCGTCCGATCCCCCCGTCATTCTTTGGCGCAGCGATCTCCATCTGGCGGTGGCGAACTCGCGGGCGCTGGAAGAAGCGGGCATCACGGCCCAGACGTCCAATCCAGAACAGGGCGTGATCGACCGCGACTCCGCCGGCGAACCCACGGGCATCCTGCGCGAGCTGGCCATCGGACTGGTGCGGGATGTCATCCCCGCGCCAACCGAGGAGGAGACCGTCGATGCGCTCCGTGCGGCGCTTCCGGCGCTTCACGCGCTGGGCCTGACGGGCGTTCACGATCATCGCATTATGGGCGGCGCCGACGGCCAGCCGTCCTTCCGGGCCTGCCAGCGGCTCCAGGCCGCCGACGATCTGACGCTGCGACTCTGGATGGACCTCCCCGGCGAGCGGCTGGACGAGGCCATCGCGCTGGGCCTGCGCTCCGGGATGGGCGGCGATCGCCTGCGGGTGGGGCACCTTAAGCTCTTCTCCGACGGCGGGCAGGGCGCCCGCACGGCCTGGATGCTGGAGCCTTACGAGGATACGGGCGAATGTGGCATGCCGCTGACGCCGATGGACGTCATCAGCGAGAAGGCCCATCAGGCCCATCGGGCCGGGCTGGCCGTTGCCGTCCACGCTATCGGCGACCGCGCCAACCGCGAGCTGATCGGCGTCTTCGAGCGCGTCTTGCGTGCCGAACGAGAAGCTGAGACGGCGCCGCCAGCCGCTCGCCATCGCATCGAGCACGCCCAGAACCTCCGTCCCGCGGACGTGGAGCGGCTAGCCCAGCTGGACATCGTGGCCTCGGTGCAGCCGATCCACGCCACCGATGACATCCCGATGACCGAGGCCTCGGTCGGCGAGCGGGCTCGCTTCGCCTATCCCTTCCGCGATATGTGGGACGCTGGCGTGACGCTGGCGCTGGGCTCCGATGCGCCGGTGGCCAGCCCCAACCCGTTCTGGGGCCTTCACGCCGCCGTCACCCGCCAGCGGCGCGATGGCACGCCCGAGGGCGGCTGGTATCCGCGGCAGCGATTGACCGTGTCCGAGGCGGTCTGGGGCTTCACGATGGGCCCGGCGTTGGTCAGCGGGCGCGAGGCCGAGCTGGGCAGCATCACGCCCGGCAAGCTGGCCGATCTGGTGGTGCTGGATCGCGACATCTTCGCTATCCCCCCGGGTGACATCGCTGAGACGGCGGTGACGATGACGGTGTTCGACGGTCAGGTCGTCTACGAACGATAGACCGTTTAGTTGCTAATGATTTTTGATTGTCAAGTTCGGTAATTGGCCCATCCAAGTCGTTTCCGCTTTGCTCGGCTTGGAACGCCAGATCCAGGCCAAAAACAGGTGCATTTTGTCTTGCTAAGCCGCTGGATCGCTAGATCCAGCAGGAGCGGGTGAGGGAAGGCTATTACTGGTTTTGATGGTCAAAAATCTATAGAGTCTACCAATTGGAGGTAACGATGTCCAAGACGAAGGATCGACGTCTCAACGACGCTCGCTGCGCCCCGCAGATCGCGACCGATCTGCCGGGGCCGGAGGCTCAGATCCATATCGAGGCTGACGAGCACGTCACGGCACCGGCGCTCTCCCGCGCCTATCCGTTCGTGGCTAGCCACGCCCAGGGCTGTGTGGTGACCGGGGTCGATGGAAACCGTTTCCTCGACTTCGCCTCCGGTATCGCCGTCTGCTCCACCGGGCACTGCCATCCGCGCGTCGTCAAAGCGATCCAGGAGCAAGCCGAGCGCTTGATCCACATCTGCGGATCGGATTTTTACACCCCGCGCTACTCGGAGCTGGCGGAGAAGCTGACCAGCATAGCGCCGGCCTCCGAAACATGGCAGGTCTTTCTGACCAACTCCGGGGCCGAGGCGGTGGAAGGGGCGCTGAAGCTGGCGCGGTATAATACCGGGCGACATCGCTTTATCGCCTTCATGGGCGGCTTTCACGGGCGGACGCTGGGTACCATCTCGCTGACGGCCAGCAAGCCCAAGTACCGTCGCGGGTTCGGGCCGCTGCTGCCGGGTGTCAGCCACGTGCCCTACGGGAATTGTTTCAATTGCCACTTCAATCTCCGGTATCCCGATTGTGATTTGTACTGTGTGGACTACATCGAGCGGGAGATATTCACCCGCATCGCGCCGCCGGAGGATGTGGCCGCCGTCATCGTCGAGCCGATCCAGGGCGAGGGCGGATACGTGGTGCCGCCGCCGGATTGGCTGGGCGCCGTCCGGGAGCTGTGCGATCGCCACGGCATTTTGTTGATCGCGGATGAGGTGCAGAGCGGGATGGGGCGCACGGGCAAGATGTTCGCCTTTGAACACTTCGACGTGGTGCCGGACATCATCACCGTAGCCAAGGGTATCGCCTCCGGGATGCCGATCGGGGCTTTCATCGGACGGGCGGATCTGATGACCTGGGAATCGGGCGCCCACGGGACCACCTTCGGCGGCAACCCGGTCTCCTGCGCCGCGGCCCTGGAGACGATCGCCCTGATCGAAGAAGGGCTGATGGAGAACGCCGGCGTGATGGGCGATTATCTGCTGGAGCGTCTGCAGGCGTTGCAGGCGGATCATAAAAGCGTGGTCGAGGTGCGGGGGCTGGGGTTGATGATCGGTCTTGAATTCCAGCGCGACGAACAGGCTCAGGTCGTGGCCGAGGGATGCTTCCACCGCGGGCTGATCGTGCTGCGCTGCGGCGACAAGGCGATTCGGCTCTCGCCGCCGCTCGTGATCGGCGAGCAGGAGGCCGACGCCGCGCTGGAGGTGCTGGGCGCCGCCATCGCCGAGACAGAGAATACGTAATAGAAAACATCGCCGAGAGCGTCAGGCGCAGGTTAGCAACTTTCGGCAAGCAAGAACGAGACAGGCAAAGGAGGACAGAATGGCAAGAATTTTGATGCTCGTGGGTGATTTCGTGGAGGATTACGAGGTGATGGTCCCCTTCCAGGCTCTGCAGATGGTGGGCCATAATGTGGATGCCGTTTGCCCCGGGAAGGAGGCCGAGGAAGTAGTGCGCACGGCGATCCACGACTTCGAGGGCGACCAGACGTACAGCGAAAAGCGCGGCCATAACTTCCAGCTCAACGCCACGTTCGACGAGGTGGCGGCCGAGGACTACGATGCGCTGGTGATCCCCGGTGGCCGAGCGCCGGAGTACATCCGGCTGGATAAGCGAGTGCTGGAGATGGTGCGTCACTTTGCCGAGGCCGATAAGCCCATTGCGGCGATCTGTCACGGGCCGCAAGTGCTGGCGGCGGCTCGGGTGCTGCAAGGCAAGGAATGCACCGCCTATCCTGCCGTCGGGCCGGACGTGGTGAACGCCGGCGCGAAGTTCGTAGAGGTGGCGGTCAACGAGGCACACGTCGATGGCAACTTGGTCACCGCGCCGGCCTGGCCCGCCCATCCGGAGTGGCTGGCGAAGTTCCTGGACGTGCTGGGGACGAAGATAAAAGTGTAGCTATAGCTCCATCCCTGCACCCTGCGCCTGACGAAAAGCAGATCGTCGTGCTCCTCCCAAACGGAGCCCGCGAGCTGCTTTTTGACTTCTAGGCCAGTCCAACTTATACTGTATCTTAACTCCTGCAATTTAGCGATTCTAGGCTTTGGAAGTCTATTGTCGAGGGTTTGGGACGCAAAATAAACCCGCTTTGCTTCTAAATCTGGGGTTCCGAGGCGAATCGCCCGTGAAAGTGCCTTCAGTGCCACGGAGTGTGCTCAGATGCGAACAAGGCAGACGAAGCTAAGGTTGATACGCTCGGTTAATGCGTCTAGGGTGCTTTGGAACTGCTTCGTTTGCCCAATCTTCTCGGCAGTTGTTCAGTCCCCAAAGAGGGAGCTTGAAATGCATAAGAGAAGCACGTTCTTCATTGGGTCTATTCTTATAGTCGCGCTTGCGAGCGTGGCTTGTACCGGCGCTATGGAACCGAAGCCGACGCCCGCTCCGACACATACGTCCGAACCAACTCCTACGCCGAGACCCCAGGAGATATCAATAACGGGCCCGGATTGCCCGAAGAGCTTTCGGGAGGAGCAGCAGATCGATCAAGAAGTAACAATCGTCGCCCACAGCTCACTGACCTTGACTGTCGGCTCCACGCCTTCGATCCCTTGCGGGTGGCAGCGCCCGGCGATCGGCGATCAGGCTATCGTGCGCCAGGTGGCCCATCAAAGCAAGTGGCCGGCCGCAGGAGCGACACCGATGCCCGGCGCTCCCGGCAGCGAAATATGGGGCTTTGAGACGCTCAAAGAGGGCGAAACTACTATCTCCCTGACCTGCGTCTGCCTCGGCGAGGAGGGTAGCGGAGAAGAGATAAGCGGGACGTTCAATCTGCACGTGGCCGTCGAAAGGTAACTACAGGTACACTGACGCTGGATGCATTCCAGGCTGTGTAAAAATTGCGCAATAGCATAACCGATTGGTATTCCTAGAGAGAGGGGGCATATATGGCAGATATCACGGTGGAAAAATCAGAACGCAACGACAGTTACGATCTTCAAGTCACCGTCAAAGAGGGACAGAGCGAGACGAATCACAAAGTGACGCTCAAGCGATCGGATTATGAGCGGCTCGCCGGCGGCGAGGCCAGCCCGGAGGAGCTGGTCACAGAATCCTTCCGCTTCCTGCTGGAGCGGGAGCCGAAGGAGTCGATCCTGCGTTCCTTCG
This sequence comes from uncultured Anaerolineales bacterium, assembly GCA_964474655.1. Classification (GTDB taxonomy): domain Bacteria; phylum Chloroflexota; class Anaerolineae; order B4-G1; family B4-G1; genus CAYYTU01. Next base: position 38,078 of record CAYYTU010000022.1, read on the forward strand.
ATCTGACTGTCATCAGCCGCTACTTCCCAGAGTACGAGCGCGAGATCAAGCAGCGCTTGTGATCTATGAGCCTCCCGGCGAGTCTAAGCTCGCCGGGAGGGACTGCTTGACACACCTCCACCCCTGGCTACAATACCGGTTATATGATTAAACGCACTGCCCGCGGTGTGGGCTTCCTCGTCTTTGGCCTCTTCTTTATCCTGTTGGTCTCCTGCGGAACTAAACGCGGGGACGAGCCAACAACGTCCGCCGCTACCGCCCATCTGAGCTTTACTCCCACCTCTCCCTCCACGCCTACAGCCTCCGGTCTACAAGCTACTTCTGGCCCGACGACGCCGAGCCCAGAGGCTACCCTCAAGCCCACGGATCTGCCGCCAACCGAGGAGGCCAACTTCATCACCCACACCGTTCAGCCCGGCGAGACGCTGCTGGGGCTCGCCAGGCAGTACGACGTGCCGATGGCCGCCATCCAGCTGCAAAACGAGATGGGGGGCTCGATCGATATCTTCGCAGGTGACTCGCTCACTATCCCCCCGTCGGTCGGCTGGGAGGGCGCATCGCCCTTCTGGACTGTCCACGTGGTGGAGGAGGGAGAGACGCTGATCGAGATTGCCCGCGCCTACGATCTGGAACCGACGACGCTCCAATCGGTCAATGGGCTGGTCGATGCCGACATCATCGGCGTGAGACAGGATCTGATGCTGCCGCTAGAGACGCTGAGCCTGGCCCGTACACCCGTGCCGACGCCTGTACCGAAAGCAGCGCCCACCGCCGATGAAGCGACGGTGATGCCTGCCACATCTACTCCCGCTCCAACAGCTGCAGCCGTCGCTGCCGGGTCGCCCCCAGCCGACGTGGCCGACTGGCCGCGCGAGACCGTGCGCCTGATCAACGAGGTGCGGGCCCAGCACGGCCTCCCGCCGCTGACCTACAACGAGACGCTGGCCCAGGCCGCCCAGGCCCACGCCAACGATTGTGCCCAGCGCGGTCGAGGCAGCCATACCGGCTCCGATGGCTCCGACATCAAGACCCGCATCCTGCGCGCCGGCTACGATCCCGCCAGCTGGGCCGAGTGTTGGGCCCAGCGCAAGACGCCCGCCGGCGCGGTGGAGATCTGGATGGATGAGGTGCCTCCCAACGACCCGCATCGCCGCACACTTCTCACCACCTGGCTTTCCGAGATCGGTATGGGCGTCGCCAAGACCGACTGGGGCTACTACTTCATCGCTGACTTCGGTCGCCCGCGCTGATGGTGTCGGTGCAACCTCGGCCCGTGAGTATGCTTTCTGGAACCGCATTGCTCCCCCGCTACCTATGACCTCGAACCCAGATCGACGCCTGGCCCGGCTTAAGCTGTTTCTTCTGCTGATCATCACGCTGCTGGCGGCTTTCTTCCGCCTCTATCGTCTCGGTAGCTTACCTCCGGGCGACGGCTACGACCCTGCCTATTATGGCGTGGACGCCCTGCAGCTTCTCCGCGGCGAACCGCTGCCCCTTATGCTCCAACCCAACCGCGAGCCGCTCTTCAGCTACCTCGTCGCAGCCTCCTTTCTGGTGGTCGGCGCGTCGACGCTGGGCATTCATCTGGCCTCAGCGATGGTGGGGCTGGCGACGGTGCCGGCCGTTTACGCGGCGGGGGAGGCGCTGTTTGCCAGGCTGCCCGACGAAGAGAGCGCACTGAGGCGCTGGGGCGGGCTGCTGGCGGCACTGATGATGGCCGTCTCCTACTGGCACCTCAACTGGAGCCGCTATGGCGTGCGGGCGATCCTGGTGCCGCCCTTTGCCGCGTTGACGTTCACCTTTCTGTGGCGAGGCTTCCATCGGGATGATAGAGGCTCCTTCGTCCTGTGCGGCGTCGCGCTGGGACTGAGTATGTACACCTACCAAGCCGCACGGTTACTGCCGATCCTGGTGGCCTTCGCCTTCGCCGCCGTCGCCTGGCGACGTGGGACGATCACCCGGCGCGATTGGTCAGACGCCTTGATCGTAGCGCTGATGGCGCTATTGGTCTTCGCCCCGCTGGGGATCTACTTCGTGCGGCATCCCGGGAGCTTTACGCTGCGGGTCAAACACGCTTTCGTGGCCCAGGAAGAGCAAGACGCCCCGGGCAAGCTGGAAGCCATCCTCGACCAGACGACCGAGGCTCTGCTGAGCTTCAACATTGACGGGGATCATACGCCCTACAGCACCATTCCGGGACGTCCCTCGCTCAACCTTTTCTTCTCGGCCCTCTTCTTCCTGGGGATTGTCGTCAGTGTGGCTCGCGTGCGACGTCCCGCCTACGCCTTTCTGTTGGCCTCGTTGGTCGTGATGATCGTCCCGGCGATGCTGGCCGGTCAGGGGCCGGCCGCCAAGCGCGCGATTGGGACGCTGCCGGCGGTGGCGATGCTAATCGCGGTCGGAGCATTGGCGCCCTTGAAGATGCTCCGGCGCTGGATGACCGATTCGTCTGCACGCTGGCTGCGGATCGGCTGGGGGCTGGTCGTCGCTGGTGGCTTCGTCTACAGTGGCGCGGTGACCTACCGCGACTATTTCATACGCTGGGCCTCCAATCCTGACCTCTATACTCACTTTGAGCTCGGAATCTCGGCCATCGGCCAATATGTAAGAAATTTGCCCCCTGATGAGCAGGTCTACCTTTCCCCTGAACTCCCGGCGCACCCGTCCATTCGCTTCCAATCCGGGCTGAGGGAGGATATCCGCGGCTACAACGGGCGCCAATGCGTGGTGGTGCCCCGGCGCACGTCGGTCGATACGACCTATATCGTGGTGCCGAAGAAAGACGAGCAAAGCCTGGATCGGCTCGCGGACTACTTCCCTGCGGGCGAGGTGGTGCATAAGGGCAGCTGGCATCAGGGTACACCGTATTTCCACGCTTATCGGATCCCGGTGGGGAGCGAGGCGCAGCTATCTCCCTCCCGCCAGGTGGAGGCGACGTGGAACAGCTGGATTCGGCTGCTGGGGTACGATCTTAATCAGGAGACCTATCGGCCTGGGGAGATGGTGAAGGTGACGGCTTACTACCAGGATCTGGAGCAGGTGGAACAGCGCTACACAGCGTTCGTCCATCTGCTGGGATCGCGGAACTCGGACACCGACAGCCCGCTCTGGGCCCAGAACGACAGCGAGCCGTGTCTTGGCTTCTACCCCACCACCTCGTGGCACAAGGATGAGGTTATTGTGGATCGGTTCAAGCTGACCATCCCGGACGATGCGCCGGCGGGCGAGTACGAGCTGACGACCGGGTTCTACTACGTGTGGACCGGCGAGCGCTTGCCGGTGACGGAGGCCGATGTGGCGGTCCAAAACGAGGCCGTCTCGCTGGGAAGCGTGAAGGTGGTCGATGGATAATAACCCCGGAAGCGTCAGCGCGAACCGGCGCCTGAAGCTGATCCTGTTGATCGCGATCACGCTGCTGGGGGCGTTCTTCCGTCTCCATCGCATCGAAAGCCTTCCCCCGGGCGATCGCTACGATCCGGCGTTCTACGGGATCGACGCCCTGCGCATCCTCCGTGGCGAGCACCGGATCTTCTTCTACTACTACGTCGGGCAGCACCGGGTCGAACCGCTCTTCAGCTATCTCGTGGCGTTCTGCTTCTTGCTGGTCGGGCCTTCGACGCTGGGCATTCACCTGGCTGCCGCGCTGGTGGGCGTTGTCACTGTGCCGGCGGTCTATCTGGCGGCCGAGACGATGTTCTCCGAAGAGGAAGACCCGCTGCGACGCTGGGGCGGGCTGCTGGCGGCGCTGATGTTGGCCGTCTCCTACTGGCACGTCAACTGGAGCCGCTACGGCGTGCGGGCTATCCTGGTGCCGCTCTTCGCCGCGCTGACGATCTATTTCCTCTGGCGAGGTTTGCGCGAGGGGCGGCGCTGGCTCTTCGTGGCGTGCGGCGGGGTGCTGGGAGCGAGCGGGTACACGTATCAGGCGGCCCGGCTGCTGCCGGTGCTGGTGATCATCGGCTTCGCTGCTTTCGCCTGGCGGCGCGGGACGATCACCCGGCGCGATTGGACGCATATCTTGCTCGTGGCCGCCGTCGCGCTTCTGGTCTTCGCCCCGCTAGGCGTTTACTTTGCCCGCCATCCCGATGCCTTCTCCCGTCGCATCGAGGAAGTGTTGGTCGCCGATGATGGGGGCGATCTGGCGAGCAAAGCCCGGTCTGTCTGGAAGCAGGTCAAAGCCGCGGGGCTTTCCTTCGTCGTCGGCAGCGACTACGCGCCCTATCGCACGCTGCCGGGGCGTCCGTCGCTGAATCCGCTCTTTTCGGCACTTTTCCTACTGGGCATTGGCTTGAGCGTCGTGCGCATCAGGCGGCCCGTCTATCTGATGCTCTTGGCCTGGTTGCTCGTGATGACCGTCCCGGCGATGCTGGCCGGCGGCGGTTCGGAGGCGAAGCGAGCCATCGGCGCGCTGCCGGCGGTGGCAATGCTGATCGCCGTGGCGGCGGTGGCCCCGTGGCAGGCGATTCGTCGCTGGGGTCCGAAGCGTTCGTGGAAGCGAGTGTTTCGGACGATTTGGGCGCTTATTCTGCTCGCGGTCTTCACCTACGGTGGTTGGGCTACCTACCGCGATTATTTTATTCGCTGGGGCTCGAACCCAGACCTGTTCTCCCACTTCGAGGTGGGCCGCGCGGCCATCGGGGATTACGCTAGCGCTTTGCCGCCCGATGAGCAAATCTACATCTCTCCGGAAGTGCCGAGCCATCCCGTGATCCGCTTCCACGCCGGGCTGCGGGAAGGGATAGAGGGCTACAATGGTCGGGTCTGCCTGGTGATGCCGGAGCGGACAGAGACGAGCACGACCTACATCATCGCGCCTCAGGGAGGAGAAGAGAGCCTGAATCTCCTGGAGCGCTACTTACCCGCCGGTGAAGTGACCGACAGGGGCGGCTGGCATCAAGGCCGGCCGTACTTCATCGCCTATCGAATCCCCCCCGGGGCCGAAGCGCAGATCGCGCCGACGCATACGATCGTGGCCACATGGGAAGCCGGTATGCAGCTGCTGGGCTACGACCGCCACGCAGCGCGTCCCGCAGCAGGTGAGGAATTCACTCTCACGCTCTACTATCGGGCGCAGCGGGAGATCGACCAGCGTTACACAGCCTTCGTCCATCTGCTGGGGCCGGAGAATCCGGCCACGAAGAGCCCGCTCTGGGCCCAGGACGACAGTGAACCCTGCCACGGCTTCTACCCTACGTCCTCGTGGACGGAGGGCGAGCTGGTCGTCGATCGCATCACCTTGTCCATCCCAGAGGATGCGCCAGGCGGCGCGTATGACCTGGCGGTGGGGTTCTACGAGGCGTGGTCCGGCCAGCGTCTACCCGCGACCGGCAGCGCTGTCACAGAGCACAACATCGTGACGCTGGGCGAGCTCCAAGTGGCTGGTTCGGAGTAGCGTTTGCCAGGGGTAACCGTTCAGATGGTTATGCTTTTTTCACCGCGCAGGGCGCAGAGATCGCTGAGACAGGCTATTTTTCAATATTTTGACCAGCTTGACA